>CAYXSU010000001.1:0-275927 GCA_964467805.1 uncultured Microbacteriaceae bacterium
TGGAAGTGGGGACTAAAGACCCATGCAGCTGACCGGTACTAATAAGCCGATAACTTGACACCACATGTGTGGTGCTCGCGTCCACTTTGTGGTTCTCGATTTACGGTCGAGAACCGATCGATTACCAGCTGACGCTGGTAATCCTCAGACTGAAAAATCAATAGTGTTTCGGCGGCCATAGCGAAGGGGAAACGCCCGGTTACATTCCGAACCCGGAAGCTAAGACCTTCAGCGCCGATGGTACTGCGAGGGCGACCTCGTGGGAGAGTAGGACACCGCCGGACTTCTTTGTGAAATGGCCACCCCCAGGGGTGGCCATTTTGCGTTAATGAGGAAAACCATGACAGACAACGACCGATCCCGAGCGCCAAAGCGCCCCTCCGAAGGCGGGAAGCCCTCAGGGCAGCGACCCGCGCGCCCGCGCAGGGACGGGGCATCAGGCTCCTCGAGTGATAGACCCCGCAAGGACGGCGACCGTTTTGGACGAAAGCCAGCGGAGGGCTCCGGCGAGCGTAGCTCTCGGCCGCGACCCGCGCGGGATGGGAAGCCTGGTGAAGGCAAACGCACGGATGGTCCGCGCCGCACGGGTGACTCTTCGGGGGCTCCGCGTCGCAGTTTTGGCCCCAGACGTGAGGGTGCCCCCAGTGAAAATAGGGGCTCGAGACCACTTCGCGATCGCGCACCGCGAGAAGAACGCGACGATGCGCCTCGCCACAACGATCCCGCAGTAGACGCGGATGCGCTTCCAGCGGAACTTGACCGTGCTGCGTGGCGCGAACTGAAAGCACTCACCAAAGAAAACGCGGAGTGGGTCGCGGGACACTTGGTGATGGCCAGCCGGGTTGTCGATGAGGACCCCGAGCGCGCCCATCAGCACGCTCTTGCCGCCGCGCGCAGGGCAGGTCGAATCCCGGTCGTTCGGGAAACGCTTGGCATTACGGCCTATTTGACCGGCGATTTCGCTTTGGCGCTGCGGGAGCTGCGCACATACCGCCGGCTATCCGGCAGTAATGACCAGTTGCCGTTGATGGTGGATTGTGAACGAGGGCTGGGTCGCCCTGACCGCGCATTGGAGTTGGCCGGCGACGTGGTTCGTTCCACATTGCCCGTTCCCGTTCAGGTGGAACTAGCCATCGCGCGCTCTGGCGCAAGGCTTGATTTGAACCAGCCACAGCTGGCCTTGGCTGAGCTTGAGATTCCTCAACTCACCCCAGAAACTGCCTATTCATTTTCCCCTGCTCTCTTTGACTCGTACGCCGTGGTGTTGGCGGAGCTTGGTCGCGACGAGGAAGCAGAGCTGTGGGGAGAGCGCGCCAACCGAGCCGCAATTGCGCTGGCTGAGGCATCAGCGCCCGATGACGAAGAGGCCAGCGTTGTGGTTGTCGAAATGCTGGAGGATGATCGAGGGTGATGGGCGGTAGGCCAATCCCGCTAGAAGGGATTCGCGTTCTCCTTCTGGATCTCGATGGTGTGATCTATCGGGGCCCCGAGGCTCTTCCTCACGCCGTGAAGTCCCTGTCAAAAGCCGCCACGACTCTGCGTCTTGGCTATGTCACCAACAACGCGTCGAGGACACCATCGCAGGTGGCAGCCCAGATTGCTAGCTACGGGCTTCCCGCCACACCGGATGATGTCGTGACCTCCCCACAATCTGCAGCACGAATGCTCGCCACCCTCTTGCCTGCTGGCGCGCTGGTGCTGGTTGTCGGAGGGGTTGGTTTGGTTAGCGAAGTCGAGGCGGCAGGGTTCCGTGTTACCAGCCTTGCCGATGATTCCCCTGATGCCGTCGTTCAGGGCTTCTCGCCAGAAGTTGGCTGGGAACACCTTGCGCAAGCGTCCTTCGCTCTGCAGCGCCGGCCAGAAATTCCGTGGGTAGCGACGAATACAGACTGGACTATTCCGCTCCAAGGCGGGGTGGCGCCGGGAAACGGCGCCTTGGTCTCTGCCGTTCACCTTGCCGTGGGTCGCCTTGCTACTTTTGCTGGGAAACCAGAGCCTGAGATTTTTCAGCTCGCTGCTGAGCGCTTTGGTTCTGCGCCGGCGGAGACTCTCATGATCGGCGATCGCCTCGACACGGATGTCCTAGGGGCAAACCGTGCCGGGATGCGCTCAGCCTTGGTACTCACCGGCATTGACTCCGCGAAAACGCTACTCGCCAGCGATGCCAGCATGCGCCCGACCTATGTCCTCGAGGACCTGCGCGATCTGCACAAGCCCTATCCGGAAACCGTTCGCCATACTGATTCCGATGGTGTTCACACGGTCGAGGTTGGTCGGGCCGTTGTTCGCCGAAAAGATCATGTGATTCGTGTTGCCCGAGCCGGACGGCCGATTGATTTGGTTCGCGCCGGTGCGACAATCGTTCACGATTCCGGACTCAAGATTTTCGGACTTGATGTCGATCCCCAGATATATTCGTCTCTATGACCGCGTGGACCCCCGAGGCGATGGAAGCCCGTCTTGCGGCGCTGTCCTCACTTCCCCTTGACGAGCGGATCGCCGCTCTGAACGACCTCCACGACGAGCTCAAAGGTTTTCTCGACCAGCCCGCATCCTCCTAATGGTCGCAACGCGCCTTGACCAAGCTTTGGTGCAGAGGGGGCTGGTGGAGAGTCGGACAAAGGCCCAGCGTCGTATCGACGCTGGGGAGGTGAGTGTCGACGGTGTCGTTCAGACCAAGCACGCTCTACTCGTTGACGACGAGGCAAAGATTGAGCTCAACGGAACCGACGACTACGTCGGCCGTGGAGCTCTTAAGCTCCTTGGCGCACTCGATCACTGGAAGATCAGCGTTGAGGGTGTCACTGCCGTGGATCTCGGTGCGTCAACGGGCGGGTTTACCCAGGTTCTTCTCGAGCGGGGAGCGAAGCACGTGGTTGCTCTGGATGTGGGTCACGGGCAACTGCACCCAAGCCTTGTGTCTGATGAGCGAGTGACGCTGTGCGAGGGAATCAACGTTCGTTACCTCAACCAGCAGTGGTGGAGCGATCTCAATGTGGGGGGTGTTGATTGGGTCGTCGCGGACTTGAGTTTCATCTCGCTGACTCAGGTATTCTGCCCGGTGGTCGCGGTCTTAGGGTCGGCGTCCTGGATTGCTTTGGTGAAGCCGCAGTTTGAGGTGGGCAGAACCGGGGTGACCGAGGGAATCGCCACCGACCCTGCAGGCCATGCCCACGCAATCGCTTCCGTTGTTGCAGCAGCGGAGGCGAGCGGGCTCCACCTTGCAGGCCTGATGCCCTCACCGATTACCGGCGGAGCCGGCAATCGGGAGTACCTGTGTTGGTTTACACCCACGCGTGGGCGGAATCAGACACAATGGTCTGAGCACATCTACGACGTGACCCATTCCTGAGCGAGGAGACGGCATGACCACCAGGCACATGCTTGTTGTAGCGCATACCGCTCGTGCGGATGCACTCGCAGCGGCGGTCGCGGTGTGCGAGCAGTTACGTGCGGCTGGGGCCACCCCGGTGGTGGCGCCAGTGCAAGAAGATGACTTTCGTAAGGCTCTTGCTGGCGAGTTTGCCGTCTTGGGCGCTGGCGTAGCGCTCTCGGACCTTGAGCTAACCATTGTGTTGGGTGGCGATGGCACCATCCTCGGCGCGGTCGAGCTGACCCGGGGCGCTTCGGCACCGATTCTTGGCATTAACCATGGGCATGTCGGCTTTCTCGCAGAGAGTGAACGCGACGACTTAGCGTGGACTGTGTCGCAGGCTCTTGCTGGTGAATACGATGTTGACGAGCGGTTGGTTCTGGATGTGTCGGTCTCCACTACCTCGGGCGAGATTTACTCCACGTTCGCCGTTAACGAAGCGGCCATCGAGAAGGCATCGAGGGCGCGCATGATTGAGCTCGCTCTAGAAGTTGACGGACGACCGATCTCTGCATTTGGAGCCGACGGTGTTGTGCTGGCGACGCCTACTGGCTCTACCGCATACTCGTTTTCTGCCGGTGGCCCGGTTGTGTGGCCAGAGGTGGAGGCCCTGTTGATGGTTCCTCTCTCGGCCCACGCGCTCTTCGCGAGACCCCTGGTTGTGGGACCGCACTCAGTGTTGGCCGTTGAACTGTTGGATCGCTCCGGAGCCACTGCGGTGTTGTGGTGTGACGGACGTCGCGGTATCGACATTGAGCCGGGCTCTCGCATCGTGGCAAAGCGGAGCGAGAACCCCCTGCGTCTCGCCCGCCTTCACCCCGGGCCCTTTACCGACCGGCTGGTCAAGAAATTCGGTCTGCCTTTTACCGGCTGGCGCGGGCCTGGAAAAGGATAGCCCCCCGTGATTTCCGATATCACCATTACCAACCTTGGAGTCATCAGCGAGGCACGGCTTCCGTTGGGTCCCGGCCTCACGGTCGTGACGGGGGAAACAGGTGCGGGGAAGACGATGGTCGTCACGGCGCTGGGTTTGCTGTTGGGCGACCGCGCAGACTCTGCGCGAGTACGCCAGGGGAGTGCGGCTACGTGGGTGGAGGGAAGATTTAGGGTCACGGCTGACTCTCCTGTTCGAGAGCGGGTTTCCGATATCGGTGCAGTACTCGATGATGACGAGCTGATTGTCGCCCGAGAGGTTCTCCAGGAAGGTCGCTCTCGCGCGGTGATTGGTGGCCGCAACGCACCGGTTGCCACGCTCTCGGACATAGCCGAACACTTGGTCGTGATTCACGGCCAGAGCGACCAGATTCGCCTCAAGTCGGAATCGGCCCAGCGCGAGGCCTTGGATAGATTCGCCGGCGCTCCGTTGTTGGAACTGGCAGCTCGGTATAGAGAGGCCTACGAGCACTACCGCGAGCTTGAGAAGCGCCTCCACCTCCTTCAGACCGAATCGCAAGCACGCGCGGCCGAAGCGGCGTCCCTGCGGGAAGCGCTTGGCGACATCGAGGCCGTAAAGCCCGAACCAGGGGAGGACGTGAGACTCACTGAGACGATTGCACGCCTCACCAACACCGAAGATTTGAGGGCGGCGGCTCTTCACGCGAAGAACGCATTGGCTTCTGACTCCCTGGCTGTGGAGGTTCGAGACGCCGAGAGTCTCATCGACGAGGCGTTGAAGGCCCTCGAGCGCGTCGTTCATGTCGATACGACGCTCGAGCCCATCCGCCAGACGCTTGCTGAGGCCAGTTACCAGGTTGCCGAAGTCTCGACGTCATTGGCTGGCTATCTCGCTGGTCTCGAGGGCGATGGAGGGCTCAGTTTGGAAGCGAGCCACGAGAGGCTCGCGAGTCTCAACCAGCTACTTCGCCGCTATGGCCCAACCCTTGATGACGTTCTGGAGTTGGAGCGCACGGGATCAGAGCGACTCCTAGAACTCGATCGTGATGGCGACACCGTTGAGGTGTTGAGTGCTCAGGCAGACGCGGCGCTCGCACTCGCGCACCAGTTGGCTGACGAGCTCTCTGCGCTTCGAAAAGCTGCTGCGGAGACTCTCGGTGGTGCTGTCACCACCGAGCTCTCCGCCTTGGCGATGGCGATGGCAAGTTTCCACGTGCGGGTCACGCCGACTGACACGCTCAGCGTTCACGGTCGGGACCAGGTGGCCCTCCTCCTCGCCGCCCACCCCGGTGCGGAGCCCTTGCCCCTGGGTAAGGGCGCCTCTGGCGGAGAACTCTCCCGCGTCATGTTGGCGCTCGAGGTCGTGATTGCCGGTTCTGACCCCGTGCCCACCTTTGTTTTTGATGAGGTGGATGCTGGCGTCGGCGGTGCGAGCGCGCTAGAGATTGGGCGCAGGCTTGACGTGTTGGCACAGAGCGCCCAAGTGATTGTCGTCACCCACCTTGCTCAGGTTGCAGCTTTTGCGAATAACCATCTGAGGGTTGTCAAAGATACCGATGGCCAAGTCACGACCTCGAGTGTCCAGGTCTTGTCGGGCGAAGAGCGTGTCACCGAGCTGGCCCGCATGCTGGGCGGAATGGCAGACTCGCAGACCGCCCTGTCCCACGCCCGAGAGTTAATTGAGAAGACTCATTCGGTGAGTCGTCGCTAAGGACCCCGTTAACCGGTTACTGTTGAATTCCGTGGCGGACCCCAAAAAAACATCTCACCCGGGAATCACTAAACACATCTTTGTGACCGGTGGGGTCGTCTCCTCTCTCGGTAAGGGTCTCACCGCCGCATCGCTTGGCAATCTGCTGGCCGGCCGCGGACTGCGTGTCGTGATGCAGAAACTGGATCCCTATCTGAACGTTGATCCCGGCACAATGAACCCCTTCCAGCACGGCGAGGTGTTCGTCACCGACGACGGGGCTGAAACCGACTTGGACATCGGCCACTATGAGCGCTTCTTGGACATCAACCTCTCTCAGGCAGCCAACGTGACAACCGGGCAGATATACCAAGAGGTGATTGGTAAGGAACGGCGGGGCGAGTACTTGGGTGACACGGTTCAGGTGATTCCGCACATCACCGATGAAATCAAGCGGCGCATGCGCCTCCAAGCCCACGAAGAGCCACGTCCTGATGTGATCATTACTGAAATCGGTGGAACCGTCGGAGACATCGAAAGCCAGCCATTCATCGAAGCGGCACGCCAGGTGCGCCATGAACTGGGACGTGAGAACGTGTTCTTCGTCCACGTTTCACTTGTGCCCTTCATGGGGGCGTCGGGGGAGCAGAAAACCAAGCCAACCCAACACTCTGTAGCGGCTTTGCGCTCTATTGGTATTCAGCCAGACGCATTAGTTTTGCGTAGCGATCGCCCCGTTGAGAGCGCCAACCGTCGCAAGATTGCGCTGATGTGCGATGTTGACGAAGCCGCTGTAGTGAACGCGGTGGATGTGCCGAGCATCTACGACATCCCCTCCTTGCTCCACAGCCAAGACCTCGATGACTACATCATCGACAGCCTGGGCCTGCAGGCCGGTGAGATGGTCTGGGATGGCTGGAAAGACTTACTCGACGCTGTGCATCACCCGAAGCACACGGTGACAATCGCCATTGTTGGAAAGTACATTGACCTGCCAGACGCGTACCTCTCGGTGAGCGAAGCGATTCGTTCCGGGGGCTTCGCTCATCACACGAAAGTCGAGTTGCGGTGGGTCGCTAGTGATGAGTGCGAAACCACCGCTGGCGCCGAGAGAACGCTGTCCGACGTGGATGGAATCTGTGTTCCCGGTGGCTTTGGAATTCGTGGCATCGAGGGCAAAGTCGGAGCTCTTCGCTACGCCCGAGAGAACGGTATTCCCGCCCTTGGCTTGTGCCTTGGCTTGCAGTGCATGGTGATTGAATACGCCCGCACGATGGCGGGGCTGGCCGGCGCCTCGAGCACTGAGTTTGACCCCGAGGCCCCTCACCCTGTCATCGCGACCATGGCCGAGCAGGTCGACATCCTTTCTGGTAACGGCGATATGGGCGGAACCATGCGCTTGGGCCTGTATGAGGCGGCCCTGCTGGAAGGCTCCGTGGTTCGAGAGCTCTATGGTCAGCCCACCATCACGGAGCGACACCGTCACCGCTACGAGGTGAATAACTCCTATCGCGACCAGATCGCAGAAGCTGGTCTCGTCTTCTCAGGCACCAGTCCGGATGGGTCCCTGGTGGAGTTTGTTGAGCTACCGAAGTCTGTCCACCCGTTCTATGTGGCTACCCAGGCGCACCCGGAGCTTCGCTCTAGGCCCAACCGCGCGCATCCGTTGTTCGCTGGCTTGGTCGGCGCTGCTCTTGAGCGCCACGAGGCATCGGCGTTGTTCCCGGTCTCCGACCAGGAGAACTAAAGGTGGGGGTTTTTCTCCCCAAGGATGAACCCCGCCCCATCGAGGCGTTGACTCGGGAGACGGTCTTCGACGGGGCAATTTGGGACGTCGTCCGGGAAACCTTCGATTACAACGGCACGGTTTTGCGCCGCGATTTTGTCGATCACACGGGCGCGGTGGGCGTGGTGGCGATCAACGAGGATGGCGAAGTGATGATGATTCGCCAGTATCGCCATGCGATTCGTTCGCTTAATTGGGAGATTCCTGCTGGCCTTCTGGATATCCCTGGCGAAGACCCCCTCGAGTGCGCGAAGCGCGAGTTGGCAGAAGAGGCTGATCTGGAGGCGGATCGTTGGGATTACCTGATGACGCTGAACACCACGCCTGGCGGCTCGAACGAGTTCATCCAGATTTATCTGGCAACGGGTCTGCGTCCGCTAGCCCACGATTATGTTCGAGAAGGCGAAGAGGCAGATTTAGAGAAACGCTTTGTTCCCCTTGACGATGTGGTGAGCGCAATCATGCGCGGGGACATCAAGAACCAGATTGCCGTCACCGCGCTCCTTGCCGCTTATGTCACAAGACAGCAGCTCTAGCGCCTCGCGCACGGAGCTCGAGCGCGAGCTCGAGCGCTATATCCGCTATGTCACGCTCGAGCGGGGCCGCTCAGCTCACACCGTCACCGCGTATCGCAGCGATCTGGGGCACTATCTGGCCTGGCTGGCAACACGCTCTCTGAATGCGCCTGCTTCGGTGCGCCAAGACCACGTTCGTGACTACGTTGGGCAACTGAGCGGCGCTCGCACCACGGTCGCAAGGAAGCTTTCGAGTATCAAGAATTTTCACCGTTTCCTTCTCGACGAGGGCATCGTCACCGACGACGCAACGAGGGAGCTTCACACTCCGAAACTCCCTGGCCGCCTTCCGAAAGCCTTGACCGTGGGACAAGTCCAGGCTCTGCTGGAGGCCGTGGTCGGCGACGACCCCATTGCTTTGCGCGATAGGGCTCTTCTGGAGCTGCTCTACGCGACTGGCGCTCGTGTGTCAGAGGTGACAGAGATGAGTGTTGATGACCTGGTTGATGATCAGGGTAAGACGGCTGAAGTAGTGCGTGTGACGGGCAAAGGCCGCAAACAGCGGATTGTTCCGGTGGGCAGTTATGCGCGGGCGGCCCTTGACAGTTATTTGACACGCGCGCGACCTGCGCTCTTGAAGAATGCCAAGAGGTCCACTCCGATGGTGTTTCTTGGAGCACGTGGCGGGCCCCTCTCGCGTCAAAATGCTTGGCTGATCATCAATGAGGCCGCTAAACGGGCGCACCTTGAGGGCCTGGTTTCCCCCCACACCCTTCGTCACTCATTTGCTACTCACGTTCTCGGCGGAGGAGCAGATATTCGAGTTGTCCAAGAGCTCTTGGGCCACGCATCGGTTTCGACAACCCAGATTTACACGAAAGTCACCATCGACACCCTTCGTGACGTCTATCTGGGGGCGCATCCCCGTGCGAAGTAAATCGGAGCGATAGACTAATTCCATGCCCAAAGTTGCGTCCCAGATAGGCCCTACTGGCCGTCCGGTGCGTGATTTTCCTGAACCTCCGGCGCTTAAATCCCACGGTCCTGCCCGCATCATTGCTCTGTGTAATCAAAAGGGCGGGGTTGGCAAAACCACAACCACCATCAGCTTGGGTGGCGCGCTCGCTGAGTGCGGTCGGAATGTGCTGATGGTCGACTTTGACCCGCAGGGCGCGCTCTCTGCCGGCTTGGGAGTGAAGACGCACGACACCGTCACCATCTACGACCTCCTGATTGGCCGCGAGAAGGACGTTCGGAAGGCGATTGTTCCGACAAAGACCAAAGGCATTCACGTCATTCCTGCGAATATTGACCTCTCGGCTGCAGAAGTTCACCTAGTGAACGAAGTCGCCCGCGAGCAGATTTTGGCTCGGGTCCTGAAGCCTGTTCTTGATGACTACGACGTTGTTCTCATCGATTGCCAACCCTCGTTGGGTTTGCTGACGGTCAACGCGCTCACAGCCGCTCACGGGGTGCTTATTCCGCTGGAGACTGAGTACTTCGCGCTTCGGGGTGTCGCACTGCTGATTGACACCATTGAAAAGGTGCGCGACCGTTTGAACCCCGCCATTCGTGTCGATGGCATTGTCGCGACAATGTATGACCCCAGGACCCTCCACTCCAAAGAGGTTATGGAGCGAGTTGTGGAAGCCTTTGGTGACACGGTCCTAGACACTGTGATTGGCCGGACCGTTAAATTCCCCGATGCCTCAGTAGCAGCCGTGCCGATTACTCAATTCGCCCCGAATCACGCGGGCGCTCAGACATATCGTCAGTTGGCTAGAGAGCTCATCGCCCGTGGCGCAATCGCCTAAAGGGAGCGTTCTCGAGGACCTGGAGGCAGAGGGCGAGCAGTCCTTTAGGGTCCGGCTCGATAACTTTGATGGCCCGTTTGACCTTCTCCTGAGTCTCATCGGCAAACGAGAGCTCGACATCACCGAAGTCGCGCTCAGCGTCGTCACCGATGACTTCCTCACCTACATCAAGGACCTTGAGGGCGTTGCTGAGCTTGACGCAGCGAGCGAGTTCCTTGTTGTGGCGGCAACCCTGCTGGATATGAAGATTGTCGGACTACTACCACAGGGTGAATTTGTTGACGCCGAGGATGTCGCACTCCTCGAAGCCAGAGACCTGCTTTTTGCACGCCTGTTGCAGTACCGGGCCTTCAAGGAAGTGTCCGTGTGGTTTGCTGAGCACTTGGAGCGCGAGAGTCACCGCCACCCGAGGGGTGTTGCGCTCGAAGAAAAGTTCGTGGCCGCAGCGCCTGAGCTTGAGTGGACCATCAGCTTGCAGGATTTTCAGATGCTCGCTTTGCTCGCACTGGCGCCCAAAGAAATCCCACTGGTCAACCTTGATCACCTGCATGCGCCGCTCGTGAGCATTCGTGAGCAAGCTGCCCATGTGATCGCGATGCTGAAGGGCCACGGGCCAGTGAGCTTCAGGGCTCTGATTGCGGGAGTCTCTGAGCGCGGCGTGATTGTGGCCAGGTTCTTGGCTGTCCTGGAGCTCTATCGTGAGGCCGCAATCAGCTTCCAACAACTTGAGCCCCTCGGCGAGCTCACGCTGCAGTGGAGCGCCAACGGTTTCAGTGAAGAACACCTTGCTAGCTTGGGTGACGAGTGGGGCGGTGAGGAGAGAAGCAATGCCTAAGGACGGGACAGAGGCGCTCGTGACGACAGAAATTCTTGAACGTCAGGTGGAGGCAATCCTTATGGTTGCCGATCAACCTCAGAGCGTTCTTGAGCTCTCCAGTGCACTCGCTGTTCCTGTCGCCCACGTTAAGGCCGCAATCCACGCTCTTGTTGCCGACTTTAATGGGGAGGCAGGCGGCCCTGAGCGTGGTTTTGAACTGCGTGAAGTTGGTGGGGGATGGAGAATCTACGTCCGCGAGCAGTACGACGCCGTTGTGTCTCGAGTCATTCACGAACAGACGCCAGCAAAGCTCTCCCCGGCTGCTCTAGAAACGCTCGCCGTCATTGCTTACAAGCAGCCGGTAACCAGGGGACAGGTGTCCTCGATTCGGGCTGTAAACGTGGATAGTGTGATCCGCACCCTGGTCGGTCGGGGACTTATTCGCGAATCGCACACCGACCCAGAAACTGGCGCAATCTTCTATGTGACCACCGATCTTCTCCTAGCGGAGCTCGGAATTGAGTCACTCGAAGCGCTTCCACCGCTGTCGCCGCTGCTTGACGACGGCGCAGATGGTTTTGATGATGTCGACTGAGCACGACGACACCGACAAGGAACGTCTCCAAAAAGTCCTCTCCAGGGCCGGTGTTGCCTCCAGGCGTCGGGTTGAACAACTGATGCAGCAGGGTCGCATTACCGTCAACGGCGAGGTGGCTGATGAACTCGGAATGCGAATAAACCCCGCGAAGGATGTTGTCGCAGTCAACGGCTCGGTCGTGTCGCTGGACACGGACCTGCGCTACATCATGCTTCATAAGCCTTCAGGCGTCGTGTCAAGCTTGTCGGACGAGCAGGGGCGACCCGACCTTCAGACCTATATCGCCCACATCGGTGAGCGAGTGTTCAACGTAGGACGGCTCGACGCGGACACCACCGGCTTGTTGCTACTGACGAACGATGGCGATGCCGCTCATCGCCTCGCTCACCCATCCTTTGAGGTCGATAAGGTCTATGTGGCCACCGTGCAGGGCGAGGTCGCGCCCCAGGCTCTCGCGACACTGACAAGCGGAGTTGAACTCGAGGATGGACTTGCACGAGCAGACCGAGCGAAATTGGTCGGCGCTCCGCGCAATGGCAAGAGCATCGTTGAGTTAGTTCTCCACTCGGGAAAGAACCGAATCGTGCGGCGGATGTTGGCAGCGATTGGCCACCCAGTGCTGGATCTCCACCGCAGAAGCTTTGGGCCTCTCCATCTCGGGGGCCTCAAGCCAGGCCAGTGGCGGGACCTCAGTAGGCTGGAGGTGTCCAGTGTGTTGACCCTGGCCCATCAGGGCCCATCTTCCACCGAGGAGCACTCGCATGACCACGATGACTAACGCACCCTTCGGGCGCGTTCACATCATTGGAGCTGGGTTGCTCGGAGCCAGTATTGGGCTCGCCCTGCGAGAGCACAACGTTGTGGTCACTCTTGCCGACGCCTCCCCTTCCGCGGTAGCGCTCGCCACCGACTACGGCGCGGGTGTCGCTCTCGAACCGGGTGCCCCGCAACCGGATTTAGTCGTAGTGGCTGTCCCACCCGATGTGGCGATGGAGGTAACGAAGAGCGCTCTTGAGCAGTTCTCTGAAGCGACAGTCATTGATGTCACGAGCGTTAAGGCAGGCATTTACCAAGGCCTAAGGACCGCTGGTGCTGAAACGTCGCGGTTTGTGGGTACGCACCCGATGGCCGGTCGCGAGCGCGGGGGAGCCGTGTCTGCCAGGAGCGACCTTTTTACTGCTAGGCCGTGGGTGATCTGCGAGGGAGAAGCGGGTACCGTTCAACGCGTTGAATCCTTCGTGCGTAGCCTCGGCGCAACGCCGATTGTGATGTCGGCGCTGGAGCACGATCGAGCTGTCGCGCTAATGTCACACACCCCACAATTGCTCTCCTCGGTGATGGCTGCACGTCTTTCCGACGCCTCGCCGGCTGCGTTGTCCCTTGCCGGCGGGGGAGTCCGCGATGTCACCCGGATTGCGGCGAGTGACCCGGCGTTATGGATTCAGATTGTCCAGGCCAACGCCGAGGCCATCACGGAGCACCTCACCGGCGTCAAAGCCGATGTTGACCGTCTGCTCGAGGCCTTGAGTGATTTGCCTGCCACCGGGTCTCGTAGCGCCATCGCGGACCTGCTCCACGCCGGCAACACCGGCGTTTCGCAATTGCCGGGTAAGCACGGGGTTTCGACCGCCTTTGCTTCGCTCATCGTCGTCATTGATGACACGCCGGGCCAGCTAGCAAGGCTCCTTACCCAGCTCGGTGACTGGGGTGTAAACCTCGAAGACCTGCGCCTCGAGCACTCGCCTGGCGCGAACGTCGGTTTTGCCGACTTGACGGTCAAGAAAGATGTTGTGGCCGAGGTTGAAACCAAGTTGATCGACGGCGGTTGGCGCATCGCGGGGGAAGCCAAGTAATGGGCGCTTTTGTGGTTGCCGTCGACGGGCCAGCGGGTTCGGGAAAATCCAGTGTGAGTAAAGCGGTCGCGCGCGAGCTTGGATATAGCTACTACGACACAGGCGCCGCCTACCGGGCACTCGCCTATGCGGTCTTGGATGCGGGAGTCGATGCGAGCAGTGAGGACGCCGTGCTCGGCGTGCAAAGAACGCTCTCGTATGTGGCCTCGGAAGACCCGGATAACCAAGTTTTCAGCGTTGACGGCGCAGATGTCACAGAGGCGATTAGGGGCCACGAAGTGTCCAGTAGCGTCTCCGCAATTGCCAAGCACCCCAAGGTGCGCCAGGGACTCGTTGACCACTTCAGAGGTGTGATTGCGTCTTGTGCGCGGCCCGGCATTGTGGTGGAGGGGCGTGACATCACCACCGTTGTCGCACCAGATGCGCCGGTTCGAGTTCTCCTGACTGCAGACGAGGAAACTCGGATTGCGAGGCGCCAGGCCGAGGTTGCGGGTACGGTTGCAGCGCCAAGCGTTGCCCAAGCGCTCAGTTCCAGAGATCGAAGCGATCAAACGGTTGTTGATTTTATGAACGCAGCACCTGGTGTCACGCTTCTGGATTCAACGCCGCTGACGTTTGAGGAGACAGTGCGAGAACTCCTTCGCATCATTGCGAATCGCAAGGAGAGCGCATGAACAACCCGGATGATGAGTTTGACGAGTCGGCTATTGAGCCAGACCTAGAACTTGCCAAACGCCTGGCCGAGCTCGATGACAGCGAAAGCGATCAGCGTGCTGGAGCGCTACGGCAAGGTCTTGATGACTACGAGCTAGATGATGAAGACAAGGCGCTTCTCTCGGGGTGGGAAGAGAGCGACGGGGAGTTGCCCGCGATGGGCGCGCTTCCCGTCTTGGCCGTTGTTGGCCGCCCCAATGTGGGCAAGTCGGCACTGGTCAATCGAATTCTTGGCCGGCGTGAAGCAGTGGTGCAGGACATCCCGGGTGTGACCAGAGATCGCGTGTCCTACAAGGCGCTGTGGAACACGACGCACTTCACCCTCGTGGACACTGGGGGATGGGAACCGGACGCTAAAGGCATCGCTAAGTCGGTTGCCCTTCAGGCTGAGGTTGCCATTGACCTTGCTGACGTCATCATCTTCGTCGTTGATGCAATTGTTGGCGCCACCTCGACCGACGAGCAGGTTGTGAAGCTACTGCGTCAGAGTGCGAAGCCTGTGATCCTGGTGGGCAACAAGGTTGATGATGCTCGTCACGAAGCCGACGCGGCGGCGCTGTGGAACTTAGGGTTGGGTGAACCCTGGCCGGTCTCAGCGCTTCACGGCCGTGGCGTAGCTGACCTGCTCGACCACGTTGTTACGTTACTGCCTAAGGAATCCGCAACGGCCAAGCCCGAAAAGGGCGGCCCACGACGCGTGGCCCTCCTTGGCCGGCCGAACGTCGGCAAATCCAGCTTGCTCAACAAGGCTGCTGGATCCGAGCGGGTCGTGGTCAACGAGTTGGCCGGCACTACCCGCGACCCGGTCGACGAGTTGGTTGAGATCGCTGGTACGACTTGGCGTTTCGTGGACACGGCAGGTATTCGGCGTCGGGTTCACATGCAGCAGGGCGCTGATTTCTATGCAAGTCTGCGCACAACAGCGGCGCTGGAAAAAGCTGAGGTTGCTGTGGTGCTTCTTGACGTTTCAGAACCAATCAGTGAACAGGATGTTCGCATCATCGACCTGGTCTTGGAGTCTGGACGCGCACTTGTGCTTGCGTTCAATAAATGGGACCTGCTCGATGATGATCGCCGGCGATATCTCGAGCGCGAAATCGAACAAGACCTTGCCCACGTCGCGTGGGCGCCCCGAGTGAATATCTCTGCCACTACAGGTCGCCACATCGAGAAACTCGTGCCGGCGTTGGAGGTGGCACTGGAGTCCTGGGACACTCGGGTCGCAACCGGCAAATTCAATGCTTTTCTTGCCGAGCTTGTTGCCGCCCACCCGCACCCGGTGCGGGGTGGCCGCCAGCCGAGAATCCTGTTCGGTACTCAGGCCACGACCAGGCCTCCAACGTTCGTTTTGTTCACGAGCGGATTCCTGGACCCGCAGTATCGACGATTCATCGCTAGGCGCCTTCGAGAGATTCATGGCTTTGAGGGCTCGCCCATTCAAATCAACGTGCGAGTTCGAGAGCGACGCGGGAAGAAGAAGTAGCCGTGGTGACTCAGCCGCCGCCACTACCCCCACAACACCTGAGAGATCCGGGTGATGCTTGGGTCGAGGGCCCTGACGGGAAGCACTACTGGGGGCGCTTTGGCGCCGCCGGCCTTCTCGTTCTGCACCCGCCCCTTGGCGTCCTCTTGCAACTGCGTGCCGACTGGTCACATCATGGTGGAACCTGGGGAATACCGGGCGGCGCTCTCAAGTTGGGGGAGGACGCTGTGGCGGCGGCTCTGCGGGAGGCGCACGAGGAAGCGATGGTTCCACCGGCTCAGATTCGAGTGGTCGACACCACAGTGCTTGACCTGGGGTTTTGGTCCTACACGACGGTTATCGGCATCAGCGATGACTTCTTTGAGCCAGATGAAACCGATGCTGAGAGCGCGGCTCTCGAGTGGGTTCCGATGGGTGAAGTAGCAGGGCGGGACCTGCATCCTGGTTTCGGGGCGGCCTGGCCGGGGTTGCACGAGCGGTTGCTTCTAGCGCGATAGACTCGACGAGTTGCCGGCGAGAGATTGCCGACTGCCACGGGCTGTGGCGCAGCTTGGTAGCGCACTTGACTGGGGGTCAAGGGGTCGCAGGTTCAAATCCTGTCAGCCCGACTGGGGCCGCGAGGCTCAGAAATTTACTCAACCTCGCACGACTCGTAAACTGCCACTATGGCGGTTTACAAGGTCCTGTTGTTCTACACCTTCACGCCTCTTGCTGACCCGGAAGCGATCAGGCTCTGGCAGCGGGATCTCTGTGAATCCTTGGGCCTCGGGGGAAGAATTCTGATCTCCCCGGATGGCATCAATGGCACCGTCGGGGGTGAACTCACGGCCGTCAAGAAGTACTGGCGCAAGACTCGTGACTATGCGCCCTTCAAGGACATTGACTTCAAGTGGAGCGAAGGCACCGGTCCAGAGGATTTTCCGAAGCTTAAGGTTCGCGTGAGGCGCGAGCTGGTCGGCTTCGGGGCTCCGGATGAACTAGAAGTTGACGCCAAGGGCGTAGTCGGTGGTGGCACCCATCTCAAGCCAGAGGAGCTACACGACCTCGTTGCACAGAAGGACGTCACTTTCTTTGACGGCCGCAACAAGTGGGAAGCCGACATTGGGCGTTTCAAGGACGCTGTGGTTCCCGACGTCGAGACTTCTCACGACTTCGCGAGGGAGCTCGACAGCGGCAAGTATGACCACCTCAAAGACAAGCCGGTCGTTACGTACTGCACCGGTGGGGTGAGATGTGAGGTGCTCTCGGCCATGATGATCAAACGTGGGTTCACGGAGGTCTATCAACTAGACGGCGGCATTGTTCGCTACGGAGAAGCGTTTGGCGACTCCGGCCTGTGGGAAGGCTCTCTCTACATATTTGATAACCGCAAGGCCGTCACTTTCAGTCCGAACGCGGCTGTCATCGGAGTGTGTACGGGCTGCGGGGCATCATCGTCGCGGATGGAGAACTGCCAGGATGTGGCCTGTCGCCAACAACTTGTGGTCTGTGACGCGTGCGCCATCGGACGTGTGCACTGCCAGGAACACTCCGTGACGATTAGCGCTTAGTTTTTGCTTCGCGCCCTTGGGCTAGCGCTCGGCCCCTGTGCACACCAAGCTCGAAGAATGTCACTGCGAGCAAGATGATGCCTACCAGGGGGAGAACAAACCAGAGCATTAGTGACGTGAATCCCTCCGCGGCGTCGTGCTCGGTTGAGGCAAGCACCACGAACAAGAGATAGGCCGTGTAGAGGAGCAGAAATAGCCCGCCCTCCCACCGGGCAAGGATGAACCCGGTGAAGGCTAGAGGAAGCAGAGCAATTGCGGCGGCAAGCATCAACGGTAGGTCGATCGCAATGGCGGCTTCTGGAACAGGGATTCCTCGGCCGAAGAGAACCGCGGGAAGTCCTAGGACCATCCCGATGTTGAAGATGTTGCTGCCCACAATGTTCCCTACAGCCATGTCTCTCTCGCCCCGACGGATAGCGATAATCGATGTCGCAAGTTCGGGAAGCGATGTGCCAACGGCCACCACAGTGAGACCTACCACAAGGCCGCTGACGCCGAGAGCTGTGGCGATATTGACAGCTCCGGTCACCAGAGATTGGGCTCCAGCAACGAGCAGGCCCACGCCGGCAACAAGGAGAATTCCTGCCAGCCACAGTGGCACAGGCTGGCTATTCAAGGGGAGTGTTTCGGGGTCGTCTCCGGCTTCGCGAACTTCACGACGGCCCAGCCGGATGCTGATGATCGCGTGAAAAACTAGTCCTGCCAGCAGGAGGATTCCATCCAGGAGTCCGATTTGCCCATCAAGGCTTACCCCAACAAGCAAGACAGAGAGGCCGACCATAATCGGCACGTCGATGCGAACAAGTTGACGTTTGATAATCAGCGGACTGATGACGGCGGAGAGCCCGAGAATCAGCAGGATGTTCGCAATGTTGCTGCCGACCACGTTTCCAATAGCGAGGCCTGGCTCGCCGTTGAGCACCGCACCAAGCGTGACCGCAAACTCGGGCGCTGAGGTCGCGGCGGAGACAACGAGAAGTCCAATGACCAGGGGCGAAATGCCGGCACGGGTCGCAAAGGTGGACGCTGATCGGACGAGGGCCTCTCCTCCGATAATCAGAAGAACAAGGCCAATGACAACCCACCCAATATCCGCAAGAAGCATTCCTGAATTTTAGGGCCTGGGGCTAGTTCTTTCCTGAGTCTCGCGCTGTTGTTTACTCGAGCAGTGCGCTCAGCTCAAGCCAGCGTGTCTCGAGACTCGACTTTTCGTCCTCCAGCACCGATCGTGTTGCCGCAAGGGTGCCCATGGTGTCATAGTCACCAGGCTCTAGTGCCAGAAGCTCGGCATCCAGGGCCACAATTTTCTGATCGAGCGTCGCCATCTTGTTCTGGAGGGAATTCAGTTCTTTCTCCGCCAGTCGGCGTTCTTTGCTCCCGGGGCGAAGAGACGATGCGGAAGCGGGCGAAGAGTTGGGAGGCGGGGTGCCTGCTCCCTCTGTGATCGTGTTAAGCGCCAGAGAATCCTTGGCCTTCTCGAGCGCCAAGTACTGATCTATTCCGCCCGGCATGTGTCTAAATTCGCCATTGATGAGCGCGTACTGCTGATCTGTCACGCGCTCTAGTAGGTAACGATCATGGGACACAACAATCAGCGTCCCCGGCCATGTATCGAGCAAGTCCTCCATCGCCCGCAACATGTCGGTGTCGAGGTCGTTGGTTGGCTCATCGAGCAGGAGGACGTTCGGCTCTCTCAGGAGCTCGAGAAGAAACTGCAGTCTCCTTTTCTGGCCACCGCTTAGCTCAAAGACGCGTGCGGAGAGGTGCGCAGAGCTAAAGCCCAGTCGTTCAAGAAGTTGGCTCGGCGTTACTTCAACACCACCCGCTTTGTAAGTGGTCTTGTGCCTGGCGATAACCTCGCTAACGCGGTCGTTGGCAACCTCTTCGAGCGTGGCAAGCCTTTGATCGAGCAGGCTCAAGTTCACGGTGGAGCCACGGCTAATGTTTCCACTCGAGGGCAGTTGCGACCCGCTCAAAAGTCCGAGCAAAGTTGATTTTCCTGCACCGTTGGCTCCCAAGATGCCGGTGCGCTCGCCTGGTGCTAGGCGCCAGGTAAGGGGCTTGAGAATCGGAGCGTCTCCAAAGCTCACAGAGACATCCTCTAGATCAATCACTTTCTTGCCGAGTCTCGTTGTCGAAATTTGGCTGAGGGTCACCGGGTCACGGATAACCGGCACGTCACTGATGAGAGCCTGGGCTGCTTCGATTCGAAACTTGGGCTTGGCCGTTCTCGCTGGCGCTCCTCGACGCAGCCAAGCGAGCTCCTTCTTCAGCAAGTTCTGGCGTTTCGCCTCGGACACCTGGGAGCTCCGATCGCGTTCGACGCGCTGCAGGATGTAGGCGGCATAGCCGCCCTCATAAATGTCCATCGTGGTGTCGTGGACTTCCCACGTCATGTCCGTGGCGGCATCGAGGAACCACCGGTCGTGGGTCACCACCACGAGCGCTCCACTGCCCACCGGCCATCGCCTCGCGAGATGATCGGCGAGCCAGGCCACTCCGGTGACATCGAGGTGGTTGGTTGGCTCGTCCAAGAAAATGACATCCCAGTCCTGAACCAATAGCGCGGCGAGGGACACTCGCCTGCTTTGACCACCGCTCAAATCGCCAATCCTGGCTGACCAGGGGACATCGGAGAGCAACCCGGTGATGACATCGCGGACTCTAGCGTCGCCCGCCCACTCGTGTTCCTCGCGCTCACCCACCACCACGGCGTTGACCAGGCTGTCTGCCGGAAAAAGATCGCTTTGGTCCAGCATGCCCACTCGCACCCCACCGCGCAGAATTACCTCGCCAGAATCGGGGGGCATTCGCCCCGCAAGAAGTCGAATGAGGCTTGATTTTCCTTCGCCGTTTCGTCCCACAACGCCAATGCGATCGCCGTCGTTGATGCCAACTGTCAGAGAGTCAAGAACAACTTTGGTGGGGAACTCTAGGTGAAGGTTGTTCGCGCCGAGTAAATGTCCCACTGCTTGAGCCTAAGCCCTGGCATGGCAGGGCTGGACGCTAAGGGGACTTAGTGATTTTCTTCGGTGACACCACAGAGTTAGCGTTTTCCGCCTGGCGAGTGATCAGGATTGCAACAACCAGCGCGATGACTATCCCGCCGTTCACGATTAGCTCGAGAATGCCTCTCTCGAAAGCTTCCGAGGTTTTTCCTGTCGTCAGGGTGAGCGAGGACCCGACGGAGAGGATGTGTCGAACCGAGGCGATGACGCCGATGATGAGGAAGCGACTCAGTTGATAAAAACCGTTGCTGAACCGGGCAATCACCGTCCGGGCAATTTCCAAGATGATGACGACGAAAAGAATGTCGTTGACCGCCTGCAGCATGCCAGTAGGAAAGAAGGGCGTGGTGGTGACAAGACGGACGACAGTGAACACGAGTGCTCCAAGAGCCACAAGGAACAAAAGAACCGTGAGCACGACGTGGAAGAGATCTTCGGCGAGGTCGAGCACCTTGGGCGGAATCATTGAGGCCTCTTCGATGCCGCGTGCAGTGTTGCCGGCCATGGCGCCCTCGTTTCTCGTGTGACTCTAGTGTGGACCCAAATAGCCATAAACGATAGAGGCACTCTCGGCGCGTAGTGCGGTTTATTTCTCAAGCCCTTGGGTACTCTCCAAACAGGCCGACAGAGCAGGAGTGATTGTGGCGACAATCGGCAGGCTCGCGCGGACCTTCGCCAACCTCGTGCGAGGTGTGCTTATCGGTATCGCGGAAATCATCCCGGGTGTTTCTGGGGGGACAGTTGCCCTCATCGTCGGCGTCTACCACAGCGTTATTGGGGCGGCGTCTCACGTCGTTCGTTCCTTCACTCTGTTGTTCTCCGGACCTGGGCGCCGCCGTATTCCGAGTGAGCTTGCGAGCATTCGGTTCGTTATCGTCGTCCCCGTGCTGGTGGGTATGGTGCTCGGCATCTTTACCGGTGCGGCTCTCCTAGAGCCCGTTATCGTTGCTCACCCTGTGGAGACGAGGGCGGTGTTCGCTGGCTTGATCCTTGCCTCTCTCTGGGTACCCATCACCATGGTGGGCTCGGGATGGAACCTCCCCATGGTCACGCTGGCAACGCTGGCGGCCGCAGCAAGTTTTGTCTTTACCGGCCTCCCCGTTCTTGCTGACGCGTCAGATTCCCGCTGGTGGGTTGCCCCAGCGGCAGCGGTCGCGGTGTGCGCTCTCGTCTTGCCAGGGGTCTCTGGGTCGTTCCTTCTGGTGACACTGGGCATGTATGAGCCAACGCTTGCCGCAGTGAACAACCGAGACTTTGGCTATCTCGGTGTTTTCGTCCTGGGAGCAGTCCTCGGCCTCTCCCTTTTCGTCGGGGTACTGCAGTGGCTTCTCGAGCACCGCAGAGTGCTCACACTGGTCGTCATGACGGGTTTGATGGCGGGGTCTCTTCGAGCTTTGTGGCCTTGGCAGGGCGAGGGCAGGGAACTACTGGCTATGCCTGAGGGCGGAGCTGGGGTGTGGGCCTGGAGCGCCGTTGCTGCTCTGTTTGTTGTTGGCGTTATTGTCGCGGAAAGGTTCCTGCAAGCTCGCGTTAACCGGCGCGACTGACAATTAGCGAGATGACTACCCCAACTGTTCTCTTCGTGTGCGTCCACAACGCCGGCCGCTCACAGATGGCCGCGGGCTATCTCCGCCACCTTGCGGGAGATCGGGTGAGGGTCCTCTCGGCTGGCTCAGCCCCGGGAGATTCTCTGAATCCAGCTGCCGTTGCCGTGATGGCGGAGGAAGGAATTGATATCGCGAGCCAAGTCCCACAACTCTTGAGCGTGGACTCGGTGAAAGCCAGCGACGTAGTCATCACCATGGGCTGTGGCGATGCGTGTCCCGTCTTCCCCGGTAAGCGCTATGAGGATTGGGAGCTCGAAGACCCCGCCGGGCAAGACATCGAGCAGGTGCGTGTAATTAGGGATGACATCCGCAATCGCATCGAAACGCTACTGGCCGAACTACTCGGCACACAGCGCTAATCTCGCCTACTCGGGCCCGCTGCGCTTGGCTGCGCGCTAGGCGGGAACCAGATCGGCATCCTCGCGGAGAGATGCCTTCCAGGCGACGAGCTTTTGAACTGTGGGGCTTGCGTCTGCTGACAGGAGCTCCATTGCGTCGGCCGGGACGCTGTAGTTGATGGCGACGAACGCGCGAACCGTTTCGTCGCTGTCTTTGGCGAGGGTACGTAGCACGTCACACGGAGTTGCTTGATTCCTGGCAAGGCAAGCCCGAACGCCAGCGTCAGGGTCCTTCGCGAGAGCTTCGTAGACCTCAAGTGGAGCGTGGTAGGAGAGCGCTGCGCTCTCCCGAATTTTCGGGTTGGCGTCCTGAGAGAGACGACGAATCCGCTCCACCTTGGACTCGGTAATGGCGGGGGATAGGAACGCGGCAACGGGGTCATCCCCGGCGAGGCGGGTCTCCCCGGAGAGCTGCTGGCGCTGGGCGGTGGTGTTGAACCGGATGCACGACATGGCCCCATGCTAAGGGGAGTCGGTGGCCTTTGCGGGCATTGAGCCTGAGAATTCAACTGAGAAATGACTGACAATCACCTTCTGGCTCCTACACTGGGCTCATGAGCCTTGACAATGATGTGAGCTCGCGGATCTTTACGCTTGCGAACCTTGTCAGTGTCATTCGACTCATGGCCATTCCGGTGTTCCTTTACCTGGTCATTCAGGATCAGTTACTCGCGGCTTTCGTCCTCCTTGTCGTGGCGGTGTTGACCGACTTCGTCGATGGCATGATCGCAAGGCGCATGAACCAGATCACGCGTCTTGGCCAGTTCCTCGATCCCTTCGCCGATCGCCTCTTTATTGCTGCCACCGTGGTGGCACTGGCAATACAGGGGGTTGTGCCGTGGTGGTTTGTCGTTGCAGTTATGTTGCGCGATGCGCTTCTGGGCGTAGGGGGAATAGTCATGTCTCGTTACGGTCATGGAACTCTGCCCGTGAAATGGTGGGGCAAAGTCGCAACCTTTGGCCTGCTTTTTGTGCTGCCTCTGTTTCTTCTGAGCGTCATGGTCTCCGAACACGTCTCCCCATCTATCGGTCAGACGCTCATGGCAGTCGCCTGGCCCATCGCCGTCGTGGCTGTGGTGCTCTACTGGGTCGTCGGCTTTTCCTATCTTTTTGATGCGATCCGTCTCGCGAAGGAGGCGACTCGCGAGAGGGGTAAATCTTCCGATAGGGTGAACTCGTTCAACGAGGGAGTGTGATGAGCGAGACACCTAAGGGCCCGGAAAATCCGGGGCTTCCCGACCAAACAGAGAAGTTTGGTCCGGACTTCCAGCAGAAGCTACAGAACCTGGAATCTGGTGTTTCCCTTGAAGAGCAGGAAGTTATCGCAGCTCTTCCCTCTGGCTCAGCTCTGCTGATTGTGCGCAAAGGACCGAACGCCGGGGCCCGTTTTCTCCTCGACCAAGATTCGACTGTCGCGGGTCGCCACCCCGAAGCGGATATTTTTCTTGACGACGTGACCGTGTCTCGTCGTCACGCCGAGTTCGTTCGCCACGGTACTGCCTTCGAGGTGAAAGACATGGGCTCGCTCAATGGGACCTACTTTGATGGTGTCCTCATCGACCAGGCGCTGCTGCATGATGGCGCAGAGGTCCAGGTCGGCAAGTTTCGCATGACGTTCTTTTCTTCCCGCGCTGACGTCGATGGAACGAGGTCAGCGCAGTGAGTGTTGCCCGTTCACGGGTTGAGGTCCCCTCGCCCCCTAGGAAATCGTTGCTGTCGATTGGACAGGTCCTGGCCAAGCTCACGCCAGAGTTTCCCGAGCTATCGCCGTCGAAGCTGCGGTTCCTGGAAGACCGGGACCTGATTGCGCCCGGGCGCACTCCCGCCGGATATCGTACGTACTCGAGCGAAGACGTCGAGCGTCTTCGGTTTGTACTCACCGTTCAGCGAGATCAATATCTGCCCTTGAAGGTCATCAAGGCCTACCTTGACGAGCGAGACGCTGGCAAAAACCCCTCTTTACCCGTCAACAACGGTGTGAATGGAGCCCCACTTGGTGATGACCAGGCCCGCTACACGAAGGCCGAAATCATCGATGCCGCCAAGGCGTCGATCGCTCTGCTGGAGGGAGCAGTCACTGCCGGTCTCATCGAGCCCAAGAAGGTTTACACCGGTTCTGATTTGGTGGTTCTGACCTCGATTGTGGAAGCGTCTAGCTTTGGCTTGGAGCCCCGTCACCTCAGGGGCATGCGTTTGGCTGTCGATCGTGAGGTTGGACTTATCTCTCAGGCGGTGAACGCGGCCAACGGGTCGACCAGGTCTATGTCTCCGTCGGAGTTGCGCGAGAAGGGTCGTGAGCTTTCTGGAATCTTGACGACTCTTCGGAGTGTGCTGACTCACGATGCGCTGAACCGACTAGAGTCATAGAGCTTCCCACGACACGCCCAGTGGCGTTATCGTTGCCGACGAAGCATTCGGCCTCGCTGCCGGTATCGTGAACAAGCACCCTTCAGGGTCAAGTTGAAGATGAAGGTTAGGTGACACATGGATTCCTCCGATAACACCACGGAGCGCTACGCCAAGGATCTTCTGTTCACCGACGGTATGCCTGTAATCACCGAGGAGCAGGGGTACCGCGGTCAGATTGCCGCGACTGCTGCGGGAATCACCTACCGCCAGCTTGACTATTGGGCCCGCACTGGATTGGTTGAACCAACGGTCCAGAGCGCGCAGGGCTCGGGAACACAGAGGCTCTACGGTTTCCGCGACATCTTGGTCTTGAAGCTCGTGAAGCGTCTTCTCGACACGGGAATTTCCTTGCAGCAGATTCGCGTTGCGGTTGATCAACTGCGGGCGTCGGGAATTAATGACCTCGCCCAGACCACACTGATGAGTGATGGCGCAAGCGTCTACCTCTGCACCTCAAGCGACGAGGTCATTGACCTGGTGAGTCGCGGTCAGGGTGTCTTCGGTATCGCCGTGGGCAAGGTCCTCCGAGAGGTCGAATCCTCGCTGGTCTCTGTTGAGGTAAGCGAAGCCGGAGCGGACCCTCGCGATGAACTGGCGAAACGCCGCAGCCAGCGCGCTAGCTAGATTTCGTCAGATTCCACGATCTGCACCGACCGGATTACTCGGTCAAGTAGCAGGTTGAAATTCAGTGCCATCTCCTCCGCGCTTTCTCCCGGCCACACGTGCAGAGGGCTCGCAGCGCCTTGAGCTTGCTGGAGCGCTACGCGCTCGGGGAGTTCTGGTTGGAGCACGAGTGCTCCAAACATCTGCTTCAACTCGTCGATGCGGTACTGGTGCTCTATGGACTGAGGTCGAACGCGGTTCACGATGACACCGAGTGGTTGCAAGCGGGGTGACACACCACGGCGCAATTCATCCACCGCGCGGAACGCCCTCTGGGTGGCGGCCACCGAGAACAGTCCAGGCTCCGTCACCACGGCAACGCGATCGCTAGCAGTCCACGCCATTCGGGTCAGACCATTGAGCGAGGGCGGACAGTCGATGAGGACGAGGTCGTAGTCGCCCTCCACCGCGGCAAGGATTTCTTCCACACGCCAGATTTCACGCTTGGTGAGGGTAGGAGAGTCGAACGCCATCGCGGCGGGCGAACCAAGAAGGACATCCACGGTTCCCTTGTGGGTTCTGGTCCAGCCCGAGGGCACAATCGCATTCTTCACATTCGAAGATCGCGGATTAGCCAGTAGGTGAGAAATATTGAGGTGTCGCCCGACCGTGACATCAAGCCCGGTTGACGCGTCGGACTGAGGGTCCATGTCGACTACCAGCGTGCGCAGGCCTCTAGCGAACGCTGCTGAGGCTAACCCAAGGGAGACGGTGGTCTTTCCCACACCGCCTTTGAGGGAGCTCAGGCTAATTACGCGCATCGGCTCTACCTTAGCCTTCAGTAAGGTAGAGCTCAGGACTTAAGCCGGCGTTTTGGGCGCGCATGAGAGGGGCTTCACCTGTGGTCACCAAGATTCTTGTGGCGAACCGCGGCGAGATTGCCATTAGAGCTTTTCGCGCAGCAGTAGAACTGGGTAAGCGCACGGTAGCCGTATACCCCTACGAAGACCGCTACTCCCTGCACCGGATGAAGGCTGACGAGGCATACCAAATCGGCGAGCCGGGCCACCCGCTCCGCGCATACCTGGATATCGGCGAGATCATCCGGGTTGCCAAACTCTCCGGAGCAGACGCCATCTATCCGGGCTACGGATTCCTCAGCGAAAACCCTGATTTGGCTCGGGCCTGCGAAGAGGCAGGAATCGTGTTTATTGGCCCACCAGCTGCCGTTCTGGAAATGGCTGGGAACAAGGTCGCCGCCAAGGAGCACGCGATTCGCGCCGGGGTTCCTGTCTTGAAGTCCAGCGAAGCAACTACCGATGTCGACGCCCTCGTTCGCGCTGCGGGAGAGATTGGTTTCCCTGTTTTTGCAAAGGCGGTTGCTGGCGGTGGCGGGCGGGGTATGCGTCGGGTGGACAAGCCCGAGGCTCTGCGCGACGCTCTTGAAGCGGCAATGCGCGAGGCTGAAACTGCGTTTGGTGATGGCCGGATGTTCATTGAACAGGCGGTTGTTCGCCCCCGGCACATCGAAGTGCAGATTCTTGCGGATTCCACTGGCCACACCATGCACCTGTTCGAGCGCGATTGTTCGGTGCAACGCCGGCATCAGAAAGTCATCGAGATTGCGCCCGCCCCCAATTTAGACCCGGCGCTCCGCGAGGCGATTCTGAGGGACGCAGTGGCCTTCGCATCCTCAATTGGCTACCAGAACGCCGGCACAGTCGAGTTTCTCGTTGACACAGCGGGGGAGCGCGCTGGCCAGCACGTCTTCATCGAAATGAACCCCCGCATCCAGGTGGAACACACCGTCACCGAAGAGATCACCGACGTGGATTTGGTTCAGTCCCAGATGCGTATTGCATCCGGGGAGTCTTTGGCTGACTTGGGGCTCTCTGCCGAGACCATCTCTCCGAGGGGATTTGCTCTGCAGTGCCGCATCACGACCGAGGACCCCAGTTCCGATTTCCGCCCCGACACGGGCAAGATTACGACCTACCGATCGCCCGGCGGCGCTGGAATTCGCCTCGATGGCGGCACGGTGAGTCAGGGCGCCCAGATTTCCCCCTACTTCGATTCGATGTTGGCCAAGATGACCTCGCGCGGTCGCGACTTTCCGACCGCTGTGGCCCGCGCGAGGCGCGGTCTGGCCGAATTCCGCATTCGTGGTGTCTCGACCAATATCGCCTTCCTCCAAGCAGTTGTTGAGGATGAAGCGTTTCTTGCCGGGGACGTGTCGACGTCCTTTATCGATGAACGCCCTCACCTTGTCAGGGCAAAGGTGTCGAAAGATCGCGGAACAAAGCTCATTACCTGGTTGGCCGATGTCACCGTGAATCAACCCCACGGGGCCGGTCACGGTCTAGCCGATCCGGTGGCTAAGTTGCCCACCGTGCCAAGGACCGCCCCACCGAGTGGGTCGAAGCAGTTGCTGGAGACTCTAGGGCCCGGTGGCTTCGCGAAAGCTTTGCGTGAGCAGAAAGCTCTTGCCGTCACCGAAACCACGTTCCGGGACGCTCACCAGTCTTTGCTGGCTACTCGCGTGAGAACCCGTGATCTGGTTGCTGCGATGCCGGCTGTTGCTCACACGACACCGCAGTTGCTCTCGGTAGAAGCATGGGGTGGCGCCACCTACGACGTGGCGTTGCGCTTTCTCGGGGAGGACCCCTGGGAGCGCCTTGTCAGTCTCCGCGAGGCGTTGCCCAACGTCTGTATTCAAATGTTGCTACGCGGGCGGAACACCGTTGGCTACACGCCATATCCCACGCAGGTGACGAATGCTTTCGTTCACGAAGCGGCGGCAGCGGGTGTTGACATATTCCGCATTTTTGATGCCTTGAACGATGTCACCAATATGCGCCCCGCGATCGATGCTGTGCTCGAAACCGGTACAACCCTGGCCGAAGTGGGACTGTGTTACTCGGGCAACCTCTCAGACCCGGCAGAAGACCTCTACACCCTCGACTACTATCTTCGCCTCGCGGAGACGATGGCGGATAGCGGCGCACACATACTCGCCATCAAGGACATGGCCGGCCTGCTTCGTCCCGAAGCAGCGGCGACGCTCGTGGAAGCATTGCGATCGCGGTTTGACTTGCCGGTCCACCTGCACACCCACGACACGGCCGGTGGTCAGCTTGCCACCTTGCTCGCGGCAAGTAGGGCAGGAGTTGACGCCGTCGACGCCGCGAGCGCTGCGATGGCTGGGACGACGAGCCAACCGTCTCTGTCCTCACTCGTGGCGGCCCTCGAGTTCACGGAGCGCGACACCGGCCTCAGTCTCGCGAGCGTCTCTGCACTCGAGCCCTACTGGGAGTCGGTGCGCAAGCTCTACGCGCCGTTTGAGTCCGGATTGCCGGGTCCGACAGGGCGTGTCTATCACCACGAGATTCCAGGCGGACAGCTCTCAAATCTTCGTCAACAGGCCATTGCGCTTGGCCTTGCCCACCGCTTCGAAGACATTGAGAACTGGTACGCGGAGGCTAGTCGAATTCTTGGACGCCCCACCAAGGTAACCCCGTCCAGCAAAGTTGTAGGTGACTTGGCGCTGCACCTTGTGGCGATGGATGTTGACCCACAAGACTTTGAGGACAACCCCGGCAACTACGACGTGCCCGATTCAGTGGTGGGATTTATGGCAGGGGAGCTAGGAGATCTTCCCGGCGGTTGGCCAGAGCCTTTCCGCACCAAGATTCTCGCAGGCAGGAAGCCCTCGATCGATGTGGGAACGCTCACGCCGGAGCAAGAGGCAACCCTCGCGGAGCCGGGGGTTGGCCGCCGTGCTTTGTTGAATGAGCTGCTGTTTCCCGGGCCGACCCGCGACTTTCGTGAGGTGCGTGAAAACTACGGCGATGTCTCCGTAATCGCAACGCGCGACTATCTCTATGGTCTGCGCCCAGGAGAAGAATCGGTGATTGAGGTCGAGGCCGGTGTCAGCCTCTACGTCTCGCTGGAAACTATTTCCGAACCTGACGATCACGGACTGCGCACGGTCATGGTGTCACTCAATGGCCAGATGCGCCCGGTCATGGTTCGCGACCGTGCAGTGAATGTCGTAGTCACTCACGCGGAAAAAGCGGATCCGACCAACCCAAGGCACATCGCCGCACCATTCTCTGGCGTTGTCACCCTGGGGGTGGCACCGGGAGATTCGGTCGAAGCTGGTGGGGTCGTCGCCACAATCGAAGCGATGAAGATGGAGGCTGCGATTAGTGCTCCGGTTGCTGGCGTGGTGGCGCGAGTGGCCATCCCGAAGACCCAGCAGGTTGAAGCTGGTGACCTTCTTCTTGAACTTTCAGAAGCCTCAGGGGTTTCCGAGTAGCATTGGTCGTTGCCGATTCAAGGTGAGTAAGGATAAACAGCACACATGGTAAAGCGCGAGACAACCCGCAAGCCCTCACACGCTACTGAGCCCATCGTCGCTGGAGCATCGGAGAGCGACTTGGATGAGTCGGCGGTGGATCCTGCCTCTGTGGATTCGAGTGAGGGCGAGAGCATCACTGTTGCTGTCTCCGTCGTAAACGACGACATTTATCAACGTCGGCCAGAGAACCGTGGCGACAGCCCTGAACCATCGGCGATGCTCACCGAAGATCGTCTTCTTGATAAGTCTGGACGACACCGCGTTGCTCCGGAGGGCTTCTGGCAGCGGCTTGTCTATGAGATCTCCTTCCACCTCATTAACCTCGGTGACTCGCGTGCTGTTCGCGAGCGAAAGGCCCTCGATCGTCGTATTGCCGAGGGCTTCGAACACGGAGCGCGCTTCGTCCCTGTGTTGACGAGGAAAGGTGGCGTGGGAAAGACCACTGTGACCACCCTTCTGGGAATGGCGCTCGCGGAGGTTAGAGACGACCGCGTCATTGCAATCGACGCAAACCCTGACCGCGGAACCTTGGCCGAGCGAGTACCCAAGTCCACCGGCGCAACGGTACGCGACGTCGTAAACCTGGCAGCTGGTATCGCTGGCTTTACCGATTTTGCTGAATTGGTCTCGAAGGATCCCACTCGTCTTCACGTCCTTGCCTCGGATACTGACCCACTTCTTTCCGAAGCCTTCGACGAGGACGACTACAACGTCGTTGCCGACCAGGCCGCTCGCTTTTACTCGATTGTTCTCACGGACTGTGGAACGGGCGTTGTTCACTCCGTCATGAAGCCGACGCTGGAGAGGGCAGACGGTCTGGTTATCGTTTCGGGCGGCAGCATTGACGAAGCTCGATTGGCTTCGGAGACGCTGACCTGGCTGGAGGCAAACGGCTATGGCGATTTGGTCGAACGCGCTGTCGTCGCGCTCAACACAGCCACCCAGGGCACGAACGTAGTCAAGCTCGACGAGATCGAAGACCACTTCCTCTCTCGGGTGCGCGACGTTGTTCGGATCCCCTACGACCCCTACCTCGCAGCGGGCTCTGTAATCGAGTGGAACAGGCTGAGCCCGTTCACCCGGGATTCCGCCCGTGAATTGGCGGCGTTGGTCGTCGAAGGTATGAGCGACCGTCTCGGCACCTAACATGGCAGTCCGCGCCATCAGGCTCTTCGGTGACCCCATCCTGAAGAGCCCGACCGAACCGGCCGAGATTGGGTTGGAGCGCACCGCGCAACTCGTTGCTGACCTGATCGATACCGTGAAATTGCCGGGTCGCGCCGGCGTTGCGGCGAATCAAATCGGTGTGGGAGTGTCTGCCTTCAGTTACAACATCGATGGCGTGGTCGGTTACCTTCTCAACCCTGTCCTTGTCCGGGTGTGGGGCGAACCCGAGGATATGAGCGAGGGCTGTCTCTCCGTTCCAGGGCTCACCTATCCGCGTCAACGGCATCCCTTTGCCCTTGTTAAGGGGACCACACTCGAAGGCGATGTCGTGGAGGTAGAAGGTCAGGGCCTCATGGCTCAGGCCATCCAGCACGAGATGGATCATCTTCGTGGCGTTCTCTATTTCGAGGGTTTAGCACCTGAGCACAAGAAGAAGGCGCTTTCTGCGATTCGAGAATCCGAGTGGTTCGCGCTCTAGGGGCGAGTCTCTAGCAGGGAATTGGACCCCAGGCATCGCTAGACTGTCCCACCGTGCACACATGCGGAATTGACATCGGTGGAACCAAGATTGCGGCCGGTTTGGTCAGTGCTGACGGGGAGCTTTCTCGGCGAATCGAGCGTCCCACTAACGCTTCTGATCCTGAGGCGATCATCGACACCGTGGTGGGGATGGTCGAGGAGCTCGATAGCGATCAGGTCGCACCCGCGGTTGGTGTCGCAGCCGCCGCCTTTCTCGATCGCACTCGAGACCGCGTCTACTTTGCGCCAAACATCGCGTGGTCGGATTTCCCACTTCAAGACGTCCTCCGACAGCGACTCGGTCGCCCGGTGACCCTGGAGAACGACGCCAACGCCGCGGGCTGGGCGGAGTTCCAGTTCGGCGCAGCAAAGCACGCTCACTCGATGGTGATGCTCACTATGGGTACTGGGGTCGGCGGTGCGGTTGTTGAAGATGGCCGCCTCCTGATTGGCGGCTTCGGTGCGGCAGGCGAACTCGGGCACATCATCATCCAACCCGATGGTTTGCTCTGTGGCTGTGGTAACCGAGGCTGCCTTGAGCAGTATGCCTCGGGAACAGCGCTGATGAGAGAAGCTCGGAGCGATTTGGGGCGCCCGGAGCTCACCTCCGATGAGCTGACGGAACTTCTTGTTCAAGGCGATGACGCCGCTACGGCGGTGCTCCACCGGGTGTGTGACGCTATGGGGCGAGGAATCACGTCTCTGGTGGCGGTCACCGACCCTGAAGTAGTCGTGATTGGTGGCGGCGTGGCCAAGGCTGGCGAGCTGGTGAGTGCTCTCATTACCGAGTCGTTCAAGAGGCACTATGGGGCGTATGACCGCAGACCCGTTCCACGGATTGTTGTAGCGACCATGGGAAACAGTGCCGGCGTGATTGGCGCTGCGGATTTGGCCAGGCTGGAACGCCCCTCTGGGGCGTAGTCTGTGACTGGGCGAAAGGGGGTCGGATGTTCTACTGGATCATGAAGCATTGGGTAATTGGCCCACTCATGACCACTGTCTTTCGTCCCTGGGTAAAGGGCCTCGAAAATATGCCACGCACCGGCCCAGTCATTGTGGTGTGTAATCACATTTCTTTTGTTGACTCGCTTTTTCTTCCTTTGGTAGTCGACCGTCAAATGGCTTTCCTTGCAAAGAGTGACTATTTCACGGGCCGTGGAATCAAGGGTTGGGCAATTCGCCTATTCATGACCTCCGCTGGCCAATTGCCCATTGACCGCTCCGGTGGGAAAGCGTCGGAAGCGTCCCTTAATGCAGGACTTCAGGTCCTCGCCGAGGGGAAGGTTCTCTCCATCTATCCCGAGGGCACGAGAAGCCCCGACGGCCGTATGTTCCGCGGGCGCACGGGTGTGGCACGCATGATTCTCGAGGCGAACGTGCCGGTGATACCCGCTGCTGTGATTGATACTGAGAAAGTTATGCCCCTGGGGAGCAAATTTCCGAAGGTCCACAAAGTCGGTGTGATTCTCGGGGAGCCGCTGGACTTTTCTCGTTTCCGCGGAATGGAGAGCGATCGCTTTGTTTTGAGAGCAATCACGGACGAAATCATCTATGAGATGAACAAACTCAGCGGCCAAGAGTATGTCGATGTCTATGCATCGACCCTGCGCAATCCCTCCGCCTAGCACTCGATGTGCCTGCTTCGCGCGCTCGGCTAGGCTTGTCTTCGCCCTGCACACAGATTGAGGAATTGTGAACACCACCGAAAGCTCCGTCACTCCGGCTCCCGGAGTAGTCGAAGGTTTGGATCACTGGCGCAAGCTGCCGATTAAGCAGCAGCCCGCGTGGCCTGATGCGGCGGCTGCCGCTGCGGTCTCCAAGGAGCTCCAGAGCGTTCCTCCACTTGTTTTTGCCGGTGAGGTTGACCTCCTTCGTGAACGGCTAGCGCGGGTTGCCCAAGGGAAAGCCTTCCTGCTCCAGGGTGGCGACTGCGCTGAGACATTTGCTGGCGCGACAGCGGACAACATTAGGAACCGGGTAAAGACCATCCTGCAGATGGCGGTCGTTCTGACCTATGGGGCATCCATGCCGATTGTAAAGATGGGGCGGATGGCTGGGCAGTTTGCCAAGCCTCGCTCTAGCGATGACGAAACGCGGGAGGGCGTGACCCTTCCGGCGTACCGGGGGGACATCGTTAATGGTTACGACTTCACAGCAGAGGCAAGGACTCCGAATCCCGCTCGTATGCTCCAGGGCTACCACACTGCTGCGTCGACGCTCAATCTGATTCGAGCGTTCACTCAGGGTGGTTTTGCCGATTTGCGGATGGTTCACAGCTGGAACAAGGGCTTTGCAGAGAACCCCGCAAATGCGCGCTATGAGGGGCTCGCCAAAGAGATCGACCGGGCGATTCGTTTCATGGAGGCCGCTGGTGCTGATTTTGATGAGCTCAAGCGCGTTGAGTTCTACGCGAGCCACGAGGGCTTGTTGATGGACTACGAACGTCCTTTGACCCGAATCGACTCCAGGACTGGAACACCGTATGTCACCTCGGGGCATTTTCTGTGGATCGGTGAGCGCACTCGCGACATCGATGGTGCACACGTTGACTTCTTCTCGAGGATCCGCAATCCCATTGGAGTGAAGGTCGGTCCTTCGATGACGCCAGCTGCGCTTGAAGCGCTGATCGACAAGCTCGACCCGACTCGTGAGCCCGGGAGGTTGACCTTGATCACTCGTATGGGTGCGGGCCAGATTCGCGATGCTTTGCCACCGCTTTTGGAGTCGACTAAGTCGCTTGAGGTCCAGCCGGTGTGGGTAAGCGATCCCATGCACGGCAACGGGATGACGACCTCCACCGGTTACAAGACTCGTCGTTTTGACGATGTCGTGAATGAGGTTCAGGGTTTCTTTGAGGCTCACCGGGCAGTGGGCACCCACCCCGGTGGTGTTCACGTCGAGCTCACGGGTGATGATGTCACCGAGTGCCTCGGTGGTTCACAACAAATAGATGAGTTGGGGCTCGAGACAAAGTACGAGTCTCTGTGTGACCCGCGATTGAATCACCAGCAGTCGCTTGAGCTTGCCTTCTTGGTTGCCGAGGAGCTCAGCCGGTCCTAGACGAAGCTGCGCAGGATGATGAGAGTTCCCGCGGGAACCTCTTGACCCACCGATGGGTCAACACTGGTGACTCGGGCAAAGGACTTGGACCAGTCTTCCTCGGGGAACTCCGACCTAACTTCTACGCGGAAGCCGAGGGCCTCGAGTTTACGTTTCGCCTCGGAAATTGTGTTGTCAATGACGTCGGGAACTTCCACAAGTTCTGGTCCGCGCGAGACCAGCAACGTGAGGGTGTCGCCCGGCACCACAATGCGAGTGTCTCGATCAAGAATCTTCACGACCGAACCCTCGGGGATCGTGTCTGAGAACTCACCGTCTCCGCCAACGATTCCGAGAAGCCCAACCTCCTGAAGTAAACGTCTAGCTTCGTCTACAGTGAGTCCCTCGACATCGGGTATTGGGCCTGCGGAGACCACTACATTCAGTGTGCTGCCGGCCAAGACTTCCGAGCCTGCGGGCAAGGCAACGCCCTCGGGACTGGTCAGCCTAAGAATTGTGCCAGCCTCAACAAAGTCATTGAATTCTTCGCTGGTCGCCCCAACAATCAGATTGATCGCTTCAAACTCAGCGGCGAGGTCTTGGAGAGTTTTTCCTGTTACTGCTGGAACGCTCACCGGGTTAGGGCCCAGGGACACCACCAGCCGGACGATACTGCCTCGCTCCACCGACTCACCAGCGGGTGGGTTCGTTCCCTTGACGATTCCGGCGGGCAACACCAAATCGAACTCTTCCAGGATCACATCCGAGACTTCGAGCTCGGCAGCGATCAGTGTGGCCGTCGCCTCTTCCACCGTGACGCCGCTTACGTCCGGAATCTCTACACCACCTCCGACTCCGCCCCACCACCATGCAGCGGCTCCACCGCCAAGGACGAGAGCTGTGATGAGGGAGATCACTGCGATGAGTTTGCCTCGGCCACCGCGCCGTGCGGTGGTCCGGACAGGCTGCTGCGGGCCAGGGTCCTGGGCGGGTGGGGGCAGCGCCACAGTCGGCTCAAGTTCAGCAAAGACAGCCGAGCGGGGGTCCAGCACTTCGGTTTCTTGCATGTCCAAGGCGGACATTCTTTGGGTCATGGCGACCGTCGCATTGAGTGTCTGTGTTGCTTGCGTCAGTGACTCTGGGCCGAGGAGCTTCTCAAGTTCTACTACGTGTTCCAGGAGAGCTCTGGCGTGAGGGGGGCGATCATCGGGGGAGCGTTCGCTACACCACGCGACTATCTCGTCGAACTGGGCGGGAATGGCTGGGTTCTTTGAACTCGGCGTTGGCACAATGTCGTTGGCGTGTTGGTAGGCAATCGTCACAGCTTGGTCGCCCTGGTAAGGCTGCTGGCCGGTCAGCATCTCGAACATCATGATGCCGAGCGCATAAATGTCACTGCGGACATCGGCGATGCCTCGGGAGATGAGTTCGGGTGAGAGGTAGGCAATGGTCCCAAGCAAAGCCTGGGACGTTGCGGTGTTGTGGCTAGCCGCCCGGGCTAAGCCAAAGTCTGCGATTTTGATCCGCCCGTCATCAGCGAGCAAGACGTTCTCGGGCTTGAGGTCTCGGTGAACTATCCCGGCGGAGTGAGCGGCGTCGAGGCCGTAGAGAACCGCCTTGACTATGTCGAGGGTTTGGGCAGGAGTGAGGGCACCAAAATCATTGAGTAACTCCCGCAAGGTAATTCCTGGCAGATACTCCATCACGATGAAAGTGATGGAGCCGTCTTGTCCCTGATCGAACACGTTGACAATGTTGGGGTGGGCAAGCCGTGCTGCCTGGCGTGCCTCTTGGATGAAGCGACGGGTGAAATCGGCGTCCTCAGCCAAGTGAGGATGCATGATTTTGATTGCGACCGGCCGCTCAAGTCGCTGATCCATGGCTTCGTAGACGGTCGCCATGCCACCCCGGGCAACGCGACGTTGGATGACGTAGCGGCTGTCGACTACCCGGCCAAGCAGCGGGTCAATCGTGGGGGCGTCCATTTAGCCGATTGTAGGGCGACAGCGCCGTCGAACCTGGTTGCCACTCCATTAGGTCAGTTCGTACAACCACGCCCACGCGCTGGGTTCCCATTTGGCGTAAGCCTTCGGGAATGCCGAAATCTGAACCCGCTGGGCAGCATCGGTCAGTGCCATGTTTTGCCAGCCGGCAATGTCCAGGAGTCCACGGGTCTTCCCCCTGTTCGGATTCTGTGGTCCGCCAAAGAACAATCTGGTTGCGTATGCCTGGTCCATGATTTGTTCGACGGTGCCCCACCCACTTGAGGGGCGCTGTTGATAGAGGCCGACCGAGTCTCGGTCACCCCAGTTGATGTTTCGAAGAGACGATTCTTGCATCGCGGTGGCCAAGGCAATCACGATTCCGTAGTCAGGCACCCCGAGTTCGCGACCAACCTGGATGATGATTTGGGCGTTTGACCGGCGCTCGTCGTTGAGCGGGGTGATCGAGCCGGTTACCGGTTGTCCCACGCCACCGGAGTTGCTTGATTCGGGTGCCGGCGTCGGCGCTGGCGTGCTCGCCTGAGCAACGGGCGCTGGCTTAGGGGCTGGCGCCTTGGGCGCAGGTGTTGCTGGCTTCTGTGGGACCTGGACAACAATCAACGCTGGTTTTTCAGCCAGGGGAAGATCCGCTGCGTCAAAAGGGGTGTCTGCCCCGGCCGCGGCTGAATCCTCGGATGCTGAGTCGCTGCTGCCTGAGGCCGCGATAATGGTCGGCGCGCTCGCGATTGCCGGCATGTTTGCGGGAGTGGTTCGAGCCAGAGTGGGTCGAGTTGTGCCTGGAACACTAAGCATCTGCCCCGCGTAGATGGTTGAACTTGGCTGCAGGTTGTTATGCGCGATAAGCGCTTCTGCTGAGATTCCGAGACGTCCTGCAATGGTGGTCACGGTCTCGCCGGGGGATACGACGTAGCTGTTGCCAGCAAGGCGTGCCGGAGAGCCGGCTCGTTTCTTGGTGGGCTCTGGGCTGAGCTTCAAGATCTGGCCCTCGTGAACGAGAGAGTTCCAACTCAGCCCGTTGAGGGTAAGTACGGCAGGCGTGGGTAGGCCGAAGGCATCGGCAATAGACGACACAGTGTCTCCGGCTTTGACCGTGTAGGTGGCGGGGAGGTCGGGTCGAACAGCAGCAATGATCGAGTGGGCCATCGGCAGCATCGCGTGGCTCAAGCGTTGAGCGAGTCCGGGTCTGGTGTCGTCGCGTGCATTGATGGGCTGGAGAGCCATCGTGTCGGTGTGTGCGTCCGTCCCAGTATCTGGCGCCACACCCACGCCAGCGGCCAGCGTCCCGGTCATCAGAAACGGGAGGCTTCCGAACAGGGTCTTCATGAGCCCTGTTGTCGTTGGTTCGGCGCTGTCCTCGAAGCGTTGCTGCCGCGGAGTCAGCCCCTGAAACACGGCGTGCTTCAGGGCGTCGCTCGATGACTCGGCGCTAGCGGGGGAGTGATTTTCGTAGGACATGGCTCTTATCGTTGCGTGAAAGGGGGCGTTCTCGCCGTAAGGCGCTCCGTAACTACCGTGTCACAGCTTGGGAACTGAGTCAACTACTGTGGCCTGTGGGGTTCCAGTTAATATGTTCGTAACATACTGAGCGGTGTGGGACGGTCCCTACGGTTTCCCTGTGCCCCGGGCCGTGGCACTCTAGTGATGTGAGAGATCAGACAGCCGTGGTGTGGCTCACTGTCCCCGATGTCTGCGAGCGGCTCGGACTTACCCCAGGAAAGGTTCACCGCCTCGTTGAAGATCGCGCTTTGCTGGGAACCAAGATTGATGGTGTCTTCAAGATTCCTGAGGCGTTCTTGGATGGGAGTGAGCCATTGAAGGAGCTCCGAGGCACCGTGGTTGTGCTACTCGACGGTGGCTTCACTGACGAGGACGCAACCGGGTGGTTGCTCGATTACAACGAAGCACTCTCGGCAGCTCCCATTGACGCTTTGCGCTCCGGGCGCAAGAGCGAAGTCCGTAGACTCGCCCAGACGCTCGCCTTCTAGATCGCTAAGCCTGGCGCTGGGTCACGGCTTCGGCGAGCCGGGTAAGTTCAGCGGTTGCCCCGGCCGACAGGTTGGCTCCACGCAACGCATCCATCGCCTCGGCGACGTACTCAGAAATCATTGTCTCAATCTTGTCAAGCGCTCCGGTGGCGAGGAGGGTTTCCTGCATAACCTCAATTTGCTCTCCCGAGAGCGAGCGGTCGCCCAGCATCTCGTTGAAGATTGACTTGGCCCCGGTAGGCATGGCCGCCTCAGCAAGAGCAATGAGAACGGTGCGCTTACCCTCGCGCAAATCATCACCCGACGGTTTACCGGTGACCTCAGAATCACCAAACACACCCAGCACGTCATCGCGCAGCTGAAACGCAATCCCGAGCGGCAACCCGAACGCGCTGAGTGCAGCGAGCTCGTGGGCGCCAGCCCCCGCGAGTGAAGCCCCAATCAGGAGAGGCGCTTCCATGCTGTACTTCGCTGACTTGTACGTCACCACACGGAGCGCTCGTTCGAGGCGCTCCGATTCTGTGGTGTGAAGCCAAGCCGCCTCTTCGTGGATGTCGAGATACTGCCCAACTGTTACCTCCTGGCGCATCCGAGAGAACTCGGTCCTGGTGGCCTGAGCAACGACAGGGGAGTCAAGTGAAGAAAGAGCCTGGTTCAGCAAGTCGTCACTCCAGGCGAGGAGAAGGTCGCCCACGAGTAGAGCGGTGGAATGACCGAAGTGCTCCGATCCTCCCGCGTACGCGCGCTCGCGGTGGAGACTCTCGAATGCGCGGTGTGCGGCGGGCTTGCCGCGTCGCGTGTCGGAGTTATCCATGATGTCGTCGTGGACGAGAGCGGCAGCGTGGAAGACTTCAAGCGATAACGCCAGAGCGATGACGGCGTCGAGATCATCGACTGTCTCGGTCCCCAGGCCAGGGTCAAGCTCGGTTGCGCCCCCAGCGCGCCAACCCCAGTAGCAGAAGCGCGCCCGAAAACGTTTGCCCGTGGCCAACATGCCTCGGGTGTAGTCCATGATGTGCTGTAGGTCGGGGGAGATGACCTGCAGCTCACTCGAGCGGGAATCCAGGAAGCTAGCGAGGCGGGAGTCGACGAGGTCGACAAGCTTGATCGGCTCTGACACGGACCTAGCCTATCCTCAGGAAAACTGCGTACACTCATAGATACCCGAATACACGCCTGGAGGCGACTATGGCACTGTCTGAGCGCGAGCAACGTCTGCTCGAAGAGATGGAGCGCAACCTCTATAACAATGAGGCTGACGTCGTAACGACGCTTGGTGTCTCGAGAACCCTCAACTACCGGGCAATCGCGGTTGGAGCGATTGTTGCTCTTGCCGGCCTCATCACCATGCTGCTCGGTGTCAGCGCCGATCTGACGGTAGTCGGAATCGTAGGCTTTGCCATCATGTTCACTGGGGTGATGGTCGCCGTAGCGATTCCCGGAAAGCCCGCACAGGGCCGCTCTGCGTCGAGCCCTCCCAAGCCCGCATCTGATTCGGGCTCCGGGTTCATGAACCAACTCAACGAACGGTGGGAGCGCCGCAGTAACGGCGACCCCCTTTAGCTACCAAGTGGAGGGATAGCGCCCTCCAGCTAGCCTCCTCAAAAACCGGCCTGCGGGCCGGTTTTTGTCGTTAACCCGCGTATTTGCTGCGGTAGAGGGGTGGAGACACGCCCAAAAAGATATTGGAGAAAAAGGTCAAAAGTGGTGCGTTTTGGAGCAAAGTGGAGTAAAGTGGTGCGCAACCTCAAGTACGGCCGGATACGAAAGGAGGGGCGGGAATGTTCCTGGGAACGCACGCCCCCAAGCTCGACGACAAGGGTCGAGTCATCCTTCCGGCACGATTTCGCGACGAGCTTGCCAACGGTCTCGTTCTCACAAGGGGCCAAGAGAGATGCATCTACGTTTTCACGAGCAAAGACTTCGACGCCCACGTTGAGCGACTCCGCGAAGCGCCCCTGACCAGCAAGGCTGGCCGCGACTTCCTTCGACTCTTTCTCTCGGGCGCGAGCGCTGAGATTCCCGACAAGCAAAATCGGGTGACCATTCCTCCCGCACTGCGTGATTACGCCGGGTTGGAGCGCGACCTCACTGTCATCGGTGCGGGCACACGCGCAGAGATTTGGTCGAGCACCGCATGGCAGTCCTACTACGAAGACCGAGAACAGGCCTTCTCTGAAACCGAGGAGGAGGTGATTCCCGGGCTCCTCTAGCTCCGATTTTTCGACTCCCCTCCGTAGGCCCCTGGGGCACCTTCCCCGGCTCCAGGTTCATCACACGGAAGGGAATCCGAAAACCGGATCTGGTGTTGGGACACATGATGATCGCCACCTACCATCACATCCCAGTGTTGCGAGAGCGCGCCATTGAATTGTTGGCACCCGCACTAACGGGGGCGACGCCTCTACTCGTGGATTGCACCCTGGGACTTGGCGGTCACACCGAGGCATTTCTGGAGAAGTTTCCGACCCTCCGCGTTCTTGGCATTGATCGTGACCCAGAAGCGCTCGAGCACTCCAGGGCTCGTCTTGCGCCATTTGCGGATCGTGTCAGCTTCGCTAACGCTCGCTACGACGAGCTGGGCCGCGTACTCGACGAGCTTTTCCCCGGCGAAGAGCCAGACGCCTTTCTTTTTGATCTCGGTGTCTCGTCCCTTCACTTAGATAAGCCCGAGCGGGGATTCTCCTACTCGGTTGATGCTCCTCTGGACATGCGCATGGACAGCAATGACGAGCTCACCGCAGCCGACATCCTTCGCCAGTACGACAAGCGCGAGCTCGCGGACATCTTCCGTCGCTTTGGCGACGAGAAACTAGCCGACCGGTACGCGAGCGCAATCGTCGACGCTCGCGCAATCGAACCGCTGCTGCAGACAAGCCAGTTGGTCGACGTTCTGCAACGTGCGACTCCCTACGCACTTAAAGACAAAGGACACCCAGCGAAGCGCGTCTTTCAAGCTCTTCGCATTGAAGTCAACCGCGAGCTCGAGTCCTGGGCGGCCGCGTTGCCCGAGGCCCTCGAGCGGCTGGCAACGGGTGGTCGCATCGTGGTGATGTCCTACCAGTCCGGAGAAGACCGACTGACCAAGCAGGAGCTCCGTCGTCGCTCCCACACCACCGCCCCTTTGGGGCTCCCGCGCGAACTTCCCGAGCACCGTGCCGAGTTCTCCGAACTTACCCGCGGCGCCGAAATGGCAAGCCCAGAAGAAATAGCCCACAACCCCCGCGCAGCATCGGTTCGCCTTCGGGCAGCCGAAAAACTCAGAAAGGTCACCCGATGAGCGTCCTCACTGTTAACCCCACCTCGAAGGCCAGGGAGTCAGCATCCCGCCCGACACGCCAAGGTCTCACCACCCCGGCAGCACCGAAGCTGCGCTATATCGTGGTGACGCTGATGGGGATTTTCGCGATCCTCGCAGTGCAACTCATGCTCTCGATCGCACTTTCTGGTGGAGCGTATGAAATTGCCTCACTCAAGGGTGAAATGCGTCAAACCGAACAGAAACGTCAGATGGTGGCAGAAGACATTAACGCTCTGATTGCTCCCGACACTCTCGCAGGGCTCGCCACCTCCATGGGCATGGTGGCTGACAACAATCCCGCGTATCTTCGCCTGTCAGACTCCAGCGTTGTCGGTGAGGCCAAGCCGGCAAGCGCGGGGTCTGGCTCCGGTGTCTACCCGGTCACTGCTGGGAGCGAGACCGTAGCGCCCCCGGCAATCATTGCAGCGGTGTACGAATCAGTGACGGCTCCTCAGGAGGTTGTTCCCGAGGTATCCGACGAACTGGTAGCGACCGAGGCTCCCGCTACGGTCCCGAGCGCAACCACCGTGTCGGTTGTTCCCGCAACTCCGGCCCCCACCGCACCTCGATTTGGCGGCTCTATCCCGTCACCGACGACGAGGTAACCGCCAGGTATGTATCACCAACGAATGTCGGGGCGCCGCGTTGCCTTCGCTCTGGCGATGGTGATGCTGGTTTCCTTGGTCTTCGTTGGGCGTCTGGTTGACGTGCAAATCGTTCGGGCGGCCGAACTTCAGGAGCAGTCACTCCAGGTTCGCACTACGAGTGAGACCCTCTGGGCGTCACGAGGGTCGATCGTTGATCAGTTTGGCAACGATTTGGCTCTCGACGTGGACCGCTATGACATCAGTGCGAATCCCTCAAAAGCAGGCGACTTCCGCCGCGCTGGGGAGGTTGTGCCACTCGCTCAGGCGCTGACCGAAATTGCTCAGGTCACCGGAGGCAACTACGACGAGATGCTCTATGCCATCTCGAAGGACCCCTCTGCGCAGTTCACCTATCTGGTTAAGGGCGTCACCCCCGAAGCGAAAGAGGCCCTGCGGGAGCTTGATATTCCCTGGCTTCAAATTGACCTGATTCGCGAGCGAACCTATCCCTTTGGCCCCGTGACGGCCAATCTGACGGGGATGCTCGGTCGCGATGAACCGCTTGGAGGAATTGAGCTCGCCGAAGACGAATGCTTGATGGCAAAGAATGGCGTTGCGACCTATCAAAAGGGCGCAGATGGCGTCCGGTTGCCGGGAACCACCACGTTGGTCGAAGAGCCAATTCACGGTGGCACTGCTCACCTCACGATCGATAGTGACCTCCAGTGGTACGTACTCCAGAAGCTTGCCGAGCACGGGAGCGCGCTCCAAGCGCAGCACGGCAACGCGATTGTTGTCCGAGTAAGCGATGGCCATATTCTTGCTGCGGCTGACTGGCCCACCTTTGACCCCAACGATTTCACGGATGCTCCGCCCGAGCACATGGGCGCCCGGACGTTCAGCTCCCCGTATGAGCCTGGATCGATTATGAAATCGATGGGTGTCGCCATGTTGATTGACGCTGGCCACACCAGCGCCTCGGACCGGATTGTGGCTCCCGGGTTTTACAACGTTGGTTCCGGACGCTTTATCAAGAACATGTTGGTCTCAGATGCCCGGCAGTTGACTACAGCGGGTGTGCTTCAAACCTCGTCCAACACCGGTATGGCGGTCCTCGGCGAGCGCATGCCCAAGCAACAGGCCTACGAGTACTTCAAGGCCTTTGGCTTTGGCGAAAAGACCGCCGTTGATTTCCTTGGTGAATCTAACGGTGTGCTGAAGACACCGGAGAACTACGACGCCTTCACTCGTTTTGCACAGCTCTACGGCCAGGGTATTTCGGTCACCGCCGTACAGATGGCCGGCGCATATCAAGCGCTGGCCAATGACGGTGTGCGTTTGCCGTTGCGTCTCTACGACGGCTGCACCACGAACCACGGCGAATTCATCGAAGCGCCTGTGGCGGAGCCTGTTCGGGTTGTTTCGGCTTCCGCAGCACGACAGACCGTGAACATCCTCGAAACCGTTGTCAGCCAGAGTGCACTGCGTCCAGTTCTGGAGGTGCCCGGTTATCGCGTCGCAGCCAAGACAGGAACTGCCGAAATTGCCAGTGCGACCGGCTATGGCTCCGAGCGCGTGATTTCTTTGGCTGGTATGGCTCCTGCGGAAAATCCTGAGTATGTCGTCCTTGTGTCGTTCTACAAGCCACAAACCTCCCGGGTCTCCTCTGCTGCTGCTCCGGCATTTCAGGACCTGATGTCTCATGTCCTCAAGCATTACCGGGTCGCTCCATCGAGCGAGCCAGCTGTTGTCCCCCCGCTAACCTGGTAGCAACACCCGGACGGGCCGGTGACGAGAGAGGGCGATCATGGCTGATATTCCTCGACCACAGCGTCCGACCCCACGCTCCCTCCAGGCCTTAGCCGACGCGGTGGGAGCCCTTCACCATGGCCCTGATGTTTCTGTCACCGGTTTAGCTCTGCATACCGGCCTGGTCCAACCGGGCGATGTGTTCGCCGCGCTCCCTGGCGCGAATCGTCACGGAATTGACTTCTGGCCAGCGGCCATGGATGCCGGCGCGACAGCGGTTCTCACTGATGCCGTGGGCGCCGCTTCGCTACCAGAGGGGACACCGCACGTTGTCCTCGATGCCCCGCGAGATCGGCTCGGCGAAATCGCGGCAGAAATCTATGGGACGGGCGACATTGGCTCCATGATGATCGCCGCCGTGACCGGAACAAACGGGAAGACCTCAACTGCTTTTCTTTTGGACGCGCTTATGCGAGGCCTCGGTTGGACTACTGCGCTGTCGACCACTGCTGAGCGGGCTGTAGCGGGTGTTCCCTACAAGAGCACGCTCACAACCCCCGAAGCCCCCGACATTCACGCGATGCTGGCACTTGCCAAAGAGCAGGGCGTGAGCGGTCTCGCAATCGAGGTCAGCGCCCAAGCGCTGGACAAGAACCGTCTCGATCGAGTCGTCGCCGATGTTGCTGGGTTCACCAATTTGAGCCACGACCATTTTGAAGACTTCGGCAACATGGACAACTATTTGGCCGCCAAGGCTGCGTTGTTCACACAGCAGCGAGCGAGAAAAGCCGTAATTTGTGTGGACACAGTGTGGGGCCTTGCCTTGGCTCGAGGAACCGCCATTCCGTTCTGGACGTTGGGGGCGAGCCAGTCCGAGGGTCTAGAAACTGCGCCCCACTGGCGCTATTCCATCATCGCCACAGACGCGGACACCACGACTTTTTCGTTGATTTCCCCCGAGGGGGAGCAAATTCTCCTCGTCGCGCCCATCATTGGAGAACACATGGTGGCAAACGCAGCCCTAGCCGCTGCGATGATGATCTTCCTGGGGGCTAGTCCTGCCGAGCTGGAGCGGGCGATGGGCCCTGGAACACCAGGGATTCCCGTCTTTGTCCCGGGTCGCATCGAGCGCGTATCTGGCCCTAGCGGCCCCCAGGTCTTTGTCGACGCTGGACGCAGCGAAGATGCTTACCGTGCGACATTAGAAACGGTCCGCTCACGAACCACAGGCAAGCTTGTGATGGTGTGTGGCACCTCGGGAAATAGAGACGCATCCAAACGGCCCCTCATGGGGACGACAGCAGCAACGCTTGCGGACGTCGTTATCGTCACCGACGATGATCCCAGGCGGGAAGATCCCTCCGTGATTCGTGCCGGTTTGCTCGAGGGGGTGCGCTCGGTTCCGGGTGCCGTCTGGTTTGAGACTCCGGATCCGAGCGAGGCCATCCGTCAGGCGATTTCGATGGTGGGGGAGGGCGATAGCGTTCTCTGGAGTGGGCCGGGTTCTCAGAACTATCGGGATATTGGCGGCGAGAAAGTGCCCTATTCCGCCCGGGATGAGGCGCGCGCTGCTCTCCGCGAGGCCGGCTTCGACCCTGAGCAACCGCATGGTTGAGGTGGTCCTAGAAGGTCGGTGGACCGACTGGGGGCGATCGGGGGGAGTCCTCGTTACCGGGGCGGAGAGGGTCCCGTGGGAGATCTCCACGATGGCCCCCGATGGCATTGACGAGGCGTTGACAGCGATTAGGCGTTCTGTGTCGGCCGGGATAAGCCTCGCCGATGCGCTAGTGGCTGCCGGCGATGGGCGCGTGCCCCACGTCCTTGACGTTCATCACGTGGGCGAGGGGGTCATAGTAATCGACGACACCGGCACGCAGGGGGTGAATAACGCAGCGACATCACTCAAGTTGGTGACGGGCCTTGCTGCGCGGCAACGACGCGTCATCGTCGCCGCGGGCGCGTTGGATTTTGGTGGTAATTCGGACTATGACGACCTGGGGGCTTTTGGCGCGCTCATGGTTCGCCTGAACGTCAACCAGGTTTTTGCGGTAGGGCCCGAGGCTCGCGCACTTTTTCTTTCGGTCGGGAGGGAGGGTTCCTGGGATGGAGAGTCGCAGCACTGTGTGAGCATTGATGACGCGTACGATGAAATCCGTGCGTTTATCCGGCCGGAGGATGTGGTGCTCGTGATGGGTGCGACAGGACCATCCCTCCTCCCTCTCGCGACCAGGCTTTTGGCGGATCTCTCGTGAGGATTCTGTTATTGGGTAGCGCTATCGCGCTCTTCTTCTCGTTGTTCTTGACACCGCTGTTCATCCGTCTTTTCGAGAAGATTGGTTGGGGCCAGTTCATTCGCCAGGATGGGCCGAAAACCCACTTTGTGAAACGTGGGACGCCCACCATGGGCGGCATTGTGATTCTGTTGGCCGTGGTGGCGGGGTACTTTGGCGCTCACCTGATTGAACGCGCGCCGGTCACCCAGTCAGCGGTGCTGGTTATTGGGCTGATGGTCGCCCTCGGTATCGTCGGCTTCCTCGATGATTTCTCTAAGGTCCGCCGACAGCAGTCTCTGGGCCTAAGCCCACGAGCTAAAGTCATAGGTCAGATTCTCGCTTCGGTGGGGTTTGCGGTGTTGGCTGTCTCTTTTCCCGATGAGGACAACCAAACCCCGGCGGCACTCGGTATTTCTCTGATTCGCAACGCTGACATCGTCTCCTTTGTGGCGCTTGGCCAAATCGGAGCGCTGATTGCTTTTGCTGTGTGGGCAACCCTGATCATTGTGGGAACGTCGAACGCGGTGAACCTGACCGATGGTTTGGACGGCCTCGCCAGTGGTTCGACAATCCTCGTGTTTGTCGCGTACGTGATGATCACCTTCTGGCAGTTCAATCAGTCGTGTTTCCGCGGTGTGGTCGATGAGGAGAATCTCTACAAGTGCTACGAAGTGCGTGATTCCCTGGAGCTAACGTCGGTGGCAGCGATTATTTCGGCGGCCCTAATCGGGTTCCTGTGGTGGAATACCTCGCCAGCAAAGATATTCATGGGCGACACGGGCTCCTTGAGCCTGGGGGGAGGTGTGGCGGCACTCGCGTTGTTCTCCCGCACCGAAGTGTTGCTCCCCATCGTTGGCGGCTTGTTCGTTGTGTTGACCGGTTCGGTCATTCTCCAGCGCCTGTATTTCAAGGCAACGGGTGGAAAGCGGATCTTCTACTCGTCACCGCTTCATCACCACTACGAAATCAAGGGGTGGGCTGAGGTCACCATCGTCGTCAGATTCTGGCTAATTGCTGGCCTTTTTGCCGCTGTTGGTGCTGGTCTCTTCTATTTGGAGTGGCTCAGTCGTTGATGGCCCCCTCACTTGACTCCCTCACCAGTTGGCACAGCGATTGGTCGGGCCTCAGGGTAGTTGTCGTTGGCCTGGACTCCACGGGTTTTGCCCTCGTCGACACGCTGGTTGAGTTGGGGGCCGACGTCCTAGCACTCGCGTCCGAAGCGCACGATGATGTTGTGCGCATCGCGGAAGTGATTGGCGCCCAGGTTGTTATCTCTGGCGATGAACACGCCAGAGTTAAGGCAGCGCTCGGTCACAACGCGGACTTAACGGTGGCCTCTGCCTCGATTACCCGCGACGATGCCGTCGCGGTTGCACTCCTCGAGGCTGGGGTCCCAGTGTGGTCAGATGTGGATTTTGCCTGGCGCGTTCGAGACAAAGAGGACGTCGTAGCACAGTGGGTCATCGTGGTGGGAGAAACCGACGCCCCTCGGATTGCCGACTTGGCAACGCGCATTCTCGTGGCCGACGGGCACGTTGCGCGCTATGTGGGCCTGGAGAGCGCCCCACTGCTCGATGCTTTGCGGGATCCCGAGCCCTACACAACCCTCGTTATTGCGGCTAGCTCGGCTGGCCTGGGGTGGTGGCAGCGTTATCCAGACGCCCTTCGCAGGCCAGTTCTCACGGTCTCGCTGGGTGATGGTGCCGATGATCCCAGTGGCACCCGCTTCGATGCGACGACCAGCGCCTGCATTTATCGTCGAAGCGTGGGACCCACTGAGGACATGGTGAAGGACGCCGATGTGCTTGAAGGGGCCAGGGCGATTGGGATCGGCCTTGATTCGCCCGGGATGAGTGATCTAGGCCTGGTGGAAGGTATTCTCTGCGACCGGGCTTTTCTGGACGACCGCGCGCACCAGGCGCTTGAGATTTCCACGACGGAGGAGCTTCAGGAAGCGGGGTGGGTGATTCCAGATGATTTGCCCGTCGTTCTCGCTGCAATCGCGATCGCTCGCTCCTACGACGTGTCACCCGCTCTCATCGCGGGTGTGGTGACCCTTCCCTAGGCACCGCACAGCCCTTGAGACATACCGGCGCGCCCTATCCACTCCAAGGCTCCAGCAGGTTCAAACTTAGAGATGGACGCCAGGCCGTCGAGGTCGGCGCGCGCTAAATCTGAGGAAGGGGGCGTCGTGACTACGACTCTGCGGCCGCCATCTTCCAATCCCGGTGGTAAACCACGCACCGTTGTCAGCGTCAAGCGCCTCTTCCGGGCTGAGTCTGGCGAATATGTCGTAATGGTGGCGACGGTCTTGTTCTTGGTCACATTTGGTCTGGTCATGGTCCTCTCCTCGTCTTTTGTTGGGTCGGCGCTGGGAAATGACGGTAACTTTTTTGCGACCTTCGTGAGGCAGGCGCTCTGGGCGCTCTTGGGAATACCCCTGATGTTGACGGTTTCTCGCCTGAAGCCCATCCAAATCAAGCGAGCGACTCCGGCCGTGTTCCTTGCTGCTCTGGTGTTTCAGGCTCTGGTTTTCACGGCGTTTGGCATCACCGAGGGCGGCAACCGTGCGTGGGTGAACATCGCGGGGTTCAGCGGTCAGCCATCTGAGATTTTGAAGGTCGCCCTGATCGCGTGGATGGCGGCAATCCTGTCCGATCGACTCGATTATCTCCACGACTACCGGGTGCTCATGAAACCACTCGCGGTGGGTGTTGGTGTGGCGCTTGCGCTGGTGGTCGCCGGTCGTGACCTCGGAACCGTGGGAATCATGACGATGATCGCCTTGGGGGTTGCGTTCCTCGCGGGGATTCGCCTCTCACATCTCGCCGCTCTGATGGGAGTGCTTGGAGCATTTCTTGGGATTTTCGCGGTACTTAGCCCCTCCCGCGTCTCTCGCATCATGACCTGGTTCTCTGGCTGCACTGAGGACGACTATTTGACCACCTGCTGGCAGAGCGTCCACTCGACCTTTGCGCTGGGCTCTGGAGGCCTATTCGGTGTAGGACTCGGTAACTCTCGAGCCAAGTGGTCGTGGTTGCCTGCAGCTGAGACCGACTTCATCTTCGCCATCGTGGGAGAAGAGCTAGGTCTCGCGGGGACCACGTTGGTCATGGTCGCGTTTGTCGTTCTCGCTGTTGCCATGGCCCGCATGGTTCGGGCCCAGCAAGACCCATTCGCAAGAATTGTTACTGGCGGTGTGATGGTCTGGCTTATCGGTCAAGCTCTGGTGAACATCGCCGTGGTCCTCGAGTTCTTGCCGGTTTTGGGTGTTCCGCTGCCCTTTATGTCGATGGGTGGCTCGGCGTTGCTCTCGTCTCTGATTGCGATCGGCTTGGTCATGGCCCTCAATCGAACCGGCTCGGAGTCAGTGACTGAGTACCAAGCACGACGAAGGGCGACCGCTCGATGACTCGAGTTCTGTTGGCGGGCGGTGGTACCGCCGGCCACGTCAACCCCCTGCTCGCAGTTGCCACCGAACTTGTGCGGCAGGGGCACTGTGTACCCTCGGAAATCCTGGTAGTAGGGACAGCCCAAGGACTTGAATCGCGCCTGGTTCCCGCCGCGGGGTTCGCCCTGGCCACAACGGCGCGCCTCCCAATGCCCAGAAAGATGAGTCTCGCCGCGCTTCTCTTCTGGCCGCGTTTCGCGGTTGCTGTGGGCAAGGTCGTCTGGCTCATTCTGCGCCACCGGGCCCAGGTCGTCGCCGGATTCGGCGGCTACGCCTCTGCGCCAAGTTACGTCGCTGCGTGGCTCACCAGGAAGCCTCTTGTGATCCACGAAGCCAATTCGGTTCCGGGATTTGCGAACAAGCTAGGCGCCAGGCTGACTCCCTTTGTGGTGACCACGTTCAGCCAGACGCAGTTGCCCCATTCCCGGGCGCTCGGGATGCCCTTGGCCAGGAGCATTACTCATCCCGAAACAGCGCCCAACCCCTCAGCGGCACGCAAGGCCTTTGGCTTGAAGCCTGACAAAAAGACTCTCCTGGTGACCGGTGGTTCTCAGGGCGCTCAGTCGCTCAACAGCGCACTTGCCGAGCTTGTGCCAGATGTTCTCGCGCTGGATTGGCAGATTCTGCACATTGTGGGCAGCAGAAACCCGCTGCCTCCTTCCACGACGGGGTATGTCGCCCTGTCATACTGCGATCGAATGGACCTGGCCTTTGCTGCAGCGACTGCAGTGATTTCGCGCGCGGGGGCAGCGACCGTGTCAGAGCTTCAGCTACTCGGGCTGCCTGCGATTTTCGTTCCCTACCCCGTGGGCAATGGCGAGCAGGAAAAGAACGCTGCCGACAGCCTTGCTGCCGGAGCAGCTGTGCTTGTTCTCGATCGGGATTTCATGCCCCAGCGTGTCCGAGAAGTTGTTCTCCCTTTGCTTGCCGATGAAAAAGCGCTCGAGCGGATGCGCACCAGCGCTGCTGGCCTTGGCCGGCCTGGAGCCACGCAGGCGTTTGTCGAAGTCATGCTGGAGGCGCTGTCGTCGCCGGAAAGTGGGAAAGCGTGAAGCCACTACCTGGCGGAGACCTTCCTGAGAACATTCATCGGGCTCACTTCATTGGAATTGCGGGCTCCGGGATGAGTGGTATCGCGCGCGTTATGGCCGAGCAGGGTGTGATCGTTACCGGTTCCGACCGATCCGATTCAGAGGTTGTCGACTCGCTCAGACAATCTGGCATTACCGTGTTTATTGGGCATGACGCGAGCCACCTGGGGGAGGCTGACACCGTCGTGGCGTCCAGTGCTGTTCGGGACTCGAACCCCGAGCTCGTAGAGGCCTATTCCCGCGGACTCACGGTCATTCATCGATCAAGCGCACTGCGCTGGGTCATGCGTGGCAAAACTGTCCTGGCTGTGGCGGGTTCCCACGGCAAGACGACCTCCACGGCGATGCTTGCCAGCGCACTCCACCGGGCTGGAATTGACGCTGGTTTCGTCAATGGTGGTGTGGTGAGCCAGTGGGGTGTTTCTTCGCGCAGTGGTGAGGCGGACTTGTTCGCGATTGAAGCCGACGAGTCCGACCGTTCGTTTCTCACCTATTTCCCGTCCACGGTGCTCGTTACGAATGTGGCACCTGATCATCTTGATTTCTACGGTGGTATGGACGCGATTTATGAAGCCTTTGAGGCTTTTGCGAGAACGGCCACACGCGGCGTTGTGCTGTGCGCGGATGATGAGGGCACACGAGAATTGGCGGCCAGACTCTCTGATCTCGCTCTGGTGAAAACCTACGGGTTCTCCCCAGAGGCCGACTTTCACATAGAGAGTGTCGAGCCGGCTCCTGTGGCCCGCGCGCAGATTGTTCATGCCGGAGCGCAGGCTGAGATTGTGTTGGGCGTTCCCGGTCGGCTCAACGCCCTGAACGCGGTGGGGGTCGTTGGTGTTTTGGTTGATGCTGGGCTCTCGCTCGCAGATGCTGCCCATGCGGTCAGCGGCTTTAGCGGTGCGGACCGCAGATTCCAGTTCCACGGGGAAATTAGTGGGGTTCGATTCTTTGACGATCACGCGCATCACCCGACGGAGGTCGCTGCAGCACTGGAGACCGCCCGGGCCGTGGTTGGAACCGGACGTGTCATCACAATGTTCCAGCCGCATTTGTTTTCCAGAACGCAGTACATGGCTACAGAGCTGGCCACTGCATTCGCAGCAGGGAGTGATCACACTATTTTTCTCGACATCTTCGGATCGCGGGAGGACCCGATTGAGGGTGTCACCACGGATCTGATTCTGCAGAAGCTTCCTGCTGGGTACTCCTTTGATTACGAGCCCGACTGGACGCGAGCCTGTGAAAAAGCGGTTGCTCTGGCCGAACCGGGAGACATCATTCTGACCATGTCCACGGGCGACCTTTATCAGATTGTTCCGCAGCTGTTGGCAGCCAAGAGAGCTTGGGATGAGAGCCACCATGCGCCGTCCTGACGACTTTTCCTCGAAGAAGCCAGCACGGCGGCCCGCCGTGGGTGGCCCGCGCCACCCACGCAAAGCGCAGGCGGTTGTGCGCGAGGCCACTAAACGCCGCCAGAAGGCAGAGAAGGCCGAGTTCAAGGGTTTCACGCAAGCAACCCGGCACCGAAGGCGGGTGTGGGCTGCGTCGCTGGCCAGTATCGCTGTGGTCGTTTTGGCCACTGTTGTTCTGGTACTTTCCCCGGCGCTCGCTCTGCGCGATGTCCAGGTCGAGGGCTCCACGACGGTGTCCGAGGAAGAGATTCAAGAAGCGCTATCAGGCCTTTATGGCGAGCCACTCGCTCGCATCAGTAATGACCGAATCGCGACCGCGCTCAAGTCGATTCGGGTAATCCAGGCCTTTGAAACGCGTATTGAGCCTCCGGGGACGCTTGTCATTATTCTCAACGAGCGTCAAGCGCTCGGGGCCGTCGCGCGCGGGGGATTATTCGTTGTGGTGGATGCGGCAGCCGTGGAACTGTGGTCCCAGCCTGAGCCGCCAGCCAACCTTCCCATCATTATGGTTGAGGCTGATCCCAACTCGCCAAGCTTTGAAGCGGTAGCGCGAGTACTGCTGGCTCTTCCTGCCGATATCTCGAGCAGCGTGGAGGGAGTGACGGCATCAACCCTCGACGATGTGCGCTTCACAATGAGGGAGAGCTCCCATGAGGTCATTTGGGGTAGCGCGGAGCGCTCTCGGGAGAAAGCTCGCGTTCTGGGTGCCGCGCTGCGAGCAGCCGGCGCGGGGCAACCGCAGGTGATCGATGTCACAACGCCTGACAGCGTGGTGGTTCGTCAGCAGGACTGAGGTTTCTTTTGTTTTTGCGGGTTCTGCGACACGCCCAGAGCCTCCGCCCACTGGATGGCATTGCGCTTTAGCTTCGTCTCACAGGAAAAGTGAATAAAACTCTAATCTTAAAGTAGAGGTTGAGGGTTTAGCGAAAGGGAGTACCGGTGTCCGGTCAACACAATTACCTCGCGGTCATCAAAGTGGTGGGTGTCGGAGGTGGCGGTGTCAACGCGGTTAATCGCATGATCGATCGAGGGTTGCGCGGCGTGGAATTTATCGCCATCAACACTGATGCTCAAGCGCTCCTGATGAGCGATGCCGATGTGAAGCTGGATGTCGGACGTGAGCTGACTCGCGGTCTTGGCGCCGGTGCGGACCCAGAAGTCGGACGACGCGCCGCGGAGGACCACCAAGAGGAAATTGAGCAGGCTTTGGCCGGCGCTGACATGGTCTTCGTCACCGCTGGCGAGGGCGGTGGCACGGGCACCGGTGGCGCACCGGTCGTTGCGCGCATTGCCAAGTCGATTGGCGCCCTGACCGTGGGCATCGTGACTAAGCCCTTTGGATTTGAAGGCAAACGGCGCATGTCCCAGGCCGAGGTTGGTGTTCAAGCTCTCAAGGATGAAGTGGACACGCTGATCGTTGTTCCCAACGATCGTCTGCTCGAGATTTCCGACCGGACGATCAGCATGCTGGAAGCCTTTGAGACGGCTGATCACGTTCTCCTTGCCGGTGTGCAGGGAATCACCGATTTGATCACCACCCCTGGACTTATCAACCTCGACTTTGCCGACGTGAAATCGGTGATGCAGGATGCGGGTACCGCTCTGATGGGTATCGGGTCTGCCAGAGGCGCTGACCGGGCCGTCAAGGCTGCGGAGTTGGCGGTCGCCTCGCCACTCTTGGAGTCGAGCATTGAGGGCGCTCAAGGCGTGCTGCTGTCGATTCAGGGTGGATCAAATCTTGGCCTCTATGAGATCAATGACGCCGCCAAACTTGTCGAAGAGGCCGTACATCCCGATGCCAACATTATTTTCGGAGCCGTCATTGACGACTCGCTCGGGGATGAAGTTCGCGTGACCGTGATTGCCGCGGGTTTTGATGAGTCTCGCCAGCGCAAGAGCGAGCCCGCCGTTCCCGTTGAGGGTGCAACCGGGGGCGATGAGCCTTCGGTCCCGGCAGAGAAGCCTGAGGAGTCCTGGTTGTTGCCGGAGGAACAGGAGCCCCTCGGCACCGACGCGCCTGTTTTCGCTGCCGACGCCGATGACGACGGCGATCTCGATGTGCCCGACTTTTTGAGGTAATGCAACCCGTGGGCGACAGCCTTGAAGCCCGGGTTCTCGAGGTCCACGAGCGGATTGCCTCAGCCGCGAGGGCGGCCGGTCGCCTCGAGTCCGACATCACCACCATCGTGGTCACGAAGTTTCATCCCGCTGAACTCGTTCGCAAGCTTTACTCTCTGGGGATCAGACACGTGGGTGAGAATCGGCATCAAGAGGCAGTTGCCAAGCACGCTGAGCTGGCTGAGCTTGATTTGACCTGGCATTTCATCGGTCAACTCCAGTCAAACAAAGCCAGAGCGGTCGCGGAATATGCGCAGGTGATTCACTCCCTCGACCGACCTTCTCTGGTTGAGGCGCTTGCGCGCCAGGATCGAAAGGTTGATGTGTTCGTTGAAATCAACCTGACCGATGTTCCGGGCCGAGGCGGCGTCTTGCCGGGGGAACTTGAGGCTTTGTGCGAGGCAGTCCTCCAGGTTCCAGTGCTCAACCTCCGCGGTGTGATGGCGGTCGCGCCGGTGGACGAAGAGCCCTCGAAGGCTTTCGAGCGTGTCCTGGAGTACGCGGAGCGTGTTCGCTCACTGGCTCCGACCGCGAGTGATCTTTCCATTGGTATGTCAGGGGATTTTGAGGCCGCGATTGCGCTCGGCGCGACACACCTGCGCATTGGAACGGCAATCACGGGAAAACGACCCGTTGGCGCCTAGCCTTTAACTGTATTCACCGCGAAAAGAGGCCCCATGTCGAATCCACTACGCAAGACACTTGAGTTTCTCGGGCTTGCCGAGGAATCCTACGACGACGCCCCCCAGCGCCCCGTCGCTCAGCAGGCAGCCCAGGCTCCAGCTGCGCGCGCCACGGTAACCCCGCTTCGTCGCGGTGGCAAATCACAAGGGATGAGTGACGTGAACGAGATTTTGACTGTCCACCCCAAGAAGTACGACGACGCACGCGTAATTGCAGAAACCTTCCGTGAGGGGGTTCCCGTAATCATCAACCTGACGCAAATGAGTGAGTCGGAGGCTCGTCGACTTGTCGACTTCGCCAGCGGTCTCTCCCAGGGTTTGCGCGGTCACATCGAGCGCGTGACGCCGAAGGTCTTTTTGCTCTCGCCCTCTCACGTGTTGGTGAGCGGCGATGGCGACGGGTTCGAATCTGAAGTAGACGCTTCGCTCCTCGACTAAGCTCACCCGACTCTCGGGCGGGTTAGGGATAATGGCCGCATCATGATTTCTTTGCTAGCGACCATTGCATACATCGTCCTTTACGTTTTTTTCATCGCTCTGTGGTTGAGGTTTATCTTCGATTGGGTTCGAGTCCTCTCGAAGAATTTCACCCCCAAGGGCCCACTTCTGGTGGTCGCTGAGCTCTCGTACACCGTCACCGACAAGCCCTTGTCCGCGGTGAGACGGTTTGTTCCACCGATTCGTTTTGGCGGAGCAGCAATCGATTTAGGCTGGAGCGTTGTCATGATTGCGACACTCTTTGCACTCTCGATTGTTGGCGGCTTTCGGTAACAGATACCCGGAATCTTTCCCCCTAGCGCTAGGGTAGAAGGCGCCAAAGATGAACCTGTGCGGCAACCTCCGTTGTGCGCCGGGACCCCACGACAGTAACGAGGTAAGTTTCCATGGCACTGACTCCCGAAGACATCGTCAACAAGCGCTTTCAGTCCACGAAGTTCCGTGAGGGCTACGACCAGGACGAGGTCGACGACTTTCTCGACGAGGTAGTCGTCGAAATGCGTCGCCTCACCTCGGAAAACGAGGAGCTGGCGAAGAAAATTGCGGCGAGCGACGCCCGTATTGCTGAACTCCAGCGCAGTGGCGGATCAACGGGCTCTGTGGGCATTGCCGCCCCTGTTGCTGCCGCTACAGAGGGCATTGACACCGAGAACGCCAATAACCTTCTTCAACTCGCCCGCCGCCTCCACGAGGAGCACGTGCGCGAGGGCATCCAGAAGCGTGATGAGCTCATCGCGGAAGGCCACGCTCAGGCCGCGCGCATTGTTGCCGAGGCAGAGGCCGAGCACCGTGCTCATGTCGCTCAGCTCGAGACGCAGCGCTCGGCAATTCAGGCTTCAGTCGACCAACTGCGCAACTTTGAGCGCGAGTACCGCCAGAGCTTGACGTCCTTCATTAACGACCAGCTGCGTTCTTTGGAGTCGACGTCGGCTCCAGCCGAGCCTCCTCAGGCGTGACCTCGGGGGACACGCTCTACTGCGCAGCTCATGCGCTTGGTGATCTAGGGCCGGCTTGTGGCTGAAAACCGGTCGGTTGAGGTTCCAGAGGGCCTTGGGGGCGAGCGGCTCGATGTGGTGTTGTCCCGACTGTTCGGTTTCTCTCGAGCGTTTGCACAAGAAGTAATTGATTCGGGCGGCGCTCTCTTGGGGGGCAGGCCCGGCGTCAAGAGCGATCGGGTTGCCGCCGGAGATCATCTGGATGTGAGCTTCGAACCCAAGAAGCCACCGAGCATTGAACCGGTGATTGTTGATGAGATGAAAATTCTCTATGACGACGATGATGTCGTCGTTGTCGATAAGCCACCGGGACTAGCTGCGCACCCTGCACCGAGCTGGGATGGCCCGAGTGTCCTGGGGGCACTGGCTGGGGCTGGCTATCGAATCTCTACCTCAGGTCCCCCAGAGCGCCAGGGGATTGTGCACCGCTTGGACGTTGGCACATCGGGGCTCATGGCGGTAGCGAAGAGCGAGCACGCCTACAGCGTGCTGAAACGCGCCTTCAAGGCTCGCGAAGTCGAGAAGATTTACCACGCGCTCGTTCAAGGGCATCCTGATCCGAGCACGGGAACTATTGATGCTCCGATTGGCCGACACCCGAGTTCATCATGGAAGTTCGCGGTGGTTGCCGGAGGCCGCGATTCAATAACCCACTACGAAACCCTCGAAGCTTTTCCCGCGGCGTCGCTGATGAGCGTCAGTCTTGAGACTGGACGCACGCATCAAATCCGCGTGCACATGGCGGCCCATCGCCACCCGATTGTCGGCGACACACTCTATGGCGCTGATCCCGTTCTGGCGGATCGCCTTGGCCTGGATCGCCAATGGCTGCATGCCATGCAGTTATCGTTCGTTCATCCGGTGAGCCACAAGCAGATAACGGTCGTCAGCACATACCCTGAGGACCTACAGACCGCGCTGGATCGACTGCGAGCCTAAGGCGCCCACGCGTGCGTTCGGGGCTAACCCTGGCGCGGTTTACGCTAGAGGTCCAAGGCATACGAGGAGGTGTTGGTGAGTTCCGCTGGCGACTCTTTCGCACATCTTCACGTCCATACCGAGTACTCAATGCTCGATGGTGCAGCAAAGATCTCAGCCCTCATCGACGAGGTTGCCCGTCTAGAAATGCCGGGTGTTGCTATCACCGACCACGGTGTGATGTTTGGAGCGTATGAGTTTTGGCGGCAGGCGAAGGCCGCCGGGGTTAACCCGATTATTGGCATTGAGGCGTATTTGACGCCCGGAACGCATCGCAGCGACAAAACCCGCGTCCAGTGGGGCGGGGGCGGGGAAGACGATGTCTCCGGAGCAGGTAGTTACACGCACATCACCTTGCTCTCGGAGAGCACCGAGGGTATGCACAACCTTTTCCGCATGTCCTCTCTGGCATCCCTGGAGGGGTACTACTTCAAGCCCAGGATGGATCGTGATCTGCTCTCCCGCTACAGCGCTGGAGTTATTGCCACCACTGGGTGCCCCAGCGGTGAAGTTCAGACTCGCTTGCGCCTTGGCCAGTATGCGGAGGCCGTCCAGGCCGCTGCAGAGTTCCGGGACATCTTCGGGGCAGATAACTATTTCGTCGAAATCATGGATCATGGGCTCGGCCTGGAGAAACGGGTCATCGGGGACTTGCTCAAGCTTTCCCAGGAGTTGGGTCTGCCGTTGGTGGCAACAAATGATCTTCACTACACGACGGCCGCCGACGCAGACGCCCACGCGGCGCTGCTGTGTGTGCAGTCGGGTTCAACCCTGGATGATCCTAAGCGTTTCAAGTTCGACTCTGACGAGTTCTACTTGAAGACACCAGCGCAAATGCGCCAGCTATTCGCCGAATTCCCTGAGGCCAGCGACAACACCTTGTTGATTGCCCAGCGCGCTTCAGTGAGCTTCGACGAGAGCGCCAACTACATGCCACGCTTCCCCGTTCCTGAGGGTGAAACAGAGGCGAGTTTCTTCGAGAAAGAAGTCCACAGGGGGCTCGCCGTTCGCTACCCGAAGGGGATACCTGATCGGGTCAAGGCTCAGGCCGATTACGAAATCGGAGTCATCATCCAGATGGGCTTCGCGAGCTACTTCCTCGTGGTGGCCGACTTCATTAACTGGGCCAAGAACAATGGCATCCGGGTAGGCCCGGGCCGTGGATCGGGCGCCGGTTCGATGGCGGCCTTCGCCATGCGCATCACCGAACTCGACCCGCTTGAGCACGGCCTCATTTTTGAGCGGTTTTTGAACCCCGAACGCGTCTCGATGCCGGACTTTGACGTCGACTTTGATGAGCGCCGCCGCGGCGAGGTGATTCGCTACGTCACGGAAAAGTATGGCGATGACCGGGTTGCTCAGATTGTGACTTTTGGCACGATCAAGGCCAAGCAAGCCTTGAAGGACGCCGCGCGCGTCTTGGGTTATCCCTACGGAATGGGGGAGAAGCTCACGAAACTGATGCCACCTGGCGTGATGGGCAAGGAGATGGTGCTTTCTGGCATCACGGACAAGGCCCATGAGCGCTATAGAGAGGCCGCAGACTTTCGAGCAGTTTTGGAGAGCGATCGGGATGCACAGATTGTCTTTGAGCGCGCTCAAGGCCTCGAGAATCTCAAGCGTCAGTGGGGGGTTCACGCGGCAGGCGTCATTATGTCCAGCGAACCGCTAATCGACATAGTCCCCATCATGAAGCGTGAGCAGGATGGTCAGGTTGTCACCCAGTTTGATTTCCCCGCGGCTGAAGCGCTCGGCTTGGTCAAGATGGACTTCTTGTCCCTTCGTAACCTCACCATCATCGATGACGCCCTAGACAACATCCAAGCGAACAGGGGAGAGCGGCCCGTCCTCGAGGAGCTCACCCTTGATGATTCGGAGGCTTACAAGCTTTTGGCCAGAGGTGACACACTCGGCGTCTTCCAGCTCGATGGTGGTCCGATGCGCAGCCTGTTGAGGTTGCTCAAGCCCGACAGTTTTGAGGACATCTCTGCCGTTCTTGCGCTGTATCGACCCGGGCCCATGGGGGCTGACTCGCACACGAACTACGCATTGCGAAAGAACGGTGTGCAGAAAATCACCCCGCTACACCCAGAACTGGCCGAATCGTTGGAGAAGATTCTGGGGACCACGTACGGCTTGATTGTCTATCAGGAGCAGGTAATGGAGATTGCCCAAAAGCTCGCTGGTTACACACTCGCTCAGGCTGACCTACTGCGTCGCGCGATGGGCAAAAAGAAGAAGGAAGAACTCGATATCCAGTTCGAAGCCTTCCGAGCCGGGATGAACGGCAACGGCTTCTCCGATGATGCCGTCCACACCCTGTGGGAGGTCTTGGTTCCCTTCTCCGATTACGCCTTCAACAAGGCGCACTCCGCCGCCTACGGGATGATTTCGTACTGGACGGCCTACCTCAAAGCTCACTACCCGGCTGAATACATGGCCGCTCTACTGACCAGTGTGAGCGACCAGAAGGACAAGTCAGCTATCTATCTCAACGAGTGTCGACGCATGGGCATTAATGTTTTGCCACCGGATGTCAACGAGTCCTTTGCGACATTTGCTGCCGTGGGGGAGGACATCCGTTTTGGCCTCGCGGCCATACGCAATGTTGGTGTTGGGGTGGTGGACGCAATTCGCACCGCCCGGGAGTCACAGGGCGCCTTTGTGGGGTTCCACGACTTTGTCAAAAAGGTTCCCTCCACTGTCCTCAATAAGCGCACTGTGGAATCGCTCATCAAGGCCGGCGCTTTCGACCAGCTCGGCGACACCCGACGAGCACTATACGAAGTTCACGAGTCAGTCGTTGAGGGTGCGATTCGCAACAAAAAAGCAGAAGAGCACGGTGATGTCGGTTTTGACTTTGACAGCCTTATGGAAGACTCCGGTGAGCCAAGCGCTCAGCTAGTTCCGGAGCGACCCGAGTGGCCGAGGAAAGAGCTCCTCAGCCTAGAGCGAGAAATGTTGGGGCTGTACGTCTCTGACCACCCGCTAGCAGGTCTCGAGATCCCACTCGCCCGTGAGGCTGACTTGTCGATCGCTGAACTCTTGTCCTCAGACAAGGATGACGGCGAAGTGTTAACGATTGCGGGGCTCATCACCAGCGTCAATCATCGGGTCGCGCGCTCCAACGGCAATCCCTATGCGCAGGTAACCATTGAAGATTTCGGTGGCGAGATTGCCGTTATGTTCCTAGGCAAGACCTACCAGAACTACCAATCGGAGTTGGTCCCAGACAGTGTCGTCGCACTGCGCGGCCGGATTTCCAAGCGCGACGAGGGCATCGGTCTCCACGCCGTGGAACTGATTCCCTTGACCATAAGCGCAGATTCTTCTGACGAGCCGTTGACGCTAACCGTGCCGGAAAAATTCGCCACAGTGTCTGTCCTGACTGCGCTAGATCAGGCCCTGGAGCGGCACGAAGGAGAAGCAGCCGTCCGCCTCCGACTGGTGAAGTCGGGGGTTGCCCGCGTCTTTGAGCTTCCCCGGAAAGTCACGGTGAGTATTGACCTGATTGGTGAAGTGAAGAGCTTGCTTGGCTCCGAGTGCCTCAGCGCCTAGGACATAGCCGAACCGCTTAGGCGAGCGGAGTCGCGCGACGGTAGTCCTTGCCCTGGTAGACCAGAGCATCGCCGCCGGTGCCAACGTTGCCCCCAAGAACTCGCACGGCGACCGTTGCGCTGAATTCGACCTCCATGGTGTCGACAATCTTTGCGTGTAGCCACGCCGAGACGCCTTTCAAGAGTGGAAGACCGTCGGGGCCAGGTGCCCAATGGTCACCAGCAAAACGCTCGCTTGCCTCTCCCGCCATCGTCCGCGCAAGGTCGAGGTTGTCGGTGCTGAGCATATGGATGATGACGCTCTGGTCAACCTTCATGGACGCCCAGGAACTTGCTGTCTGGGACATGTTGAACGTTGCCAAAGGGGGCGCCGCGGAAAGAGATGCAAGAGATGTGGCGGTGAACCCGGTGGGAGATCCGTCTTTCTTGAGGGCGGTGACGACCGAGATCCCAGCGCCGTGCCGGCGAAAGGCTTCAAGAAAGATTTGGGACGGGGAAAGTTCGCTGTAGTCGCTCATTTCACCTAGCCTAAGGCCAGAGCGCCACGGTTCTTTCAAGAACCCTCCGAGTACGATGGAAACGCCATGATTCGGATATCTGACCTTCGCGAGATGACTATCACTCCCGAGACGGCACTGGGCTTTGTGCCGAGGGTTGTCATCGAGGGGGAAGACCTCGCAGCGCTCGTGAGCGACCTGATGCAAGAGGTGACTCGCGAGGGTGTCGCGGCGCTTCTGAGTCAAGCCCAACGTTTTGATCACGTCAGCGGCCACTCTCTGGTCGTCACGCAGGACTACCTGACGCAGTCTCTGCGAGAGCTCGACGATGACCTCCGTGAGGCCATCGAGGAGTCGATTAGGCGTGTGCGTGTCGCCTCAGAAGACAGCGTTCCCCAGTCATCGGAGACAAATTTCCATACTGGCGGCAGCGTGCGCACTCGCTGGGTTCCAGTTGTGAGAGCTGGCGTCTATGTGCCAGGCGGGAAGGCTGTGTACCCCTCAAGCGTGGTAATGAACGTCGTGGCGGCGCAGGCTGCGGGCGTCCGTGAGATCGTTATGGTGACACCGGCGCAGGCTGACTGCGGTGGGCAGATCCACCCCACTATCGCTGCTGCGGCGGCGTTGCTGGGGGTTAGGGAGGTCTATGCCATGGGCGGAGCCGGCGCCATCGCAGCCTTGGCCTATGGTGTGCCTGAGCTTGGTTTGCGTCCCGTATCGGTGATTACCGGTCCCGGTAATCGCTTCGTTGCCACAGCCAAGCGCCTTGTTCACGGCGTTGTGGGCATCGATTCTGAGGCTGGACCCACTGAGATAGGCATCATTGCCGATGACACTGCTCACCCGGAATATGTTGCTGCCGATCTCATTTCGCAGGCGGAGCATGACGAGTTGGCATCTGCGGTTCTCATCACGACGTCGATGGAGCTTGCCGAACGGGTGACGAAGGCACTAGAGAGGCGGGCTCAGGCCACCAAGCATGCCTCTCGGGTTCGTACCTCATTGGTGGGGGAGCAGTCAGCAATCTTTGTGGTTGATTCCCTGGATCATGCCGTGATGATCTCAAATGCTCTCGCTCCGGAACACCTCGAAGTGATGGTGGAGAACCCCGAGGACATCCTTGAGCGTTTGACTGATGCGGGGGCCATTTTTGTCGGTGATTACACACCAGTGAGTGCGGGGGACTATCTCGCAGGCTCCAACCACGTGTTGCCCACGGGCGGAGCCAGCCGCTTTAGTTCGGGGCTATCACCAGCAACATTCCTGCGCAGCCAGCAAATTGTTGACTATGACAAGGCAGCTCTGGGACAGGTCGCCGACAAGATTGTGACTTTTGCCGAGGCTGAAAACCTTCCTGCCCACGGTGAGGCCGTCACAGCACGATTCGACGAAGGTCTCTAGCGGTTACTTGTCTATAGGCTTAGCCCACCATGTATTGCCCTTTTTGCCGCCACCCGGATAGTCGGGTCATCGACTCGCGAACCAGCGACGATGGCCTCTCGATTCGCAGGCGTCGACAGTGCCCGGAGTGTGGACGACGGTTTTCAACACTCGAAACAGCGAGCCTGAGTGTCATTAAGCGTAGTGGCGTCACAGAGCCTTTCTCGCGGGAGAAGATTGCCGCGGGAGTGAAAAAGGCCTGCCAGGGTAGGCCAGTGACAGATCAGGATCTGGCGCAACTCGCTCAACGGGTGGAAGAAACAATCCGCCAGACTGGGGCATCCCAGGTTGATGCCAACGAGATTGGGCTATCGATTCTGGAACCGTTGCGCGAGCTTGATGAGGTGGCTTACCTACGGTTCGCCTCGGTCTATCAAGCTTTTGATTCGCTCGAGGACTTTGACAACGCAATCAGCGCGCTGCGCGCCAGTGCCCCTGCTAAGGATGAGGCGTGATCTACCAGGCTTTGTTCCGAGTACTCAAGCGCCTCGACCCTGAGTTCACCCACGAGTGGGGAATGCGCATTATTGCTTTCGCCGGAACGTGGCCGTTGCGGAGCATTCTTCGCAAGAAGACCGCGCCTGTCGCCTCTCTCAGAGTTCATGCTCTAGGACTGACTTTCGGTTCGCCCGTTGGATTGGCCGCTGGGTTCGACAAAAACGCGGTGGCGATTCGCGGGATGTATGCACTGGGTTTCGATCATGTTGAGGTGGGCACGGTCACTGCCCTCCCTCAGGAGGGAAATCCCAAGCCCAGACTCTTTCGACTGCCTGAGAATCAGGCTCTGATTAATCGGATGGGTTTCAATAACGATGGCGCCCAGGTGGTCGCAGCAAGGCTTCGGGCGATTCGCGTCCAGGGCGGGGAGTTGCCCATCATCGGCGTAAACATAGGCAAGAGTCGGGTCACGGCGATCAGTGATGCGACCGCCGACTATGTGACAAGCACCACCCTGTTAGCTCCGCTTGCTGACTACCTCGTCGTGAACGTTAGCTCTCCGAATACCCCGGGCTTGCGGGGGCTCCAGCAGGAAAAGGAACTCACTCCGCTCCTCAAGGCGGTCAAGGCAGCCGCCGGAGAGACTCCGGTCTTGGTCAAGATTGCCCCGGATTTGGGTACTAAGGCAATCGCCTCAGTCTGCAAACTGGTGATGAAGTTGAGACTCCAGGGCATCGTTGCCACCAATACGACCGTTTCGCGAGAAGGATTGAGTGCGGCGCCCCAGGAAGTTGCGCGCCTGGGTGAGGGTGGTCTTTCTGGTGCCCCGCTGCGGGAGCGTTCCTTGGAAGTCTTGGACTTGGTGCGCCAGATTTTGCCCCGTGAGGTCTGCGTTGTGTCCGTTGGTGGCGTATTCGATGGTGTGGATGTGGCGGAGCGGCTCGATGCCGGTGCAACGCTGGTTCAGGCATACACCGGTTTTGTTTACCGTGGTCCGCTTTTCGCGGCCAAGCTGACAAAGGAGCTGCAGGCCGCTAGGGCCTAGCTCGGCTTTTCGCCCCGCTTCACCTGAGGCTTGGGAAGACGTAGGCCTCGCATTTGAAGGGCGCGCATGGCTGAGTACCAGCGCACTCCATTCTCGACGTTCTCAACTCCGTACTTCGCGCGAAGACCCTTGCGAACTCTGTTACCGACCCAAATCGAATCAAGAACCGTCAGAAGAAAGAAGCCCCACAGAACGGAGATAGCGATGAACTGCGCTTCAAGCGAGGGCAGGAAAGTGGCAATGATGACAGCGAACATCACTGGGATCAAGAACTCGCCAAAGTTCCACCGGGCGTCCACGTAGTCTCTGGCCCATTTGCGCTGAGGACCTTTGTCGCGCTGGGGGAGAAATCGCTCCTCACCGTTGGCCATTCCGAGTCGCGCGCGCTCACGGCTAGCCGCCAGTTTGGCGCGAGCCTCCTTGCGATTGTTTGTCACAAGAGGCCGCTTGTGTTCAGCTTCGCGATCTTTGCGCCGAGGGGTCGGCCTGCCTTTGCCGGCGGCGTTCTCGGTGGAGTCGTCGTCGTGGGTCTGCGCCACAGGTCACCTCAATCTCGTGGGGAAGCTCCCCTAAGATTACCCGCATGTCACGGGGGGAAAACTCAGCGTCGGAGGTTGCCGAGCTACGCACGCTCGTCGTTAGTGGAGCAGCCCAGCTCATGGCTGATTTAGCTGGCCTTATCCGTATCCCTTCCGTGTCGTGGCACGGCTTCGATCAGGCTCAGGTGGAAACCAGCGCGGCTCGCGTAGCGGAGCTCTTTCAATCGACAGGACTGTTTGGCCACGTTGGTGTCTACCGACATCACGAGGGGGCGCCCGCTGTCATCGCCCGCCGAGAACCCGTGGGGGACGCTCCGACCGTCGTCCTCTATGCCCACCACGACGTTCAGCCCCCGGGGGAGGATTCGCAGTGGGAAAGCCCCGCATTTGAGCCCACCCTCCGCGGTGGTCGCCTTTATGGGCGAGGGAGTGCAGACGACAAGGCCGGGATTGCGGTTCATCTTGGAGCTCTCCGGGCACTCGCAAGTCGTGAACCAGAGGGGTTCCGTCTAGGGGTTGTGGTTTTTATCGAGGGCGAAGAAGAAAACGGCTCGCCCTCCTTCGCCGGTTTCCTCAACGAACATCGTGGACTGCTCCAGGGCGACGTTATCATCGTCGCGGACTCAGATAACCCCTCCACTGAAACCCCCGCACTGACCATCAGTCTCCGTGGCAACGTGACCGCCACGCTTCGGGTCCGAACGCTCACCCACGCTGTGCACTCGGGGATGTTCGGCGGGGCACTCCCAGACGCCATGATGGCGTTTAGTGCCCTCGTTGCTTCGTTCTATGACAGTGAGGGTGGCCTCGCCATCAGAGGTTTAGAGGGTCGAGGGCCGGGTGAACCAGGTGAACCTGTGGGCGTCGGGCCAGAGGCGCCATTAGCGCAGGGGGTCAGGCCGGTGGGCCACGGGTCGCTGCCCCAACGACTCTGGCGCTCGGCAGCACTCACCATCACCGGGATGGACCTGCCGAGTGTGGCGCACGCTTCGAACACACTCTTGCCGGAGGTCTCCGCCAAATTGTCTCTGCGCGTGCCACCAGGGATCACTTCAGCCTCAGCGCTGGCCGCACTGGAAGCCCATATTGCAGGACACATCCCCTTTGGCGCCCACTGGGAGCTGCACGATGTTTCGCTGGGAGAACCGTTCGCGCTTGATTCGTCTGCTCCGGCGCTCGAGCTTGCAGCGCAGGCCCTCGGTGAGGGGTTTGGCAAGGAAGCGGTCTATCAGGGTGTTGGCGGTTCTATTCCCTTTATTTCCCAACTGGCGGCGGCTTTTCCCGCCGCTCAGATACTGGTGACGGGAGTGGAAGATCCTGACACCCGCGCCCACAGCCCTAACGAGTCTCTGGATCTTCGAGTGTTCTGGAGAGCCTTGCTCTCTGAGGCGCTATTGCTGGCTGAGTTGAATCGCCGGGAAATCTCAGACTTGGCCAGGCTGAGCGCTCTAGAATAGGTCCGTTGGAAGGACATGACATGACCGACACTGTCAAAGAAGCTCACACGGTTGGCTTGACCGATCGTGCCGCTGAGAAAGTAAAGAGCCTCCTGGAACAAGAAGGCCGAGACGATTTGCGTCTGCGGGTTGCGGTTCAACCGGGAGGCTGCTCTGGCTTGATCTATCAGCTCTTTTTTGACGAACGTCTGATGGAAGACGACCTGGTCCGTGATTTCTCAGGTGTCGAACTTGTCGTGGACAAGATGAGCTCCCCGTATTTGGATGGCGCCTCAGTGGACTTCGAGGACACCATCCAAAAGCAGGGTTTCACGATTGACAACCCGAACGCGCAGGGTAGTTGCGCGTGCGGGGACAGCTTTAGCTAGAACACAGCATTTCCCCAGCGCACACGCCTGCGTTCAGCCCTAACGCCAAGGGTGGATGGCATAGACTGGGGTTAACTCGGCGACTTATTGGTGAAAGGGAAGTTGTGCGTCTCGACCTCAAGCGCGGCCTGAAGGGCGCATCTCTACTCACCATTGTTTCCCTGGTTTTGGCCGGGTGTACTCAGCAGTCGATGCTCGGGTGGTTGCCCACAGAGCGAGGACTCACCAATCAGGTCGACCGCGTCATCGATTTGTGGGTTGTTTCGTGGGTTGTTCTCCTCGTTGTCGGTGTCGTGACCTGGCTGCTGATTATTTGGGCTGCTGTCGTGTATCGCAGGCGCAAGGGCCAGACCGGTCTTCCCCAGCAGTTGCGCTACAACATGCCAATCGAGACCTTCTATACGATTGTCCCCCTGATCTTGGTGCTCGGTTTCTTCGCGTTCACTGCGCGTGACCAGACCGTCATTGAGGCTCCTCTGCCCTCGCCCGATGTGTCGATCGAGGTGTACGGCAAACGCTGGGCGTGGGACTTCAACTACTTAACTGAGAACGTCTACTCCGCGGGTATTCAGGCTCAAGAGATTCCCGGCGGCGGAGTCGAGTCTGAGGTCCTTCCCAAGCTCTACTTGCCGGTGAACAAGTCAGTGGAAATCAAGATCGAGTCTAGAGACGTTATTCACTCGTTCTGGGTCATCGACTTCCTCTACAAGAAGGACATGATTCCAGCCCGCACGAACTACTGGTACTTCATTCCTCAGCAGGAGGGCGTTTTCCGGGGTAAGTGTGCCGAGCTGTGTGGTGAGTACCACTCCCTGATGCTTTTTGAAGTCCATGTCGTGTCCGAAGCTGAGTATCAGCGCCAGATTGGCGCTCTGCGTGCCGCGGGCAATGTCGGACGCCTTGGCCCCGAGCTCAACGTTTTGCAGAACCTTCCAGGCACTACACCAGCGAGCGAAAGGGAGTAAGAGATGACCACCACAGCGCCCAGGCCTTCGGTCACGGAAACCCCGCAGGGTCTCTCTAATTCTCGTGTTGCCCGCAAAGGAAATGTTTTTGTCGACTGGCTAACCACCACCGACCACAAGAAGATCGGGTATCTCTACCTGATCACCTCTTTCGTGTACTTCCTTATCGGTGGAGTGATGGCGCTGGTAATTCGCGCCCAGCTGTTTGCCCCCGGTCTCGAAATCGTTGCGACGAAGGAGCAGTACAACCAGCTCTTCACCATGCACGGAACGATCATGTTGCTGATGTTTGCGACGCCGCTTTTTGCCGGGTTCGCCAACGTCTTGATGCCCCTCCAGATCGGTGCGCCGGATGTTGCCTTCCCACGATTGAACGCGCTGGCTTACTGGTTCTTTAACTTTGGTTCTCTGATTGCTGTCGCAGGGTTCTTGACGCCACAGGGTGCTGCGTCGTTCGGGTGGTTCGCATACACGCCACTCTCTAGTCAGACTTTCTCGCCAGGTATCGGTGGAAACATGTGGGTCTTCGGCCTGGGCTTGAGTGGTTTTGGAACGATTCTCGGTGCGGTGAACTTCATCACGACGATCATCACCATGCGCGTGCCAGGTATGACGATGTGGCGTATGCCCATCTTCACGTGGAACACGCTGGTGACCTCGATTCTCGTCATCCTCGCCTTCCCTGTGCTCGCGGCCGCCATGTTGGCCCTCGGTAGTGACCGGGTCTTTGGCTCCCACGTTTATGACGCGGCCAACGGTGGCGCCATCCTGTGGCAGCACCTCTTCTGGTTCTTTGGTCACCCTGAGGTCTACATCATTGCTTTGCCGTTCTTTGGCATCGTCTCTGAGATATTCCCGGTGTTCAGTCGCAAGCCGGTCTTTGGATACAAGACCCTGGTCTACGCGACGATTGCAATCGCCGCGCTGTCCATGACGGTGTGGGCCCACCACATGTACGTGACGGGTTCAGTCCTCTTGCCGTTCTTCGCGCTGATGACGATGCTGATTGCGGTGCCCACTGGAGTGAAGATCTTTAACTGGATCGGCACGATGTGGCGGGGTTCTGTGACTTTTGAAACGCCGATTGTCTATGCGCTGGGCTTCTTGATCTCGTTCGTCTTCGGTGGCCTGACCGGCGTAATCCTCGCGTCACCACCGCTCGATTTCCACGTCTCTGACTCCTACTTCGTTGTGGCCCACTTCCACTACGTGGTCTTTGGAACCGTCGTGTTCGCAATGTTCGCTGGGTTCTTCTTCTGGTGGCCTAAGTTCACCGGAAAAATGCTCAACGAATCTCTTGGTCACATCCAGTTCTGGCTATTGTTTGTGGGCTTCCACATGACCTTCCTCATCCAGCACTGGCTGGGAGTCATGGGCATGCCCCGTCGTTACGCCACCTACCTTCCAGAGGATGGCTTCACCTGGATGAACCAGCTCTCCACGGTGGGATCGGTTCTCTTGGCACTCTCGATGATCCCGTTCTTCTTGAACGTGTATCTCACGGCGCGTAACGGTCAGAAGGTCACGGTCAACGACCCCTGGGGTTACGGTCGCTCTCTGGAATGGGCCACCAGTTGCCCACCTCCACGGCACAACTTCACGTCAATCCCGCGGATTCGCTCCGAGTCTCCTGCGTTTGACCTGAACCACCCAGAAGTCGATTTGCCGATCGCGATTGACTCGTCCAAGTCGGCCGCGAAGGCGAAAGGCTAGACATGAAGACCAACATTGTTGTTCTGTGGGTTCTGGCTGTCTATTTCTACGTGCTGACCGCGGTATACACGGTGTGGGCGATTATTGACACCGGGGTTGTCGAGTGGATCGGCACCATAGCTATTGGACTCAGTGGCATCCTCGCGAGCTTTATCGCCTTCTATCTTCAGGTTCAGTTGCGCAACCAGGGTGGTGATTTGCCCGAGGACCGCCTTGACGCTGACATCGACGATGGCGACCCGGAACTTGGCTTTTACAGCCCCTGGAGCTGGTGGCCGTTCATGCTGGCTGCCGGTGCGGCTTTGGCGTTTTTCGGTTTTGCTGTCGGTATTTGGGTGGCGCTCTACGCAATCCCGGTCGCGTTGATCGCGCTGGTCGGTTGGACTTACGAGTACTACCGAGGATATTTTGCCCGCTAACTCCGTCACGGTGCGCTACGCCACCGCCGCGGACGAGAAAGCCCTGTTGGGGCTCGTTGGGAAACTCGGGCACGTCATCCCGCTCGACCCCGCTGCCTTTGCCAAGTCCTTTGTCGTTGCTCTCGCAGACGCTCCGCGCACGCTGATCCATGTCGCTGAAGTCGACGGCGCTGTAGCCGGCTACGCGCTCACCACGGTGTCCACCCTGCTCTATAGCAATGGTCCATCAGCTCAGCTGCAGGAGATTGCTGTGGATGACACTCTGCAAACCAGGGGAGTGGGTACAGCGCTTGTGCGAGCGGTGGAGGCTGACTGCCAGAAGCAGGGTGTCACACAGCTGACGGTGGCTTCTCGGCGCGCAGGCGGCTTCTATGACCGTCTGGGCTACACCCAGCAAGCCGAATACATGAGACGACTCTTCTAGACCTACTATTCGTTATCTGCAGGCGTCACCGCCTACCAGCGCTCCGTGGTTAGTGGCGAGAGGCGTCTTCAAGTTCCTTCTGGGTGACTGGCATAACCCGGTCTTCAAAGAACCACCGGGAGAGGCCCGCACGAACCCGAGTTCCGATCGTGATGCGGCCTTTTTCGTCGGGGCGCACCGTAAGTGGCTTGTACTCTTCGAAGTCCAAAAGGCGCCAGCGCTCGTAATCATCCAGTTGCTCGTGAACCTCGATGTACTCTCCACCGGGCAGACGCACGATACGGCCGCTTTCGTAGCCGTGGAGGGCAATCTCGCGATCCTTGCGCTGGAGCGCCAGACAGGTGCGCTTAGCGATGATGAACGCTGCGATGGGTCCGACGATAAGCAGCACCTGGAGAGTCGTAATAACGCCCTCGATCGTCAGCTTGAAGTGGGTGGCAATCAGGTCGGAGCTTGCTGCTGCCCACAGGACCGCATAGAACACGACACCGGCGGCGCCAATACCCGTGCGGGTGGGGGCATTCCGGGGACGGTCAGCAATGTGGTGCTCGCGCTTGTCGCCGGTGATCCAGGCTTCGATAAACGGATATACCGCTACCAAGCCGATGAACACAATCAGCACAATCGTGGGGGCGAGGATGTTCCATGACCAGGTGTACCCAAAGAGCACGAACTCCCAGCCCGGTGGGACTAGTCGCAGAGCGCCATCGGCAAAGCCGATGTACCAGTCGGGCTGTGTACCTGCGGACACGGGGGAGGGGTCATAGGGCCCGTAGTTCCAGATGGGGTTGATGGTGAAGAGCGAACCAATCAGCATCAGCACACCGAAGACCAGGAAGAAGAATCCACCGGCCTTTGCCGCGAACACGGGCATTACGGGCGAGCCCACGACGTTGTCGTTGGTGCGGCCGGGTCCAGCGAACTGGGTGTGCTTGTTGACCACGAGGAGAACCATGTGGATTGCAAGGGTTGCAATCAAAATCGCCGGCAACAACATGATGTGGAGCACGTAGAGCCTTGGAATGACGACGGTTCCCGGGAACTCGTCACCGAAGAACAAGTAGGACATCCAGACACCAACCACAGGGAAGGCCTTGATCATTCCGTCGATGATGCGAAGACCGTTTCCGGAGAGCAGGTCGTCGGGGAGGCTGTAGCCGGTGAAGCCCTCGGCCATAGCCAGAACGAAAAGAAGGAAGCCGACTACCCAGTTGAGCTCGCGGGGCTTGCGGAACGCACCGGTGAAGAACACGCGGAGCATGTGGAGCCCAATTGCTGCAATAAAGAGCAGAGCAGCCCAGTGGTGGACCTGCCGCATGAGAAGTCCGCCCCGGATGTCGAAGGACAGGTCGAGAGCGGTGTGGTACGCGACCGACATCTCGATGCCCTTGAGGGGAAGATACGAGCCGTCGTATTCCACCATGGTCATAGAGGGATCAAAGAAGAAGGTGAGGAAGGTGCCACTGATCAGAATGACGATAAAGCTGTACAGGGCCACCTCACCGAGCATGAAGGACCAGTGGTCGGGGAAAATCTTGCGGCCCAGTGCCTTGACAGCAGTTGAGGCACTGGTGCGCTCGTCGACATAGTTAGCAGCCCAGCCGGTGAACTTCATTCCCCGCCCAGGCGCGGCGGTCTTGTCTTGGACTGATTGACTCACAGTTCACGCTCCCAGAAGCTCGGTCCAACAGGTTCGGTGAAATCACTTTGTGCTACTAGATATCCTTCATCATCAATGGTGATAGGAAGCTGTGGAAGCGGACGTGCCGCTGGACCGAAGATCACTTCGCAGTGGTTCGCCACGTCAAACTCGGACTGGTGGCATGGACAGAGCAGGTGGTGCGTGTGCTGCTCGTAGAGCGCCACAGGACAACCCACGTGGGTGCAAATCTTGGAGTAGGCCACAATTCCTTGGTAGGACCACGAAGCGCGCTCAGGCAACTCGTTCAAGTCTTCGATCGGCAGGCGCATCAGCAACACCGCGGCCTTCGCCTTCTCTTCAATCTTGTGGTACTCGAGTTCGGCCAGCCCCTCAGGGATAACGTGGAAAGCCGAGCCGATAGTTACTTCTGAGGCCTTGATGGGCAGACCGCTCGGGTCACGAGCGAGGCGAACCCCTGCTTCCCACATCGTGTTCTTCATCTTCTTGATGGGGTCCGCTGCGGGGGCGAGGTCCCTAAAGAGTGCGACAGCGGGAATCGGGGCGGCAAGGAGCGCACCGATAAGAGTGTTTCGCACCAGAGAGCGCCTGGTGAAACCAGATTCCTTGTTCGCTTGACTGAAAATCTCGACGGCTGCATCGCGAGTTTCGTCATCCCCCCTTGTCGGATGACGCTCTTCAACGAGTTCGTGGCCGTGCATCAGCGACTTGGCCCAGTGCACGGCACCGATTCCCACGCCCAGCAGTGCGACGGTGATTCCGAGCCCCACAAACAAGTTGTTGTTGCGGACCGACTGCATGTCACCCGGAATGATCGGGAAGAGCGAATACGCGACAGCCGCGAAAATGCTTCCGACGATAGAGAGGGCGAAGAAAGTCGCGATAAGGCGCTCGGCCTTCTTCTCTTCCTTGGGGTCTAGGTCCGTAACCCGCAGGTGCTCGGGCGCAAGCCCTGGGTTAGCGGGAGTGTTGGCTGACACAACAGCGGTGCCGGGGTCATTCTCGTCCTGGGGCGAAGCCTGCAGGTTTTTTCCCGGTGGCGTAGTGGCCATGGCTGTGGTGTGTCCTTTCCGTAGAAGCGTCAGTTAGAGCGGGCGGTCAACCAAATCGCGACAGCAATCAGGCCACCAAGACCAATGAGCCAGATGAAAAGACCCTCCGAGACTGGGCCCAGGCTTCCCAGGGTGAATCCACCCACAGAGGGAGTCTCATCCACGTAGCGCAGATAAGTGATGATGTCGTTCTTCTCTTCGGGGGTCAGGTTCATGTCGCTGAACACCGGCATATTCTGGGGGCCAGTCACCATGGCGCCGTAAACGTGGACGGGTTCCAGTCCGCTGAGCGCCGGAGCATACTTACCTTCGGTCAGGGCCCCACCAGCACCAGCAACGTTGTGGCACATTGCGCAGTTGATACGGAACAGTTCTGCTCCGTTAGCGGTGTCACCGTCACCGGCGTAGTACCGGGGATCCGGCATCGCGGGTCCCGGCGCTAGCGTGGCGACCCAGGCTCCCATAGCGTCAATCTGAGGCTGTGTGAACTGAACCGGCTTGACTTCCGCTTGCGGCCCAGAAGCCGCCATCGGCATACGGCCCGTTCCCACTTGGAAGTCAACAGACAGCGCGCCAACCCCAATAACAGAGGGCCCAGCAATCGTTCCCTCACCGAAGAGGCCGTGACAGCTCGCGCAGTTAGCGAGGAACAGCTTCTCGCCTTCTTCGACCAGAGAAGCCTGAGACACCGGGGGAGTCTCCGCGTACGCGATTCCCGCAGTGGTCGCAGCGTATGCGCCGCCGGTCACGAAGAGGGCAACCGCCAGAAGTAGGGCCCCCGCAAAGGGGTGACGACGGCCGCTACGACGTGACTGGGGTGACATGTCCGGGTTTTCTTTCTTGTTGGAGGGTTAGCGCAGAACGTAGATGACGAGGAAGAGGCCAATCCACACCACGTCAACGAAGTGCCAGTAATAGGAGACCACAATCGCGCTGGTGGCTTCCCGGTGGGTGAAGACCCGAACCGCATAGGCCCGCCCAATCACGAGTAGGAAGGCGATTAGTCCTCCGGTGACGTGGAGGCCATGGAAGCCGGTCGTTAGATAGAACGCTGAGCCATAGGCATCAGAGTTCAACGACATACCCTCGGAGACGAGCACCGCGTACTCATACACCTGCCCCGCGACGAAGATTGCGCCCATTGCGTAGGTGAGGAAGAACCACTCGATCATGCCCCATTGGGTGGGCTTCCAGCCGGTTGCCCGGGGCTGCAGCCTCTCTGCAGCGAACACACCGAACTGAGCGGTCACGCTAGAGAGAACAAGAATTGTGGTGTTGATCAGCGCGAAAGGGATGTCAAGCAGCGCAGTGTTAGCTTCCCAGAGCTCAGGTGAGGTCGAGCGCAGAGTGAAGTAGATGGCGAAAAGACCGGCAAAGAACATCACCTCACTGCCCAACCAAACAATTGTGCCCACGGCAACGACGTTAGGTCGGTTCACCGCGGGCGCTCGGAATGAGGAAGATATCGATGCGCTCGTCACCCCTCCATTATGCCTGATTCGTAGCTGGGATTTTGTCGAGCGACATGCCCCAAATCGGGCAGATAGCATGGGTTCATGACTTCCTCCTTCTCGTGGGCCGCAACGTTGAGCAGCCTTCTCGAGCGCAAAGACCTCTCAATCGCAGAGGCAGGCAAGGCCATGGAAGCGGTCGTGGCGGGGGAGGCCACGGATGCGCAGATTGCTGCATTCTTGGTCGCTCTCCGGGCAAAGCCGGAAACGGTCGATGAGATAGTCGGTTTTCGCGACGCTGCGTTGCGTCACGCGGTCGCGCTGCCGATTGACCCGATGGTTCTTGACATTGTGGGCACCGGGGGAGACCCCTACGGCGCGGTCGTCAACGTGTCTTCCATTGCCTCGATTGTGGCTGCCGCGGCGGGTGTTCCCGTAGCCAAGCACGGCAATCGAGCCGCAAGCTCGTCCTCAGGTGCGAGCGACGTCTTGGGGGCACTCGGGGTGAATATCGATGTCGAGCCCGTGCGCGTGGCCGAGATTTTTCGGGAGGTTGGCATTACCTACGTGAATGCTGCCAAGTTCCACCCTGGCTTCCGCCATGCTGCAACCGCCCGCAAGGAAATCGGCGTTCCGACGGTCTTCAACATTTTGGGCCCGCTATGTAACCCTGCACGACCAGAGGCCAGCGCTGTGGGTGTATCAAACTTGGCACGCGTGCCCCAGATGGCCGGAGTCTTCAGGACCAGGGGAGCAACCGCACTTGTCTATCGGGGCGATGATGGCATCGACAAGATGACCACCACTGGCCACACTCACGTTTGGGAAGTCTCAAGGGGCCACATCCGTGAGCACGATATCAACTCTCTTGAGTTAGGAATTGCACAAGCCAGTGTTGAGGACCTCCTCGGTCGCTCTCCAGAACATAATGCTGAAACAGCGCTGGAAGTTCTGGGGGGAGCCAAAGGTCCGGTCCGAGACATCGTTGCACTGAATACGGCAGCTGGCCTCGTTGCCTTTGCTCTGGCCAACGACCCAGCGCAGCGAGACCGTAGTTTGCTGGAGCGACTGGCAGAAAAACTTGACGTCGCATACCAGACGATCGATTCAGGCGCCGCTGCTTCGAAGCTGACCGAGTGGGCCCGGGCGACTCAGTCCACATGAGCGGGGAGACGTAACCCTACGTCCGGCTTCGCCAATCTGACATAATATAGATTATCGGATGCTATAAACCAGCACTGAGGCGCGCGACCAGTTCTGGGAGAAAATAGGGCTCGAATGGTGTTGCCGCCCTGGCAATCTCCTCAGCGGTGAACCAACCCCAGGCGGAGACGTCGTGGTGTTCTTCTGGGGTCCAAAACTCATTCGATGGCTCAAAGCGCTCGGTGTGAACCAAGAAGTATTCGGCGTGGCCCCTATCGTGATCAGCTTGATTCCATGTCACCTCAAAGTCATAAGTCCACACGGCTTCGCCGGCACTCTCAAATCTGCGGCCGGTTTCTTCAAATAATTCCCTCAGAGCCGCTTCAGAATGCGTCTCGCCGGGATCGACTCCGCCACCAGGGGTAATCCACCGTGAAAACCCCGAAGAATCAGGTGCCATCGTCTTGAACAGCAACACAGCCCCACCGGGATCCATCAGCACAATACGACTGGTGTTTCTCAGCCCAGGAAGCGCTACCACGCCGTCTCCACGTGACTAGTGACTGGGCAGAAAGCTTGACACGTCGCCGACGAGTCGGGTGTGGTCGGCGGGGACGTCCTCAACGACTGCTGAAGCAACCTCAGCGGCGAACTCTTCCACGTTGTAGAGCTTTCCCACCTGTTCCTTGCGCTGGTCGATAACACCAGGATTTGCCCGGTTGAGCAACGTGGCAGTAACGGTGCCCTCAATCATGTCGCCCGAGACCACGACAAAATCGACTCCTTGCGAGCTCATGGTGTCGATCATGCCCCGCAGAGCGTCTTCACCGGCACGTTTGGAGAGTGCCACCGGAAGATACTCGGGCATCGTTTCCACATCTCGAATAAAGTGCGCCTGGTGGCTGGTGACGAAGACGACCCGCGACCCGCGTTCCATGATTGACAGAGCCGCCATCAAAAGGCCTACCTGGGCGTCCCGGTTGAGCTTCATTGCGTAGTCCTCGCCCATGTCAGCTTCCATGCCGCCAGAGGCATTCAAGACAAGAATGTCCAGACCGCCCCAGGTCTCTTTGATCTGCGAGATCATGCGGGTCACACCGACTGGATCAGTGAGATCAGCTCCTATAGCCATCGCGCTGCCACCGCTTGCCTCAATCTCAGCAACCAGCTTCTCGGCCCGTGCAGCTTTGTTTCGGTAGTTGATGGCAACCGAGGCCCCAGCCTCTGCAAGAAATTGGGCGGTTTGTGCACCAATCCCCCGCGAGGACCCGGTTACGAGTGCTCTCGCACCGGTCAGTTGGCCAGGAACCAAGGGATTAGTCATCCCCAAATCGTACCCTTGTCCGTTCGTCTTGCAGGCCTATACTTGCCTCGGACACGCCAAGGAAAGTGGTGAAGTGTGCCTTATTTTGACGGCCAGGCCCCGAGAGTTCTTGCGCACCGCGGATTTCCGGCCGGGCACGCTGAGAACACCATCGGTGCTTTTCAAGCCGCCCTCGATGTTGGTGCAGACGTGCTGGAGACCGATGTCCATCTGAGCAAAGACGGGCAGGTCATCGTGGCGCACGACCCTGATCTCAGTCGCGTTGCTGGGCGTCCCGGCCTTGTCTCTGACTACACGGCCGCTGAGCTGGCAGGTATTGATCTCGGCTTCGGCCAGGGATTTCCCTCTCTCGTAGAAGCCTTAGAGGCTTTTCCGAGTGCAAAATTCAACATCGATGTGAAGGTTCCCGATGTGGTCGACGCTTTTGTCGATGTCGTCGTGAACATGAATGTTCACGATCGAGTTCTGGTCGCTTCCTTCGATGAAGCCTCTCGCGCGAGAGCCGTGGCCAAACTGCCGGGCGTTGTCAGCAGTGCAACGATTGGGCACGTCGTGGACGGCCGGCTGCGGTCTTGGCTAGGGCTCTCGGGTGCAACGTGGAGCATGCCGCCCGAGATTCGAGCGCTTCAAGTCCCCCCAGTGCGATGGGGAATGGCCATTGTGACTCCCAGCTTCCTCAGGATGGCTCACTCCAAGGGCCTCGAGGTTCATGTTTGGACGATCAACGAGGCTAGAGACATGGAACGCCTGCTGGACATGGGAGTCGATGGCATCATCACTGACCGCGCAGATCTTGCGGTGGATATCGTCGCGAAGCGAAGAGCGCTCCTTTAGCCCTGGCTCACCCGTAATGCGCGGCGATAACGGCCGAAATGGCCGGCCGCCGCAACAAGGAGGCCTGCGAGCGTGAAGACCGCAACCCCCAATTCAAGCGAGCGCCCGATGAGTGTTGCGGGGGTTTGGTAGGTAGCAAGCGGAACGTCCACGACCATGTAGCCCTCGGTATACGTCGGCAAACGATCGAGTTCCGCACCGGTCGGATCCATAATCGCGCTCGTTCCCACGGTAGAGATGTTGACCACACTTCGTCCGGTTTCGATTGCGCGCATTTTCGCAATCGCCAATTGTTGGACACTTTGGTCAGTTTGGCCAAAGTCCGCGTTGTTGGTGGGAGCGAAAATAATGTCCGCTCCCCCGTCCATAATCGACCACAGGATCTCGTCATCGACAATGTCGTAGCAGATAGCCACTCCCCCGATTGCTCCGGCAACACTGAAAACGGCATCGCGCTGTCCGAAGGAGTAGTCACGGGGAATCATGTCGAAAAGCGGAGGCGCCAACGGGTAGAAGAAGTCTCGAGCCGGCAGATACTCGGCGAAGGGAACCGGATGAATCTTGTCGTATTGATCCCTAACGACCGACTGCCCTGCCTTCTCGTCGAAATCCCAGAGCAAAATGCTGTTGAAGGTTTCGTCGCCTGATTTGGTAATGGTCCCAACAATGAGGGGCGCATTCATTTCCCGCGAAACTTCGGTGACGATGGCCGCGGCTTCTGGGTAGCGCAGAGGATCAATGTCTGAGGCGTTCTCGGGCCACACGACAACATCTACATCAAGCCCGTAGAGCTCTTGTGTGACCAGGTAGTGGTCGCGGAGGTTATCGCCGCGGTCATACTGGGCAAAGAGCCCCGCATCGGCATTGCCCTGCACGGCAAGGACTCGCAAGGAGCCAGTTGTGGTGACCGGGTACGCAGGCCACACGAGCAGCGCGACTCCCACTGCGACCCCGAGGCCTGCCCTGGATTCTGGCGCAAGCCGAACTTCGGCCACTAGCGCAACGGCGAGTGCAGCCGCCCAGGCGAGAAGAAAGCTCATGCCACTGGTCCCCACCCACGCCACCAGCGACGCTAGGGGGCCCTCAGATTGACTTTGAGAAATTCGTCCCCAGGCGAACCCGCCGAAGGGGAACACGGAGGCCACTGCTTCGCGCAGCGTCCAGGCCCCTCCGACGAGGGCTGGGACGACGCCTAGTCGTCCCGCAACGGTGTTCCACTGCCGCGATCCATAGCGCCAGATCAGCGCAATCAGCGCCATCCCGAGCGAAAAAAAGAAAACCTGCGCAAGTGTGAGAGCAATCCAGGGAATCGGGCCCAAGTAGACGGTGAGCCACCAAATCATGATTCCGTAGAAGCTGAAGCCGCCGAGAGCCCCAATGAGTAAAGCCTTGCCATAGACAACGCCGCGCAGTGCTGCCATCATGAGCGCGGTGCCAAGCAACGTGAGAGGCCACCAATCGCGGTCAGGGAAACCCAAGTCCATGAGCCACCCTGCCAGCACCGCAAGAGTCAGTGCTGCAGGAAGCGGCCACACAAAGCCCACAAACGCGCGGTCTTGGTGCTCAATCAGCGGCGGAAACTTCATCAGCACCAGAGCCTAAATCACGCTGCTGAGAGCCACGATGCCGCGGAAAACGCTAGCCCTAGAGCTTGCCGCCACACGCTGAACTGGTCCTTCACCACCGGAGGCGATTTGGTCAAGGACATCAATGACTTGTTTGCACCAGCGAACAAAGTCTCCAGCAGTCAGCTCGCCCTCCTCGAGAACATCCTCGAGCCTTTCGCCAGACGCCCAGCGATAGAGGGGCAGAGCCAGTTGTGCAGAAAGATCAGTTCCCTCGGGTAGTTGGTGTTCGCGCTCGATGGCAGCCAGCTTGGAGCGTTGGCGTCTGGTTTCCGCAAAGGCATGGGGGAACTGCCCACCAGGCATATCTTTGGGATGAACTGCTGTGTCATCACGGCGGGGTTCATAGACGAGCGTTGCCACAATCGCGACGAGTTCCGGGCCGCTCAGTTCATTCCAGACCTGCCGTCTCAAGCATTCCGCGACCAACAAGTCTCGTTCACCATAAATTCGTCGCAGCGTTTCGCCGTGGGGTGTCAGGCTCAGATCCTCCCCCTCGCCATGGATATAGCCGGTCTCGAGGAGAACCTCGAGGATTCTGTCGAAGACCACCGAAATCGCCGCGGTTCGGCTCTTGATCTGCCGGCGGATACGATCGGTTTCACGCTCAAGCTTCCACCACCGCTCAGCCCAGCGCGCGTGTGTTTCGCGATCGGGGCAAGCGTGACAGCTGTGGCGTTTCATCACGGCGCGTAACCGACTGAGGTCTTTCCCGATCTCGCCGGTCGCCTTGTGGGATTTGCGTTGCCCGTGTTCTCGCTCGAGATCGCTGAGTTGCCGGCGAATCCCTGCATATTCACGGAAATCACCCAGATGGCACTCAAGCGACTTCGCATAGCCCGAGAGCGACTCTTCGTTTTTGCGCACTGTTCTGGCTAGTTCGACAACGTGTCGATCGGCCTGGAACTGGGAGAATGACGACTCCAGCACGCCCCTGGTCCGCTCAACGCCGAACTGGGCAATCAGATTGACGGCCATGTTGTAGGTGGGGCTGAAACTTGATTTGAGCGGGTAGGAACGCCGGGAGGCCAATGCTGCCACCGCTTCTGGGTTGATGCCTGGCTGCCAGATGATGACGGAGTGGCCTTCGTCATCGATTCCTCGTCGACCTGCTCGGCCGGTCAACTGGGTGTATTCACCAGCGGTGATGGGGACTCGTGCCTCGCCATTGAACTTCTCGAGCTTTTCGAGAACGACTGTGCGGGCTGGCATGTTGATGCCAAGCGCGAGCGTTTCTGTGGCAAAGACAACCTTCAGTAACTTGCGACGAAAAAGCTCCTCGACGGTTTCTTTGAAAATAGGCAACATGCCCGCATGGTGGGCGGCAACGCCGCGGACCACACCATCGAGCCAGGCGTGGTAGCCGAGGACTGCCCTGTCGTCGTCTTCGAGACGCTGACAGCTCTCCTCGACAAAATCAAGAATCTGGGCCTGTTCTTCATGGTTGGTGAGCTTCACTCCCCCGCGCAACACCTGCGTTACAGCTTGATCGCAACCAGCCCTCGAAAAGATGAAGAAGATCGCTGGCAGTAAATCATCGCCATCGAGCATTCGGATCACGTCCGAGCGATAGACCTTGTGGTTCTTGTCCTCGTAGCGCGCATAACGCGGGGCGCCTCGGGTGCGTCCTCGTCCCGTCGAGTGGCGACCGAGCATCTGGGCCATCCCAACAACTTCGGGGTTGACCTCCAGGGAGCTCTTCTTTTTCGCAAAAAGCGGCAATAGCTTGTGGGCAAACATCATGTGTTGGTGCAGTGGCACCGGGCGATCTTCCGAGACGATCACATCAGTGTGTCCGCGAACGGTGTGGAGCCAGTCGCCGAACTCTTCCGCATTCGAGACGGTGGCGCTGAGCGAGATGACCTGAACCCAGGAAGGCAAATGAATGATGACTTCCTCCCACACGGCCCCGCGGAAACGGTCCGCCAGATAGTGGACTTCATCCATGACCACATAACCGAGGTTCTCCAAGAGGGAGCTACCGGCATAGAGCATGTTCCGGAGCACCTCTGTGGTCATGATGACGACCCTTGCCCCCGGGTTGATGCTCGTATCGCCGGTGAGCAGCCCGATTTCTGAATAGCCATAGCGCTCAACAAGCTCCTGGTACTTCTGGTTCGACAGCGCCTTCATGGGTGCTGTGTAGAAGACCTTGACCTGGGGCTGTTGGAGTGCCACGTAGATCGCGAACTCAGCCACGATTGTTTTGCCGGCTCCCGTGGGAGCAGCCACCAAAACACCCTTTCCGGACTCGACGGATTCGCACGCGTATATCTGGAACGGGTCGAGATCGAAGCCAAGACTGTTGCGAAACTCATCGAGACGGGGGGATTTCCGCCGGGCTGCGGCCGCGCGGTAACGCTCCGCGGGACTGGCCTCAGTCATGGGAACCGGTGTCTGCTCCCCCGAGAAGTTTTGATGCTTTCTTGGCGAGACGCGCGTCGTTGATCGCTGCGATCCCCGCTGCCACGAAATAGAGGATGACCATCGGAATTGCCAGCAAAATCATCGACACCACGTCTGCTGCAGGAGTTGCCAGAGCGGTGAAGAGAGCGATCGTCACAATCGCCCAGCGCCATCCTTGGATAATCGCCTTGGCGCTCAACACACCGATGAAATTCAGCAAAACAAGGAACACCGGAAGGACAAACCCCACGCCCACTGCGACCACAAGTTTCAAGGCAAAGTCCAAATAGACCTTGGCTGTCAGCAAGGTTGAGGACTGCTCGGGAGCGAAGCTTGTAAGCAGAACCACGATGTTGGGCAACACGAGCCAACCAGCAGTTACTCCCGCAAAAAAGAGAGGAACTGAGGCTGCCAAGAATCCCACCGCGTAGCGTCGCTCACGCCTCTTGAGCGCCGGGACGAAGAACGCCCAGATTTGGTACAGCCACACGGGCGCCGCCATCACAATGCCGAGAACCAGAGAGATGGCGACCTTGGTGTCAAAGGCTTCCGTCACTGAGGTGTAGTTGATGTCCGCATCTCTGTTGGTTTCTCGGGCCAATTCCATGACCGGCTCGCTCAGCGCCGCCCAGACGGGGTCTGCGAGGAACCACCCCCCGATTGCGGCCGCGACGATTGATAACCCGACAACACCAAGACGGCGGCGAAGTTCAAGAAGATGCTCTCCCAGGGTCATCCGGCCCTCGGGAGATTTCGAACGGCGGCTGGACTCCGCCACGATTACCGGGTGGGGGCGTCTGGCCCGTCAGAACCCTTGCCACCGGCGTTGGAGTCTTTAGGGTCATCTTCGCCGCGAACTTCGGTCTTGAAGATCTTGAGTGATTGGCCGAGGCTCTTCGCCAGACCGGGCAGTTTCGGGGCACCGAAAAGGAGCAAAACGACAACGAGGACAATCAGGCCAGTCCAGCCACCCAGATTTCCAGACACGGTGTTCCCTTTCTCTTGATGCGATGCTCACTCTAGCACCGTGGGCCTGATTACCTTCAGGGTTGGTAGGCCACCAGGGCTTCCTTTGCGAACTCCTTGACAGCAGCCACCGCAGACGGAGGCGACACAACTCTGACCAGTGCGGGGTGGGCCGCCACAAACCGTGTCAGGGAGCCGTAGTGGGCGAACGGAATCTCGAGTCGCAATGCACCATCGCCTGACGGTTGGACAAACCCGCGCGGGAGATAATCAGCGATGACCGGCAGCGCGCCCACCGTCGTCTCAATCACTACGGCGATGTCGTCGCTCGAGGGCTGGAACAGCTCTGGCGAAATGTCGTCGATGAGTGAATCGTGGTTGCCTTGAGGCTGACGTGTTGCCTCCACACTTTCCATGTGATCGACGCGGAACGTGCGAAGCGCTTGCCGATGGTGACACCAGGCCCTCACGTACCAGGCGGCGTCTCTGGATTCCAGAACCAAGGGGTCAATCACTCGGGTTGCCGTCTCGCCGGCCTTGTTGTGATACACAATCGAGACTGCGACCTTCGTGTCGATTGCGTGATTGAGAATCTGCAGATGGCCCTCGGCCACCGGCTGCGCTATGGCAATTCTGTCGGAATGCCCGTGTGAACTTCCGCGTCTAATTTTGGTGAGCACTTCATCGATGTCGCCTCGGCCCGAATATGCAGGGTGAGCCGCCAAATACTGGAGCCCGGCGATCAACGCGGATGCTTCACGGGCTGTGAATCTGGGCGAGTGATCGATGGCGACTGTGTTCCAGAAGGTGATCAGCCGTTGCTGTTCAAAAAGGTCCCAGTCGATATCGAAGAGATCGAGGTGCGAGTAGGCGAGGTTCTCCCCCGGTATTCCCGCGCAGGCTATGAGCTGGACTGCCTGAACGATGTCGTCTTCGCTGCGCTGGAACTGCTTAGCCGCCTCGGACACGCTCACTTCGCCTTTATCGAGCACATAGGGCACCAACGCGAGCAACAACATCAAGTTGTCGGTCGCTCCAGGACGGGGGCTCTTAGCCATGCGCTCTCACCAACGCTTCGAGATGGGCAATGACCCGTTCGCGGAGCTCGGGTGGGTCGAGCACAACCACATCCGAACCCCAGGAGGCCAGCTCGTGGGCAAACACATCCCGGTCGGTGAAGTGCGCACTCAGAAGTTCATTGCGACTCTCGGTGCCTGCTCGAGCCCTCAGCGCGCTTGCAGCATCGGTGCCAGGCTTGACCCGCAGGGTGGCCGTGTTCCTTTCGTAGAGCTCGCGGAGTTCGTTGAGAGCGCGATCGGCGATTCCCTCCGGCCCTGGGACCCCGGGGGTCGAGACCAGCGGTGTCACGGTCGAGACAATTCTGCGGAGCAGGAAAGTTCTTTCCTTGTTGTTGCCAGAATCATGGCCCACGACGTGCCAGCGGCCCTCGTGGTTCACGAGCGCCCATGGAGATATGGTTCGGTTTGTCGCGCTGGTGTCACCGGGTTTTAGGTAAGAGAAACTCACCTGCACGGACTTATCAATCGCTTCGCGCAGTGTCGCCAAAGCTGGCTCCCGAGTGCTCAGAATCGGGGCAAAACCTAGAAGTGTTTCGTCCACGAGGGCGCCTAGCGATGCGAGCTTGATCTGCGCGGTTTTCGCGTCCCGTGAGAGGCTTCCCTCCCTCCAGACGGCGGCTGCGAGGTTAAGTAGTGCAACGTCTCTCGAGCTAAATACAACATCCTCTGGGAGGTCGTAGTCGCCCTTCGGAATCCGATAGAGGGTGCTTTTGTTGTTGGTGTCCTCCTCGGGGGGAATAAGCGCCTCCAGGGGTATGCCCAACTCCCGGAGAGAATCCTTGTCGCGTTCAAAGCGACGTTCGATGCTCTCCCGCGCCATTCCGGCTTCCGTGTCTTCGCGATAGCCGCGCACAGTTGTCAGAATCTGGTCTTTCGTGAGCCCCCCGCTTGTGGCCATCAACGCAAGAATCAAATGGAAAAGGCGATCCTCGGGGTTGACGGTGCTAAGCGAGCTGGCCACGCGCTCATCCTAGAGCGCGAGGCACCAGAGCCGTGCTACTTGCCAATACCCAGAATGTCGAAGACATAGACCAGCGTTGAACCATCAGGCACGCCCGCTGGAGCCTGGCCCGCGGGATAGCCAAGGCTCGGCGGAACAGAGACAAGAACCTGAGAGCCCACCGTCTGACCGATCAATGCCTGTGCCAAACCGGGGATTACGCCTACGCCGTCACCCGCAGTGAACGTGTCGCGAGCGACGAGTGATAACGGAATGCCCTGCTCGAAACTCGTGTTGAAGATTTCGCGCGTATTCCACACGGCGGCGGTGAAGTGGGTGGTCACGAAGTCGCCTTCTTGAATGGCGACTCCATCCCCCTGTTTCAGAACTGAGACACGCAGGTCTGTGGGAATGGGAGCGTTCGGGAAGCTCAGCCCGTGGACGCCCTCGTCGGTTTGAACAACCGTGGGCATGCCTGATTGTGGCAGGCGAGCACTGCCGTTGGCCTTCCTGGGATAGGTCTGGTGGACATCGACGACCAACACGATGGTCGAATCGTTCGTGATGAACTCATCACCCTCGATGGGGCCAAACACATCCTCGACGGTCGTGGTCAGAACGATCTGCGATCCCGGCTGTTGACACTCCAGGACTGCGGAAAAGACGTCCTCAGATTCCGGGTCGATCACGCGTCGAACAGGATTACCGGGCTGGTAATCCGAGCCCGTGACATATTCGCCGGTAGCGCCCAGGAAAATGTTGAGATCAAAGTCAACAAACCCTGTCGCCCTCGCAGGCTCACCCTCGCCCGCCTGGACCACAGTCAGTTCGCGGCCGGTGGTCTTGAGAGGTGTGGGAAAGCTGGCCTGGGCCGTGCCCTCGACTGAGTTCGTGACCTCCACGAGAGTCGAGGCTTTGCCCGGCTCGTAGGGCGAGTCGCACTCCTCAGGAAACGACGCGGCAATACTGCCAACGACGAGCGCTCCAGAAGCGAGGACAACGATGGACGCGATAGCCAGGGAAACTTTTGACATAGTGCTCCCCAGTCTATCGAGCGGTCCTGTGCTTAGGGTGATTCAGAGCGGGCTGCTCGTTCCTTAGCTTGACGGACTGTCTTCCGAATTGTCTTGTCGCCTGCGGCACGCTGACCAGTCGCCCCAGGGGTCCACGCCTCAACATCGTCCACTGAGTACTCAGGCTTCGTGTGGTGACGCTTGGTCGGAGGGATAGCAACACCGGGCGCCACGATTCTGGTCGTCATCACAAAGCCCGTGTGCCCAATCATCCGGTGTTCGGGACGAACAGCGAGACCTTCCACGTGCCATGGTCGAACGAGAACCTCCTCAGACACACACGGTGTGAACCGGCCGTTCTCGCGCAGCGCTTCGACCACCCTGGAGAGTTGTGTTGCGGTGGCGACATAGACGGCCAGCACTCCCCCGGGCTCCAGAACGTGCGCTACGGCATCGATGCACTCCCACGGAGCCAACATGTCAAGAATCACTCGGTCCACGCTCATCGTCGGAAGCGAGAGTGCAACGTCTTGAAAATCACCCACTCGGCACTCCCAGTGGGGGGGCTTTGCGCCAAAGAACGTCTGAATGTTTGCCCCGGCTATTTCAGCGAACTCTTCGCGCCGCTCTATCGAGAGCACGTTGCCCGATTCCCCGACTGATCGCAGTAGGGAGAGGGTTAGCGCCCCCGACCCGACACCGGCTTCCAGGACACGGTGACCCGGTCCCACATCGGCTATCGCCACGATGTGCGCTGCGTCTTTCGGGTAGATGATTGCTGCACCTCGCGCCATGGAGAGAACAAAGTCTCCGAGCAGTGGCCGAAGTGCCAAATACGGCACCCCGTTGCTGGTCGTAACGACGGAACCCTCGGGCTGACCGATTACGTCGTCATGAGCAAGCGGTCCTTTGTGCGTGTGGTACTGGCCACCAGCTTGCAGCGTGATGGTGTGGAGTTTGCCCTTCGGGCCACGCAGTTGAACGTGATCACCGACGACAAATGGCCCTCTGCGAACCTTCACGAGGTGGCTCCCACGCTGTGCGCACGCCACGTCGTAGCCAAGTGCTCAAGGCCCCGGCCTTCCAGCGAGTCCCAGAGCTCGTGGACATGTTCCCTGTCGATTTCGACGTGGAGCGGGATTCCTATAGTGATGGCGCCGGCGGAGAACGCGCTAGCCGCCCCATAACTGGAATCTTCTAAGGCGACGCAGTCGCCAATAGCAACACCGAGTGCTAGCGCGGCCGTGAGGTATGCCTCTGGGTCGGGCTTGGGCTGGCTCACGTCATCACCGGCGACGATTGCCCGAAACACCGGCTCTCCTAGCTCGCGCGCGACCGCCTGAGCGAGCGCCTCGGCGTTCATTCGCAACGACATGGTCACCAGGGCGCACGGGATGCTGGCGGCGAGGAGTTCTCGGAAAAGCTCGCGAACGCCCGGGCGCCACGGCACCGCGGCCGTGACCTGCTCCAGAACCCTCTGGCTCAGCCGTTGAACAATGTCGTCAGCGCTGAGCTCGACACCCGCTTTTTGCAACTGTGCCGCTGAATTCCATAGCCCGCTTCCAACGAGCGCATAACCCTGTTCAGACGACCAGGTCCCGCCGTGTTCCTCTACCAATTCCGTCTCGGCAATCAACCAGTAGGGCTCGGAATCGATGATGGTGCCATCCATGTCGAAAAGCACGGCAGAGGGATATTGGGTGGTCACAACCGCCAAGTCTAGTGGCGCCTATTGTGAGAGGTAGAGTGAAGAATCTGAGCGGAGAATTCATGACCCACATCCCCTTTTCTGACCACACCCGAGTGATGGTCGTGGCCTTCGAGGGGTGGAATGATGCGGGCGATGCGGCCAGCCAGACCGCGCAAATGATCATTGATCAAGCCGAACTGGTCCCCGTCTTCTCTATCGATCCAGAGCAGTATTTTGACTTTCAGCTGACCAGGCCGCTGGTGGAACACGCGAGCGATGGAACTCGCTTTCTCAACTGGCCCGAAGTTACCCTGTGGGCCCCCGCTCCGGGATCTGAGCCAGCGCCCCTCGTTCTGCTGGGCCAAGAGCCCTCACGGCTCTGGCAGTCCTTCGCTTCGACCATCATTGACCACGCGCTTGCCCACAATGTGGATGCCATTGTGTTCCTGGGGGCAATGCTGGCTGATGTCCCCCACTCTCGCCCGGTTCATGTCACGGCAACTAGTGATGATGCCGCCATTCGCGAATATTTCGACATTGAAAAGTCGACGTACGAGGGCCCGGTAGGCGTCTTGACCGTGCTGGCATTAGCCGCCGCTGAGGTGGGTATCCCCTCGCTCAACCTGTGGGCGCACGTCCCGCACTATGTGCACACATCGCCCTCGCCGAAAGCGACGGTGGCGCTTGCCGAAAAACTTGAAGAGCACGTGGGAATCGTCTTGGAGCGCGACGATCTTGAAGTTGAAGCCCTGCGGTGGGAGGAGGGCATTGATGCTCTCGCTGCCGAAGACGATGACATGAGCGCGTACATCAGCCAACTTGAGCAGGCGAGAGATGCTGCTGATGCTCCGGAAGCCTCGGGCGATGCGATCGCCCAAGAGTTCGAGAAATACCTCCGCGGCCGCCCTGATCGCCCGAGCTCAAACGAGTCATAGAGCGCTAATGGCTCCGGTTGAAAGACCGACCATCAGTGCGCTACCGAGGAGCACTCGGTAGATCACAAAGGGCATGAAGCTTCGTGTTTGGATGTAGCGCATCAGCCACGCGATGACGGCCCACCCCACGGTGAAGGCGATTACTGTGGCGACAAAAGTGTCAAACAGGGAGAACGGGCCGGCCACTTCGGGTCTGGTCAGCGCGGTGGAGAGCTCGTAGAAGCCACTGCCGAGTACCGCGGGGATTGCCAAGAGAAATGAGTAGCGTGCCGCGGAAACCCTGTCATAGCCGAGGGTCCGCCCCATGGCGATGGTTGCTCCTGAGCGCGATACGCCGGGAATAAGGGCGAGCATTTGCGCCATTCCATAGAGCAGACCGTGGGGAACAGTGAGGTCGTCCAGCGTGGAGCTCTTTCTTCCCCACCAGTCCGCGGCGGCCAAAACAAGGCCAAAGACGATGAGTACGGTGGCAACCAGCCAGAGCGAGCGGAAAGCACCGCGAATCAGTTCTTGAGCGAAGTAGCCGACAATCACAATCGGCAGGGTTCCCACGATGATGAGCCACCCAAGTCTCGCCTGTGATCGAGCCTCGTGTGGGGCCTCTTTCCACCACGACGATGGCTTACCCAGTGAGGCTGCCCACCCGCGAAGAATCCGAGCGATGTCCGGGGCGAAGTAGACAAGAACCGCTAGTTCGGTACCTATTTGAGTGATGGCCGTGAAGGTGGCTCCGGGGTCCGTGGCCGAGGGCAAGAATTCACCAACAACGCGCAGATGCGCACTGGAGGACACGGGAAGAAATTCGGTAAGCCCCTGGACGATGCCCAGCAGAATGGCCTCTAGTAATCCCACGGCGCGCACTCCTTTAGCGGGCAGGCGGGAATCATGGCCCAAGGCTACCCTGCAGGGCAGTTTGGAACCGGGACTTTAGTGGTAATGTCGTGTCGGTCGCTCCGCGTTTGACGCGGTGTGCGCGCGGGTGGCGGAATGGCAGACGCGCTAGCTTGAGGTGCTAGTGCCCGTAAGGGCGTGGGGGTTCAAGTCCCCCCTCGCGCACGCGACACCAGGGTCTCTCACTTCGGTGGGAGGCCCTGTTTCTTTCCGTGTCGGTGGATGTTGACAGAATCGAACAAATGTTCGAACATAGCGTTATGTCCCCTGCACTTAGTCTCGACGCGGCTCCTCCCCGGCGAGCCGATGTGCGTGAGCTGCAGGAGCGCATTAGGTCTCTAGAAAATGCCCACACTGACTACCCGGTATTTCCGGTGGCTCCAGGTTTAGAAAACCTGTTTCCGCACGGAGGCCTGCGTCGAGGCGTTGTCTACGACATTGATCCGTCGCCTTCTCTGCTGTGGGCTCTTATTGCCCAGGCAACGGCCTCTGGAACATGGTGTGCACTCGTGGGTATGCCAGATGCTGGCCTTGCAGCAGCGGAGGGCATGGGGGTGAATCTTGACCGCCTGGCACTGGTCCCCTACCCCGGAGAACAGTGGCTTTCTGTAGTCAGCGCCCTCATCGATGTTGTAGGAATTGTTGCTCTGGGTCCTTCCACACCACCCTCTGATCGGGTTCTCAGTACGGTGCTTGGTCGCCTGCGTGAACGAGAAGCCACTATTTTGAGTCGCCCTGGTTGGCCTCGCACTGAAGCCAGCATTAGCGTTTCTGCACACCGTTGGCGTGGCCTTGGTGAAGGCCACGGTGTTCTTCACGAGCACCACATCAGTGTGGTTGCGCGTTCCCGCCAGAGTGCAGCCCTCCGATCGTGCGAGATGGTTATTGATGCGTGGGGCGCCCACTACAACCCAGTAGTTGCCTTCGTCACTGATATTTCGCAGCACCGTAGCGCCGGATAATCCTGATGGCGCGCACTCTTGTTCTGTGGATTCCCGAGTGGCCCGTTATTGCGGCTCAGTGTGACGATGAACTGCCAGGCGCGGTTCGTGGTGCGGCGCTAGCTCTCATTCATAAGGGCGCTGTGGTGTGCTGTTCACCGGAAGCATCGGCCAGCGGTGTCAGAGTCGGTATGAAGCGACGAGACGCTCAGATGAGGTGTCCTGGGCTTAGTGTTTTGCCTGATTCGCCAGAGCGTAACCGCAGGGTTTTTGATCAGGTTCTCCTTGCGCTCCAAGACACCGTTTCCCAGCACACCCTGGTGGAGCCTGGCTTGCTGGCATTTACTGCCCGAGGACTTTCGCGCTTTTATGGCGGCGAAGAAGCCGCTGCCACTGCTCTCATGTCCGCTCTTTCTCTTACCGAGCAAAGGTTTCACTCCCGTGTTGGCGTTTCTGATGATCTCTTTAGCGCCGTGATGGCGGCGCAGCAGACCGATTTCACGCACCCGATTCGCATCGTGGCACCCGGAGAATCCTCCGCTTTTCTTGCGGGGCTACCCGTTGATGTCCTTGATGATGCGGCCACAGTGTCTCTTCTCAGTCGTTTGGGTGTGAGCACTCTCGGCGATTGCGTTGCTCTGGGAGAAAGTGCTCTTCGGGAACGTTTTGGTAGTGCAGGAGAGCAGATTTACCGATTGGCATCAGGACGTGATGGCACATGGCTGAGTCCCGACAATTCTCCGGTGGACGCTTCTGAATCAATTCTGCTTGCTGAACCTCTGCACCTTGTTGATCAGCTGGCTTTCACTATTCGGCACGCGACAGAGAACTATCACCGACGTTTATTTGCTGCCGGTGTTGTGTGCACCAGAGTGCGCATCACGGTGGGATTTGATGCGGGACCACCTCACACCAGAACGTGGCTTCATCCACGATTTTTTAGCGCCAGCGAGCTTGTCGATCGAGTTCGCTGGCAGCTGGAGTCTCTTGCCAGAGGATCCGGTGGTTTGGGTGAACAGCCACCGGGTGTTGTGTCCGTACGTTTTGAAGCGTTGCGCCCAGAAGGCCTGGGCGCACATGAGCCGGGTTTGTGGGGACAAGGGCCCGATAGCCGTGTCCACCATGTGCTCTCCAGAGTCCAAGGCATGGTGGGTGCGCATGGCGTCCTCAGTGGACGCTCTGCGGTATCACGTTTTCCTGGAGGGACTCAGGTGCTTACCACCTGGGGTGAGAAAGCTTCGGAGGATAAGGCTGGGCCACTTCCCGGGGCTTTGCCTGAACCGTTTCCCGGAACAGTATTTGCCCTTCCGCCTGATGTTGCTCTTCACGATGGTGAAGGACGCAACGTCTGGATAGACAATGCAGAGCTCTCTAGCGTTCCTGCCTCACTGGTGTTTGGTGAACACCGCGTGAGTCTCGTGTCGTGGGCTGGGCCGTGGCCGGTCGCTGAGCGCTGGTGGGACCCAGCGAAAGCTCGATACGCGCATCGTCTTCAAGTCTTAGATGAACGAGGAATTGGGTGGCTACTGACAACCGCACAGGGCCATCAGTGGTGCATAGAAGCCAGGTATGACTGATGGGGTGGCACAATCCCCCTATTCCGTGGTCTGAGCACGAAAAACGTCTGAGGGACGCCTCCAGGCCTGGCACTTCGCCGCCCTTAGGAGCCAACGCGGGTGATTCTCCAGCCTGGTCCGAGAGCCGGGCGCCGTATCAAGCGCCTGTGGTAGAGATCCCGGAGAACGTAGTGCCTTACGCCGAGCTTCATCTTCACAGCAGTTTCAGTTTTCTGGATGGTGTCTCGTCTCCCGAAAAAATGGTGGCCCGTGGCGCCGAGCTGGGGCTTTCTGCAATGGCAATTACTGACCACAACGGTTTCTATGGCGCGGTGAGATTCGCCGAGGCGGCAGCTGCGCACTCCATGAATACTGTTTACGGTGCTGAGATATCTCTGCGAGACAATCAACCTCGCACCGTGGTTCCAGACCCTCAGGGCCCGCACCTACTTGTCCTAGCGAGAGGTCAGGAGGGGTACCACAGACTGTCTTCGGCGCTGACGGACGCCCATTTGGGCAGCACAGATAAAGACACTCTGGTGTGTGATCTTGACGCTCTGGCTGAGCAGGGGCGAGACCACTGGGTGGTGCTCACGGGATGCCGTAAAGGGTCAGTCCGTCAGGCGTTGCCGCACCACAGGGTTCCCTCGCGCGGGGAACAAGCCGCTAGTGAGGCGGCACTGGTGGAACTCGTTGAGCGCTTTGGTCGAGAGAACGTCGTGGTCGAGCTTTTTGATCATCAGCATCCCATGGACAGTGTGCACAACGACTTTCTTGCAAATCTCGCAGTTCGTCACGGGCTTCCCACCCTGGCCACTGGTCTGGTTCACTACGCGCGAGCTGAGGACGCCGATTTAGCTCACGCTATGGCCGCGGTGCGGGCGAGGACCAGTATGGACAAGCTCAGCGATTGGTTACCCGCCTCCGGGGCTGCTTATCTGCGCTCAGGAGCAGAACAAGAACGCCGCTTTAGGGCCTATCCCGGAGCTGTTGCGCGCAGTTACGAGATTGCCCAGGAGATAGGTTTTTCGCTCAAGAAGGTAAGCCCTGGTCTTCCCACGTCGTTGTGTCCGCCGGGTCACACCCCGATGAGTTATTTGCGGGAGCTCATTGCGCAGGCGGTGCCACGACGTTATCCCCGGGCCACCGCAGAGATTCATGCCCGTATTGCCAAGGAGCTCGATGTCATCGAGAAGAAAGACTTTGCGGGCTATTTTCTGATTGTTCACGACATTGTGCGTTTTGCACGCTCCCGTGGAATTCTCTGCCAAGGCCGAGGGTCTGCCGCTAACTCTGCGGTGTGCTTTCTTCTGGACATCACGGCCGTGGACTCGATTTACTACAACTTGCCCTTCGAACGGTTTCTTTCTGCGCTACGTGATGAAGAACCCGATATCGATGTTGATTTTGAATCCCGTCGCCGGGAAGAGGTCATTCAGTATGTTTTTGAGCGCTATGGGCGCCGCAGCGCAGCTCAAGTGGCAACTCTGATTGAGTATCGGCCTAAAAGTGCTATTCGGGATATGGCCAGAGCTTTGGGATACAGCCCGGGTGAGCAAGATGCCTTCGCGCGTCAAGTTGAACGCTCTGGAGCGTTTCTCGAGAGCGCAGAGCACAGCATTCCTGCTGATGTGGTGAATCTTGCGCTGAGAACACTGACCTTGCCTCGCCACACAGGAATTCACTCGGGGGGCATGGTGTTGACTGATCGGCCGGTGTCCGAGGTTGTCCCGATAGAGCATGCCCGCATGGACGCTCGCACGGTTCTTCAGTGGGACAAAGATGACTGCGAGTGGATGGGGTTAGTGAAGTTTGATCTCCTGGGCCTCGGGATACTCGAAGCCATCCACGAGACTTTTGACTTGGCCAAGGAGAAACTTGGCGAAGACTGGGAACTCGCGACACTCCCCCGCGACGAAGCTGGCGTCTATGACATGTTGTGCAGGGGCGATTCGATTGGTGTTTTCCAGGTTGAGTCACGGGCGCAGATGGCGTTATTACCAAGACTTCAACCCCGACGTTTCTATGATCTCGCGATACAAATTGCGATGATTCGCCCGGGTCCTATCCAGGGTGGCGCCGTGCACCCCTTTGTGAAACGCAAAGCAGGCCGTGAGCCAATCGAATATCCACACCCCGCTCTCGAAGAGTGTTTAGAGAGAACCCTGGGCGTTCCTGTATTCCAGGAACAGATCATGCAAATAGCCATGGCGGTCGGCGGGTGTAGTGCTGAAGATGCGGATCTACTGAGGCGAGCTATGGGCTCCAAACGTGGACGAGAACGCATCGAGTCATTGAAAGAGACACTTTTCCGAGGTATGGCAGCCAACGGGCTTGATCCCCAGAGCTCTCAGCGTATTTATTCCATGATCGAGGCGTTTGCGAGTTTTGGCTTTGCTGAGAGTCACTCTCTGAGTTTTGCTCTGCTGGTCTACGCCAGTTCCTGGCTTAAGTTGCACTATCCCGCTCTCTATCTGGCGGGATTGTTGCGAGCCTGGCCCATGGGCTTTTACTCCCCCGCATCCTTGGTGAGCGACGCGGAACGCCACGGGGTCATTGTGAGAGGGCCTTCTGTTCTTCACTCCGGTGTGAAGGCTGGGGTTGAGGCGATTGATGGCGACTCTATGCGGGCCGGTGGCCAAGATTCGTGTCTTGTCTATGACCAACCCACTCCGAGTTCGGTCTTTGATCCCTCTGGTGGGGATCCCAGCGGCTCTCACCGGCGTGATCAGCAGTGTGCCGTGCGCATGGGTTTGGCTGACATCAAAGGAATTAGTGCGGAGCGTGCCGAAGCCATAGTTCAAGAACGCGAGGCCAGGGGCCCCTATGAGAGTCCTCGTGATCTTGCGAGGCGGGTGGGATTAAGCGCGGCCCATTTAGAGGCCCTAGCGAGCGCTGGCGCCCTGGGTGATTGGGGCAATCACCGAAGAGAAACGTTGTGGATGGCAGGGCACTGGGCTGGTGAGCACCCTCAGTATTTAGACCACACCAACGCTCCAGTACAGGTGCCACTTTTTGAGGTGATGTCCCCACGCGAACAGATGGTTGCAGATCGTGTGTTCACCGGTGTGTCTCCAGGGGATCATCCCCTGCGCTACTTGCGAGGGTGGCTTCAGACCAATGGGGTTGCAAGTGTTGCTGACACGTTGAGCGAGGAGCCAGGACGCCGCATGTGGGTAGCCGGTTTAGTGACTCATCGCCAGCGTCCCTCCACGGCAAGAGGCGTCACGTTTCTTAATGTCGAAGATGAGACTGGTTTAGTGAACGTGATTTGTGGCGTCGGATTCTGGCGGCGCCACCGAGCAATTCTGCGTGACAATGCCGCACTGATGGTGAGAGGAATCCTTGAGAGAAGCCCCGAAGGGGTCGTATCGATCGTGGCTGATGGAGTGCACGTTCTCCCCGTCGGTGTCCCGCAGGGCTCCAGGGATTTTCAGTAATCGCTTAGCGGTCCCGAAGCGCCCACAGTGCGACAGCGCTGGCCGCAGCGACGTTGAGCGAGTCAACCCCGCCACGCATCGGGATTGACACCACCGAATCGGAGTCCGCCACGGCACGTGATGACAAGCCATCGCCTTCACTGCCAAGTGCCAGTGCCAGCTTCCTAGGTGCCGTCACAGCAAAGACGTCGAGGGGTATCGATTCTGGTGTGAGGGCAAGAGCAACGACGCTCACGTCGTTGTCTCGAAGTGTGGAAACAACCTCACTCCACGACCCCGCTCGCGTCCAGGGAATTTGGAAAACGGTGCCCATGCTGACTCGAACACTGCGTCGATACAAAGGATCAGCACACGAATCGGTGACGATGACGGCGTCGGCGCCGATTCCCGCGACCGAGCGGAAGATTGCACCGACGTTGGTGTGATCCACGATGTCCTCAAGCACAACAATTCGAGTCGCGTCCTTTACCAGGTCGTGGAGAGTTGGCATCGGTGGCCGATGCATGCTGGCGAGTGTCCCGCGGTGGACGTGATAGCCGGTCAGTGTTTCCATGAGATCCGCATCAGCAACAAACACTTCTACCTCGTCGAGAGCGCCGGGCATGGCAGCAGAAAGTTCCTCGAGTTTTGGCAACCAGCTCGAAATCGTCAAGACCGACCGTGGGCGGTGATGCGCGCCCAGGGCGCGTTCCAGAATCTTCAGGGACTCAGCGATGTAGAGGCCCTCTGCTGGTTCACTCTTGGATCTCAAAGCAACATCGGTCAGAGCGCGATAATCAGCGAGGAGAGGGTGGGAGAGGTCTTGAATGTGAGTGACAATCACGGGGAACTTCCTTGCCGATTCCGGCGGTTGGAAACATGTTGGAAAAATACGGTCGCTACCCTCAACCCTAGGGCTGGAGTATGTCCCTAGTCAGGAGAAGTGTCGATGCAGGCAGTGCCGGCGCTGGCATCCGTTGTGGAAGGAGCCATCGACGAGGCAGTCGCAGTACTCCACGGCCGAAGAGCGGCGGTGTTGACTGGCGCTGGGGTGTCCACTGATTCCGGCATCCCGGATTATCGTGGTGAGGGTGCACCCAAGCAGCACCCAATGAGTTTCACTGATTTCCTGCAGTCCCACCGTCACCGTCAGCGCTACTGGTTGGGAAGTCACGTGGGTTGGTCACGCTTCGCTGCCGCCGAGCCCAATCGGGGACATCGCGCAATTGCCTGGGCCGAGGAGGCCTCTCTCTTTAGCGGGGTTGTCACCCAAAATGTCGACGCGCTTCACCATAAGGCAGGGTCACTGCGGGTTGTTGATCTCCACGGGCGCCTGGACAAGGTCCGCTGCATTCACTGTGGGCAATCCTTCACGCGCCAGTCCGTCGCCCGGAGGATTGAGGTCCTGAACCCGTGGCTTGAACACCAGGACATTGCCGGAGCAATAAAGCCCGATGGCGACGTCGACGTCGCCGTGTCTGGAGATTTTGTGGTCCCCTCCTGCGACATGTGTGAGGGTGTTCTGAAACCCGAGGTCATCTTCTTTGGTGAGTTTGTCCCCTCAGGGGTTTTCGACCAGGCCGCGAGCCTGATCGGAAGATCCGATGCACTCGTTGTGGCGGGGTCTTCCCTCGTGGTCAATACCGGGATGCGATTAGTCAACCTCGCCCACAAGAAGCGGATTCCCATAGTGGTCATCAATCGCGGACCGACAAAGGCTGACCGGCTTGCCACGGTTAGAATCGACGCAGGGACCTCAGAGACCCTCGATGCCCTCGTTGAGGGTCTGCGTTCCCCAGCCGCCTAGCCTCGTGCAGGCTGCCAGACCAGGAGATTCATGACCCGTTTTTTTCTCGTTCGTCACGGTGAAACAGAGTGGAACAGGGTTCGGAGAATCCAAGGTGTTAGTGATATCCCGCTCAATGAGACTGGGCGTGAACAGGCCCATGCGGTCGCTGAGATCCTGGCGGCTCACTCGTTCGACGCGATTGTGTCGAGTCCGCTTTCTCGGGCCCGGGACACGGCGACCATCATCGCCAAACGCCTCGGGATGTCCGAGCCGACAATTGTTGAGGGGTTGATTGAGCGCAATTATGGTGATGCGGAGGGGTCAAACGGTCAGGATTTGGACCACCTTTATCCGCCTGGAACCGAGATACCAGGCAGAGAGCCCCGTGAGGCTGTTACCGAAAGGGCTCTCGCGGCGCTCAGGGAGCTAGCGCTGGCTCACCCCGACTCAGATGTCATCGCGGTTTCCCATGGCGGTCTGATTCGCAGTGTCGTTGAGCACGCGGCCCCGGGGCAACACAACGAGCCGATCACGAATTGCTCAGTCCACAGCTTTCGAATGGTGGCGGGCTCCCTCGAGCTCGTCGCGTTCGACGACCCCATGGAGGTCGCCTCACATGAGCTCGCGGCTGTCGAATTCGATGACCAGAACCCTGTCGAAGCCAGGGAGGACAACTCTCACGCGTAGTGTCTTCACGCCTAGCGTCGGCGGCGTGGCCTAGGCTCCAAGCTATGGAGCATTGGAGCGACAGGTTAGTAGTTTTCGACACGGAAACGACCGGTCTGGACACGCGGCACGCGCGAATCGTTACCTCGTATGTAGGCGTGATTGGGGCGGCGGGCGAAACCCTTGAAGCTCACTCTTGGCTCGCCAATCCGGGGGTTGTCATTCCCGATCAGGCTGCGGCCGTCCACGGCATTACGACCGAGGTGGCGCAACGCGATGGCCGCCCGGCCGGTGAAGTCGTCGCAGAGGTGCGTTCCGCAATCCAGGGTTATCTGGATCAGGGCCTCCCGGTCGTGGCTTACAACGCCGCTTACGATTTCTCGATTCTCTATCACGAGTCGATTCGCCACGGAATCGAGCCCCTCGCCAACCCACGGCCCATCATCGACCCCTTGGTTATCGATCGCAAAGTCGACACTTACCGAAAAGGCAAGCGGACGCTACAGATGGCCGCTGCGCACTACCTCGTTCGGCTGGATGACTCTCACACGGCGGATGCTGACGCTATAGCTGCCGGCCGGGTCGCCCAGGCCATTCTCCGTTCCCATCCTGCGGAGCTAGAAGGCGACGCAGAGTGGCTCCATGACCAACAGGTCATTTGGGCGCGCGAATGGGCTGAAAACTACCAAGCCTTTCGGCGGAACCAAGGCGACCCAGGGTTTGTGGCGACCGGATCGTGGCCGGTTAACTCGTAGTTACTTGCCGAAGTTCTTGAAGCGCTGGTTGAACTTCTCAACACGACCGGCAGAGTCAAGAATGCGCTGCTTGCCGGTGTAGAACGGGTGTGAAGCACTGGAGATTTCCACATCGATTACAGGGTATGAGTTGCCATCTTCCCAGTCGATTGTCTTGTCGCTTGTGGCGGTGGAGCGGGTCAAGAAAAGCTCGCCCGAAGTAAGGTCGCGAAACACGACAGGTGCGTAATCGGGGTGAATCTCAGCTCTCATGGGAAATCCTTGACGTCGTGCAGAACATCTGCGTAAGTGGGCCAAGGGCCTACTTTACCAGCAAATTCATAATGCTGTCGCCTGGTAGCGCCCATTGTTGTGGGTGATGGACAACGGTCGCCCAAATGCCTCACTCATGACCTCGCCGGTCAGGGTTTCCGTGATCGGCCCTTTGGCGATGATCTTTCCGTCCTGGAGCACCAGCAAGTGGGTGAAACCAGCCGGAATCTCTTCTACGTGGTGGGTGACCATCACCATTGCTGGCGAGGTGGGCTCACTGGAGAAATGATCGAGCATCTCGATGACGTCCTCCCGTGCGCCCACATCGAGGCTCCCAGCGGGCTCGTCGAGCAAGAGAAGCTCGGGGTCCGTCATCACGGCTCGGGCAATCTGAACACGCTTGCGCTCGCCATCCGAGAGCGTTCCGACGAAGTGTGACGCGAGGTGGTCGAGTCGCCACTCACTGAGAACTCGTGTCGCGCGCCTCACGTCAATGTCTTCGTAGGCTTCCTGCCACCTGCCGGTGACGCCCCAGGCGGCTGTCAGAACCGCGTCGGTCACGGTCTCGTTGTCGGGGATACGGCGGGCCATGTCGCTACTCGCAAAACCGACGCGAGGCCTTAGCTCAAAAACATCGGTCTTTCCTAGTCGTTCTCCGAGCACCGTAACGGTGCCCCGGGAGGGCTGCACGAAAGATGCCAACATGCCCAACAGGGTGGTTTTGCCGGCGCCATTAGGGCCGAGGATCACCCATCGCTCCGACTGATCGATCGTCCAGGAGATGTCGGTGAGAATGGCACGACCGTCGCGAACGAAGCCCACGTTGTCGAGAGAAGCCACTGTCGTCATTGTCCACCAAGCCTACTCCACCGAGAAAAAGGCCAAGAAGGAGCTCCGCGTGGATGGCTTACGCTAAAGGGATGATTTGGCAGTGGAGAACCCAGTGGCGGTAACCAACCAACTGCTCGTGGTATTGGACGTCGACTCGACCCTGACCCAGGATGAGGGAATCGATCTTCTCGCAGCAGAGGTGTCGGAGGATGTCGCTTGCGAGGTAGCGGCACTGACAGAATCCGCGATGCGAGGCGAGCTGGACTTCGAACAGAGCCTTCGTAAGCGTGTCGCGGCACTTAAGGGGACCCCGGAGAGCGCGATTCACGCTGCCTCTGCACGGGTGCGACTGAGCGAGGGCGCCCGCGTGCTCGTTGACACCCTGCGCGCTGAAGGGCACCTCGTTGGTGCGGTGTCTGGGGGTTTCCACCCGATGATTGACCCGATTGCGGAGGACCTCGGTTTGGATTTTCACCGCGCTAACCGGTTGGAGGTTGTCGAGGGTGTTCTGACCGGCGCGCTGGTGGGGCCTCTTATTGATGCTCGGGCGAAGGCAACCACCCTTCAAGAGTGGGCACTCACTGCCGGTATTCCACAGGAGCGCACTATCGCGGTGGGTGATGGCGGAAACGACGTGGAGATGTTGGCCTGGGCAGGTCTTGGAGTGGCATACATGGCAAAGCCGGTAGCTCGTGCTGCTGCCGATGTCGCGCTTGATACTCCGAATCTCAGCGAGATATTGATGTTGCTCGGCCTAAATCGCGGCTAGTGCCCCATTCCCAGTCCGCCATCGACCGGGATTACCGCGCCAGAAATATAGGCAGCATCATCTGAGGCCAGCCAGACCACCGCACTGGCAACCTCAGAGGGGTCCGCGAAGCGGCCTGCCGGGATTGACTTGAGGTAGGCCTCCGCTTGTTCGGGGGGTAGCGCCTTTGTCATGTCGGTCGTGATGAACCCTGGGGCAACAACGTTGGTGGTAATTCCACGACCTCCGAGTTCCCGTGTGAGTGATCGCGCGAAACCCACGAGCGCTGATTTCGACGAAGCGTAATTGACCTGGCCAGCCGAACCAAAGAGCCCCACAACGCTGGAAATCAGAATCACGCGGCCATACTTCGCCTTGATCATCGGCGTGATGCAACGCTTTACCACTCGAAAAACCCCGCCAAGATTGGTCTCAATCACGCTGTCGAACTCTTCATCCGACATTCTCATCAGCAACGTGTCCTTGGTGATGCCGGCGTTAGCGACGAGGACAGTGATCGGCCCAAGAGCGCCTTCAACCTCAGAAATTGCGGAGTCCAGACTTTGGCTGTCGGTAACGTCAGCCTTCACCGTCAACGTGCCTTCTGGACCACTTCCCGATCGTGCCGTAACTGCAACCTGGTAACCCTCGCGCACGAAGCGCTCTGCGATAGCAAACCCGATGCCTCGGTTGCCACCTGTGATGAGTACGGTCCGGGGGTTTGTCATAGTTCCTAAGCTTATTGGCAGACGACTGTTCTACGATGAGCACACCATGTCATCGCCTCACACCGTGACCTCTCTGCAGAGCGCTCCTGAATTGGAGCGACGTGCTCGCATGATCAAGTACTCCGTTGCCATGGGCATCAGGCTTGCGTGTATTGGTGCATGCTTTCTCGTTTCTGGCTGGTGGCTTCTCCTGCCAGCTCTCGGAGCCGTTATCTTGCCGTATTTCGCGGTGGTGCTGGCGAACTCTGCGACCAAACAAGGTCAGAAATCCGTCCCGTTGCGCCCCGGCACGGTGAGCGTCACCAACGTGCAGTGATGTTTCAACAGTTTTCTGAGGGCCAGACACGGTGCTCACGCACTAGCTGCCTGCAGTCGCCAGCGTGGCAGATTGTCTGGCGAAATCCGAAGATTCACAGTCCGGAACGCGAGAAGATTTGGCTTTCTTGCGCTGAGCACAAGGCATTCTTCGAGGGATACCTGGGCCAACGCGGGTTCCCGGTACGGGCTGTGGAATTGTCAGGTGAACCGGCATGATCAGGCTCCTCCTCACTAAGCGCTGGCTTGGTTATCTCGCGCTGACAGTGGTGTTCGCAATTGTTTCAAGCTTCTTCGGGCTGTGGCAGTGGGACCGTCGTGGGCAAGCCGTGGCGGCAATCACCGTCCTCGAAGCGAATTGGGATAGAGAACCCCAGGAGCTTGTGTCTGCAGAGGCCGTCTCGCCCGCTCGAGACCAATGGACTCCCTTTGTGATTCGTGGTGAATATCTTCCTGAGGACCAAATGCTCGTTAGAACCCGCCCGCGCGGGGGGCAGGTTGGCTTTGAGGTGCTGGTGCCTTTTCGGACCGAAAGCGGCATGACTGTTGTCGTCAACCGGGGATGGATTCCTACGGGTGAGTCGAATGATTTTCCCGACCTTGTCCCCCAGGCTCCCTCGGGTGAGGTGACTGTGGTGGCCCGTATCAAGCCCGGCGAGCCAACCCTCAGGGGGCGTGGCGCACCGGAGGGACAACTGCCCAGCATTGACCTTGGCGCAATGCACCTAGCGGTTGGGTACGAGCTAGAGACCAGGTTCTTCCTCTTGCTCGATCGAGAAGCACCCGAGACGTCGGTAGCTCCGTTGACTGCACTTCGACCCGTGCTCGACGAGGGACCACACCTCAGCTACACGCTCCAGTGGTTTGTCTTCGCCCTACTGGCCATGATTGCTTTTGTTGCCCTACTCCGCCAAGAAGCCCGACAAGAGGCAGGAATGTCACCCAAGAAAAAAACCAAGAAGAGTGATGCGGACGAGGAAGACGCGCTGCTCGATGGGGTGCGCACCTAGGCCAAGGAAATCAGGTCCTGGTATTCCGCGTTCCAGTGGTCTTCGACACCGTCTGGCATGATCAAGACGCGCTCGGGGTTGAGCGCCACCACTGCTCCGTCATCGTGACTCACCAGAACAACTGCACCCTTGTAGTGCGCTAGCGCATCGAGTATCTCTTCTCGGGATGCCGGGTCAAGGTTGTTTGTCGGCTCGTCCAAAAGAAGCACGTTCGCCTGGGAAACAACGAGTGTCGCGAGAGAAAGCCTGGTCTTTTCACCGCCGGAGAGCACCCCAGCAGGCTTAAGCACATCGTCGCCGGTAAAGAGAAACGAACCCAACACCTTCCGCGCCTCGGTCTCCCCCAAGCTCGGCGAGGCTTGGAGCATGTTCTCCAGAACGGTTCGATTAATGTCAAGCGTCTCATGTTCTTGTGCGTAGTAACCGACTCGAAGACCATGACCTGCCTCGACCTCCCCAGTATCGGGGGCGTCGACGCCGGCGAGAATGCGCAAAAGAGTTGTCTTTCCTGCTCCATTGAGTCCCAGAACCACGACTTTGGAACCGCGGTCTATGGCCAGGTCAACGGCTGTGAAGATTTCCAGCGAACCGTAACTTTTTGACAGGTTGTGAGCAAACAGTGGCGTCTTTCCACAGGCCGCTGGCTCAGGAAACCGCAACTTCGCAACACGTTCCACAGCGCGGACGTCATCGAGTCCTGCCAGCATCTTCTCGGCACGGGCAACCATCTGGTGTGCGGCCGCTGCTTTGCTCGCCTTAGCGCCAAAGCGTGCGGCCTGCTGGTGCAGAGAACTTGCCTTCTTCTCTGTGATGGAGCGCTCCTTGCGCCGCCGCTCTTCATCCGCCTCGCGTTGTCGCAGATAGTGCTTCCACGACATGTTGTAGATGTCGATTGTCGACCGGTTCGCGTCAAGATAGAAGACGCGGTTCACGGTCTCTTCGACCAGGGCAACATCGTGGGAGATGACGATTACCCCGCCGGGATACTGCGATAAGAAAGCACGTAGCCACACGACCGAGTCAGCGTCCAAGTGGTTGGTGGGCTCGTCAAGAACCATCAGAGGAGCGTTTTGGAAAAGAATGCGTGCAAGTTCAATTCGGCGCCTTTGGCCGCCAGAGAGAGTTGCCAGTGTCTGGTCGAGCAGCGAATTCGGGAGGTTTAGGTGGGAGGCGATTGTTGCCGCCTCCGCCTCAGCGTGGTAGCCACCAGCCGCAAGAAACTCATCGTTAAGGCGCCCATACCGCTTCATTGCCGCTGCTGCCACAGCTTCATCTGGCGAGGCCATTTCCAGGCTCGCCTTCTTCATGGCGGCCATCACGGTGCCAAGCCCCCTGGCGTCCAGGATTCGGGTACGGGCGGTTGCTTCAGGGTCTCCCGCACGAGGGTCCTGGGGCAGGTAACCTACGTCCCCGGTGACGTGGACTGACCCTTCAGTCGGGGCCAGCTCCCCCGAAATAACCCTGGTTAACGTTGTTTTGCCGGCTCCGTTGCGACCCACAAGTCCAACCTTGTCGCCTTTATCAACGCGAAAAGAGACCTGGTCCAAAAGGACGCGGGCGCCGAGTCGAATCTGAAGGTTTTCTACCTGGAGCATGCTGCCTCACACTGATGGTTTGATTCGAGACAACGCGTGAGAGTTAAATCGAGAATCCGAGCGCTCTCATCATGTCACGCCCGTCAGCGGTAATTCGTTCCTGACCCCACGGTGGCATCCACACCCAGTTAATCCGAAACCGCTCAACGATGCCATCCAGAGCCTTGCCCATCTCTTCCTCGATTACATCGGTGAGGGGGCAGCCGGCTGAGGTGAGGGTCATGCTGATGATAAGCGCGTCCTCTTCATCGTCCCAAGAGAGGTCGTAGATGAGCCCGAGATCAACGATATTGACCCCGAGCTCAGGGTCAATTACATTCTTGAGCCCCTCTTCGACGCTGTCGAAGCGCTCAGCGGACAATGCAACAGTAGACACGCTCCAAGTCCTTTCCTACGACGCAGAGGGCGTCAGGTAACGGTCGTAACCCTCGTTCTCCAGGGAGTCTGCAAGTTCGGGGCCACCGCTGTCAACAAGTCTGCCAGCCACGACAACGTGCACGTGGTCTGGGCTGATGTAGCGAAGAATTCGGGTGTAGTGGGTGATCAGTAGAACACCGAGCGAGGTCGCCTTCTTGGCGTCGTTAACCCCTTCGGACACGATTTTCAGCGCGTCGACGTCAAGTCCGCTGTCGGTCTCATCGAGGACAGCGAATTTGGGCTTGAGCAACTGTAACTGCATGATTTCGTGGCGCTTCTTTTCTCCACCGGAGAAGCCCTCGTTCACATTGCGCTCGGCAAAGCCCGGTTCCATGCGCAGCGACTCCATAGCGCTGCGCAGCTCCCCGACCCACTCGCGCAGCGCTGGTGCTTTACCTGCTAGCGCCGTTTTGGCAGTCCTGAGGAAGTTACTAACGCTCACACCCGGAACCTCAACCGGGTACTGCATGGCTAAGAAGAGGCCTGCTTTGGCGCGCTCGTCGACGCTCATCGCCAGGACGTCATCACCGTCGAGAGTGATCGAGCCCTCGGTGACCTGATACCGAGGGTGTCCCGCAATCGTGTAGGCCAGAGTTGACTTCCCGGAGCCGTTCGGGCCCATGATGGCGTGGGTCTCCCCCGCTTTGAGCGTTAGGTCGATTCCCTTGAGGATTTCTACCGGACCCTGTTCGGTGTCGATTGATACATGAAGGTTCTTAATCTCGAGCGTGCTCATAATTCGTCTCTGCGTAACTTTCTAGGAGATGACAAGGGGAGTTGGGTCGATGTAGACGTCTCCATCTGTGATGGTGACGTTGTAGACGGGTACCGGCTCAAAGGCTGGAAAATTGCGGGGCTTGCCGGTGGCCAACTCGAACTTCGAGCCATGGGCCCAACACTCAAGTGTGTCGTCCTCGACAAATCCCTCTGACAGGGAAATCTCACCATGGCTACAGACATCGCCAATCGCGTGGACGGCCCCGGCAGAGTCCTTCACTACAGCGATGGCGACGCCTTCGATGGTGACCTTGACCGGCTGATTTACAGCGATATCAGCGGCAGGGCAGATCTTTACGCCACTCATTACGATTCCTCCGTTGCAGAGAGTTTGGTCCGAATACGCTCGGTCAATTCCTCAACGAGCGCGCTGTCGCTGATTCTCGATATGACGTCCACTAGGAAGCCCATCACGACAAGTCTCCTCGCATCGAGTTCCTTGATTCCGCGGGACTGAAGGTAGAAGAGCTGCTCATCGTCGAAGCGCCCTGTTGCGCTCGCGTGGCCGGCACCTTCGATGTCACCGGTCTTGATCTCGAGATTTGGAATGGAATCCGCGCGCGTGCCTTCGCTGAGAACGAGATTCCGGTTCGCTTCGTAAGAATCTGTTCCTACCGCGTCTGGGCCAATGAGAACATCGCCAATCCAGACTGTTCGGGCGCCAGAACCGTGCAGGGCCCCTTTGTAGGACACCCGTGACACTGTCTTTGGACCCTGGTGGTGGACGTAAACACGGTGCTCCAAGTGTTGGGTTGCATCGGCAAAATAGGCTCCGAGAAGGTGTCCCTCGGAACCTTCACCTACCAGCTGGACGGAGGGGTTGACCACGACCACATCACCGCCTAGAGATACGGAGATGTGGGTGAGCACGGCGCCTTTGCCGACGTGGGCAAGGTGGTGAGCGTACTGAATGGCGCCGGGATTCCAGTCCTGAACAAACACGACGTGCAGGTGGGAATCGTTGGCAAGGTCAAACTCGATGTTTTCCGCTAGTAGAGCATCTCCGGTGGAGCGAACGACCAGAGTTGCATGTGTGTTTTTTGCCACACGAATCACTGTGTGAGCGGCGCGCGGGCTCGAACCCATCTCTGATCGATTGAGAACAACCGTCTCGTTGAGCGACTCTTCCACGCTAACGACGAGGACCTGATCGGTGGACTCCCACGCATTAGCCGCTGCGCGGTCTTCAGGCAGACCGGCAACGCCCCGCTTCACCTCGGAGGCAGGATGAAAGGCAAAGCTAAAGCCCGCAGCAGAAGTTGCTCCAACGCTGTAGGCGGACCCATCGAGAGATCCGTCGATGAGCGGTCGAAGGGCGGCAACAGGGGAAAGTTTCCATTCCGGTTCGCGACCCGTCACCGCGGGAAAATCGGCGGCAACTACTGATTGAAAACGTTCAGAACGGGTCTGCACCGGAACATCAGTGCTCGCAACTATTTCTGGCGACTCGGAGAGCGAGACGCCGGTTCGTGGTGAACTCATTTAGCCGACGGAGCCTTCCATGTTCATCTCAATAAGTTTGTTGAGCTCCAAGGCGTATTCCATGGGAAGTTCTCTCGCGATGGGCTCAATGAATCCGCGGACGATCATTGCCATGGCTTCGTCCTCGGCAAGCCCACGGCTCTGGAGGTAGAACAGCTGCTCTTCACTCACCCGTGAAACAGTCGCTTCGTGACCCAGCTGGACATCATCGACACGGATATCAATAGCGGGGTAAGTGTCGCTCCTAGAGATGGTGTCGACGAGCAAGGCGTCACATCTCACGGTGTTTGCTGAGTGATGAGCGTTCTCATCAACTCGCACCTCACCCCGATATCCTGCACGGCCGCCACCTCGGGCAATCGACTTAGAGACGATCGACGACGTCGTGTAGGGAGCCATGTGAATCATCTTTGCCCCAGCGTCTTGGTGCTGCCCGGGACCTGCGAAGGCAACGGAGAGAGTCTCCCCCTTTGCGCGCTCACCCACCAGGAACACCGAGGGGTACTTCATGGTGACCTTCGATCCAAGGTTGCCATCAATCCACTCCATCGTGGCGCCTTCGTGAGCAATGGCTCGCTTGGTCACAAGGTTGTACACGTTGTTCGACCAGTTCTGAATTGTTGTGTAGCGAACGCGCGCGTTCTTCTTCACGATGATTTCAACGACTGCCGAGTGCAGCGAATCGGTTGAATAGATTGGTGCGGTGCAGCCCTCGATGTAGTGAACATAACTGCCCTCGTCCGCAATGATGAGCGTGCGCTCAAACTGACCCATGTTCTCCGTGTTGATGCGGAAGTAGGCCTGCAGGGGGATTTCGACGTGCACACCAGGAGGGACATACACGAATGACCCGCCGGACCACACTGCTGTGTTCAGAGCAGCAAACTTGTTGTCCCCCGCGGGAATAACCGTGCCAAAGTACTCGGTAAAGAATTCGGGGTGTTCACGGAGCGCAGTGTCTGTGTCCAAAAACAGCACGCCCTGCGCCTCGAGGTCTTCACGAATCTGGTGATAGACGACCTCCGACTCGTACTGCGCCGCGACACCAGCAACCAAGCGTGAGCGCTCAGCCTCGGGAATGCCGAGGCGCTCATAGGTCTCACGGATTTCATCGGGCAGATCTTCCCAGGTCTGAGCCTGGCGCTCCGTGGAACGGACAAAATACTTGATGGTGTCGAAGTGGATCCCCGAGAGGTCAGCTCCGAAGTTTGGCATCGGCTTCTTCTCGAACAGAGCGAGGCCCTTCAAGCGGGTTTTGAGCATCCACTCGGGCTCATCCTTGAGAGCCGAGATGTTGCGCACAACCTCTTCGGAAATTCCACGCGTGGCACTCTGGCCCGCGGCATCTGCGTCGTGCCAGCCGAATTCGTAGTTACCAAGACCTTCGAGCTCTGGTCGATCCAGAAGTACGTCAGACATGACTCTCCGTTTCACCGTTTCCATAGATTGCGCTCGACACCTGCCATCCAGCAGGCACCAGGTTTTCTCTCTTACACTCACTCATAGAGTGCGCCGAAGGGATGAAAACCCCGATGGGAAGCAACGCAGCCACCCGAGTACCCCAGTGTATCGGGGTACACCCTGAGAGTGAAGGTCTAAATCCGTGAAATCACTGTGGAACTGGCTTCCTGGCTCGATTGATCGCCGCGTGCGCGTCGCCGCTTGGGCAACACTTGTCAGCCAGATTCTCATCATCGGCACCGGGGGCGCCGTGAGGCTGACGGGATCTGGCCTGGGATGTCCCACTTGGCCGCGCTGCACGGAAGACTCGTTTGTGACCACGCCCGAGATGGGATTCCATGGAATCATCGAGTTCGGCAACAGACTCCTCACCTTCGTATTGATTCTTATTGCTTTGGCGATGTTCGTCTTCGTCCTGCGTCTTCGTAAAGAGCGGCCCGAGTTGTTCACACTCTCACTGGTCATTGGGCTGGGCATTCCAGGCCAAGCGGTAATCGGGGGCATCACTGTGTTGACCGACTTGAATCCCTATGTCGTTGGACTGCACTATTTGCTCTCCGCCGTTCTGGTCGGTCTCGCGGCCTTGTTGCTCTACCGAGTTCGAGTCGCGGGGCCCGGTCGCCTGTGGGATGTGCCAGTTAGCGTAAGGCTGCTCTCAGGCGCCATGTTTGGCGTGTTGACCATCTCGATACTGATGGGCATTCTGACAACGGGCTCCGGTCCTCACGCGGGTGATGGTGGCGCTGCGAGGAACGGGCTCGATTCTTGGTTGCTGCAGCACTTCCACGCGTGGCCCTCGTACGTGTTTCTCGGTCTTTCCTTCGTACTCACGGGGCTTGCGTGGTTTGTAGGTGTTGGCTCCCCCAGATTCAGGCGGACCACCAGCGCTCTGCTGGCAGTAACCATCGTTCAAATCGGCGTCGGGCTCTATCAGGCCAGAAACGGCCTGCCCGAGTTGTTCGTCGGTATTCACATGGTGATGGCTGCCGTCCTGGTGGCCATCACGGTGAGCGTTCTTTTGGCGCAGCGCGTGGAACCCGCTAGAGCGGAACTAGTGGGTCAACCCCAACTGCAATGAAGAGCAACGTCAGGTAGCTGATGCTCGAGTGGAACACCCTCATCGGTTTGACCTCGGCTCCGGCGAGAGCACGCTGATAGAGACGGTGAGATTCAACGATGAACCACGCACCTGAGCCAAGCGCTACGACTGTGTATATCCAGCCCATGGGCGCCACGGGAATGAGCAGCAACGAAGCAGCCACTGTAGCCCAGGCATAGAGAATCACCTGCAGGCCCACGACGGGTGCTTCACGCACCACACCGAGCATCGGTACCGAGACGCTGGCGTAATCCTCTTTGTAGCGCAGTGACAGCGGCCAGTAATGAGGGGGTGTCCACAAGAACACAACAAGGAACAGGATCAGAGGTTCCCAGCTGAGAGACCCTGTGACGGCCGCCCAGCCGATGAGTACAGGAAAGCAACCCGCGATACCGCCCCAAATAATGTTCTGTTCGCTACGGCGCTTGAGCCAGAGCGTGTAGACGAAGACGTAGAAAAGAATCGCGGCGACCGATAGAGCTGCGGCGAGAGCGGTGGTGAAGTACCAGAGCCAGAGGGTGGAGAGGAAACCGATTATCGAGGCGAACACTAGGGCCCCTCGCCCCGTAATCTCGCCGGTTACCAGAGGTCGTGACTGAGTCCGTCCCATAATCGCGTCAATGTCGCGATCAATGTACATGTTGAACGCGTTTGCGCTACCTGCCGAGAGTGAACCACCAATGAGGGTGGCAACGACCAGCCACACAGAGGGAATTCCACGCTCAGCGAGAATCATCACGGGAGCGGTGGTTACCAACAACAGTTCGATGACCCGCGGCTTGGTGAGTGCAATGTAGGCGCGAACTACCGACCAGGCGCGCGAAGGTGTGGCCGCCGAAGGCTTTGTGACCCGTGGGGTGAGAATTTGATTGGCAGACACAACGTGCCCATCCTAGTTTGCGAGCTCACGGAAAACCTGAGCGTGGCCCTAAGGACTGGGCCTCCCGGGCCCTCGATATACTGGGCACGCTGGCTCGGGTCGCTTCATTCTGTGGCGCCCATCAGGGTTTTATTCGCGGACAGAAGGACTGTGCAGCTATGGCCCCTATTTTCTCCGACCTTGACCGGCGGGCTGTAGACACCGCCCGCGTCCTTGCCGTTGACGCGGTTGAGAAAGTGGGGAATGGGCACCCGGGTACTGCGATGAGCCTCGCTCCTGTCGCGTATCTGCTGTACCAGAAGGTCATGAATCTCGACCCCTCCGATCCACACTGGCTCGGCCGCGACCGGTTTATCCTCTCCGCCGGTCACTCGTCACTGACCCAGTACGTCCAGCTGTACCTGGGTGGGCTCGGCCTTGAACTCGACGACCTCAAGGCTTTACGCACGTGGGGCTCGCTGACTCCTGGACACCCGGAATACGGGCACACTGACCACGTCGAAATCACTACTGGTCCCCTGGGCCAGGGACTTGCCTCCGCAACTGGTTTTGCTTATGCCGCTCGTTTTGAGCGGGAGCTGTTGGATCCCGGGGCGCCGGCTGGCGAATCGGTGTTCGATCATTTCATCTACGTGATTGCCAGCGATGGAGACATCCAGGAAGGCGTTACGGCAGAGGCTGCCTCTCTTGCTGGCCACCAAAAGCTTGGGAACCTGGTCGTCCTCTATGACGCGAACAAGATTTCCATCGAGGACGACACTGATATTGCCTTCACCGAGGACGTCACCGCCCGCTACGAGGCATACGGATGGGATGTTCACACCGTTGACTTCGGTGATCCCTCCTCCTACAACGAAGACGTCGACGCCCTGTTCCAGGCGATCGAAGCGGCAAAGTCAGAGACGACAAAGCCATCGCTCATCACGGTCAAGACCGTCATTGGGTGGCCGGCTCCCAACAAACAGAACACCGGGAAGATTCACGGGTCGGCTCTGGGAGCAGACGAAGCGGCCGCCGTGAAGAAGGTCTTGGGTTTTCCGGTCGACCAGAGTTTCGTGGTGGAACCAGAAGTCATTGAACACTCCAGGGCGCTCCGAGAGCGCTCCCGGCAGCACCGGAACGAGTGGGACACTAGGTTCGCCCAGTGGCGATCAGCCAATCCTGACCGGGCTAACCTGCTCGACCGCCTCCTATCGGGAGGGCTACCCGACCTCGCTGGAGTACTCCCCACATTTGAGGGCGTCGAGAAGCTCGCCACCAGGCAGGCGTCTGGAGAGACAATCAACGCTCTCGCAGCAGTCCTTCCCGAACTCTGGGGTGGCTCCGCAGACTTGGCTGAATCAAACCTGACAACCATCAAGGGTGCACAATCCTTCGCCCCCGCGGAGCACTCGACCCACGAGTGGACCGCGTCGTACTCCGGACGCGTTTTGCACTTCGGGATTCGCGAGCACGCCATGGCCTCGATTCTCAATGGCATCCTTCTTCACGGTTTGACCCGCGCGTTCGTGGGCACCTTCCTCATCTTCAGCGACTACATGCGACCAGCTGTCCGGCTTGCGGCGCTCATGAAGATTCCCGCAATTTACGTGTGGACCCACGACTCGATTGGCCTGGGCGAGGATGGCCCAACACACCAACCGGTCGAACAGCTCTCGAGCCTGAGGGCCATCCCGGGATTGGATGTCGTGCGCCCGGCGGACGCACATGAAACAGCCTGGGCTTGGAAAACGATGATGGAGCGGCGTGCGCGTCCTGCCGGTATCGCTCTCACCCGTCAGGCGGTTCCCGTTCTCTCCCGCGGGGAGGGAGCGGCCACAAGCACGGTCCTCGCCCATGCCTCCCACACTGCCCACGGCGGTTATGTCTTGGCGGAGGGCTCCCGTGCCCCAGAGTGCATCCTCATCGCAACAGGATCTGAAGTTTCCCTTGCGTTGAAGGCTCGCGAAACACTCGAGGCGCAGGGTGTATCTACCCGTGTTGTTTCTATGCCTTGCGTTGAGTGGTTTGATGAGCAGGATTTTGCGTATCGAGAGAGTGTGTTGCCCTCGGAGGTTCGCGCACGCGTGAGCGTTGAAGCCGGAATTGCTCAGAGTTGGTATCGGTTCCTTGGAGACCACGGGCGTGCGGTGTCGTTAGAACACTTTGGTGCTTCCGCAGATGCGGACACGTTGTATCGAGAGTTTGGCATTACCGTCGAGGCAGTCGTGGCGGCCGCCACTGACAGCCTTGCCGCTGTAGGAAAGGAAGGCTGACGTGTCCCACTCCCCTACGCAGCAACTCTCGGCCCTGGGCGTGAGCATCTGGCTTGACGATCTCTCAAAAGATCGTCTCACCTCTGGCTCGTTGGCTGACCTTGTCGCCCACCACAATGTGGTCGGTGTGACCAGTAACCCCACTATCTTCGCCGGTTCGGTGGCCGGAAGCGACTCCTACTCAGCCGACATCCAGGCAATGAAGCGCGAGGGGGTGACCGCTGAAGAAGCAGTGTTCCGGATCATGATCGGCGATGTTCAAGGAGCGTGTGATCTGCTCCGCCCTCTCTATGACTCCACTTCGGGTGTTGATGGACGTGTCTCCCTCGAGGTCTCCCCTTTGCTGGCCCGCGACACGGAGGGGACCATCGCCCAGGCACTGCAGCTCTCTGCAGCTGTTGACCGTAAGAACCTGATGATCAAGATTCCTGCAACTCGTGAAGGCTTGCCCGCTATCACAAGGGTTCTTGCCGAAGGTGTCAGTGTGAACGTGACCCTCATATTTAGCCTTGATCGTTATCGCGAGGTCATCGATGCCTACTTTGCAGGTATTGCACTCGCGCAAGAAGCTGGTCACGACGTTTCGTCGATTCACTCGGTGGCGTCGTTCTTCGTTTCTCGTGTGGACACCGCGGTAGATGCCGAGCTTGATGCGCTTGGTACGGAAGAGGCGCATGCGTTGCGCTCCAGCGCTGCAATCGCAAACGCTCGCCTGGCATATCGGTTGTTCCAGCAACGCCACGCCGCCGGCGAGGCGGTTGCGCTTGCTTCGGCGGGCATGAACGCGCAGCGGCCTTTGTGGGCCTCGACGGGCGTGAAGGACCCAGCTCTTCCCCCAGCTCTCTACGTGACTGAACTTGCAGTGGACCACACAGTGAACACAATGCCTGAGAAGACCCTTCGTGCAGCCGCTGAGTTCTCCGGCACCATCGAAGACCGCGTCACTAGTCAGTTCGCGCATGCTCAGTCCGTCATGGAGGGGCTTAACGCTCTGGGTATTTCGATTGGCGCCATTACAGACGAGCTTGAGCGGGACGGCGTCGCCAAGTTCGTGCAGTCGTGGCACGAATTGCTGGACACCGTTCAGAGCGCCATGGACCGCAGCGAGTAAGTCCTGTGATTGTTTCCCTAGAGCCCGAACTAGAGAGTGCTGTTGGGCCGGTTGTTAGCAGGTGGGTCGAGGAACAGTTTGCCAGCAGGCTTTTTGCCAAAGACCCCACCCTGTGGGGTGCGAAAGCGGTAGATGAGGCGACAATCCGGCTCGGCTGGCTGGACGATCCGCTCACTCAGCGGGGGGTTGTAGCTGAGATTTCGGAGTTGCGCCAACAACTTAGCGCCGCAGGAGTATCTCGCGTCATTCTCTGTGGCATGGGCGGATCGTCGCTCGGCCCGGAGGTGATGTGTGCCAGTGTGGGTGCTCCCCTTGTAGTTGTCGACACCACGCACGGGGATGTCTTGGCACCCGTGATCGCCAGTGATCTATCCGATGCGGTGGTTGTGGTCTCCTCCAAGTCCGGCGGGACTGTGGAGACCGACTCGGCGCGCAGAATCTTCGAGAAGGCACTGAGAGACCAAGGGATTGAGCCTGCACGCCGGATTGTTGTGGTAACCGATCCTGGCTCACCCCTTCACGAGCAGTCCCGCGATGCCGGTTACCGTGTCTTTCTCGGAAATCCCGCAGTCGGCGGTCGGTTTTCAGCGCTCACTGCGTTCGGGCTCGTTCCCTGCGGTCTGGCGGGGATGGATCTACTGCCTATCCTGGAAGACGCACACGCTGCCTGGGGAGAGCTTTCTGCGGATACGGTGGCGAATCAGGGCCTTCGTCTCGGCGCCGCTGTTGCAGTGGGAGCGCCGGAGCGAAACAAGCTTCTCCTGTCCTCCGTGCCGTCACTCCCAGGCTTTGGCGACTGGGTCGAACAGCTTGTCGCCGAGTCAACAGGAAAGGACGGGCAGGGAATCCTTCCCGTCGTGGGCTCGACCCTTCAGACCGCAAACGACTGCCTCAGGGTTGGCAGTGGAGGCGATGACGCCGCAGTTCAGATCTCCGGTGGCCTCGGGACTCGCATCATGCTGTGGGAAGTGGCAACGGCCTGCGCGGCCGCGCATTTAGGGGTGAACCCGTTCGATCAACCCAACGTTGAAAGCGCCAAGGTTGCCGCTCGCGAACTGCTCTCAGCGCAAGGCGAGGATAGTCGCACACCGAGCGCTACAGAGGACCTGTCTGTCTGGGCTTCTTTCTCCTCCGACACAGGCTGCGAAGCGTTGCTCACCGAGCTGCTGCATGAGGTAGGCGAGGACACCTACGTTGCGCTCTGCGTCTTTGGTGACAGTACCGACCAAGGCCCTTGGCGCGCTGCAGCTGGGTCGGTTGAGCGCGTTACTGGACGCCCTGTTACCGTGGGCTTCGGGCCTCGGTTCCTCCACTCAACAGGGCAATTCCACAAAGGTGGTCCCGCTCAGGGTCTTTTTCTGCAGGTCGTCGAGATTCCCACTGACGCAATTGCGATACCCGGTCGGGAGTTTGACTGCACCGATCTTCTCGTGGCACAAGCGCGCGGTGACGCCCACGTGATCGCACAGACCGGTCAACCGGTAGTCAGCATCACCGCGCGTACCGCTGCGGCACGGGCGGAAGTACTCAGGATGCTGAGCGAGCGGCTCTAGAGGCGACCCTTTTTCTCGCGCAGGCGAGTGAGGGCGTCCTCGAGAATCTGTTCCGCTTCTTTTTCGGTCCGACGTTCCTTGACATATGCAAGGTGGGTCTTATAGGGCTCGTTGACTGGCAGCTCTGGAGGGTTTTCCTTATCGCGACCAGCGGGGAGGCCGGTCATCGGGGAATCGATTAGGTCGGGAATTTCTTCGGGATCAATGTGAGCTGAGAAGTACCGGACTGTCTCGTTTCCCATCGCGTCCCAGTAGGAAACAGCGATGCGCTCGGCTTGAATTCCACGGTCCTGTTCGCCCATTGGACCTGAGCCAACGCGTGTCCCTCGAATCGCGCTACCACCTGATGCCACGGGGACTCCTAAATGTCGAATCGAGTAAACAGGCCAAGAACAATGATGCTCGAGACCCACACGAGTGAAATCACGACGGTGATCCGGTTGAGGTTGCGCTCGGCGACACCCGATGAACCAAGGTTAGAGGTCACTCCCCCACCAAACATGTCTGACAGGCCACCACCGCGCCCGCGGTGAAGCAGAATCATCAGCGTCAACAGGATGCTGGTCAGAGCCAAAACAACCTGAAACACAACGCGCAGTACGTCCACAACTACCTCCTGGGTGCATCCACCACTATAAACGCTTGACGCGTGTTAACTATCCAAGGTCACGTGCGCGGGAAAGCGAACAATTGCCGAGAACTCGGCCACATCGAGGCTTGCGCCCCCGACCAGCGCGCCATCAACGTTCTCGCGCTTCATGAATCCAGCAATATTCCCCGACTTGACGGAGCCGCCGTAGAGGATGCGCGTGCGGTCGGCCGCGTCTTGCCCGTGCCGCTCCTCAATGGCCGCGCGTAGCGCGCGGGCAACGGTTTCGGCTTGTTCCGGTGTTGCAGCTTGTCCGCTGCCAATGGCCCATACGGGTTCGTAGGCGATTACGTAGTCGTCCGCGGCCTTCAGCTGGTCCAGGACAATCCCAAGCTGGTCCACGGGAACCTTGCTCGGCCCAAACCGCTCAAGGTCCTCTGCGGTCTCCCCCACGCAGACAATGGGAACCAGTCCGTTGCGGACTGCAGCGACCGCCTTGGATGCCACGATGTCATCCGATTCGTTGTGGTCAGCACGACGCTCAGAGTGACCCACGATCACATACTGGCAATCGAGCGCCTTAAGGAAGACCCCGGAGACGTCGCCAGTGTGGGCTCCGTCGTCGTGAACGGACAAATCCTGGGCCCCGAGCGCGAGTGGAAGGTCATCGGCCCCGATGAGCGTTTGAACAGACCTTAGGTCTGTGAACGGCGGGAAAACAGCAACCTCGACCTGCTTCTGCTGGTATCCCGCGTCCTTGAGCGCCCACGCAAGCTTTTGCACAAACGCGATCGACTGGAGGTGGTCCAGGTTCATCTTCCAGTTCCCCGCTATCAGGGGAACCCTTAGCTCTGCCATCCCAATATCTCCAATCCGGGTAGCACTGTACCCTCTAAGAATTCGAGACTTGCGCCACCTCCGGTGGAGATGTGCCCGAAGCTCTGCTCGTCAAAGCCAAGAGCGCGGACTGCGGCTGCCGAGTCGCCACCCCCAACAACCGAGAGACCATCGACGGTGGTGAGTGCTTCGGCAACCGCTCTGGTGCCGTGCGAGAACGCTTCGAACTCAAATACACCCATCGGGCCGTTCCAGAACACTGTCTTTGACGTTCGAATGACTTCTGCGAATCGACGTTGGCTCTCCGGCCCAATATCCAACCCGATGCCTTTTGCGCCCGCCGGCCCGGACTCAAGAGAGTCGGAGGGCAGAACCAGGTGCGCACTATCCGGGCTAAAGGATTCTGCGACAACAATGTCCGAGGGCAACACAATCTCTACCCCCAACTGCTCAGCCTTGCTGAGAAAGTCGACGACGGTTGGAATCCGGTCTGGTTCGACGAGGCTTGAGGCAATCGCGTGGCCCTGTGCGGCGAGGACCGTGAACACCATCCCACCACCAATAACGATCCTGTCGGCCGCAGGAAGCAACGCCTCGATGACACCTAACTTGTCGGAAACCTTCGACCCGCCAAGAACGACCGTGTAAGGGTGCTCAACCGACTTCGTGAGTCTGGTGACAACGTCAACTTCCCGCTCGATGAGAAGCCCCGCGACGCTAGGTTTCAACGACGGCAACTCAACAACGCTGGCCTGCTTGCGGTGGACGACTCCGAAGCCGTCAGAGACGACAAAATCGACATGATCTGCCCATTCCACGGCCAAGGCGCGGCGATCCGCATCAACCTGTGAGGTCTCTCTGGGGTCAAACCGGAGGTTCTGAATAACGGTGACGGAGCCCGGCATACTAGTTCGCACGCCTTCAAAGGCCGAAGGGCCAGAAACATGGTCACTGAAGCGCACGTCCTCACCAATCAATTCAGACAGACGCGTCGCAACCGGCGCAAGGGAGAACTGGGGGTCTGGGGTTCCCTCAGGGCGCCCCAGGTGACTAGCAACGACAATCCGCGCTCCGGCGGACCTCAAGACCTCAAGGGTGGGCAAAAAGGCTCTGATTCGGCCGTCGTCAGTGATAACGCCGTCCTTGAGCGGCACGTTCGCATCAACGCGAAGAAAGACGACCTGACCGGCGAGGTCAGGTGCTGTGGCGAGGGTGCGAAGAGCCAACGACTACAACGACTTGGCCATGAACGCGGAGAGATCGACCAAACGGTTCGAGTAACCCCACTCGTTGTCGTACCACGCGCTCATCTTGACCTGGTTACCCAGAACACGAATCAAGCCTGCGTCGACGATGGAGGAATAGGGATCGCCAACAATGTCGCTTGACACCAGTGGCTCATCCGAGTACTTGAGAATGCCCGCAAAAGCACCCTTATCCGCAGCCTTCTTAAAGGCGGCTTGAACCTCGTCAAGCGTTACCTCACGGGATGCTTCAACAGTCAAGTCGGTGATGGAGCCGGTAGGCACTGGCACGCGAAGCGCAAAACCGTCGAGCTTACCCTTCAGCTCAGGGAGGACCAGACCGATGGCCTTCGCTGCGCCTGTCGAGGTGGGAACGATGTTGATGCCCGCAGCGCGGGCCCGACGAAGGTCACTGTGTGGTCCATCCTGCAGGTTCTGGTCTGCGGTGTAGGCGTGGACCGTTGTCATGAGACCACGCTCGATGCCGAATGCGTCATTGAAGACCTTGGCCATAGGGGCAAGGCAGTTGGTAGTGCAGGACGCATTGGAGACGATGTGGTGGGCGCTTGCGTCATATCGGTCGTGGTTGACACCCATGACGACCGTCAGATCCTCGCCAGAGGCCGGTGCAGAGATGATCACCTTTTTAGCGCCGGCGGCGATGTGTGCGCGCGCCTTGTCGGCATCAGTGAAGAAACCTGTCGACTCAATGACGATGTCAACGCCAAGCGATGCCCAAGGAAGGTTGCCAGGATCCCGCTCTGCGAAAACGGTGATTTTCTTGCCATCTACGGTGATAAAGCCATCGCCGGGAGTCACCTCAACAGGCAGCCGCCCGTTGACCGAATCGTACTTGAGCAGGTGGGCGAGCGCTTTCGGGTCGGTTAGGTCGTTGACCGCGACGATATTGAGATTGTGAGAGCTGGCGAGCGCCGCACGAAAAAAACTACGTCCAATACGACCGAAACCATTGATGGCAATCGTGACCACGGGGAACCTCTTTCCAAGGTGTGAGAACTAGGGCCGAAGGACGCTTCGACCTCACCTTTTGCGCCCTTACCCTAAGAGATTAGCAGGGTCGCAGAGGCGCCCGTGCGGGCCGCCTCGAAACGCTGCGTAACATTCGCCCAGTCGACAATGTTCCAAAATGCCTTGACGTAATCGGCCTTGACGTTCTGGTAGTCGAGGTAGAAAGCGTGTTCCCACATGTCGAGCTGAAGCACCGGAATGGTTCCTTGAGCAGTGTTGCCCTGCTGGTCAAATAACTGCTGGATGATGAGTTGCTTGCCGACTGGATCCCACGACAGCACGCCCCAACCAGAGCCCTGAATGCCCATCGACACGGCGGTGAAGTGTGCCTGAAACTTCTCAAACGAGCCAAAAAACTCGTCAATCGCTGCGGCCAGTTCGCCCTCGGGGGCTCCCCCGGACTTCGGCGCGAGATTCGTCCAGAAGATGGAGTGGTTGATGTGGCCTCCAAGGTGGAAAGCAAGATCCTTTTCAAGGCGATTGATGTTGGCGAAGTTACCTGTCTCGCGTGCTTCCTCAAGCCCGGCAAGAGCGTTGTTCGCGCCATCAACATAGGCCTTGTGGTGCTTGGAGTGGTGAAGCTCCATAATCCGAGCACTGATGTGTGGCTCAAGAGCGCCGTAGTCGTAGGCCAAATCTGGCAGAACGTAGGGGGCCATAGTGTCCTTCTTCGATCGTATGCAGTACCGACAGTCTAAAGGGCGGGGCTGTTAAAGGCCCTCGAGTCCTTCGGGGACGCTCGCCATCGTTGCAGGGATTCCCAGATCTTCAGCCTTCTTGTCGGCCATGGCCAAAAGACGCCTAATGCGTCCCGCAACAGCGTCCTTGGTAAGTGGCGGGTCTGCGTGGTGTCCCAGCTCATCGAGGCTCGCATCCCGAAACGACAGTCGCAACCGCCCTGCGTAGAGCAAGTGGTCAGGAATCTCGGGGCCTAGTATCTCCAACGCCCGCTCAACGCGCGCGCAAGCCGCTACAGCGGCCTGAGCGGAGCGGCGGAGGTTTGCATCATCGAAGTTGACCAAGCGGTTTGCCGTTGCCCTAACTTCTCTGCGCTCACGGAGTTTCTCCCATTCGGAGACCGCGCCCGGCGCCCCCATCGTTGTCAGCAGTTCGCTAATCGCGTCACCGTCGCGCACCATGATCCGATGAGCCATCCGAACCTCACGGGCTTTCGAGGCAACGCCCAAGCGCTGCCCGATACCAACCATGGCCATTGCTGCCTCTGCGCTTGGCGCGACGATTTCGATTGCTGCAGAGCGGCCCGGCTCGCTGATGCTTCCGCTGGCCAGGAAAGCGCCCCGCCAGATTGCGGCCAAGTCGGTCACTGGAGAGGTGGTCAGTTTGTTGGGAAGCCCCCGCACCGGTCGCTTTTTCGGATCTAGAAGACCTGTCTGGCGAGCCAACGTCTCTCCGCCTTGGCGAACGCGCACCACATACACCGGGTGATTCCTGTTTCCGGAGGGCTGCATGACAGCGGCATCGGTTACCATTCCAAAAAGGTCACGAATATCGCGGCGCACGCGCTTGGCAGCTTCGAGATGATCGAGCTCCACCTCAACCGCGATGTTTCCCGAGATGACGTGCAGTCCACCAGCAAATCGAAGGATGGTGGAGAGTTCCGCGATGCGCTGGTTGGTGTGCTCCGGCTTAACCGTGACGAGTTCGTCTTTGACAGAAACCGTGAGCGAGTGCATGACTCCCAATACCTATTCGCGGCCCAAATCCCGGTGCTTCAGTGTGACCTGAATGTCTGGGTTTTTGCTCAAGTGTGTGAAAAGTGCTTCGGCCATCGCTACCGAGCGATGCTTACCACCGGTACACCCTATCGCAAGCGTCGCGAACGTTTTGTTCTCTCCCTGATAACCCTTCAAGACGGTCTCGAGCGTCTTCTGGAAGTTCTCCATGAACTCCGTGGCCAGTGGATGGCCGGTGACGTAGTCGGACACCTCCGTGTCGCGTCCAGACTGGTGACGCAACGATTCGTCCCAGTAAGGGTTTGGCAGAAACCGCATATCGGCGACCATGTCAACATCGGAGGGAAGCCCGTACTTGTATCCAAAGCTCATCACCGTGAGGCGGAGCTTCGCCTCACCGGGTTCGCCGTAGACGCTCGCGACGGCTGTGGAAAGTTGGTGAATGTTCATGCCAGTGGTGTCAATCACCAGGTCGCTACGCTCACGAATCTCCTGCATGAGTGTGCGCTCTGCGGTTATCCCATCGAGGAGGGTTCCCTCGCCCTGCAGAGGGTGGGGTCTGCGAACTTGTTCGAATCGCTTAACGAGTTGCTCGTCCGTAGCGTCGAGAAACATGACCTGAACCTGCGAGTCTTTGGAAAGTTCGACGATGACATCCCTGGCATCACCGAAAAGCCGCCCACCTCGCGAATCCATGACCGCGGCGACTTTGGGCATCGCGGCCGCGGGGTCCTCAGACAGCGCGACCAAGGGTTTCAACATCTGGGGTGGCAAGTTATCAACCACGTACCAACCGTGATCCTCCAGAGAGTTGGCAGCGGTAGATCTTCCGGCACCCGACATTCCGGTCACAATAAGGATTGCTTTGTCACCTTGGGCTGCAGAAGCCATCATGTCCTCGTGGGTTCGGAGACCCCTATCGTACCGCCGGCTCCCCCGAGATTGCTGAAGTGAGAAATGACGGCATCAGCCACTCGAGGCCCAACGCCCTCTACCTGAAGCAACTCGTCGCGACTTGCCCTCTTGACACGGGCAAGAGACCCGAAGTGACGCAAGAGGCTCTTCGCGGTGGCCGGGCCAACTCCTTCTACGTCCGAAAGCTCTGAGCCCAGCACGCGCTGACGGGTGCTGCGTTGGTAGCGAAGTGCGACACGATGCGCCTCGTCCCGCACCCTCTGCAACAGGAACATGCCATCACTCGTGCGCGGAAGGATGATGGGATAACTTGCCCCGGGCCTCCATACTTCCTCAAGTTTCTTCGCCAATCCGCACACCGGGATGTCGATTCCTGCCGCATCCAGAGCGCGCTTCGCTGCGTTGACCTGGGGCAGACCACCGTCGATGACGAAGAGTCCTGGAGGGTAGGAGAAACCCTTTCGCTCTGCTTCCTCTTCCCCTGGCGGGGCGTTGAGGCGTGCCGCCCGCCTTGAGACAACCTGGGCAATCGCTTCCGTGTCATCGCGAACATCATTGATCGCGAATTTTCGGTAGTGGTCTCGTTTCGGGATTCCATCTTCGAACACAACCATCGATGCCACCGGGTTGTCGCCGCCCAGGTGCGAAACGTCAAAACACTCGATACGCAGTGGGGCCTCAGCCAACCCGAGCGCGTTTTGTATCTCTGCCAGTGCGCGGGAGCGCACTTGGGGGTCTGTGGTCTTGTGACTGAGATGGCTCTGCAATGTGTGTTCTGCGTTGATGGTCACGGTCCGCTGGAGTTCGGCGAGCTCGCCGCGCTTTGCCACTCGGAGGGACACCTTTCCTGCGAGACCTGCTTGTGCACGAAGCGTTGAAAGTTGCTCCTCCCATTCAGAGGCAAGCGAGGGAAGGCTTGGCACAACAACGAGTCGCGGCGGGGGCGAATCCTCGAATCCGTCTCGAAGAATTAGCTCGACCAGGCTCTCTTCGAGCGCACCTTCGAGGATGAAGCCCTGGGCTGACCGAATTCGCCCAGCTCTAACCCGAAAAACGTGAGCTGCCTGGACGAGAGTCTCTCCTGCGACAGCGAACACGTCCGCATCTATCTCCTCATCCAGGACCATGGTGTTCTTCATCAGAATCGTCGAGATTGCGTCGATGCGATCTCTCAGTTTTGCTGCACGTTCGAAATCGAGGGTTTCTGCCGCCTGGCGCATTGAGTCCTGGAGTTCCTGCACGACACCGCCGTCGTGTCCCTCCATAAACGATGCCAGGGAGAGCGCCAAAGCCTTGTGATCGGGCTGGCTGACCCGACCCACACAGGGGGCGGCGCACTTACCGATATCACCGAGCAGGCAAGGCCGCCCGGTCCTCTGAGCCTTCTTGTAGACCGTCTCCGAACAAGAACGCACGGGAAACGCCTTAAGAATGGTCGAGAGAGTCTCGCGCAGTGCTCCTGCTGTGTGGAAGGGGCCAAAGTACCTGGCGCCCTTTATTCCCTTCTTGCGTGCAAGGAAAACCCGAGGGATGTTCTCCGAAAGAGTCAAAACGAGGTATGGATAGCTCTTATCGTCGCGAAAACGAACATTGAACTCTGGGGAGAATTCTTTGATCCAGAGAAACTCGAGTTGCAGGGCCTGGCGCTCGGTGGGCACCAAAGTCCAGTCCAACGAGACAGCCGTCTGGACCATCCGACGTGTCCGCTCATGTAGTCGTGCCGGCTCTTGGAAGTAGCTCGCCAGACGCGACCGCAGGTTCTTCGCCTTGCCAACGTAAATGACTGTCCCTCTGGCGTTCATGAACCTATAGACACCTGGCGATTGCGGGATATCACCGGTTCGAGGTTGCCAGGCGTGCCGTGGTGCCATCGCTATCTGTTCTGCGACAACTCTTTGAGAAACGCGCCGGTGTGCGAGCCTTTGTGGGCCGCAACGGTTTCGGGGGTCCCCTCGACGACGACTCTGCCTCCGCCTGACCCGCCTTCTGGTCCGAGGTCAATAATCCAGTCAGAAGCGCGAATCACGTCAAGGTTGTGTTCGATGACGACAACCGTGTTGCCCTTGTCGGCGAGGCCTTGGAGAACGTGCAACAACTTCTTGACGTCGTGGAAGTGCAACCCTGTTGTTGGTTCATCCAGCACATAGATTGTTCGCCCCGTTGACCGACGTTGCAACTCGGTGGCTAGCTTTACTCTCTGAGCTTCTCCGCCAGAAAGGGTGGTGGCCGACTGCCCGAGCCGGACATAGCCGAGCCCCACGTCCACAAGAGTGTCGAGGTAGCGGGCGATGCTGCTGATGGGTTCGAAGAAGGTCGCCGCTTCCTCAATGGGCATGTCAAGGACATCCGCGATGGTCTTGCCCTTGTAGTGAACCTGCAATGTCTCCCTGTTGTATCTGGCACCGTGGCAGACCTCGCAGTCCACGTAAACATCCGGCAGGAAGTTCATTTCAATAGTGATGGTGCCGTCACCTGAGCAGTTCTCACAGCGGCCCCCCTTGACGTTGAAGCTGAAGCGTCCGGGTTGATAGCCACGCATCTTTGACTCAGAGGTCTCTGCAAACAACGCACGAATTTTGTCGAAGACCCCGGTGTAGGTGGCTGGGTTACTTCTGGGTGTCCGCCCAATCGGTGCTTGATCGACGTGAACAATCTTGTCGAGCTGTTCGAGTCCGCGAATGCGGGTGTGCTGGCCAGGGACGTGCCTAGCGCCGTTGAGCACATTCGCCAGCTGGCGATAGAGGATGTCATTGATAAGAGACGATTTTCCTGAGCCACTCACGCCGGTGACGGCAACAAAGACTCCAAGCGGGATGTCCACATCGATGTTTGCCAGGTTGTTCGCTCGTGCGCCCTCTATTCGGATGACACGGCTGTGGTCGACGGCGCGCTTGGGTCGGTCCTCCACAACCTGAGAACTCTTGTTGAGGTATCCGGCCGTGATGGAGCGCTTCTCTTTAGACAAAGAGGCCAGAGACCCTGAATGGACAACCTCTCCCCCGTGTTCGCCGGCCCCAGGTCCGATATCGACGATCCAATCAGCGGTTTCGATCGTTTCCTCGTCGTGTTCGACGACGATCAGGGTGTTTCCGAGGTCCCGCAGCTTGACCAGCGTGTCAATAAGGCGCCGGTTGTCACGCTGGTGAAGCCCGATACTGGGCTCGTCGAGGACATAGAGCACTCCAGTCAGACCCGAGCCAATCTGAGTTGCTAGTCGAATACGCTGCGCTTCCCCTCCAGAGAGCGAACCGGCAGCTCGCGACATGCTGAGGTAGTTGAGGCCCACCTCGAGAAGGAACTCGAGGCGGGCGCTAATCTCGCGCAGGATCGGAGCGGCGATCGACCGGTCGCGCTCGCGCAACGCCAGTGATGTCATGAAATCGTGGGCGTCGGAGAGGCTCATTGACGCGACATCGGAGATTGACTTCCCACCGACACGGACCGCAAGAATTTCTGGCTTCAACCGCTGGCCATCGCAGGTTCCGCACTCAATCTCTCTGAGGTAGTCCTGGAAGCGTTGCTTGCTCCACTCGCTGTCGGTCTCGTGGTACTTGCGTTCGATGTAGGGAACAACGCCCTCAAAACCGCTTGAATACTTGACGTCTCGTCCATAGCGATTGCGATATCGCACGGTGAGCTCGAAGTTATTCCCGTGGAGTACTGCTTCCTTGACCCCCTCTGGCAGTTTGGCCCAGGGCGTATCGAGAGAGAAGTCGAGATCTTCGGAGAGGCTCTTCAGTAAGTTCCTGAAGTAGCCATAGAGCCCTTTGCCGGCCTGCGTCCAGGGACGAATGGCGCCCTCGTTGATGCTGAGCTCCTCGTCACCAATCACCATCGCTGGGTCTACTGCCATGGTGAATCCCAGCCCTGAACACGCTGGGCAGGCGCCAAAAGGCGAGTTGAAAGAAAAAGTCCGGGGCTCAATCTCCGTCAAGCTAACGGGGCACCCCGTCGGGCAGCTGAGCCGCTCGCTAAATGTCTGGGTGCTATCGGGACCATCGTCGTCAACGGCGTTGATCATTACGGTTCCATCGGCAAGCTTCAGAGCGGTCTCCAGCGAGTCAGTCAGCCTTCCCAGAATCTCTGGCCCCATCACCAAGCGGTCAACGACAACCTCGATGTCGTGTTTCTTTGTTTTCTGAAGACTGGGCGCCTCGGCAAGAGCCACCACGCTTCCATCGATGCGCGCCCGGGCAAAGCCTTGAGAGTTCAGCGAGCGGAGCAGGTCCTGGAATTCGCCTTTACGACCGACCACGACAGGCGCCAGAATCTGGAACCGCCAACCCTCGGGCCGATCCATAATCGTGTCTGCAATCATTTGCACGCTCTGGCGAGCAATCGGCAGGTCACAGTTGACGCAGTGGGCGATGCCCGTCCTTGCCCACAGCAATCGGAGGTAATCATAGATTTCGGTGATGGTCCCGACGGTGCTTCTGGGGTTTCGATTGGTCGACTTCTGGTCGATTGACACCGCAGGCGACAATCCCTCGATTACGTCGACGTCAGGGCGATCTACTTGACCTAGAAACTGTCTGGCGTAGGCCGAGAGGGACTCGACATAGCGACGCTGGCCCTCAGCGAAGATGGTGTCGAAGGCCAGAGAAGACTTACCCGAACCAGAGAGTCCCGTAAACACGACCAGGGAATCCCTGGGGATTACCAGGTCGACATTCTTCAGGTTGTGGACTCGCGCCCCCTTAACCGTGAGCACTGAACTCGACGTGGGAATCTGAATGGGCACATCTCTCAGTCTAGAGAGTCAGTTCTTCCCGCTGATGCGCCCTAGCCGGTTGCGTCGACGAGCTGGCGTAGTTCGCGTTTGAGTTCCACAACTTCGTCCCTCAGCTTCGCCGCAAGCTCAAATTTGAGCTCAGATGACGCCTGCATCATCTGAGCTGTCACGGTCGCGATGAGTCCGGCAAGCTCCTCTGCACCGCCCCGCAACTCGGCAGGGCGGTGGAATCCTTCACCCGCGCTCCCCTTCGCCTCGCCGATGAGAGTTTCCGTGTCTGCCTGCTCGCGTGCGAGGACGGAGGTGATGTCAGCGATCTTCTTGCGCAGCGGAGCGGGGTCGATGTTGTTGGCTCGGTTGTACTCCACCTGGAGCGCTCGACGCCGGTTCGTTTCCGAGATGGCAAAGGCCATGGACTTTGTGATGGTCGACGCGTACATGTGGACTTCACCCGAGACGTTTCGCGCCGCACGACCGATGGTCTGAATTAGCGATGTTGAGGATCGCAGAAAGCCCTCTTTATCGGCATCCAAGATTGCGACCAACGAGACTTCGGGGAGATCAAGGCCCTCCCTCAGTAGGTTGATTCCAACCAGCACGTCATAGACACCAGCACGAAGCTCAGTCAGAAGTTCAACCCGACGAAGCGTGTCGACGTCAGAGTGCAGATAGCGCACCTTAACGCCGGCCTCATCAAGGTAGTCAGTCAGATCTTCGGACATCTTCTTAGTCAACGTCGTCACGAGGACCCGTTCGTTGCGCTCCACGCGCAGACGGATGGATTCGAGGAGATCATCGATCTGGCCTTCGACCGGTTTCACAACAATCTCGGGGTCAATCAACCCGGTGGGTCGGATGATTTGCTCGACGACTCCGTCGGAAACACCGAGTTCGTAGGGCCCCGGTGTTGCTGAGAGATACATCTTTTGGCCGGTCCGCTCAAGGAACTCATCGAAGCGAAGCGGTCGGTTGTCCATCGCGCTAGGAAGCCGGAAACCATGTTCCACCAGGGTGCGCTTGCGCGAGGCGTCCCCCTCATACATGCCGCCAATTTGTGGGACCGTGACGTGCGACTCATCGATTACCGTGAGAAAGTCCTCGGGGAAGTAATCGAGAAGACAGCTGGGAGCTTCTCCTGGCTGTCGACCATCAATGTGCCGCGAGTAATTCTCAATGCCCGAGCAGAAGCCAAGCTGCTCGATCATCTCGAGGTCGTAGGTCGTACGCATGCGAAGCCGCTGGGCTTCGAGTAGCTTCCCAGCCTTCTCAAGCTCACCGACCCGTTGTTCAAGTTCAGCGCGGATACCAACTACTGCGCGCTTCATCGTCTCCGGCGATGCCGCGTAGTGGGTTGCCGGAAAGACACTAACGGTCTCCAACGACTCGATGGTGCTACCGGTCAGCGGATGCAGGGAGGCCAGTGCCTCGATTTCATCACCGAACATGTCGATGCGCAGAGCAAGCTCCTCATAAACAGGAATGATTTCAATCGTGTCTCCGCGCACGCGGAACGTGCCACGTTCAAAAGCAATGTCGTTGCGTTCGTACTGCATCTGCACGAAGGCCTTGATTAGTGCTTCTCGAGAGATTTGCTGCCCCACCTGGAGGGGAACCATGGCCTCGAAGTAATCTTCGGGGGCACCGAGGCCGTAGATACATGAAACCGTAGAGACCACAACCACGTCGCGCCTGCTGAGGAGAGAATTCGTTGTTGAATGTCGCAGGCGTTCAACTTCAGCGTTGACCGAACTGTCTTTCTCGATGAAGGTATCGGTCTGGGGAACGTAAGCCTCGGGTTGGTAGTAGTCGTAGTACGAGACGAAGTACTCAACCGCGTTGTGAGGCAGCATCTCCCGCAGTTCGGTAGCTAGCTGAGCTGCCAATGTCTTGTTGTGGGCGAGGACCAAAGTCGGGCGTTGAAGCCGCTCAATTAACCAGGCGGTGGTTGCTGACTTCCCCGTACCCGTAGCTCCGAGCAGGACAACATCGGATTCCCCGGCCAGGAAACGATGTTCGAGCTCATCGAGCGCCTTCGGCTGGTCTCCACTGGGTGTGTAGTCACTCACAACCTCGAAGGGTCTGAGCGCGCGGCGCGAATCCATAGCTCAAGCCTAGGGCGCGAGGGTTGCGTACAACTCGGGAGCCTCCCGGAGACGGTCAGGCCAGCACCGGCTCAGCGCCTGGTAAAGAGCGCGTGCTCTCTCGCCAGTCTCTGCTTGCGTACCGCTGGCGTCGATGACGATGTCGGCGAGGGCCAGCCTCTGGGCATCAGTTGCTTGGGACATCACCCTGGACACGGCGTCTGCGTGACTAAGGCCTCGGTGGTCAACGAGCCGTCGAACTCGTTCTTCCGCTGGTGCATGAACCAGCACAACCAAGTCGAACTCCGACTTGCGCGATGACTCGGCGAGCAGTGGTATGGCGTAAACCAACACGCGCCCAGGCTCTTCCACCGTGGCTTTGTGGAACGCTTTCTTGGATAGCTCCCCCACGATGGGGTGAACGATGCGCTCGAGGGCTTCACGCGCCTCCGGATCGGCAAACACCAGGTCACCGAGGGCTTGTCGATCGAGAGCGCCAGCTACGTCGAGAACGCCATCGCCGAACCGACTCGCAATGGCACGCAGTCCCGCACTGCCCGGTGCCACAGCCTCTCGTGCGAGCGCATCCGCGTCGATGACGAGGGCGCCAAGCTCGGCGAGCACGTCGGACACTGTGCTCTTCCCTGCAGCGATTCCACCGGTGAGGGCGACAATGGGCATGGTCAGAGCCTAGCGAGCCCGTTAACGCAGTGTGGCCCCACCGCTAAGTGGGGCCACACTGACAATGGAGACTTACTCCTCGCCTACGAGCTTGTCGCGCAGGGCGGAGAGGCCCTCGTCGTCTGAGAGTGTTCCGGCAGATTCTTCGACCACAGGCGCGGCGACCGCGGCATCGTCGGAGTCGGACCGCTCAATGGCCTCGATAACAATCGAGTTCATGTGGGCGACCTGAGCCTTGTGAGACTCCCAGCGGGCTTGGGCGTCTGCATACTGCTTCTCCCACACCTTGCGCTGGTCGTCGAAGCCCTCAAGCCACTCACCGGTCTCAACATTGAAGCCTGCCGGGTAGGTGTAATTGCCCTTGTCGTCGTACTCTGTCGGCATTCCGTAGAGAGCAGGGTCAAATTCAGACCCTTCTGGGTCGACGCCCTCGTTGGCCTGCTTGATCGACAGCGAGATGCGACGACGCTCCAGGTCGATGTCAATAATCTTGACGAAGACCTGGTCACCGGTCGAGACAACCTGCTCAGCGAGCTCGATGTGCTTGTCCGAGATTTCAGAGATGTGAACGAGTCCCTCGATGCCATCGGCGACGCGCACAAAGGCGCCGAAGGGTACGAGCTTAGTTACGGCTCCGGGCGCAATCTGGCCGATGGCGTGGGTTCGTGCGAACACCTGCCAGGGGTCTTCCTGCGTTGCCTTGAGTGATAGCGAGACGCGCTCCCTGTCCATGTCGACCTCAAGCACCTCCACGGTGACTTCCTGGCCAACTTCAACGACCTCGCTGGCGTGCTCGATGTGCTTCCAGCTCAGTTCGGACACGTGTACGAGTCCGTCAACGCCACCGAGGTCAACGAATGCGCCAAAGTTCACGATGGAGGAGACGACACCCTTGCGGACCTGTCCCTTCTGGAGACCATCCAAGAAGGAAGAACGGTTCTCGCTCTGGCTCTGCTCAAGAAGAGCGCGGCGGGAGAGGACAACGTTGTTACGGTTCTTGTCGAGCTCGAGAATCATCGCCTCGATTTCTTGGCCCAAGTATGGGGTCAGATCGCGCACACGGCGGAGCTCGATGAGAGAAGCTGGGAGGAACCCGCGCAGACCGATGTCGACGATGAGGCCACCCTTGACAACCTCAATAACGTGACCGGTGACAACGCCTTCGGCCTCCTTGATCTTTTCAACATCGCCCCATGCGCGCTCATACTGTGCGCGCTTCTTGGAGAGGATGAGACGACCTTCTTTGTCTTCCTTCTGCAGGACGAGAGCCTCGATGGCGTCTCCGACCGAAACAACCTCAGAAGGGTCGATGTCGTGCTTGATGGAAAGTTCGCGAGAGGGGATGACACCCTCAGTCTTGTAGCCAACGTCGAGGAGGACCTCGTCCCGGTCGATCTTGACAACGGTTCCAGAGATGAGGTCACCGTCGTTGAAGAATTTGAGAGTTTTCTCGACCTCGGCCAAGAAATCTTCGGCGCTGCCGATGTCGTTGATTGCGATTTGCTTCGGGCTAGCGGTAGTTGAAGGAGTCATAGGGTTAGGGACAATGGGTTTCTACTCGGGCGTGGCCAACAGCGTGTTGGCCAAGCGTGGACAGGACATGTCATCCGATTTGGACGACCCCTCAGTCTAGCCGGGGAACCCGAGCCCGGCAAACGCCTAATGCGCGGCTTGATCCCAGTTCACGCCAAAACCCACCTGAACGTCCAGGGGGACGGCCAGGGTTGCAGCAGAACCCATCTCCGAAACCACCAGTGCCTCGAGAGAGTCACGCTCCCCCGGGGCTAGCTCGAACACTAGTTCGTCGTGCACCTGGAGAACCATGCGCGATTTCATGTCTCTGGAATCAAGCTCGCGCGCGATGGCAATCATGGCGCGCTTGATGATGTCCGCTGCAGTGCCTTGAATGGGGGCATTCAAGGCTGCGCGCTCTGCCGCCTCGCGGACTATGCGATTAGGTGAGGCAAGGTCGGGGAATGGGCGCCGGCGCCCAAATATCGTCTCTGTGTATCCCTTGACCTTGGCCTCGGCCACCACAGAGTTCAAGTAGTCCCGCACTTTCCCAAAACGTCGGAAGTACTCGGTCATTAGCTCTTTTGCCTCGGAGGTGGGAATTCTTAGCTGTTTTGCCAGACCGAACGCGGAGAGCCCGTAGGCAAGTCCATAACTCATGGCTTTCACCTTGGTGCGCATGAGGGGAGTCACCTCTTCCGGCTCGACCTCGAAAATCCTGGCGCCTACAAAGCGGTGGAGATCCTCCCCCGCGTGGAACGCCTGTATGAGGGCCTCGTCCCCGGATAAATGCGCCATGATACGCATCTCAATCTGCGAGTAGTCGGCAGTTAGTAGACCTTCAGAATCCGGTCCCGAGATGAAGCAGGCGCGAATTTCCCGCCCAATCTCAGTGCGGATAGGGATGTTCTGCACATTAGGGTCCAGAGACGAAAGCCGTCCGGTGCTAGTACCCGTCTGATCGAACGTGGTGTGCACGCGGCCATCACTCGCAACAGCGGATCGAAGCCCTTCGACGATTTGCCGGAGCTTTGTGGCGTCGCGGTGCGCCAGCAGTGCGTCGAGGAAGGGGTGTGGGTTGGACTCCTGGAGGTCTTGGAGGGCACTAGCGTCGGTCGAGAACCCTGTTTTGGTGGCCCGCGTCTTTGGCATACCTAGTTCCTCGAACAGAACGCTCTGGAGTTGCTTCGGCGAGCCCAGGTTCACCTCATGGCCGATAATTCTGAACGCCTCGGTCTCACGCTCCGCGACCGTGGTTGCCAGACGACCCTCGAGCGCAGAAAGTGCCCCGCTGTCGACAGCGATGCCATCGATTTCCATCATGGAAAGAATCTCCACCAGGGGAAGTTCGATCTCTGCGGCGATGACTGCACTGCCCGGGTCAAGCTGCGCCGTCAGCTTGGTCCACGCCTCGAGCGCGAGCCATGCTCCGACACCCGCCCCTACTGCGTCAGTTTCTGGCAAGAGTTGATCCGCGCGCGCAGAGGGGACCTCGAGTCCGAGCGTCTCCGAGACCAAACCCTCTAGAGAGTCCGCCTTCCTAGAGGGATTGCCAATCCACCGAACGAGTGCCGGGTCCCCCGCAACTCTGGGGAGCAACGACCCTGACCGGTGTAGCACCTTGAGAACGTTCTTTGCGCCGTAGGCCACGAAAGAGAACTCCGAGTCACCCAATGCAGCGAGAAGCGGAAGGTGGTCGTTACCGCCCTCAATTACGGGGACGCGTATTGCTTCAGAGCTACTAGCGAGACCGAAATCGGTTACCGTCGTCCCTTGAGTCCGAACGCTCAAGCCCAAGGGCTCCCTCCTGTGCTGTGACAGCCAATGCGCGAGCTCCTCATCCACCAGAAGACGCTCGGCTGGGAGCTGGGCCACCGGTGCGGGCTCGGTAGAGTCGGCACCCACACCTTCGTCGCCGCCAGCAAGAGCCACTACTCGTTCCGTCAGAGATTTGAAAGCGAGGCGGGAGAAAACCTCGCGCACGGCGGGAACATCGATGGGTTTCCTTTCGAGGGCCTCGAGCGTTACCCCAACGTCGATATCGGTCAGTAGGTGATTCAGCTGACGGTTGCGCAGTACACGATCGGTTTGGTCCCGCAAGTTCTGGCCGACTACCCCGCTGATGTCCTGGACGTGGGCCAGCAGGTTATCCAGGGAGCCATACTGCTGTATCCACTTGACAGCCGTCTTCTCACCCACTTTGTCGACTCCGATTAAGTTGTCACTGGTCTCGCCCACGAGGGCGGCGATTTCTGGATACTGGTGGGGCTCGACACCATAGCGTTCGATAACCGCAGCCGGGGTGTAGCGCTTGAGCTCAGAGACCCCCCGGGCACTCGGGTACAACACCGTCACGCGGTCGCTCACAAGCTGGAAAGTGTCTCGGTCACCCGAGACAACCAACACATCCATTCCGGCCCTGGCGCCCTGCGTGGCAAGGGTTGCGAGAATGTCATCGGCCTCGTAATCCTCTTTTGTCAGGGTGGGAACGCCCATCGCGTGGAGGGCTTCCTGCAGCAGTGGTACCTGGCCTATGAACTCGCTGGGGGTTTCTCCCCTTGTTGCCTTGTATTCCGGGTAAATCCGCGTGCGGAAGGAAAAACGAGAGACGTCAAACGCCACAGCCACGTGCGTGGGCTGTTCCTTCTTCACAAGGCCGAGGAACATGGATATGAATCCGTGGATGGCGTTCGTGTGTTGGCCATCGGGAGCCTGAAAACTATCTACAGGCAACGCGTAGAAGGCTCTGAAGGCCAGAGAGTGGCCGTCAATGACCATCAAGGTAGGCTTGGGATTCACGGCCTTAGCCTAGCGCTGGGCCAGTTAGGGGCAGGAGCGCTGATGACCGTTTTTCCACCAGATCTAGACCCTGAGCTCGTCGAGCGCCTTGTCGCTACGGGTGGCGGCCAGCTTGCCAAAAAGATGGGGATTGAGCTTCTTGAGCTCTCAGCGGAGCGGTCAGTCGCAACAATGCCTGTCGAGGGCAACCGCCAGGTCATCGGGTTATTGCACGGTGGAGCCCATGTCGTCTTGGCGGAATCGCTCGGGTCGATGTCCTCCGCTATTCACGCGGGACCCGGGCGTATTGCAGTAGGTATCGAAATCAACGCTACTCACTCCAAAGCGGTGAGTTCGGGCGTCGTGACGGCGACCTGTGAAGCGCTAGTACTCGGGCGCACACTTGCCACCCACACCATCACGATTCGTGACGAGCAGGGCAATAGGCTCTCGACGGTTCGCATGACTAACTATCTGAAAGACGCCCCACCACCGGACTAACCGCCTTAGATGTCGGGGTTTGCGGCCTTCTCGGCAAGTTGGTCAATAACGGTCTGGGCGACTTCGCGCATCGAGAGGCGTCGGTCCATAGAGGCTTTTTGGATCCACCGGAAGGCCTCTGGTTCCGTCAAGCCCATCGTGTCGTTGAGGATGCCTTTAGCGCGGTCGAGCACCTTCCGGGTTTCTAAGCGCTCTGCAAGATCGGAGATTTCGTCCTCGAGAGCAGTTATCTGTTGGTAGCGCGTGAGGGCGATATCAATTGCGGGAATGAGATCGTTGGGTGTGAATGGCTTGACTACGTAGGCCAACGCGCCGGCTTCGGCTGCGCGCTCCACAAGTTCGCGCTGTGAAAATGCGGTCAACAGCACGACCGGTGCGATGTGTCGTTTGGTGAGAATCTCGGCAGCCGAAATTCCATCCAAGAGCGGCATTTTGACATCCATAACAACGATGTCCGGACGAAGTTCTTCCGCCAGCGCCACAGCCTTCTCTCCATCTGCGGCCTCCCCGACAACGTCAAAACCGTTATCCCTCAGAATCTCGACGATGTCGATTCTGATCAGGGATTCGTCTTCGGCAACGACAACACGAGTCTTGGCGCTTGGGTTTGCGGTGTTTTCGCTCACACTACGAGCCTACGGTATGGTTCTAGAGCCACACCAACACCTTGCCGGATTGGCGGAATGGCAGACGCGGAGCACTCAAAATGCTTTGTCCGAGAGGGCGTGTGGGTTCAAATCCCACATCCGGCACTAGCTGTCTAGTTCGACCAAACGGGCGCAACACCCTCCATCGCATCCCCCACGACGTGGACGCGAAGGTCGTTGGTCGATCCAGGCGTTCCCGGGGGCGAGCCTGAGATGACGACGACCTTGTCGCCGCGCTCAGCAAGCTTGTGTGCCATTAGCGTCTCGTCGACAATCGGGTACATGGCGTCTGTATGAGTCACTCGTGGCACGAGGTAGGACTTAACACCCCACGAGAGGGCCATCCTGCGCCGAATTTCTTCCGACGGGGTGAAGGCGATCATCGGGATGGGGCTCCTTAGCCTCGCCATCCGCCGAGCAGAGTCACCTGACTCGGTGAACACGCACACGAACTTTGCCTCGACGAAGTTGGCGACCTCTTCAGCGGCAAGGGTGATTGCCCCACCTTGGGTTCGGGGCTTTGTTCCCAGCGGCGGTATGCGCGAAAGCCCGTGGTCCTCCGTCGACTCAAGAATCCTCGCCATTGTGGCAACAGCACCCGCTGGATACTTTCCGACACTCGTTTCGCCACTCAGCATGACGGCATCTGCGCCATCCAGGACCGCGTTTGCGACGTCAGAGGTTTCGGCACGGGTGGGAACGGGCGCTTCGATCATCGACTCAAGCATCTGAGTGGCGACAATCACGGGCTTTGCCATACGCCGCCCGACCTCGATTGCCTTCTTCTGAATAATCGGCACGGTCTCCGGGGGAAGTTCGACCCCAAGGTCGCCGCGGGCGACCATGATGCCATCGAAGGCGTCAACGATGGCGTCCAAGTTGTCGACGGCTTCCGGCTTCTCGATCTTGGCGATAACGGGGCAACTGAAGCCCTCTTCGGCCATGATTGCGTGCACGCGCTCGATATCAGAGGCATTGCGCACAAAACTGAGCGCGATGAAGTCGCAGCCCATCTTCAGTGCCCAGCGCAAATCTTCCTCGTCCTTCTCGGAGAGAGCCGGGGCTGACACGGCAACGCCTGGAAGATTGATGCCTTTGTTGTTTGACACAGCGCCGCCAACAACGACAGTCGTCACAACATCTGTCCCGTCTGACGACACGGCCTCCAGACGAACTTTGCCATCATCGATCAACAGCGTGTCCCCTGGCTTAACATCACCGGGAAGGCCCTTATAGGTCGTGCCGACAAGGTCTTTAGTGCCTACGACATCTCGAATCGTGATGGTGAATGTGTCGCCAGGTGAGAGTACGTGAGGGCCCTCAGCGAACTTCTCGAGGCGAATCTTTGGACCCTGAAGGTCAACCAGAATGGCAATCGGCTGGTCCAAATCAGTTGCCACCGAGCGAACGGTCTGAAAAATCTCTTCGTGAACAGCAAGACTGCCGTGACTGAGGTTCATCCGGATGATGTTCACCCCGGCCTCAACAAGTGACTGAATGCTGTCGTAGCTCGAGGTTGCAGGTCCCAGTGTTGCAACGATTTTCGCGCGTCTCATTGCTTCCTTACGTTGTTGTTAAACCGACAAAGGGCGATCGAAGGCACTTACCGGCGCTGGTAAAAGCGTAGTGCCTTCGAGATAACGGTCCACTTCCGCCGCGACAGCACGACCCTCAGCAATCGCCCACACGACAAGTGATGCTCCGCGCCCGGCATCCCCCGCGACGAAGAGGCCTGGAACAGTGGTCGAGTAGTCACGGTTGCGCATGAGGTTCCGTGAGCCATCCACACCCAAGCCGATCTGCTCTGCCAGCAGGCTGTGCTCTGCACCCTGGTAACCAAGGGCCAGTAGGACAAGATCGGCGGGAATCTCGCGTTCGGTTCCAGCCTTCGGGAAACGACCGCCGTCTCTATACTCGGTTTCGCATACTTCAATGGCGCGAACCTGACCGTTCTCGTTACCAATAAACCGAACCGTTGAGGCTAGGAACTCCCTGGCTCCACCTTCTTCATGAGCGCTTTGAACCTCAAAAAGGATGGGGTCCACGGGCCAGGGAACTTCGGCCGGACGCTCGTTCGGTGGTTGTTTGCCGATAGCCAACATCGTGGTGGATGCAGCCTTCTGGCGGTGTGCCGTTCCGAGGCAGTCGGCTCCTGTGTCGCCACCACCAAGAATTACGACATGCTTCCCCTCTGCAGTGATCTGATCGACAACTTGGTCGCCCGCTTGAAGCCGGTTTGCGGGGGTTAGGTAGTCCATCGCCGGATGAATTCCTGAGAGTTCACGGCCTGGGATTGCCACGTCTCGGGGAATCGTCGCCCCGGTGGCAATGACGACAGCGTCATACCGCTCTGTGAGCTCAGGCCAGGTGATATCGACTCCGATAGTGACACCAGGCCTAAACCTTGTGCCCTCTTCCTGCATCTGCGCCAATCGCATGTCCAGATGATGCTTCTCCATCTTGAAATCTGGGATTCCGTAACGCAGCAAACCACCAATACGATCGTCACGCTCAAACACCGCGACCGTGTGCCCCACTCGGGTTAGTTGCTGGGCGGCGGCAAGACCGGCAGGTCCGCTTCCGACCACCGCAACTGTCTTTCCGGTAAGCCGCTCTGGTGGCAACGGCTTGACCCAGCCGTTCTCCCAGGCGTCGTTGATGATGGAGACTTCAATGTTCTTGATAGTGACTGGCGGTTGGTTGATTCCTAAGACACAGGACGACTCACAGGGGGCGGGACACAGGCGACCGGTGAATTCTGGGAAGTTGTTGGTCTCATGGAGCCGCTCGATTGCGCCTTTTCCATCTCCTCGACGCATGAGGTCGTTCCACTCGGGGATGAGGTTGCCAAGCGGACAACCGTGGTGGCAGAAGGGGACACCGCAGTCCATGCAGCGCGAAGCCTGTCTAGTGAGGGCGGCCGGATCAGCCGGGCCATACACCTCACGCCAATCACCGATACGCACCTCTACGGGGCGTCTGGGTGGAAGCTCCCGGTCGGGAAAATTCATGAATCCGCGCGGGTCAGCCACCGGTCACCTCCAGGATCCGACTCCACACAATCTCACCGTTGGGGTCAAGGCCTTCCTTTTCAGCCTGCTCTCTGGTGCGGAGCACCGCTTGATAGTCCCTCGGGGTCACCTTCACGAACTCGGCGGCCGTAGCCACTGGATCGGCCAACATTCGGGTGGCAAGCGGAGAGCCCGTTTCTGCGGCATGAGTTCGCAACAGATCGAGCAGAATTTCATGGTCTCCACTCCCGAGCTCGCCAACCTCGAGCTCCCCACTGGTAATCGCCTCGCGATTCACGCGCTCTAGGCGCAGACGATGGATATATGCAGTTCCCCCGGACATCCCGGCACCCAAGTTGCGGCCCGTCTCGCCAAGAATCACGGCTAAGCCGCCGGTCATGTATTCGAGCGCGTGGTCCCCCACGCCCTCAACGACGGCGGTCGCTCCAGAGTTTCGGACCATGAATCGCTCGCCAACTACGCCTGAGATAAAGAGCGTGCCCGAGGTCGCGCCGTAACCGATGACATTTCCGGCGATGACGTTGCGCTCTGGTGGAAAAAGCGACCCCTCGGGTGGGCGGACGACAATCGAACCGCCCGAGAGACCCTTGCCAACGTAGTCGTTGGCGTCGCCGGAGAGGCGCAGCGTGATTCCGCCAGGAAGGAAAGCGCCCAACGACTGACCAGCCGCGCCGGCAAGAGAAATCTCGATTGTTCCAGCTGGCAAGCCATGCTCGCCATACTTTTTGGTGACCTCGTGTCCGAGCATCGTTCCCACCGCGCGCTCGGTGTTACGGATGGGTAGGTCAATGACCACATGCTCGCCGCTCGCGAGCGCTGGCTCTGCGAGCTCAAGCAACCGTTGATCAAAGTGCTTCGCAATCTCGTGGTCTTGGCCCTCCCTTCGCTTGAGCAGCGCACCGGAGCTCGCGTGGCTGCCGGAGAGGATTGGGCTCAAATCGAGGCCGTCGGCCTTCCAGTGATGAATCGCACGGTCAACATCCAGGAGGTGAACCTGACCAATCGCCTCGTCGAGGCTCCTAAATCCGAGCTTCGCGAGGTACTCCCGAACTTCCTCCGCCAGGAACTCAAAGAAGGTCTTGACGAACTCCGGGGTGCCGGTGAAGCGCTCGCGCAGCACCGGATTCTGCGTCGCCACACCTACGGGGCAGGTGTCAAGGTGGCACACGCGCATCAGAATGCAACCGCTGACCACCATGGGCGCTGTCGCAAAACCATACTCTTCCGCGCCGAGCAGTGCAGCAATGATCACATCGCGGCCTGTCTTCATCTGCCCGTCAACCTGGACGGTAACTCTTCCACGCAGACCGTTGGTGACAAGCGTCTGTTGGGCCTCGGCGAGGCCGATCTCCCAGGGCGTTCCCGCGTGCTTCAAAGAGTTCAAGGGGCTTGCGCCCGTGCCGCCGTCATGCCCCGAAATCAACACAACGTCAGCTTTAGCCTTCGCCACGCCCGTTGCCACAGCACCAATCCCTGACTGGCTCACGAGTTTGACATGAACTCGGGCCGAAGGGTTCGAACGTTTCAGATCAAAGATCAGTTGCTTAAGGTCTTCGATTGAGTAGATGTCGTGGTGTGGTGGGGGCGAAATCAGCCCAACACCGGGCGTCCCGTGGCGCAGTGTCGCAATCCATGGATAGACCTTGTTTGAGGGTAGCTGGCCACCCTCCCCCGGCTTGGCACCCTGCGCCATCTTGATTTGGAGGTCCTCGGCCATGCTCAAATAGAAGCTCGTAACGCCAAACCGACCGGATGCGACCTGCTTAATCTTGCTACGACGTAATGGGTCACGCAGCCTCTCGGGAGACTCGCCACCCTCTCCGGTATTGCTCCTCGCGCCAAGTTCGTTCATTGCTACGGCAAGGGTCTCGTGCATCTCTGGGGATATGGCTCCCATGCTCATAGCACCAGTTGTGAACCGTTGAATGATCGCTTCAATGGGTTCAACTTCGGAGAGCGGGATCGGGGTGCGTCCCTCGGTCTTCAGTGTGAAGAGTCCTCGCAGGGTCATCAACCGCTCTGATTGGTCATCAACAGTTTTCGTATACTCGCGAAAGACGTCGAACCGCTTCGAACGCGTTGCGTGCTGAAGCTTGAACACGGTTTCAGGGTTGAAGAGGTGCGGCGGTCCCTCGCGCCTCCACTGGTACTCCCCACCGACCGAAAGACGGCTGTGCGGGTTACCGGTGGTAGTAATGGGATAGGCGCTGCGGTGACGCTGCTCGTTCTCGAGAGCGATGATGTCCAGTCCCACACCACCAAGGATCGTCGTCGTTCCAGTGAAGTACTTCGCCACGAAATCTTCGCTGAGGCCGACAGCCTCAAAAGCCTGAGCGCCGGCGTACGAGGCAACTGTAGAGATGCCCATCTTGCTCATGATCTTGAGAACACCCTTACCGAGTGCCTTGATGACGTTGTGGACCGCTGTGTCAACATCAACACCCGTGATGACACCCTGATTCACCAGATTCTCCACGGTCTCCATCGCGAGGTAAGGATTGATGGCAGAAGCGCCGAAGCCGATCATGAGAGCGACGTGGTGCACCTCGCGCACGTCACCCGTCTCCACCACAATGCCCACCTGCATACGCTTCTCGCCCCGAATCAGGTGATGGTGCACGGCAGAGAGCATCAGCAGAGAGGGAATGGGGGCAAGGTCCGCGGTCGAGTCGCGGTCGCTCAACACCAGGAACTGCGCTCCCCCGTCCACCGCTACATCGGCCTCGTGACACAACTCTTCGAGGCGACGCTCCAGGCCTTCAGCGCCATCGTCGATGCGGTACAGCCCGCTGAGTCCGACCGTAGCTGGAGCGCCCGAAGGCAACTTAAGGTGTTCAATCTTGGCAAGCTCGTCGTTGTCAATCACCGGAAACTCGAGGGTCACTTGAGCTGCGTGCTGTGGGGTCGACGTCAACAGGTTGCGTTCGGGGCCGAGCCCGCAACTCATCGAGGTAACAACCTCTTCGCGGATGGAGTCGAGTGGTGGGTTGGTCACCTGAGCGAACTGCTGAGTGAAATAGTCGAAGAGCAAACGCGGCCGGTCTGAAATAGCGGCGATAGGCGTATCGGAGCCCATCGCGCCGAGCGGTTCCGTCCCACCCTGACCCATCGGCGTAAGCAGAATGCGAACCTCTTCCTCGGTGTAACCGAAGGTCCTTTGCCGACGCATGACCGAGGCAGGCGTGTGAGAGATGTGTTCGCGCTCGGGCAGTTTCTCGAGTTCGATCCGGTTGTCTGCGATCCATTGGGCCCAGGGTTCTTGGTGCGCGAGCTGTTGCTTCAGCTCCTGGTCCTCGATGAGCCGACCCTCAACGGTGTCGGCAAGGAGCATGGAGCCTGGGCGAAGGCGTCCTTTGCGCACCACAGTGGAGGGGTCGATGTCGAGGACGCCAATTTCGCTCGCAAGAACGATGAGTCCATCGGAGGTGATGACATAGCGTCCTGGGCGCAGGCCGTTGCGATCAAGAGTAGCCCCCACCAGAGAGCCATCCGTGAAGACAAGTGCGGCCGGTCCATCCCACGGCTCCATCAGCATCGAGTGATACTGATAGAAGGCCCGGACCGACTCGTCCATGTCCACTTGGTTTTCCCAGGCTTCTGGGACCATCATCATGATCGAGTGAGGCAAGGAACGACCGGCGAGTGTGAGCAGCTCAACAACTTCGTCCAGGGACGCTGAGTCACTTCCCCCATCAGTCACAATGGGGAAGAGCGGCGAAAGATCGCCAAGGACCTCGGAGGAGAGCTGAGACTGGCGGGCCCGCATCCAGTTGCGGTTCGCGCGAACGGTGTTGATTTCTCCGTTGTGGGCAATCATCCGAAATGGCTGCGCGAGAGGCCACGATGGGAACGTGTTGGTCGAGTAGCGCGAGTGGACCAGAGCGAGAGTGGACTGGAATCGCGGATCGCTCAAATCCGGATAGAAGGGCTCGAGTTGAAGGGTAGTGACCATCCCCTTGTACACAAGAGTCCTCGACGAGAGCGAGGGGAAGTATGACCCCAACTCGCGCTCAGCGCGTTTGCGAAGACGGAATGTCAGCCTGTCAAGCTCAATTCCGGAGAGATACTGTCCTCGGTCTGTGGTTGCGGTGGAACGGACAAACAACTGCCAGAAAGCAGGCATTGTCTCGCGCGCAGTGTCACCGATGACCTCTGGATTATGAGGCACCTCGCGCCAGCCCAGTACGGTGAGCTTCTCTTCGAGGGCGATAGCCTCAATGCCGGCTTTCTCAGCCTCGCGCTGGTCGCGATCACTGGGCAAGAATGCGATTCCGACGGCGTAGGAACCCTTTGCAGGGAGCTCAAAATCGACCACCTCGCGCAAAAAGCCATCAGGGATTTGAGTAATGATTCCTGCACCGTCACCCGTTCCCGCGTCCGAACCGACCGCGCCACGGTGCTCCAGGTTGCGCAATGCGCCCAGAGCCTTCTCGACGATGTCGTGTCCTGGAGTTCCGCGCAGCGTAGCCACCATGGCCAAACCACAGGCGTCCTTGTCGAAGGCAGGGTCATAGAGTCCCTGTGCCTTCGGTGCTGAAGCCCAGCGCGAAAAGGGGGAAAGAGACATAATCACCGTCCTCGACGTGTTCTAACGTTGCGGGACAACGATGGCCCGAGAGGGAGGGAGAAAAACCAACCCTGTGTCTACACCGGCCGCTTAGTTGCTTGTGGCTTTGCGCGAACCCGTGGTGCCTGTCTCGCTGTTCTCTGGTTCTCCATCAACAACGAAATACATATCCTTGGAGTCTACATCAGACTGACCCTGCCACTCCCTGCCGGGCAGATAGATACCGGGTTCCTTGCCGGGGTGACGGTTTGCCTGAACAAAAAGGATGAGCAGGCCGAGCACGATTGCAAAGACCGCGCCCCAGACATTAACTCGTACTCCGAAGAGAAGCTCCGCCGGGTCAAGGCGCAGTGTTTCGAGGAACGCGCGCCCTAGGCCGTACCACATGAGGTAGACGCCAAATAATTGGCCCCACTGGAGCGCAAACTTACGCCCTATCGCGATCAGCACGAAAGCTCCCAGGATGTTCCAGGTCATCTCATACAGGAACGTGGGGTGAAAGAGGGTTTCGGCCGGAAGCCCCACTGGAATCGCAGGGTTCGGGCGGTCAATGGCGAGACCCCAGGGCAGGCTGGTTGGCGCACCGAAGAGCTCCTGATTGAAGTAGTTACCCATGCGGCCAATGCCCTGTGCGAGCAAAAGACCGGGGGCAAGCGCATCCGCAAAAGAGGAAAAACGGATTCCAGCGAACCGTGCACCGAGCCACGCTCCCACGGCACCGAGTGAGATGGCTCCGAAAATCGCGAGGCCACCCTCCCACACGTAGAAGATTCTCAGTAAGTCTGCGCCGGGATAGAAGTAATCAGCCGGGTGAGTCGCCACGTGGTAGAGGCGTCCACCCAAGATTCCAAAGGGAACAGCCCACAGCGCAATGTCCAGGACAACCCAGGGCTCACCGCCCCGCTCAACAAGACGGCGGTTGGTGAGCCAGACGGCTACAGCGATGCCCAGGAGGATGAATACCGCATAGGCGTTGATAACGAGGTTGAGGCCAAACCAGTCAAGCCCGAGATCCCGGAGCCACTGACCAAGGTTGAATGACCGCCAGCCGCTGGGCGGACTGGGAATACCAGGGGTGTCCATGATTGCCTTTCCTCAGAAACTCCAGGGTACTAGGCCCGGGCTGTGCCGGTTGCGAGCTCGGCGGCAAGTTTCGCGACCGCGGGAACGCCACCACTAGCCAGAGCCTTCACCAAAGCAGATCCAACAATCGCCCCATCAGCAAAGCTCACGACATCACGAACTTGTTCAGGCGTCGATACGCCAAGCCCCACACACACACTGGTCGCATGAACTGCCCTGAGGCGCTCCACAAGCTCCCTGGCTGCGCTATCGACGTCCTGCCTGGCCCCTGTGATGCCCATTGTCGACACCGCATAGACGAACCCCCGTGAGAGCTCTGTGGCGCGCGCAAGTCTCTCTTCAGTGGAAGAGGGCGCTGCGAGGAACACGCGTTCAAGATCGGAGTCGTCTGAGGCACGAAGCCACTCCGATGCCTCGTCAGGGATGAGGTCCGGAGTAATCAACCCGGCGCCGCCTGCTTCTTGAAGGTCGTGAGCGAAGCGCTCGACGCCGTATTGAACAACCGGGTTCCAATAGGTCATCACCAGCACGGGCTTGCTTGTCCTGCGGGTGATTTCAGCCACGGCCGGAAAGAGCTGAGACAGCTTGAAGCCACCGGCCAATGCCGCTTGGGTAGCTTCGGCAATCACTGGTCCATCCATAACTGGGTCGCTGTAAGGAACGCCAAGTTCCAGAATGTCTGCACCTGCGTCGAGGACGGCCACGGATGCCTCGATACTGTCTGCCAGTGTGGGAAAACCGACCGGGAGGTAGGCGACAAGCGCTCCAGAGCCTTCGGCCCGGCGCGCTTGAATCGTCTCCTGGACGGACTGGGGTGTCACTAGTTGCCGGGTCCCAAGAGGTTGAAGTACCGTCCCGCTGTTTCCATGTCTTTGTCCCCACGACCACTGAGAGAGACGAGAATTGTTGCGCCAGGACCAAGCTCACGTCCTAACGCCTGGGTGCCAGCTAGGGCATGAGCGGTTTCGATTGCGGGAATGATTCCCTCGGTCTGGCTGAGGAGACGAAGCGCTTGCATGGCCTCATCGTCGGTGACCGGGACGTACTCAGCACGCGCGATGCTTGACAACCACGCATGCTCTGGCCCAATACCCGGATAGTCAAGACCTGCTGAAATGGAATGAGACTCGACGGTCTGGCCGTCCTCGTCTTGCAAAACGAGCGATCTGGCACCGTGGAGCATCCCTGGCTTCCCCATCGAAATCGTTGCCGCGTGGTAGGGGGTATCGATGCCATCACCTGCCGCCTCGTACCCGAGCAGTCGAACATCTGGATCATCGAGAAACGCGTGGAAGATTCCCATCGCGTTACTACCTCCCCCAACACACGCCGTGACAGCGGTGGGAAGCGCGCCGGTGAGCTCGAGCATCTGAGCCCGAGCTTCGTGACCAATTACAGAGTGAAAGTCTCGGACAATGAGTGGAAAGGGATGGGGCCCCGCCACGGTCCCCAAGAGATAGTGGGTGGTGTCCACGCTGGCGACCCAGTCGCGCATCGCGTCATTGATTGCATCTTTAAGGGTCCTAGACCCGGTCTTTACGGCGACCACCTCCGCGCCAAGCAAACGCATTCGAGCGACGTTGAGCGCCTGGCGCTCGGTGTCTACCTCGCCCATGTAGACAACACAGCTCATGCCCATCAATGCGGCCGCCGTAGCGGTTGCAACACCGTGCTGCCCCGCACCTGTCTCTGCGATCAGACGAGACTTGCCCAGCCGCTTGGCCAACAGAGCCTGTCCAAGCACGTTATTTATCTTGTGGCTGCCCGTGTGGTTCAAGTCCTCGCGCTTGAGAAAGATCCGGGCTCCCCCACAGTGCTCGGCAAACCGGTGGGCCTCGGTGATGATTGAGGGCCGACCGGTGTAGGTGCGGTGGAGCTCAGCAAGCTCATGAGCAAAGGCAGGATCGGCCTTAGCGGCTTTATAGGCAGCCTCGAGCTCGTCGAGTGCGTGAATGAGGGATTCGGGGACAAACCTTCCACCGAATTCGCCGTAGTAGGGACCGGAAACGCTACGAAGAGACGTGGTCATGCGTTGACAAACTCCCTGACTCGCTCGGCGGGACGGTTACCCGTTACGAGGGCTTCCCCGATGAGCACGGCATGTGCTCCCTGCTCACGGTAGCGCGCCACATCCTGAGAATTCGCCACAGCAGACTCTGCCACGCGGATGACACCCTCGGGAATAAGAGACACCAGTCGGCCAAAAAGCTCGGTATCGAGCTCGAACGTTGTCAGATCCCGAGCGTTCACACCGATAATCTCGGCACCGCAATCGATCGCACGAAGTACCTCGTCACGCGAATGGGTCTCAACAAGGGCTGCCATCCCCCAGCTTCTCGCGACGCTGAGCAGGTGTCGAACCTGTGAATCGTCAAGGCCTGCCATGATCAGAAGAATCCAGTCCGCACCACTAGCGCGTGCTTCAACGACCTGATACTCGGTCGCAATAAAGTCCTTGCGCAGGACAGGCAAACTCACAGCGCCCGCCACGGCGGCAAGGTCAGCGAGCGACCCGCCGAACTTTCGCTCCTCTGTGAGAACGCTAATGGCGCTAGCACCACCCTCTTGGTAGGCCATCCCCAGCACGACAGGTTCAGGGATTTCAGCAAGGGCGCCCTTGGACGGGCTTCTGCGCTTGATTTCGGCGATAACGTGCACAAAGTCGCGCGGAGCTAGCGCCGCAATTGCGTCTCGCACCGGCTGCGCCTGTGCCGCCCTGCCCTCAATAGAAGAAATCGGCTCGAGGAGCTCCCGGGCTGCTTGGTCCTCTGCGGCTCCCCGGTAGAGGTCAGCCAGCACGCTAGTGCTCCTTGGGCTGATACTTCGGACCGTTGACGCCCCAACCGAGAGCAGCCATAAGGAAGCCAACACCCCATCCGACGACGGTCAACACGGCCATCACGATCACCAACCACCACAGTGCGAAGAAGAACGCGACCGTGCCAACCGACAAGGTCGTCAGCATGATCACCACAGCAGTCCACGCTGCGGGCGAGTGTCCGTGGCCGGGATCGGAAGCGGGATTCATCAGTCTCCTTGGGGTGCGAAGTGAGCCCAGTCTATCGCGTCGTCGGGTCGGAACCCTCCGAGAGATTGTCCCAGGCCTGGATTGAATCCTTGGGGTCTTCGGAGGCCGCGGCCCGACGGTATCGATCCCCGGCTACCGCTCGGTCTGGCATCAGGACGCCAACGACCCCGGCTGCCGCTGCAGCAACGAGTCCGACCACTCCAATCCAGAGCATCACCGTTGGCTGAGTCCCAATCACAAGCCCGAGCGCTCCGGCCCCCGCAATTCCAGTCAGGGAGGCAACGTCCGGGAGCGCTGCCACTTCTGGGCTTCTTGCAAGTGACGTAATGGCATAAGTAGCACCACCGACGGCGACTGTCTGCAGAGCTGACACTATCCTCCGCCAGGCTCCCCGCAAGAGAAGGCCAAGACCGAACGCGGCTGCCGCTACAGCGAGCAGGGCTGAGGCCAGCGGACTCGCTGGCAACCCGGCGACCGGCACCAGTGCGCCGCTCTCCAATGACACGATCCACCAAGGTGAACCGAGGGAAACGAGTAGCGTCACCACGGCGACGAGCGTCAGGGCGACGTAAATGCGCGTCATTGTGCGCCAGGGACCAAAGCGTTTGCCACAAACACCGCGCGGGCTGGGGCTGAAGCCTTATGGATTGTCTCGCGGTACTCGCTGAGAGGGTCAGAGTCGGCAACGATTCCGGCACCGGCGCGGACGACCGCGCAGCCCTCTCGCATCCACACTGTGCGAATGGTGATGGCAAGATCGGCATCGCCACTGTGACCGAAATACCCCACAACTCCCCCGTAAATACCGCGCTGGGTGTGCTCCAGGGCATCAATGATCTCAAGGGCGCGGGGCTTTGGAGCCCCACTCAGCGTTCCGGCAGGGAACGTTGCGCGCAGAACATCCACGCTGTCTGCGCCCTTTCGAAGTGTGCCCTCAACCGAAGACACCAAGTGCATGATGTGGCTGAACCGCTCAACCTCCATGAACTCTGTGACCTCGACGGAGCCCGGTTCACACACCTTCGAGACGTCATTACGGGCAAGGTCAACCAACATCAGGTGCTCGGCCTGCTCCTTCTGGTCAGCCTTCATTTCCTCCGCGTAGCGCGCGTCCTCTTCAGGGCTGGAGCCGCGCGGCCTAGAACCAGCGATGGGATGCGAGTACACCCGTCCGCCCTGGAGGGTAACGAGGGCTTCTGGGGAGGAACCCACCACCTGGAAGGGCACCCCATCGACTCCCTCGCACTCAAGGAGATACATGTAAGGGCTTGGGTTAAGGGAGCGGAGCACCCGATAGACCTCCAGCGCGGACGCGCTGACCTCAAGAGAGAACTCTTGCGAAAGCACGACTTGGAAGACGTCACCGTCGACAATGTGCTGCTTGGCGAGACGAACCATCTCGGTGAACTGTTCAGGGGTTAATGACGGCGAGGGCTGGACCTCAGTGGGATCAACCCTCTGGTGCAGTGTTGAGGCCGTCGGCCGGGCGAGATCCTGATGCATTGCGTCGAGTCTCGCAACAGCCTCGCTGAAATCTTCTGCAGTGACCTCTCCGTGGCGATGCACAAGCGCCATCAGGACCACCTCGGAGGTGTGGTGGTCATACGCGACACAATCCTTAACCAAGGAGAGGTGAACTCCGGGAACATCGTGGGTCGCGGGTGGCGGGTTCGGGAGGTCCTCGAGGAGTCGGACAACATCCCACCCAAGAAAACCGACAACCCCTCCCGCAAAGGGAGGCAACCCGGGGATCGCCTCACTCGCCCACCGCTCGTTGAGCAGCGTGAGCGCGTCCAACGGGTTGCCAGGAACCTCTCCCCCAAAGACGTTCTGTGCGCTCATCCCCTGGTCTCGCCACTGCGCGACGCCGTTGTTGGAGATCAGTGTGCCGTGAACGTCGACGCCAAGAAATGAATACCTCGACCACTTTCCCCCCTGGTCTGCAGACTCCAACAGGAAGGAACCAGGCCCGCGGGAAAGCTTCCGCAACAGACCCATAGGGGTTTCGCTGTCGACGAAAAGACGCCGAACCACGGGGGTCACAGCCCTCGTTCGGGCCTGTTCGAGAAACTCTTCAAGCGTGGTGTCTGCCATTTCACACCGCACTTTCGAAACAAGTGCGAGTGCCTCGGTGGCACGCAGCTCCCGCTTGGTGGACCTGGAGAAGCAGCACATCGCCATCGCAGTCCACATCAATGCGACTCACGTGTTGGGTGTGTCCGCTGGTGTCACCTTTGCGCCAGTACTCCGACCGTGATCGAGAAAAGTAGGTCACCCTGCCTTCAGCGATCGTGCGTCTGAGCGCCTCCTGGTCCATCCACGCCATCATCAACACGTCGCGCGACTCGATATCTTGGGCGATTGCTGGAACTAGGCCTTCAGCACTAAAGCGCACCCGATCCCACAGGTCAATGGGAACGACGACCTTGGAGTCCTCCGTCACCTCACCACCGCCCCTGCTCTTTCCAGCTCAGACTTAACCTCGGCAACGCTGACTTTATCGTGGTGAAATATTGACGCGGCAAGAATCGCGTCCGCACCGGCTTCGTATGCCGCAATCGCGTGAGAGGCCATCCCTGCACCACCAGAAGCGACGAGTGGGACATCCACCAGTCCCCGGACCGCTCGAATCATCTCAACATCGAACCCTTGCTTTGTTCCATCGGCATCGATGCTGTTGAGGAGCACCTCTCCGACCCCACGATCGCAGGCCTCCCTCGCCCAGGCGAGAGCATCTCGCCCTGCGGACTGCCGTCCGCCGTGAGTCGTCACGACGAACCCGGAGGGCTGGGTGGCGTCCCGTTTGGCATCGACTGAGATAACGCAGACTTGTGAGCCAAAGTGAGCTGCAATCTCGTCAAGAAGCGGGGGTCGCGCTAATGCAGCAGAGTTAACACTGATCTTGTCTGCGCCGGCCTCGAGGAGGCGACCCACGTCTGCTACTTCTCGAATGCCACCCCCCACGGTCAAGGGGATAAAGACATTCTCAGCAGTGTGTCGAACAAGGTCGTAGGTTGTGCTGCGATCGTCCACCGTCGCGGTGACATCAAGGAAGGTGATCTCATCGGCACCCTGCTGGCCATAGAGCGCTGCCAGTTCGACAGGATCACCGGCGTCCCGCAAGTTCTCGAAATTAACGCCCTTCACGACACGACCTTGGTCAACGTCGAGACAGGGAATAACCCTGATCGAAAGTGTCATCAGATTCTTGCGGCGTGGATTGCTGACACCAGGATGGCTCGTGCACCAAGCGCGTAGAGCTGGTCCATGACCATGTTCGCGTCATTCCTAGGGACCATCGCCCGCACCGCAACCCACGCCGGATCCCGTAACGGCGAGACCGTAGGAGATTCGAGGCCTGGCGTGATTCGAGAAGCTTCCTCAATAAGTGCCTGAGGCAGGTCGTAGTCCATCAAGACGTACTGCTTCGCCACCCACACGCCGTGAAGTCTTCGGCGCAGCGTCTCGATACCGGCGAGGTCGGGTTTGGCTGTGATCAACACCGCCTCAGATTCGAGGATGACGGGTCCGAAAATCTCAAGTCCCTGGGCACGCAAAGTTGCCCCCGTGGAGACGACATCTGCGACTGCATCGGCAACGCCCAGTCGCACGGCTGACTCGACTGCGCCATCGAGAGACACGATGGAGGCGCTAACACCGAGGCCGGTGAGAAACTTCCCCACCAAGCCGGGATAAGAGGTCGCCACCCGGAGCCCTTCAAGCGCTGACACCTCGCGAAGGGACGCCGGACCAGCAAACCGGAACGTTGAGTGGCCAAATCCGAGTGGCTCAATCTCGCTCGCTTGAGTGTTCGAATCAAGCAACAAATCTCTGCCGGTGATGCCAACATCAAGTGCGCCAGAACCCACATAGGTCGCAATATCGCGGGGCCGTAGATAAAAGAACTCGGCGTTGTTGCGCGGGTCTGGGACCGTGAGAGCACGGAGGTCACGGCGCCCGGCATAGCCAGCTTCCACCAGCATGTCGACGGCAGTATCCGAGAGAGTGCCCTTGTTGGGCACAGCAATCCTGAGAGGGGCTTCGGTCATAGTTTTCGATACACATCCTCGAGGGTGAGCCCACGGGCCACCATCAACACCTGCAGGTGATACAGCAATTGGGAAATCTCAAGAGCGAGAGCCGCGTCGTCCTCGTGTTCAGCCGCCATCCAGACCTCGGAAGCTTCTTCAACGACCTTCTTTCCAATCGCATGAACGCCGGCGTCGAGTAGTTTCACGGTGCCAGATCCCTCGGGGCGCGTGCGCTGATTGGTGCACAGTTCCTCAAAAAGCGAGTCAAAAGTCTTCACTTCTCAAGGCTACCGGGTGAAACCTACCTAATCGCCAGTAGATCGATAACGAAGATCAGCGTGCGTCCAGAGAGGCGATGCCCTCCGCCCGCAGGTCCGTACGCCCAAGCAGGTGGGCAGATCAGTTGACGCCGACCCCCGACCCTCATCCCGGGGATACCTTCCTGCCAACCGCGAACAAGCCCTTGAAGTGGGAAGGAGATGGACTCACCACGCGACCACGAGGAGTCAAACTCCTCACCGCTCTCAAAATCAACACCCACGTAGTGAACTTCAACCACGGCTCCAGGCTGGACTTCAGCACCATCCCCCACGGTCAAATCAAGTGACTCAAGCTCAAGTGGCGGTTCGCCCAGTGGTGCATCAATCTCAGGTTTAGTGGTGTTGCTCATGCGTTTTCTCCTAGTTGTCGGTTCCTGCGGCGCGAAGGGCGTCGATGTTTGCCGCAGGGTCTGTACCCGAATAGACGCTCGAGCCCGCCACAAACGTATCGGCGCCATGTCTGCGGGCGATAGGCAACGTGTCGACGGTGATACCGCCATCGACCTGCACGCGGGTGTGCAGGTTGTGGTCTGAAACATACTGGGCAACGGCATCAAGCTTGCCCATCATCTCGTGCAGAAACGGTTGCCCACCGGCTCCGGGTTCGACCGTCATGACCAGCACCATGTCGGCCAGATGGAACATGGGGAAGTACGGTTCTGGAGGGGTTCCGGGTTTCAGCGCGATGGCGGCCTTCGCGCCCGTGTCTTGAATCGCTCGGATTGTCGCTTCGACGTCCTTGGCGGCCTCGACATGGAAAGTTACCGAGTCGGCTCCAATTTCGCCGTAGCCCGGGGCGAATCTGTCCGGGTTCTCAATCATCAGATGAACATCAACAGGAACCGCTGCGACGCTCACAATCCGCGAAATCGTCTGCGGTCCGAAGCTGATTGAAGGGACAAAATGATTGTCCATAACATCGCAGTGCACGCCATCGGCCCTAGAGATTCTAGCAATCTCTGCCTCGAGGTTGATGAAGTCAGCCGAGAGAATGCTGGGATAGATGCGCACTGACACTCCCCAAGCTTAGACCGAGTCCTTCTTCTGGAGCAGTTGGATGAACATCGCGTCTGTGCCATGTCGGTGCGTCCACAACTGCACGGCCAGCCCCCGGCTTGAGCGGGGAATAGGCACCCGCGTAGCGCTATTGAGTACCGCGGCGGTGTCGATGGCGACAATCCCTGGGTGTCTACGGAGCGCTTGGTCAATGACTGCGGTGGTTTCAGCGACGACCGGAGAACACGTCACGTAGGCCAAAACCCCGCCGGGGGCAAGGGATTTAAGCCCGGCATCGAGTAGCTCTGTCTGCAGGGTCGTCAACTCGGCAAGCGATTCAGGGTGTTTCCGCCACCTGGCCTCGGGCCTGCGTCTGAGAGCCCCCAGCCCTGAGCACGGGGCATCGAGCAGAATCCTGGAGTATGTCCCAGGAATATCCCGACTATCGCCTTCAATGACTCGGACCGTGTGTGGGTCGATCGCAGTTATGGCGCGAATCGAGTCTTGGACGAGTCGGACACGATGAGGCACAACCTCCATCGCGGTCACGGTGTGACCATGTGCCAGTGCGGTGGCTGCAAGTACCGCGGTTTTGCCCCCGGGGCCCGCACACATGTCCAAGAAAGTAGCGCCGGAGTCGATTGGGGCAGCGGCTAGGAGCGCCAACGCGGCCAACTGTGACCCTTCGTCCTGCACCCGGGCTGTGCCCGCGGACACCCGCACATCGGTCGCGGGGTCACCACCGGCCAGCGTCACACCCCAGGGTGAGAACGCAGTCCGCTGGTCGTCTTCGTCGCTCGTGCTGAGCCCTGGCAGGCACACAAGACACACCAGGGGTGGCTGGTTGTTTGCCACGAGCGCGTCGGTGAGCTCGCTGGCATCTCCGGTCTGCGCGAGGGCGGCCTCAATTTCCCGCGCAATCCAGGCCGGGTGAGATTCCTCTACGTCCCCGGCCGACCGAATGACCTCCAACCAGTGCTCGAGAGATTGTCGGGAGACGGAGCGAAGCACGCCGTTGATAAATCCAGAGGCCCTGCCAAGCCCGTGAGACTTCGCGTAATTGACGCTTTCGTCCACCGCGGCGTGGCCTGGAACCCGCAGGAACAGCAACTGGTACACGCCAAGCCGCAGGACCTCGAGAACGTCGTGGTCGATCTCAGCCGTTGGCCGCTGGGCAGCTTCTACTACCACGGTGTCTAACTCTCCCTGACGGCGCAGGCTGCCATAGACCAACTCCGTGACGAAACCGCGATCTCTGGCGTCGAGACCTGAGTTGGCTAGTGCTGAAGGGAGTGCCAGGTTTGCGTAGGCGCCCCCGTGGTTCACCGCCCTCAGAACGTCGAGCGCCAGGGCCCTAGTGTCACTCCCGCGGGACATCGATGCGCACCCCTTCTGGCAGTCCGCGGAACCAATCCGTGGCGGCCATGGGCTTTTTGCCGGCCGGGTGAACGCGTTCCAGAACAAAGGGAACGCTGCCTGTCCCGACCAGTATGCCCACAGGAGCCTTCAGCAACTCTCCTGGCTCGAGAGGATGAAAGTCCGGGTCCACCCAGCCGGAGAGCACCTTCACCGTGGCACCGGTGTCGGCTCGGCGCAGGAAGGCGCCGGGCTCAGGCGTAACAGCTCGGAAGTGACGATAGACCTCTGAAACCTCTGTCCGGAGATCGAGGTGACCAAACCCAGAGGGGAGCTTCGGTGCATAGATTGCCTCTCCAACCTGCTCGGTGAGTGTGGCATTGGCAGAGTGACCGTGGTTCAAGAAGTCCAATACAAGTCCCGGTGCGACCAGCGAAAGCTTGTGCAAAAGCGTGCCCGCAGTGTCGTGTGGGTTGACTGGATGTGACACTGCCGCGGCAACAGGCCCTGCGTCGAGCTCGGGAACAATTCGAAACAGGGTGATACCCGTTTCTGTATCGCCTGCGAGGATGGCGTGCTGAACCGGCGCGGCTCCACGCCACCTGGGCAGAAGTGAAAAATGGACGTTCCACCAGCCTCCCGAAATGGACTCCAGGGATGGTTGATCGAGGATGCGACCGTAGGCCACAACGACCGCGACATCGGGCGAGAACTCAACAACCAGGTCTAGCAGTTCAGCAGGAGAATCGGGCGTCCGGAGTGCTAAACCATGTTCGAGCGCGTAGGAGCCAACCGCGGTGGGAACTAGCTCCTGCTTCCGTCCCACAGGTGCAGGTGGCTGGGTGACCACCCCGACAACGGTGTGATCACTCTCGTGGAGAGCACGCAACGTAGGCAGTGCCACATCCGGGCTTCCAGCAAAGAGGACCTTCATCTCAGTGAGCCTATCCACCAGGCCCAGCTTCGTCCGCTAAGAACTAGTGAACTCATCGAGTTGGCCGACATCATCAACAACAATCCGCACCCGATCAGGAACGCCTCGACGCTGTCGCGATATGTAGCTCAGGTGCTGCGCTCTCAGCTCGGCGGTGACGCGGTCGCCCACCGAATAGGGGAACCGGACAATGATCCGACCAATCCCGTCTCCCAGACCGACAGGACCGAGCACATCCACGGTTTTCTCGAGGGCAGCTACGTTTCGACCGATCTCGGCAATTGCCATTGAGGGGCCGCTAACGCTCGCCAGCCTAATTGGGGGCGGAAGACGCAGTTTTTCACGCTGACGCAGCTCGCTGGCCATCAGGGGGCCATATTTGCCAGAAGCCACCGCTAGGGCTGTTTGCCCCTCAACTTCAGTGAGAAACACGGTTCCCTTTGGATGCAGCAGCGAGATTGCGTGCTCCCAGTGCAATACAGCGTCTTCGAGCGCGCCCAGGCTCTCTCGCGAGAGCATGGCCTGTCCATCCAGCAGCAGCGCCGCACGGTATCCGCCCTTGGCAAGTGGTTCCGATCCTCTCGTAGCGACCACAATGGCCGGCTGGTCCGGCACGGTCCAAACGCGGTGCTGACCATCCGATTGGATGACAGGAACCCGGGGAAAAGCCTTCCCAAAATCGCTCACAGTACGACCAATGCCCTGTCCCCTCGGGACCATCACACTGTGATCGCAGCGTTCGCAGCGCCACCTCGCGTAAAGTGTCGCGCACCAAGCGCAGGATGGTGGCGCGCTTCTGGTGCCGAGGCGAAGAGGGCCGTGGCATCGAACACAGAGACCCCGTTCCCCACACTGTGCGCAGGCCAAGGCAGAGGAATAGCCTGCACGAAAAACTTGGACCAACACTGGGCCCTTCGCGAGGGCCTCGGTTGCTCCTTGATGGGCGATGCTAGGAAGCCGTGCCGGACGCAAGTCCTGCTCGGCATTGACGCTGAGTGCCGTGGGTACCACCTGTGGACGTTTGGCCTTCTGTGGCTCAAGCAGTCCGAGAAAGCCCATAATCTGAAGCCGCCACGCGCTCATGCTGGGCGTTATGCCAGCGAAGACCAGAGCGCATCCGCTCAGCTGCGCTCGCACCAAAGCGACGCTGCGTGTGTGGGGGTAGGGCGCTAATGGTTCACGGTGCGCATCGTCCCCGTCGTCGACCACAACGAGCAAACGAAGGTTCGATACCGGTGCATACACAGCATGCCGGCTGCCAACCACCACTACAGGTTGGCCCGAGAGACAGCGAAGGAACTCGGTGTATCGTTCGGAGCCGACCTGGTCGCTGTCCCACACAACGATGTTGGCTGCGGATACAACCTCGCGCAGTGCTTGGTGGTGTGCGTCAAGATCACGCCAATCGGGAACCACGATTACAGCCGAACCACCTGCAGAAAGCGCACGAGCCGCGAGCTGTGCGACCACGGTGGCACCTCTGGGACGTGGCACGCCCGATGGGCTGTGGTCCACGCCCCAGGGCGTGGTGAGCGCCCATTTCGCTCCGTGAACCACGAGATTGTCCAACTGTTCGTCGGTATATTCCGGGATGCTCTCCACGTGGCAGCTCGGTGGGTCGACCTCGTCCGGGCGTTGAACCCAGAGCTTTTCGGCTCTCACGTAGCGGGGTGGAATGGCTAAACGCAGAACGTCAGCGGCATTACCGGCGTGACGATCTGCCACCGCTCGTGCGAGTGTCCAGATCTCCGGTGTGAGCACCGGCAGAGTGGATACGACCTCTCCGAGAGGAGCCAGTTTTCCAGAGTGTTCGCTCTGACTACCAACCTCGACGACAAAACCCGTTGCGTTTCTCTGCGTGGAACGAAGAGGCACCTTCACCCGAACGCCTGCCTCAACGTGCATTCCCTCGGGGATGCTGTAGTCGAACAGGCGGTCGAGCTGTGGAAGTCTGCTCTCGAGGACTACCCTCGCAACACTAGGTTTGTTGCTCACAATCCACTAGCTTGGCGCAACTCCTCGGTTCGGTTAAGTCGCTCCCACGGGAAATCTTGGTCGGTGCGGCCAAAATGCCCGTATGCAGCCGTTGGGAGATAGGACGTGGTGAGCAGATCAAGGGCCTCAATGATGGCCTGCGGGCGGAGGTCGAAGACATTGTCAATCGCCCTCTCGATGGTCAGAGTGTCGACTTTCTCCGTACCAAAGGTCTCTACGAAGATGCTGACCGGGTGCGCGGTGCCGATGGCGTAGGAGACCTGAATCTCCACGGTGTCAGCAAGGCCAGCTGCGACGACATTTTTCGCAACCCAACGGAGCGCGTACGCCGCGGAACGGTCGACCTTTGTGGGGTCTTTTCCGCTGAAGGCACCACCACCGTGACGGGCGGCACCTCCGTAAGTGTCCACGATGATTTTCCGGCCCGTGAGACCGGCGTCTCCATCCGGGCCACCTGTCACGAAAGCGCCGGATGGATTGATCAGATAACGGGTCTTCGATGCATCAAGACCGAGCGGTTCGATGATCGGGTTGATGACGTGCTTCTTCAAATCCGCTTCAATCTGATCCCGCGTCACGCCCGGGTGATGCTGGGTAGAAATCACAATCGTGTTCAGCTCCACCGGCTTACCGTTTTCATACCCAATGGTGACCTGAGTCTTTCCATCGGGTCGCAAGTACTCAATACGGCCACTCTTACGGGCTTTTGATAGCCCTTCCGCGAGCCGGTGGGCCAACCACAGCGGCATAGGCATGAAAGCATCGGTCTCGCGCGTCGCATAGCCAAACATGATGCCCTGGTCGCCCGCCCCAAGTGAATCGTAGGGGTCGGTGGAAGATCCCTCACGCTGCTCGAGGGATTGATTCACGCCGTGGGCGATATCCGGTGACTGCTGACCGAGAGAAAGGTGCCAATCGAAGCCGTCTGCATCGATGCCAAAAGATTGCTCGGTGTAACCAATTGAACGCACGAGGTCACGGACCACCTTCTCGACGTCGACCTTGGCGGCGGAGGTGACCTCACCGGCGACGTGAATCATGTTTCCGGCGCTGAGTGACTCGATTGCGCATCGGGAACCCTTGTCACCGGCCAAGAAGGCATCGAGGAGTGCGTCACTAATCTGGTCGCACATCTTGTCGGGGTGGCCTTCGGTCACTGATTCCGAAGAGAAATAACGCATGAGCCCTGCCTATCGGTCTTGCAGAACCTCCAGGAGGCGGTCTGCGATGGAAGATTTCGTTCCTTCGACCAACAATGACTGCGGGCTCGCGTTCACAAAAATTGTCACTGCCGTTTCGACGTCCCCAAAGCCTACCTCGTCACCCACGTGGTTGAGAAGAATGAAGTCCGCTTTTTTCGAGGAGAGCTTCTCGCGGGCGTTTTGCTCTCGCACCGCCGAGTCACTCGCAGTTTCGGCAGCGAATCCGACAAGCACCTGACCAGGACGTTTTGCTTCGCCGAGTTCCGCGAGGATGTCTGGTGCTCGCACGAGTGTGGGCGCCCAGGTCTCGCCCACATCACGCTTGCTCACCTTCGACGCCGAAACGTGTTCAGGGATCCAGTCGGCTACTGCGGCAGCCATGATGATCACATCCGCCTCGGTCGCATGGTCCAGCATGGCCTGCCTCATGGAAGCCACAGTGCCGGCAGGAATGCTCACGAGCCCGGAGGGCACGGCCAACTCTAGGTTGGCATGAACAAGCGTCACAGCGGCTCCTTGCTGCGCTGCAGCACGCGCTATCGCGACGCCCATCGCACCGGAGGAGCGGTTTCCGATAAATCGAACCGGATCAAGCGCTTCGCGGGTCCCTCCGGCGGATACGAGGACCTTTCGACCCGCCCACAGCTGAGGACGCAACAACGCGAACGCCCGCGCAGCGATGTCCTCGGGCTCCGCCATCCGTCCTAGGCCGGTGTCTCCGCCGGTCAACTCTCCGGCCACCGGACCGACAAAGTGAGCCCCGCGTTCACCAAGGACGCCGACGTTGTGTGCGACTGCAGCGTTCTCCCACATCTCTGAATGCATAGCGGGTGCGATCAACAAAGGTGCCGTGCTTGCCAACACAGTGGTCCCCAGAAGGTCTCCGGCAAACCCACCAGCGAGTTGGGCCAGCGCGTGAGCGGTCGCGGGGGCAATGATGATGAGGTCAGCGCGCTGTCCGAGCGCCACGTGCCGAACTTCCGCAACGCCATCAAACAGACCAGGGTGGACCGGGTTACGCGAAATCGCCTCCCACGTTGGCAGACCAACAAACTTAAGCGCCGAGGCCGTCGGAATCACCGTGACATGCGCACCGCCGCGCACCAGCTCACGAATTAGCGTGACGGCCTTATACGCTGCGATGCCGCCGGTCACTCCTACAACAATCGAGGGAGCTCTCATCGCCTGATCGGCGTGTGGCATGGGATCAGGAGGTCGCGCGGTGGAGAACCAGCTTGCCCTCGTTGATTTCACGAAGAGCGATGCTGAGGGACTTTTCATCCATCGTGGATGGTACGAGGGGGCCGACGTGGTCGTAAAGATTTCCATCGCCAAGGTCGGAGTAGTACTCGTTGATTTGGCGCGCACGCTTGGAAGCGAAAATCACCAGCTGATACTTCGAGTCAACAGTCGTCAAAAGCTCATCGATAGGGGGCCTAATGATTCCGTCGCGGTGCAGGGACATACTCACTCCTTGTTGGGCGCCGTCGAGGTCGACGCAATGACCAAGTCTACGATGGTTTGGGCGGCAACGTCCACGCGTTCGTTCACCACCAGGTGGTCACACTCCCCCGCCGCGGCCAATTCCGATTGGGCTGTAGCGAGGCGAACAGCGCGCTCCACGTCACTCTCTGTCCCCCGGTGGGCCAACCTGCGCTCAAGTTCCTCGAAGCTTGGTGGCGCGACGAAGATGCTGATTGCGCTCCTCATGGAGCGTTTGACCTGCCTTGCGCCCTGGATGTCGATTTCCAGGATCACATTCAACCCGGCGTCCATTTGGGCCTCGACAGCGTCTCTCGGAGTGCCGTAACGGTGCACACCGTGAACGCTCGCCCACTCCAGGAGTTCACCGCCTCTCACCAGTCGATCAAAGTGCGGGTCGGAGACGAAAAAGTAGTGAATACCTTCGACCTCACCAGCTCTAGGAGGCCTCGTCGTTGCCGACACACTGACCACAAACCGCGAATCATGCTCTGTGATCCACGACACGATGGTTCCCTTACCAACACCAGAGGGCCCCACCAGTATGACAAGTTGACCTCTGGCCCCGGGGAAGTAGCGTCGATAAAGAGCAACGACCTCGCGACGCAAAGCAGAACGCTGTCGCACTCGTAACCCTCCGAGAGTCGCTCTCGGATTGATTTCCAAGCCCGCGAGAAGGCGACTGGCTTTAGTCACACCAAACCCAGGAATCGAGCGCAAAAACCATTCGACCCGGAGGCCAGACAGCACAGCCTCACAGTCAGGCTCCGCTGCTCGATCAAAAAGTTCGATGAGGGAGTGTCTTCCCTCAGCTATTTCGGCTTTCAACTGAGCTCTGGCTCTGCGCAGAGCAGCGCCCTTTGCCGAGAGTGTCTTAGCGTCGAACCCCGTCACGCAGCTGCCACCTCGGCCAGCGCGCGCTCCAGTGTCTTCACGAAACCATCGGGACCGGCCTGCAACACTGAGCGCGCCACCACTGGGAGAACGTGGTTGCAGCCTGCGAACGACTCGCTAACAGAAGCTAGATTGGCTCCTTGCGCGCCGTAACCGGGGACAAGAACCGGCATCGACGGATACGAGGCCACATCCACACCTATGGTCTCGTGGTCGATCGTTGCGCCGACAACAACACCGTAGTTCTGCTGAGACGCTCCGGTGGTACGGACCCAGTCATTCAGGTCAGACAAAACCCCTCCCGCTACGGTTCGACCGTCCCGCCGCTTGGCGCTCTGCGTCACGAGCGCCTCAGCATTGGATGTCGCCGCCAGAACGAAAACGCCCTTGTCGTGACTGTGTGCTCGCTCCAGTGCTGGCTCTAGGGCTCCGAGGCCCTGGAACGGCACTACCGTCAGCGCATCAACCTCAAAATCTGAACCTGGTCGTAGCCAGGCGTCGGCGTAACCTTCCATCGTGGAACCGATGTCTCCGCGCTTTGCATCGCCAATAACCAACACGCCGCTCTGGCGAAGGGCCCCGATCAGCGACGACAGCACAGACATTCCCGCCACACCGGCTCGCTCAAAGAGTGCAACCTGGGGCTTAGCCACCCGGACACCGGCTGTGCCCAGCGCGCTCGCCACCAATTGTGACCAACTGTCGAGACCTTTGGCCGTGTCCTCGAAGCCCCAGGATGTGAGAAGCGAGGGGTGAGGGTCAATACCCACACACAACACAGGACCAGATGCGGTGAGCGCACCGAGCCGAGCGGCATAGGACATCAGAGGGCCCTCGCCGCCGCATACTCTTGCAGACTTGTGACGCTGGGTGTCTCTGGACGGTCCTCCAGCGAAGCAACAGCGGCACCTACCTGGGCAATGGTAGTGAACAATGCTTTGTCAGCGGCCACCGTCGCCGTCCTGATCTCGTACCCATCTGCGCGAGCACTGCGTCCGCGTGGGGTGTTGATAACAATGTCGACTTCGCCACCGGCAATCAGCTCGACAATGCTCGGGCCTTGGGCGGAGCCCTCAACATCCGTGTGTTTGCGGACAACCCGCGTTGCGATGCCATAGCGTGCGAGCGTCTCTGCGGTTCCCTCAGTGGCGATAATCGAGAAGCCCAGTTGGCTCAGTCGCAGAACCGGGAGGACAACGCTGCGCTTATCCTTATCCGCCACCGACACGAACACTGTTCCAGAGCGCGGCAAACCGCCGTAGGCGGCGTCCTGGCTCTTCGCGAAGGCCCGGGGGAACGTCTGGTCGATACCCATCACTTCACCTGTCGAGCGCATCTCCGGCCCAAGAATCGAATCAACTATCTCTCCGGAGGGAGTGCGGAACCGTTTGAAGGGCAACACTGCTTCCTTGACTGCGATGGGCGCATCCAGAGGAACAACGCGCCCATCCTTCTCGGGCAATTCACCGGAGGCAATGAGTTGATCAATGGAGGAGCCCGCCATAACCAGCGCTGCTGCGCGAGCAAGCTGAATGCCCAGCGCTTTGGAGACAAAGGGCACGGTGCGGCTCGCGCGAGGGTTTGCTTCCAGCACATAGAGGACACCGGCTGCCACAGCGAACTGGACGTTGATGAGCCCCCTCACACCAATGCCCTTCGCAAGCCTCTCAACTGCATCGCAGACCTCATCAACTACAGTGCGACCGAGGGTGACCGGTGGCAAAGTGCAAGCAGAATCGCCTGAGTGAATCCCGGCCTCTTCGATGTGTTCCATAACGCCGCCGATGTAGAGCCTCTTGCCGTCATAGATCGCGTCTACGTCAATTTCGACCGCGTCATCGAGGAACCTGTCGACCAGAAGCGGTGCGTCCTCACCCACGATGGCGAACTCCTTGATTCGGGAGAAGTAGTCCACCATGCTCTCCTGGTCGTAGACGATCTCCATACCTCGACCACCCAGCACGAAACTCGGCCGCACCAGCACGGGGTAGCCAATGTCCATAGCGATTTTGGCTGCCCCTTCCAGCGTGGTAGCAGTGCCGTTCTTAGGGGCGATGAGGCCCGCTTCCTCAAGGATTCGGGCGAAAGAACCACGCTCTTCAGCCAAGTCGATAGCGTCAGGTGTTGTTCCGAGAATGGGTACCCCGGCGGCCTTCAGCCCCTGCGCAAGGCCGAGAGCGGTCTGACCACCCAGCTGGACGAGGACACCCAACAGTGTGCCGCGCGAAGATTCCTGGTAGATAACCTCGAGGACATCCTCAAGCGTTAGCGGTTCGAAATAGAGCCGGTCACTGGTGTCGTAGTCGGTCGACACGGTCTCAGGGTTGCAGTTGATCATGATGGTCTCGTAACCGGCATCCGCCAGCGCGAAAGCGGCGTGCACACAGGAGTAATCGAACTCAATGCCCTGGCCGATTCGGTTCGGGCCAGAACCCAGAATCACGATTTTCTGGCGATCGGACACAACGACCTCTGACTCCAGGTCATAACTCGAATAGTGATACGGGGTGAGAGCGGGGAACTCCCCAGCACACGTGTCGACAGTCTTGAACACGGGCCTGATGCCCTCGGCGTGACGCAACGCTCGAACGTCGTGCTCCACCATGCCCCTGATTTGGGCTATCTGGGCGTCGCTGAGCCCATGCTCCTTTGCATAGAGCAGAACATCCGTGCTGAGCTCTGTCGCCTGCGCAACGTCCGCGGCTACCTCGTTGATCAGCGCAATCTGATCGAGAAACCACGGATCAATTCCGGTGGCGTCAAAGAGCTCATCAACGGTCGCACCCGCACGCAGAGCCTGCTGAACAGTGACGATTCGGCCGTCGGTGGGGACCTTTGCCTTCTCAATAAGCTGCTTCTTGCCAAGCTCCTGCTTGCCCCAGTGAAAAGAACTCCCCCGCTGTTCCAGGGAGCGAAGCGCCTTATTGAGGGCTTGAGAGAAGTTGCGTCCAAGCGCCATGGCTTCACCAACCGACTTCATTGTGGTCGTGAGCTGGCGATCTGCCAGCGGGAACTTCTCGAAGGCAAAGCGTGGGACCTTCACAACAACATAATCCAGTGTGGGCTCAAAAGACGCGGGTGTGACCCTGGTGATGTCGTTGGGAATCTCGTCGAGGCGATAGCCAAGCGCCAACTTCGCAGCAATCTTGGCGATTGGGAAGCCCGTCGCTTTCGAGGCCAGCGCCGAGCTTCTGGACACGCGAGGATTCATCTCGATCACGATGATTCGACCCGTGTCTGGATTCACGGCGAACTGAATATTGCACCCACCTGTGTCAACGCCGACCAACCGAATCACGGTGATTCCGATATCGCGCAGACGCTGATACTCGCGGTCGGTAAGGGTGAGGGCAGGCGCGACCGTAATGGAATCGCCGGTGTGAACACCAACAGGATCCACATTCTCGATGGAACACACGACAACGGTGTTGTCCGCCGCGTCGCGCATCAACTCAAGCTCATACTCTTTCCACCCCAAAATGGACTCTTCCAACAGCACCTCGGACGTGGGACTTTGGTGGAGACCATCGGTCACCATCCGAATCAGCTCATCTCGGTTGTGGGCAAAGCCTGAACCCAAGCCGCCCATCGTGAATGACGGACGGATGACCAGCGGGTAACCAAGGTCTTCGGCGTACTCAACCGCTTCGTCGACGGTCGTTGCAATAAAGCTCCTCGCGACGTCCGCGCCGGCTTCAATCACGAGATCCTTGAAAATCTGGCGATCCTCACCGCGCTGAATAGCATCAAATGAAGCCCCAATCAGTTCCACGTCGTACTTCTCGAGGATGCCTTCGTTGTGCAGCGCCATAGCGGCATTGAGAGCCGTCTGACCACCCAGGGTGGGCAGAATCGCATCCGGCCGTTCCTTCTTGATGATGGCTTCCAGGACCTCGGTGGTGATGGGCTCGATGTAGGTCTGATCCGCAAACCCGGGGTCCGTCATGATGGTCGCAGGGTTTGAGTTGACCAAGATCACCCGCACACCCTCTTCGCGAAGAACGCGACATGCCTGGGTACCGGAGTAGTCGAACTCTGCTGCCTGGCCGATGACAATCGGACCTGAGCCAATCACTAGGACGCTGGAGATGTCTGATCTCTTCGGCATTAGGCTGCACTTCCCCTCGAGGCCAGGTGAGCTTCAACCATGTCTTTGAAACGGTCGAAGAGATACGTACTGTCGTGCGGGCCGGCAGCGGCTTCAGGGTGGTATTGCACAGAAAAAGCGGGGATGTCGAGAGCCCGAATACCCTCAACAACTTGGTCGTTGAGGCTCAAGTGGCTCACCTCGACCCGACCGAAACCCGCGGGTGACTCAACCACACCCTCGCGGGGTGCATCGACGGCGAACCCGTGGTTCTGTGCCGTGATTTCAATGTGGCCGGTGGACTTGTCCACGACCGGCTGGTTAATGCCGCGATGCCCGTACTTCAGCTTGTATGTGGAAAATCCGAGAGCTCGACCGAGCAGTTGATTTCCAAAGCAAATGCCGAAGAACGGTAGCCCTTCTCGCAGGGCGCTCTGGAGCAGGCCAACCTGGGCGTCGCTCGCCGCTGGGTCGCCAGGACCGTTTGAGTAGAAGAGCGCGACGGGGTTAATCGCCTGCACCTCCGCGATCGTGGAATCAGCAGGAAGCACGTGAACTCGGAATCCTCGTGCCGCCAGATGGTGCACTGTCGATTCCTTGATACCCAAGTCAATCACCGCGAGATTGCCCAGCGGAGTACCGATTGGCTCGACGATCCGTAATGCGCCGACACTCACCAGTGTTGAGAGATTCCGCCCTGCCATTGGCTCCTGTTCGACCACACGTGAGAGCTGTTCTTCTGGTGTGAGCGCATAGTGCTCACCGCTGAAGATTCCCCCACGCATCACGCCCGCTTCACGAAGGACCAAGGTGACCGCGCGAGTATCGACACCAGAAATGCCTACAATCCGCTGTGCCTCCAGCTCCTCGTCGAGGCTTCGGATCGACCGGAAGTTCGAGGGTCTTCTGGCGGGGTCCCTCACCACAAAACCCTCAACCCAAATCTGTCGCGATTCTGGGTCTTCGTCATTGATGCCTGTGTTGCCGATGTGAGGGGCAGTCATGACGACGATCTGGCCCGCGTAACTGGGGTCTGTCAGGGTCTCCTGATAACCGGTCATTCCCGTCTGAAATACCACCTCACCCAGGGTCTCGCCCCTGGCGCCCCACGCTTTTCCCTCGTAGCGACGACCGTCTTCGAGCACGAGAACTGCACGACCTTGATTCACTGGGTTCCTCTCCCGATACGCGCCAGGGCTTCGATAAAGGCGTCTGGATCACCATCGACGATGCGGAAGTAGCTATCAACATCCCGGCCCGCTAGCTTCCACCGCACCATCACCAGGCCGTCGGCTTCGACCACGCGGTCAATGGTCCACGTCGCTCTTCCTGCCTGAAGTCCATCTGCCGGAAACAGCACAGCATCTTCGCCAGGGATTCGGACAACTAGCCCCTCCGGGTGAACGGCAAGTCGCGCTTTCGCCCGGTAACTGAGCGGCCCGGCCGCCACCCGCTCCAGCGGGTCGCCGGCTTCGGTGGTCGCGACATAGAGCGAGGTGATGAGAAATTCGGCAACACTTCCTGGGATCTCGCGGACGAGCGCGTGCGCTTCGCCTCGATACCGGACCACCCGCCGGCGCCAGCCCCACAGCGCGAGCCCTAGGCTAAGTGCCATCAGGGCTAGCATCATCAAACCCGCGAGTTCCTGCGTCATGGATTGCCTCCCGCGCTCACCACGTCAGCCTCGACCAGCTCGCCTGCCATAACCGTGGCCACCCCGTGGTGGAATGTAAACATAACGCGACCGGGCAGAGCGTTCTCTGGGTAGGGATTGTTTGAACTCAGGCTTCCGCGAGGGCGTGGGGCAAGCGCCGATGCGTCCACCAAGGTGAGATGGGCCTCTGCGCCAATAGTCAGAGGAGCGTCGTAACCGCCGAGCGATCCGATAGCCGCCGGCGTTTTCGAGAGAACACGAGCGACATCGGACCAACCGATGAGGCCAGGCTTGACCAGAGTCTCGATGACCACCGGCAGGGCCATCTCGAGCCCCAGCATGCCAAACGCTGCCTCGCCAAACGCGCACTCCTTCGCTTCGCTGGGGTGGGGAGCATGGTCTGTCGCCACGATGTCAATGACGCCCTCAGCGAGAGCTTCTCGTAGCGCGATGGTGTCCTCCGCGCTACGCAGTGGCGGGTTCACCTTAAAGAGTGGGTCAAACCCTGCGACGTAGTCCTCGGTGAGAAGAAGGTGGTGCGGAGTTACCTCTGCTGTGACAGCAATTCCACGCTTCTTGGCCCATCTGATGACGTCCACAGAACCCGCGGTGGAGAGGTGGCAGACGTGCAATCTTGCACCGACATACTCGGCCAAGAGGACATCCCGGGCGATAATGCTCTCTTCGGCCACCGCGGGCCAGCCTGTCAGGCCGAGTCTGGACGACAGCGCGCCTTCGTTCATCTGCGCATCGATCGTGAGTCGTGGATCTTGAGCATGCTGCGCAACCACTGCCCCCAACATCTTCGACTGTTCGAGAGCTCGTCTCATGACCAAAGAGTCGTGCACGCACCTTCCATCGTCAGAGAACACGCGCACAGCTCCAGTGCCGGCGGCCATGGCTGCCATGGCGGAGAGCTCCTCCCCCGCGAGGCCTTTAGTAATTGCACCCACAGGGCGAACGGTCACGTACCCTGCTTCTCTCCCCATTCGTGCAACCGCGTCGGTTATGCCCGCTGTGTCGGCGACGGGATCCGTGTTCGCCATCGCATGAACAGCGGTGAACCCGCCTAGCGCAGCCGACTGGGATCCAGACAGAATTGTCTCTGCTTGTTCAAGCCCCGGCTGGCGCAGATGGGTGTGGAGGTCAACAAGCCCCGGGAGCGCGACCAGCCCGCTCGCGTCGATAACGACTGTGCTCTTTTTCCCTGCGACATCTTTCGGGTCTACGAAAGTTCCATCGTGGATGGCCAAATCCCCGCGGCGCCCGCTAGGGAGTTCTGCGCCGGTAATCATGTAGCTGGTCATGCCCCACCCGCCCGAAGTTCGTAGAGCGCGGCCATTCGCACCGACACTCCGTTTCGTACCTGGTCAAGAATCACGGAGCGCGGTGAGTCAGCAACCGACGAGGCAATCTCGACACCCCTGTTCATGGGACCCGGGTGCATGACAATGCTTGTCGGTGGCAACCGATTCGCCCGCCCAGTAGTTAGTGAGTAGTTGCGCACGTAGTCCTTGTGGCTAATCAGGGAGCCATCTCCCATTCTCTCGCGCTGGACGCGCAGCATCATGACGGCATCGGGACCGCCGTCGATGGCGTCATCGAGGTCATGAGTGTGCGCGACGGGCCAGCCCTCAACCCCCTGGGGCATCAGGGCTGGCGGCGCGACGAGCGTCACAGACGCACCCAGGGTCGTCAAGAGAAAGACGTTGGAGCGCGCCACACGAGAGTGAATGATGTCTCCCACAATGACGACCGACAGCCCGGTGAGCAAGGCCCCCCTGGGGTCCTGGTTGAATCGCTGGCGCAAGGTCATGGCATCGAGTAGAGCTTGGGTGGGGTGTTCGTGAGCGCCATCCCCGGCGTTAATGATGCTGGAGTCGACCCAGCCTGAGTGGGCGAGAGTCGTGGCGGCACCCGCCGCGGGGTGGCGGATAACAATAATGTCGGCCCCCATGGCCTCGAGCGTTTGAGCAGTATCTTTCAGGCTCTCGCCTTTAGAGACGCTTGAGCCCTGAACCTGAAAGGTCATGATGTCCGCGGAAAGCCGCTGGGCAGCGGCCTCAAAGGAGAGGCGGGTTCTGGTGGAGTCCTCAAAGAACAGGTTCACCATGGTCACGCCACGCAGAGTCGGGAGTTTGGGGACCTGCCGGTTCGCAACCGCCTGGAACTCCTCCGCGGTGTCGAGCAGGGTCAGCGCCTGATCAGCGTTGAGGTCCTGTGTGGAGAGCAAGTGCTTCATTCGACCACCTGCACTTCTTCCGAACCGTCTATTTCACGCAGTTTCACCGTGATTCGCTCCCCGTGATGGGTTGGCAAGTTCTTCCCGACATGATCCGCGCGTATCGGAAGCTCCCTATGGCCACGATCGACGAGAACAGCAAGGCGGACAAGTCGCGGGCGACCGATGGCGGTCAGTGCGTCGAGAGCAGCCCGAACGGTCCGCCCGCTGTAGAGCACATCATCGACTAGCACTACGACCCGGTCGTCAATTCCTGCGCCTGGCACCTCAGTCGGAGCCGGGGTACGGTGTCCGCCGGTCGAGAGATCATCTCGATACATCGTTACGTCTAGAGACCCAGCGGGGATTTGAATTCCTGCAATCTCAGTGATGTGAGCGGCAAGTCGCTGAGCTAGAACCACGCCTCTTGTGGGAATACCGAGGAGCACTAGTTGGGAGGTTTCAGGGGTGGCTTCGATGATTTCGTGAGCAATACGCCGCAGAGTTCGGTCTATATCTGACTCCGAGAGAACTGCACGCGCAGTCATCGAGCCCTCCTTCCGCGCCTCACGGGACGCCGGTTAAAGCAGGTCGTACGGCCCCACTGTAGCGCACTAGGCGCATGACACGCTAGGAGGGCTGGTGTGTCTCGGCTATAGCGGCGAGAATTCCGTGAACGAAGCCCCCAGATGCCTCAGTACTGAGCTCCCCCGCCATCGCTACGGCCTCAGAGATTGCAACGGCTGAGGGCACTTCAGGGTTGCGCAAGATTTCCCAGACGGCGATTCTCAACAGTGCACGATCAACGCTTGGCATGCGATCGAGCGGCCACGTGGTACTAGTTCCAGAAAGCAGGGCATCAATCTCTTCGCGGTGGTTGATGACGCCAGAGACAATCTCCCTGGCGTAATCCCAGCTCGAGGCGCGTTGCGGGTCGCTCGTTGCCTGCACTGTGGCTTGGGCGAGCGCGTCCGCTAAGTCACGATCTGCAACGTCAGCGCTAAAGAGAATGTCGAGTGCCCTGCGTCGCGCTTTGCGCCTGGCGCTCACTCGTCGGCCACGCGCCCAAGGTATTCACCGGTTCTGGTGTCCACCTTCACCGTGGTCCCCTGCTCAACGAAGAGGGGAACTTGAATCTCAAAACCGGTCTCCAGCGTTGCTGGTTTAGTGCCCCCAGTCGACCGGTCGCCCTGGAGTCCTGGCTCGCTGTAGGTGATGGTGAGTGTCACAGAAGCAGGCAGGTCCACGTAGAGCGCTTCGCCCTCGTGCATCGCAATCGTTGCCGCCTGGTTTGAGAGCAAGAAATTCGCCGCGTCACCGACAACGCTCCGGGGGACATTCACCTGTTCATAACTAGCCTGGTCCATGAACACGAAGTCGCTGCCATCCTCGTAGAGGAATGTGTAGTCGCGCCGATCGACCGTGGCGAAATCGATCTTGGTCCCCGCATTAAAGGTTTTGTCGACAACCTTTCCGGAACGGACATTCTTGAGCTTTGTGCGAACGAAGGCGCCACCTTTGCCGGGCTTGACGTGCTGAAACTCCACCACCGCCCAGAGCTGACCGTCCAGATTGAGTACGCTGCCGTTCTTAATATCGTTCGTTGTGGCCATGGGGCTACCTTCCTAGGAGAGTCATCATCTGGGTCAATGCCAGGCGGTAGGAATCCGCACCAAAGCCAAGAATGACGCCGCTTGCGACACCGGACACAACGGACCGATGGCGGAACTCCTCGCGGGCGTGCGGGTTGGAAAGATGGACTTCAATCAGGGGTAGGCCCGCACTGGTGACCATCGCGCACGCATCGCGAATGGCGTAGGAGTAGTGGGTGAACGCTGCCGGATTGATGATTACCCCCACGCGGCTATCCACCGCTTCGTGCAGCAACCCAATGAGAGTCGCCTCGTCATCGGTCTGCTCGAAGCGCAACGTGACATCTGCTGGGGCCTCAGAACGGAGCATCGACTCGATATCGGCAAGGCTCAATGAACCATAGATTTCTGGCTCGCGGGACCCCAAACGGCCCAGATTGGGACCATTGAGAATGAGAACGCTGTTCACAGAACCAGCCTACTGTGCGGACTGGCCCAGCTCGGCATATGCCGCAAACAGCACCGATTCGTCGGGAATTGCCAGAACGCGAGGCTTGCCCACAGCGTCGAGGACAACGAACCTGAGCACGCCTCCGCGGGCTTTCTTGTCTTTTTGCATAGTCGCCAGCAGCGTCCGCCAACGGTCGGCCGGATAGGTGATGGGCAAGCCGAGGGACTGGAGAATTGAGCGGTGGCGGTCAACAGTTTCGTCATCAAGACCTGCGACGATCCGGGAAAGCTCGGCCGCGAAGACCATTCCAATCGATACCGCTACCCCATGGCGCCACTGGTAGCGCTCAGCGTGTTCGATGGCGTGACCCAGGGTGTGGCCGTAATTGAGAATTTCGCGCAGGCCCTGTTCAGTAAAGTCATCCCCGACGACTCGCGCCTTGACAGCAATCGCGCGAGCCAGAAGCTCTTCAAATGTGTCGCTCTCGGTGTCAATCGCGACCGCAGGATTCTCTTCTATCAGCTCAAGAATCCGTGGGTCAGCGATAAACCCTGCCTTCACGATTTCCGCAAAGCCAGCCTTCACATCGTTTTCACCGAGCCCAGCAAGTACATCCGGATCCACCAACACCGCGTTTGGCGCGTAGAACGCTCCAACAAGGTTCTTACCCTCCTGGGTGTTGACTCCGGTTTTCCCACCGATCGCAGCATCCACCATTCCCAGAACTGTTGTGGGGATATGGACCAGCGGAACCCCGCGCAACCACGTGGCTGCGACAAACCCGGCAACGTCGGTGGTCGCACCCCCACCCAGGGAGACGATCGCATCGTTGCGGTGAAAATCGAGCTGTCCCAGGATGCCCCAGCAGAAGGACGCAACCTCGATGCGCTTCGCTCCCTCTGCGTCTGGAAGCTCTGCAAGAAACACCTGCTTGCTCTCGGAGAGCTGTTCGCGGAGCGCCTCCGCGATAGTGGCGAGTGCTGGCGCGTGAACAATCAGTATCTTGCTTGCGTCACCGGGTAAGAACGAGCCGACGTCGTGGATCACACCGCGCCGCACGACGATGGGATAGTCGCCCTGCTGAGAATTAGACACGGTGATGGTGTCAGAAACCTCCGCCATTAGGCGTCCTCACTCTTGATCCACTCGACGATGTTCTCAGCAACAGTATCGAGTGGCGTGCTCGAGGTGTCGAAGGTTGCTTTGGCAACTTCCTCATACCAGGCCACCCGCGATGCTACGAGCGCCATCCAGCTCTCTAGTCCTCCTGTCAGTAGAGGGCGTTTTGTCGAGTTCAGGCGAGGCTCGACGGCTTCCGGAGCGATCGAAATCAGCGCAACGCGATGGTCGCGTAGATCTGTTCTGGTCTCTGGATTGATGACAGCACCACCGCCTAGAGCAACAACGCCCGAGAATGTCAGTGCCTCCAGAACTGCCGCACGCTCTTTCTCCCGAAAGGAAGGCTCTCCCTCCACCGCAAACAGCGCGGGGATCGGACCATACCGACTAGAGACCATGGAGTCGGTGTCCAAAAAGCCAAGGCCCAGGAGCTTCGCCACTCTTTTGCCTAGTCGTGTTTTCCCGGCAGCTGGCGGCCCCACCAACACCACGACGGGTGCCACCCCGGCCATTAGCGCTTTCGGGCCGGGGCAATCGCCTCGGGAATCGAATCGAGGTAGCTCTGGAGGTTGCGCTTGATTTCTACGAGCGAGTCACCGCCGAATTTCTCCACCAGCGCGTCTGCAAGAACAAGCATCACCATTGCCTCAGCAACTACGCCAGCAGCTGGCACCGCACAGACGTCTGAGCGTTGGTGATGCGCCACCGCTTCCTGGCCCGTAGTGGTGTCAATTGTCCGAAGCGCTCGTGGCACGGTGGAGATTGGCTTCATGCCCGCTCGAACACGCAACACACCGCCAGTACTCATACCGCCCTCCGTGCCACCCGCACGATCGCTCGTGCGAATGACGCCTTCGTCGCTGGCGACAATTTCGTCATGTGCGAGGGATCCGCGTCGCTTGGTCGTGAGAAACCCGTCCCCGACCTCAACGCCCTTGATGGCCTGAATACCCATGAGCGCGCCAGCTAGTTTGGCGTCGAGACGGCGGTCCCAGTGCACATACGAACCGAGCCCCGGCGGTAATCCATAAGCGACAACTTCTACAACACCGCCCAGCGTGTCGCCTTCTTTGTGCGCATCGTCAACCTCTGCGACCATCAACGCGGCAGTTTCCGGATCGGCACAGCGCAGAGGGTCGTCATCCAGCCGTGACACGTCTGCCGGCGTTGGCAGTGCAGTGCCCTCGGGTACAGCCACCGGTCCAATTGCGACGGTGTGTGAGAGCACTTCGATGCCAAGCTCGCGAAGAAAAGCCCTGGCGACCGCTCCGAGCGCTACCCTGGCTGCCGTCTCACGTGCAGACGCGCGCTCCAGAACAGGACGTGAATCATCAAAGCCATACTTCTGCATACCCGTGAGGTCAGCGTGGCCGGGACGAGGACGGGTGAGCGCCGTGGCACGGCCACCAGTAAGTTCCTCAGGCGAAACGGGGTGAGGGCTCATGATTGTTTCCCACTTGGGCCATTCCGTATTCGCAATGCGCAACGCGATGGGGCCACCCTGGCTAAGCCCGTGCCGAATGCCGCCTGAGAGCGAAACCTCGTCGGCCTCAAACTTCATACGGGCACCACGTCCGTAGCCGAGGCGCCGCCTCGCAAGATCCTCCTGCACCATGTCGAGTGTGACCGGCACACCAGCGGGAAAGCCCTCGAGAAGAGCAATCAGTTCGGGGCCGTGAGATTCCCCTGCAGTGAGCCAACGCAACATGGACTTATTCTTCCATGCCAAGCGCGAGACCTAGAACGCGGGCAAACCCACAGACCGCTTCATCGAGTTCACAACCTCGCGCTCCCTTGGAAGCGAGATGCTGCCATCGCCCTGAACGAACCACCGAATCTGATGCAGTGCCTGGTGAACCAACATCGGGAGACCTGATATCACCAGAGCGCCCTCGGCCAGCCAGTGCGATGCCGCGGAAGAGGGCCACGGATCATACGCAACATCAAAAAGCGCGCTATTGCGAAGAAGAGTGGGTGAGGGAACAAACGGGAACTCAGACCCTCCAGGCAATGTGTTCACGACGAGTTCTGGAAGGGGCGCATCGACCACATCGTCAAGATGGACGATTGTCACGTTGCTGCCTGAACGATTAATCACGTTGGCGGCAACGGACGCTCGGCTGGGGTCCCTGACCACGAGAACAATCTCCCGAACGCCCCGCCTCCCCAAGGCATAACCGACGGCGCGCGCGGTAGCGCCGGCACCAACAATCCACGACGTCTCCACGTCGACACCAGCGTCGTCTAGGGCGCCTGAAACCCCGAGCGGATCGGTGTTCGTGAGGAGTGGACCGTCGGCTCCGAACACGACCGTATTCGCAACACCCAGAACATCGACGATCGGCTCGCGAGTCGTCACAAGGTCCAGAACGTCCTCTTTGAGCGGCATGGTTAGTGAGAGACCCTTGACCCCTTCGCTGAGGGAACCAAACTCATGCTCAAGAGTGGCCGAAGTCACCTCTCGAGGGCGGTAGTCCCACTCGAGTCCAAGCTCTGCATAAGCGGTGGAATGCAGTGTTGGCGAGAGAGAGTGGCCAATTGGGGAGCCCCACACCTCTCCCCAGGGCTTAGCAGAACGCACTGTTCTCTTCACTGGCACGACACCATTCGAGCCACTGGTCCCTAGCTCGATTGTGTTCAGCGTACGTCTCCGAGAACACCGTTTCGCCCGTTCGAAGATCGACCGACACGAAATACAGCCACGGCCCATCAACCGGGTTTATCGCTGCATCAATTGCGAGCTCCCCCGGTAACGAGATGGGGCCCGGGGGAAGTCCAGAGATCACGTACGTGTTGTAGGGGTTGCCTTCGTCCGCCCTGTCGGCATCCGAGGTCCCAGCGCCGTCATAAAGCCCTGTCCAGTACGTCACGGTGGCATCAGACTGCAGTGGCATCCCAACCTCGAGTCGGTTGGCGAACACCCGGGAGACCTTGTAAAAATCCTGTTCGAACCTTGCCTCGCGTTGAATCAAACCTGCCATCGTTAGAACCTCGTGCCAGTCCTCGGGCGCCACCCCGCTGGCGTTCAAACGGCTGATCATTTCTTGGACCATTCGGTCAACAATCTCGCTGGCCGTAACGCCAGGCTCAAACGTGTAGGTAGCTGGGAACAGGTACCCCTCGAGCTTTCCGGTAGGACTGTCGATGCCGTACGCGGCGGGGTCGGACACTGCGTCCTCAAAATCTGAAACCGGCAGGCCAGAGGCAGAAGCGATGATGTCGATTGCTTGCTCAAGGGTCTTGCCCTCGGGAATCGTGAACTTGACTTGAAAGCGGTTAGCGGGGTCCAGTAGGGCCGCAATGGCCGCCTCCCCGGACATTCCGGTCAACAGTCGATACGTTCCTGGTTGAAACACAATCGTCGTGTCCGCAAGCAATATGGAATACACGGCCTCGAATGAGGCCGTCACGCCGGCCTCGGCGAGCTTCCTAGCGACAGTTTCGCCGATGTCGCCAGGCGCCACCACGATGTCAATCACGGGTTCAGCGCCGGATCCCTCGAAGTCAGCGATCTCCTCCGCCGCAAAATAGTCCACGATCCGTGTTCCGTATTCATTCCACAAAAGCCACACCCCAGAACCACTCAACACAAGTACCAGGACGGCCACAATCGCGAAGAGTGTTTTTCCGCCGGACTGACGAGGAGCCTTCGGCTCACGCAGGTCACGGCGCGCAGGAGGCTTCTCGCCTGAGTTCTGGGGCGTCAGGGGAGGAAGAGTACTGAAGATACGGTCGAAATCTGCGTCATTCGTCATGGGCTTCTGGGCTGTGTAACACGTACCCGCTTGGCACCCCCTGACTGCGCTCCGAATCCAATGCGTGTTGCAAAAGAATAACAGCGGCAACCTGGTCCACGACCGAGCGTTGTTCTCGTGAGGACCTCCCGGCCCTCTGCAGGGCGCTCGACGCGGAAACAGTACTCAGGCGCTCATCCACCATGCGCACTGGCACAGCACCGAGTGACTCAATTTCTCGGGCAAAAGACTCGGCATCGCCAGTCGATGCTGTCCTTTTCCCCTGCAGATTAAGGGGTAGACCCACAACGATCTCGAGAGGCTCGTACTCTCGGACAAGCTCCGCTATACCCGCGAGAGCTGTGCCTCGGGGCAACGTAATCACTGGAACAGCTATTGTGCCCTGGGGATCGGACCGGGCAACACCGACTCGGGCTTGACCGACGTCGATTCCCAGCCGGATGCCCTCCCGCACTAAGACTTCCCCAACTCCGCAACAACGGCCTCCAGCGCCGCAGGGAGGGAGGCCCCATCCGGCCCACCGCCCTGAGCAAGCCCAGGCTTGCCGCCACCGCCACCGCCCATGACGCTTGACGCTGTCTTCACGAGGTTACCGGCGTGAACACCGGCGTTGACTCCTGCGGCATTAGCGGCAACCACAATGGTTCCGCGGCCCTCGGCGAGGGAGCCCAGCACAACCACCGCTGGGCCATCACCAAGGCCGGAGAGTACGGTGTTTGACAAAATCCGGATGTCATCAGCTCCCAGACTTTCTGAAAGAACCTTCGCGACGACCGAGACACCGGCGAGGTCCTGTGCGCTCTTCACCAGCTCCGGAGCGAGCGCTCCTGTTGCGGCTTGAGCATTCTTTGCTACCTGACGCTCGAGCCCCTTAACTTGTCCAAGTAAATCTTCAATCCGTCCCGGAAGATCTTCTCGCGGGGTCTTCAAGAGCTGGGTCAAGCGACGGACGATGGCTTTCTCCACAGAAAAGTCTGCCACCGCAGCGCTCCCGACAAGCGCCTCGATTCGTCGTGCGGTGGAGCTTACGGAACTCTCTCCAAGGAGGGTGACCACGCCAATCTGGGAGGAACGGTGGACGTGAGTTCCCGCACAGAGTTCCCGGGACCACGGGCCGCCAATGTCGACCATGCGAACAAGGTCGCCATACTTCTCGCCAAACAGAGCCATCGCGCCGGCTGCTTTCGCCTCCGCGACAGGCAAAATTCGGGTGGAGACTTCCAAATCGTCGCGAATTGCGTTGTTCGTGATTTCCGAGATTGCCGACTGCGCATCGTCTGAGAGTGCCTGATTCCAGGAGAAGTCCAGCCGCATATATCCGGGGCGATTGAGCGACCCAGCCTGTGTTGCGTTGGGGCCGAGGGTGTCTCGTAGGGCGGCATGAATGAGGTGCGTTGCCGAGTGAGCGCGCGCTCCTTCGTAGCGGGTAACTGGGTCGACAACGGCCTTGACCGTGTCACCAACCCCGATCTCTCCCTCGGCGACTGCCACGGTGTGGCTAATCAGCCCGGGGACAGGCTTTTGAACATCTGAGACGACGGCCCGGAATCCAGGTCCCTCAAGAACGCCCTGGTCTGAGACCTGACCGCCCGACTCAGCGTAGAGTGGCGTCTCAGCGAGAATCACCTCGACTACCTGGCCAGAGCCGGCACGGGTGACGCTCTCGCCGTCCACCAGCAGGCCCAACACAGTGGACTCGAGTTCAAGAAGTTCATACCCTGCGAATACGGTCTCCCCAGAGGCGCGAAACTCGGAATAAACGGACACGTCAGCCCGGGTGCTCTTCTTCGACTTTGCGTCGCTCTTCGCTCGGTCGCGCTGCGCAAGCATCAAAGTGTCAAAAGCTCCACGATCAACGCTGAGGCCCGCCTCGGCTGCCATCTCCAAGGTGAGGTCAATAGGGAATCCGTACGTGTCGTGGAGAAGGAAGGCCGTGTCACCGGAGAGCGACTTCTCACCTCTCGCAGAAGTTTCAGCTACGGCAAGGTCGACGATGCTGGTTCCCGCTTCCAGAGTCTTGAGGAACGATTCTTCCTCGGCGATAGCCAGCTGACTGACTCGAGAAAACTCCGTTGCAACGTCCGGGTAGCTCGCAGACATCGCGTCTCTCGAAGCCTGGAAGAGTTCGGGAAAACTTGGGTCGTGGTAACCGAGCAGGCGCATTGAACGAATGCTTCGCCGCAACAGACGCCTCAGCACATATCCGCGACCATCATTCGCGGGAACGACACCGTCTGTCATCAACATCAGCGCTGACCGGATGTGATCGGCAATCACGCGCATCCGAACGTCATCCTCGACGTTCGCTCCGTAGCGACGGCCGGAGAGTTCCCCCGCCTTGTCGAGCACAGGTCGCACCTGATCAATCTCGTACATGTTCGCAACGCCTTGTTTCAAAAAGGCAACTCGCTCCATGCCCATACCGGTGTCGATGTTCTTCTGGGGCAACTCCCCCACGATGTCGAAGTCGACCTTGCTACGCACATTGTCAATCAGGTACTGCATGAACACCAGGTTCCAGATCTCTATGTACCGGGTGTCGTCCACTGCCGGGCCACCATCTGGACCGTATTGGGGGCCGCGGTCGAAGTAAATCTCGGAGCAAGGGCCCGCCGGGCCAGGCTGGCCTGTCGACCAGTAGTTGTCCTCCCGGCCCATTCGCTGGATGCGGGAATCTGGAAGGCCAGCGACGGACTTCCAAATGCCGGCGGCCTCATCGTCTTCCTCATAGACGGTCACCCACAGTGTGGACTCGTCGAACCCCAACCCGCCTTCGGCCTCCGACATTGTGAGGAGCTCCCACGCGAACTCGATGGCGCCTTGCTTGAAATAGTCCCCAAAGGAGAAATTGCCATTCATCTGGAAGAACGTTCCGTGACGAGTGGTTTTGCCGACCTCTTCAATGTCGAGCGTCCGGATACATTTCTGCACGCTGGTCGCCCTGGGGTAGGGGGCTGGGACCACACCGGTCAAATACGGGATGAAGGGAACCATGCCCGCAACCGTAAACATCAGCGTGGGATCATCGCTCACCAACGAGGCAGAGGGAACTACGGTGTGCCCACGATCCCCGAAGTAGGTGAGCCAGCGGTGCTGAATATCGGCGGTGTGCATAAATCCCTCTTCTAGGTCTCGCTACGTCAACCGCGGTAGGACTGCTTGAAACCCTCCACGAAGGAAGCGAGGGTTGCGCGCGCACGCCCAAAGAATTCGCGACCTTCTGGGGTTTGGTTGACCACATGAGCAAGCAGGAAGCCCGCTATGACAGCGACGAGAGCGGTAAAGAACCGACCCATGTGCCCTCCTTCAACATTCTCATCGACGCCCGAAAACCACTGTGGTGGGGAAGCGTACGCTCCCCCACCACAGTAGAGGTTTTCTAGCGGGCCGCGTAGTACTCGACGACCAGCTGTACTTCACAGGTAACGGGGACCTCGGAGCGCTTCGGACGGCGCACCAAAACGCTCTGCAACTTGTCCAACTCGACCTCGACATACGAGGGGGTTGGGGGAAGCACGTCCACGTGGCCGCCAGCGGCGGCAACCTGGAAAGGCTCCGTCTCTTCACTGCGTGGCTTGACGTGAATCATCTGGCCGGGCTTCACGCGGAAGGAGGGACGGTCGACCAACTCTCCGTTGACCAAGATGTGGCGGTGCACAACCATCTGGCGCGCCTGCGCCATTGTGCGAGCAAAGCCGGAGCGTAAGACAAGCGCGTCGAGGCGCATTTCAAGTAGCTCGACCAGGTTCTCACCGGTCAAACCTTGGCTCTTGCGGGCCTCTTCGAACACGCGACGAAGCTGCGCTTCACGGATGCCGTACTGAGCCCTCAGGCGCTGCTTCTCACGCAGACGAACCGCGTAGTCGCTGTCAGTCTTGCGCTTGGTGCGCCCGTGCTCACCGGGAGCATAGGGGCGCTTCTCTAAATACTTGGCCGCCTTCGGGGTGAGAGGAATACCCAGTGCCCGGGACAGCCTGGTCTTGCTTCTGGTACGTGAACGGGTTGACACGAAAAATTTCTCCTAGATGCGTTGTTGGCGCTAAACGCCTGATACATAACAAGTGAGGGAATTGGTGGAAGGTTCGCGGCTACAGCGTGCCCTTCTCAGATCAGAAACACGCAGCCGCACGGTTATCTGGTCTGTGACCAGCAATAACGGTAGCACAATTAGCCCTCGGTGCTCGATTGATGGCTGGAGCCCTCGAGGATGGCCCGAATCGCGGCCTGGCGCTTCGCGAGTTCCCCCTCGAAACCCCTGGAACCTGGCTGGTAGAAAGAGGTTCCGCGCACCACCTCAGGGGCATAGTCCTGCGTCACGATGCCGGCATCGTGGTCGTGGGGATATAGGTAGCCACGACCATGCCCGAGGGCTTGCGCGCCCTGGTAGTGGGTGTCTCGAAGGTGTGGGGGGACATCGCCCAGCAGACCCGCTTTGATGCTCGCCTGCGCGTCGTTTATGGCGACATACGCGCGGTTGGACTTCGGGGCGAGGGCCAGATAGATGGTCGCTTCAGCCAGTGGAATGCGGCCTTCTGGCATGCCTATCAAGGCAACCGCCTGAGCAGCATCCACCGCAATGGACAAGGCCGCTGGGTCCGCCAAACCAACGTCCTCCGACGCCAGAATGATCAGCCTCCTGGCGATGAAGCGTGGGTCTTCCCCTGCTTCAATCATCCGGGCCAGATAGTGCAGGGCCGCATCCGCATCACTCCCGCGGACGGACTTGATGAAGGCGCTGATGACGTCGTAGTGCGCGTCACCGTCTCGGTCATAGCGAACCATGGCCCGATCCACGGCCAGCGCGACGTGCTCGGCGCTGATGCGTCGCGATTGATCGGAACCAGACGCAACCATCGCCGCCGCTTCGAGTGAGCCGAGTGCTTTCCGCGCATCGCCTCCAGAGAGTCGCACCAAAAGCTCGATGGCTTCCGGGTCCACGTCGAATGCTCCAGCCAAGCCCTGCGGGTGAGCGATTGCCCTGGCCAGGACACCCTCAATGTGCTGGGGTTCCAGAGAGGCCAGCGTGACAACAATCGAGCGACTGAGTAGTGGGGAAACGACGGAGAACGACGGGTTCTCCGTCGTAGCCGCTACCAAAACAATCACTCCGTTCTCTACCCCTGGCAAGAGCGCGTCCTGCTGGGCCTTCGAGAAGCGGTGAATCTCATCGAGGAATAGAACGGGAGCTACCCCTGTGGTATCGCCGACGGTGCGCGCGTGGGTCAGGACATCGCGAACATCCTTTACTCCCGCAGTCACAGCAGAGAGCTCAACGAACTCTCTCCCCGATGACCTAGCGATGACGCTCGCAATTGTGGTCTTCCCGGTTCCCGGCGGGCCCCACAAGAGGACTGAGCTGGCAGAACCGCGGTGGGACGGATCAGCGAGGGCTCGCAGTGGACCTCCAGCCACAAGTGCCCGATCCTGACCGATAACGTCATCCAGGGTCTGCGGACGCAGCGCAACCGCGAGGGGCAGAGGCGCCTTCCATAGGCTTTCCTGGGGCATAAGGCCATGCTAGTCGGGCCAATCCCACCGTCCATCTAGGATGGGAACGTTAACAACTGAACCTTCTGAGGGAGTCCTCGTGGCCACTGACAATCGTGCGAAGCGCGAGCAACTTCGCGTGTTCCAAGCGCGACAGACCTTTCAGGCCACAAAGAAGAGAAGGCTGCGCAATGACCAGTGGCGGTCGATCGCTTCTGCCCTCGCTGCGGTTACTCTCTCAGCTTTGGCACTTGTGGGCTACGGAACTTTCGGGCCTGGCGCACCAGCGAAGGCTCCCGATATCGCCCTTGGTGAGAATCGTGAGTGGACAGGCGAGATCATGTTTGGCGACGTTGAGGTCGGCATCGTCCTTGATGGAGTCAACGCCCCGCAAGCGACGGCAAACTTCGTCGACCTTGCCACCAAGGGTTTCTACGACGGTGTGAGCTGTCACAGCTTGAGCGTGGAAGTTGTCTTCGTAATGCAGTGCGGGGACCCCACGGGCACTGGCACCGGCGGCCCTGAGTATCGCTTTGGACCAGTAGAAAACGCGCCGATTGATCAACGGTACCCAGCCGGAACCATTGCAATGTCCCGGATCGGAAACGACGCCGAGAGTCAGGGCAGCCAGTTCTTCATCGTGTACGAGGACAGCACAATTCCCAACGATGAAGCCGGTGGGTACACCGTGCTAGGGCGCATCACTTCCGGCCTGGACGAGTTTGTCGAAACGTTCGCCACCCCCGGAACCGTTGATGCGGTCCCGAACGGCGCTCCAGTCGTGGCTCCTGATATCAGAACCATCACAATCCGGTAAGTCTTGGCCATACGGACTGCCCGCCAGCAAGCGTTGGAGTAGGCTAAACGCCGGCTAGTCCCCCACCCGCATAGAGGAGCCATGGCAACAAGCGCTGATGCTTTTGGTCGTGTTGACGACGACGGCACTGTCTCTGTTCGCGAAGGACAGTCGTGGCGCACGGTTGGAAGTTTTCCCGATGGCACCGCTGAGGAAGCGCTTGCCTACTTCACGAGAAAGTTTGAAGACCTCGAGGCGACAGTGTCTCTCGCAGAGCAGCGGGTGAAGGCTGGGGCTGCTGTCCGCGACATTGCTAAACAGCTTGACCGGCTTGATAAGGATTTGGTCGACCCAGCGGCCGTTGGAGACATCGCCACACTGCGGGAGCGCGTTGCGGCTCTGCGTGAGAAGCTCCCCTCGCTTGAAGCACAGCAAGATGAAGCGAGCAAAGAAGCAGTGGCTGAGGCGCTCGCCCACAGGGAAAAGATTGTTGCTGACATGGAGGCAATAGCTGCCCAAGAGCCCAGCAAGATCCGGTGGAAGCAAGCCACCACGACCATGACAGAACTTTTCGAGGCGTGGCAGACCCACCAGCAAACGGGGCCTCGCGTCCCAAAGAAGACGGCCGATGAGCTTTGGGCACGGTTCCGGACCGCTCGCAACACGGTGGAAAGGGCCCGCCGGGCATACTTTCAAGACCTTGACAAAGCCTCTAAGGAGGCAAAAGCCATCAAGAAAGAGCTCATCGCGGCTGCCGAAGCTCTGGTCGAGAAGGGAGCCGCTGGAATCCCTAGCTACCGGAATCTCCTCGCGAAGTGGAAGGAGGCCCCCCGGGCGTCGAAGTCGGTTGAGGATGGACTGTGGGCGCAGTTCAAGAAGGCAGGCGACGCACTCTACGGGGCGAAAGCCGAGGAAGACAAACGTGACGACGAAACCAACTCAGTCAACGCGGAGAACAAAAGGGCCCTGCTCGCTGAGTTCGCCGACATTCTCACGCTGACCGATCGCGACCAAGCATCGTTGCGCCTGCGCACATTCCACACGCGATTCCAGGCTTTAGGGCCAGTCCCGAAGAAGGATCTGCGCGCAATCGACGACCAGGTGAAGAAACTCGACGCGCATGTCAAGTCACTGGAACAAGAGTTTTGGACGAAAAACGACCCCGAGAAAAAGGCTCGAAGCGAATCCATGACCGGCCAGCTCACCGCCGCAATCTCCGATCTTGAATCCAAGATCCAGACTGCGAGCGGAGCTGAGAAGGCCGACCTAGAGAACGAACTCGCCACCAAGAAGGCCTGGCTCGCAGTTCTCAACTAAGCGCACTTTTCCACAGCTTGCGTCCCGCTCGGGCTATCTCACACCGAAGCCTTCATCCTGGGTCGATGACAATCACGAATCAGCACCACGCAGCGCTCCGTGCCGGAACCGCTCTGAAAATAGGCTCAATTGTGTGGCCACGGCCCTACTTCCCCACCATTCATGAACGCGCCACTCTCGTTGCCAGGCTCATTCCTTCGTGGGCAATCGCCACAGGCCGAACAGCCGGCTGGGTGTGGACGGGGATGGGGCTGCCAGAGCCATGGAACGTGTTGAGGCCCGCCCAACCCGCACCATCTCCCCTTGATCGGATGGAGTGGGGAGCCAGAACCCTGAAGCGAGGCCAGCACCACACAGAAGTCTTCGGCGGCCTGACGCTCGTCGCGCCAGAGACAGCGGCGCTAGAAATTCTGCTGCGAGATGGTTGCCCGGATATCGCCGGCACCCAGGTGGCCATGCTGACCCCCTTGCCAACAATCGAGCTTCGGCAACGCGCCCTGCAGGGACGGGTCACACTCGCCCAGCGCAAGCGGCTCGAGACACTCCTTCTTGCTGTTGATAATCTGCGGCGTCGCTACCCCGACATCACCCGGTAGACGTCGTACACAGCGTCGATACGTCGCACCGCGTTGAGTACACGGTCCAGATGTGTGACGTCTCCCATCTCAAAGACAAAGCGTGAGAGGGCCAAGTGATTATCTGAAGTATTCACCGTGGCAGAGAGAATGTTGACGTGGTGTTCGGAGAGGACCCGCGTCACGTCAGAGAGAAGGCCAGGACGGTCAAGAGCTTCGATCTGTATGTGAACGAGGAACACGCTCCCCTTTGTGGGGGCCCACTCAACCTCGATCATTCGGTCCGGGCTACCTTGAAGGGAGCCGATGTTGGTGCAATCCGCCCGGTGGACCGAGACACCTGTTCCCCTGGTAACAAAACCCACGATTGTGTCACCAGGAACAGGGGTGCAACACCTGGCAAGCTTCACGAGGATGTCTGGCGCCCCCCGCACCAGCACTCCCGACTGGCTGACCCGGGCGGGAATCTTTCCTCTGACCGGCCCCGCAAAAACATCGTCATCAGCGTCTTGATCGGAGTGAACGACGCCGACAACCTTCTCAATCACTGACTGGGTGGAGACGTGCCCTTCGCCCACCGCGGCGTAGAGCTCCTCAACATCGCGGAATTTGAGTGCGGCGGCAACGCTCGCCACAGACTCCTGATTCATCAGCTTCTGGAGTGGCAGGTTCTGCTTTCGCATCGCACGGGCAATAGCGTCCTTGCCCTGCTCAATTGCTTCCTCGCGGCGCTCCTTCGTGAACCACTGACGAATCTTGCTCCGGGCGCGCTGGCTGGTGACGAAGTTCATCCAGTCTTGGCTGGGTGCCGCATCTGGGCTCTTCGACGTGAAAATCTCCACGGAATCTCCGCTGGACAGTGGAGTATCAAGGGGAACCAAACGTTGGTTGACCTTGGCGCCCATCGTGCGGTGCCCCACCTCTGTGTGGACGGCATAGGCAAAGTCGACGGGTGTTGCTCCTGCGGGCAGGCCAATAACTTTGCCCTGGGGCGTGAACACGTAGACCTCTTTTGCCCCAATCTCGTAACGCAACGTCTCGAGGAACTCTGTGGGGTCTGTGGTCTCTGCTTGCCAGTCAGAGAGGTGTGCGAGCCATGCCATATCAGTCTCGTGCGCAAAGGCGTCCTTGTCCTTACCGCCAGCGGTGCGTTCCTTGTATTTCCAGTGCGCTGCAACACCAAACTCTGCTCGCTGGTGCATCTCAACGGTGCGAATCTGAATCTCGACGGGCCTCCCCTCCGGCCCAAAAACCGTGGTGTGGAGAGACTGATAGAGATTGAACTTGGGCGTTGCGATGTAGTCCTTGAAGCGCCCTGGCATGGGGTTCCACCGTGCGTGGACCGCACCGAGTGCCGCGTAGCAGTCTCGAATTGAAGAAACCAGTATCCGGATACCGGTCAGGTCGTGGATGTCGTTGAAGTCCCGACCCCGGTTAACCATCTTTTGGTAAATCGAATAGAACTGCTTCGGCCGGCCGCTCACCTCGGCCTTGATTTTGGCTTGGCGAAGATCCTCGTTGACTGCGTCAATCACACGCTCGACATAGGCGTCGCGCTCTGGAGAACGGTTCTTGACCAGTGACTCCAGTTCAACATAAATTTTCGGGTGCAACACTGCGAACGCAAGATCCTCAAGCTCCCATTTCACGCTTTGAATGCCAAGGCGATGAGCCAAGGGCGCATATATATCGAGAGTTTCCTGGGCTTTCTTGGCCGCTGACTCAGGACTCACAAATCCCCAGGTTCTGGCGTTGTGTAGCCGATCGGCAAGCTTCACTAAAAGAACCCGGATGTCCTTGGACATCGCCACAATCATCTTCCGAACAGTCTCGGCCTGAGCGTGGTCGCCGTATTTGACCTTGTCGAGCTTCGTCACGCCATCGACCAACATGGCTATTTCCTCCCCAAAATCTTTGCGGAGCTGGTCTAGGGAGTAGTCCGTGTCCTCAACGGTGTCATGCAACAAGGCAGCCGCAATAGTGACAGGACCAATGCCCAGATCGGCAAGAATTTGTGACACGGCCAGCGGATGGGTGATGTAGGGCTCCCCACTCTGCCTCGTCTGCCCCTCGTGAGACTTCTCAGCAACCTTGTACGCACGCTCAATCAAGCCAGTATCAGCCTTGGGATGGTTCTTCTTGACCGTACGGATGAGAGCATCAAGCCCCTGAGACGCTGAAGACTTTGAAAAAAGCCGGGGAAGCAACGAGCGCAGTGTTGAGGGCGCGGGAGTTTGGAGCTCAGTCACAAGGAACCCCCTCTCGTCCTGGCAACAGTCTACGAGGAGCGACCGTGAACAGGGTGAGGGTTAGCGAACCGCGCCGGTAGCGGGCCGTGGCGCTTTCACCTTGGTGCCCTGCTTCAGATGTTCTGGTTCATTTTCTCGAAGGTGCACATAGAGCGGCGCCGCGATGAAAACACTCGAATATGTTCCAGCAATCATTCCCACGAACAGAGCGATTGCAATGTCGCGAAGCGTTCCGGCGCCCAGCAGAACAGAACCGATGAAAAGGATCGAGCCCACTGGCAACACCGCAACGACCGAGGTATTAATCGAGCGCACCAGCGTCTGGTTAACAGCAAGGTTGACTGACTCGGCGAACGTACGCCGGCTCTCTTCGCCATCTTGCTGCGTGTTCTCGCGCACCTTATCGAAGACAACCACCGTGTCATACAGCGAGTAACCAAGGATGGTCAGAAGGCCAATGACTGCGGCCGGTGTGATTTCGAAACCGAGCACGCCGTAGATACCCGCCGTGATTACAAGGTCGTGAGCCAGAGCGATAAGCGCCGCGAGGGACATTTTCCAGGTCCTGAAGTAGAACGCCATAACAATCGACACCAGAACGAGGAAGACCGCGAGACCAATGAGCGCCTGACGAGTAATGTCCTGACCCCAGGTCGCCCCGACGAACGAGGCAGTCACCTCGTCAACAGAAACTCCATACGCCTCGGCGAGGTCGGTTCGGAGCGCAGTGGTTTCTGCGTCAGTCAACTGCTCCGTCTGAACGCGGATTGAGTCGCCGCCAACAATCGACACCCTGGGGTTTGAGCCTTGTCCAACAAGCTCGTTCACAGTGTCGAGCGCCACCTGCTCCGAGAGTGCTGGCGGTTGAGACACGCGGAACTCAGAACCACCCCGGAACTCAATGCCAAAGCTAAATCCACCGCGAAGGATCGTCAGCAGAATGGCCAAAGCCACCACGGCGCCACCGATCACATACCAGCGAACGCGGTTTCCCACGAAGTCAAAGGACTTCTCCCCTGTGTAGAGGGCGTTTCCAAACTGTGTGAGACGGGACATTACTTCTTCTTCCCTTCCAGGGCTGCTGCTTCTTCGGCAGCTTTGCGCTCTGCGATAGTTTGCCGGCGCCTAGCCTCTTGAGCGCTCTTTTTTCTGGCGAGAGGGGCAACATCGACCGGATCGCGGAACTTTGCACGACCCCGGTACACAGCGCCCAACGCTTTGGGGTCGAGGCCGCTGAGAGGGTGACCCTCACCGAAGAATCGAGTCCGACCCAAAACCTGCATCAACGGGTGCGTGAAGAGAGCGACGATGATCAGGTCAACGATCGTGGTCAAACCAAGGGTAAACGCAAACCCACGCACGTTACCGACAGCCAGTATGAAGAGCACGGCAGCCGCCAGGAAACCGACCGCATCCGAGGCGATGATTGTTCTAAAGGCACGTTTCCATGCCGCGGAAATAGCGGAACCCACTACTCGCCCATCGCGGAGTTCATCACGAATTCGCTCGAAGAAGACAATGAACGAGTCAGCGGTGATACCAATCGCAACAATCAAACCAGCAACGCCGGCCAAAGAAAGCCGGTAACCCTGGGCGTTCGAGAGATAGGTGATAAGGAGATACGTGAGCGCGAAAGCAGTGGTCAACGAGAACACAGTCACAAAGCCCAGCACTCGATACTGGAACAGCGAGTAGACAACAACCAGAAGCAGACCAATAGCACCAGCGAGTAGACCGCTCTGAAGCTGCGAGAGGCCCAGGGTTGCGGTGATGGTCTCAGCACTCTGAACTTCAAAGCCAATCGGCAAAGCTCCGAACTTCAGCTGGTCTGCGAGCACCTCAGCTGATTCCTGCGTGAACGATCCGCTAATCTGCGGCCGACCGTCAGTGATCGCAGCGAGGGTGCGGGGGGCGCTGATGACGCGACCGTCCAAAACAATCGCAAACTGGTTCTGGACACCCTCCAGGCCGACGAGTCGTTCCGTCACAGACCGGAAACCTTCTGTGCCCACTTCGTCGAATTCCAGGAAGACACCCCATTCTGTGGTGACCGTGCCCTGGGGGCCAGGCACCAGACCAGAAATTGCGTCCTGGATTGTCTCGCCTCCCACCTCGACGGGGCCCAGGACAAACTTGCTAAAGCCATCAGCCGAACAAATCACGAGGGGGCGTTCCGGATCAGCGATATTACTGCCAAGCGCGTCGAGTTGATCACAAGACAATTCGTTGTAGGCCCGGTCAATCGATGGAGTGATCCACGCCAAATCGCTAGCGCTCTCAGGGATTCGCTCTGGTGCAGGCTCGTCATACGGGTTGAAACTCGCAGGTCCCTCGGCGGGCGCTTCTTCGGACACGAACGATGTCTGAAGAACCGGGCGGAACTCAAGCTTCGCGGACGAGCGAATGCGCTCGAGAGTTGCGGCATCCGGAGCGCCAGGAATTGCGACGACGATGTTTGCCCCACCCTGGGTGGAAACCTCCGCTTCCGCAACACCTCCCGCGTCAACGCGCTGGCGAATAATTGCTACGGCTTGATTGAGCTGTTCTTCCGTCACCGTCTGGGTTTCAGCAAGCTGAGGAGCCAGGATGATTTGAGTACCACCCTGAAGATCGAGCGCTAGCTTGGGAGTCCATGACCCACCCTCTTGCCACACCGACCAGGCGTTCCCGGCAATAAGTACGGCGAAGATGGTGGCAAGCCATGCGAAGCGTTTCCACGCTCCAGCGACACGGAAGTTTGATACCACGAGGGAATTCTCTCTATCGGATGATGAGCGAGCTTAGGACTTCTTGTCTGAGGCGACTTCGGTGGAGGCGCCGTCAGTTTCTTCCTCTTCAACCACCTTGGTGAGGGTCTGGCGGTGAACACGGACCTTGACACCCTTCCCCACATCGAGCACAGCGATGTTCTTCTCATCGTCAATCTCGACGACGGTAGCGAAGAGACCGAACGACGTCATTACCTCGGCACCGGGCTTGAGCTTCTCAGCGAGCTCCTCTTGCGTTTTGCGCTGCTTGCGCGAATTGCGAATCATGAAATAAATCAGCAGTCCGAGGACTGCGATCATAAACAGCGAAATCGGATCCATGAGGAACCACAAGCCTTTCGGTCACACCAACGCGAGGATCAGGGTACCCAGTAACTATAGGTCATTCCGGCCTGGAGCTTCATGACCCAGGTGCGTATATGCCGCAGACGTCGCGAGCCGGCCGCGAGGCGTTCGCTGAATGAATCCTTGGCGAACCAGGAAAGGCTCGACCACCGACTCGATAGTCTCTGCTTCCTCCCCCACGGAAACGGACAGGGTTCCAAGACCCACAGGTCCGCCGCCAAATCGCGTAATGAGAATTTCCAATACTGCTCGGTCTAGTCGGTCAAGACCCAACTCGTCGACGTCATAGACCTTGAGCGCTGCCTGAACGGAGGCGATTGTCGGCGTTGCATCATGAACCAATACGTAATCCCGCACCCGCCTGAGAAGCCGGTTGGCAATGCGGGGCGTCCCCCTGGAGCGTCCTGCAATCTCGTTGAGCGCAGCACTGGGCCATGACAGGCCCAGCACCTTCGCAGAACGCTCCAACACAGTGGTGAGTTCATCCTCGGAATAGAACTCCAGGTGCGCTGTGAATCCGAAACGATCCCTCAGGGGGCCAGGCAACAGTCCTGACCGAGTTGTGGCGCCCACAAGCGTGAAGGGCGCGAGCTCGAGCGGCAACGTCGTCGCTCCAGCTCCTTTGCCCACCATGATGTCGATGCGAAAATCTTCCATCGCCAGATAGAGCATCTCTTCAGCGGGCCTAGCCATGCGGTGGATTTCATCAATAAAGAGCACCTCGCCTGGCACGAGGGAGGAGACAACCGCGGCCAAATCCCCTGCGTGGTTGATGGCCGGACCGCTCGTGATTCGGAGAGATTGACCCGTCTCTTCGGCCACAATCATCGCTAACGTCGTTTTGCCAAGCCCAGGTGGGCCCGAGAGCAGAATGTGATCAGGGGTGCGATTTTGCTTCTGTGCAGCCTGAAGAAGAAGCACCAATTGTTCACGAACCTTGGCTTGACCAACAAAATCGTCTAGCGTGCGAGGCCGGAGTGCGCCCTCAAACTGGACCTCGTTATCGGAAGCCAGAGAGGGCTCCAGAGGGTTTTCGCTCACGACCGTGCCTCCCGGTTAGTGTGGGGGCCAAGAATAGTGAGAGCTTGGCGCAGAAGGCTGTTTGCTTCCACAGGCCCCTCGGACCCTGCGTCGAGGGCGCGCTGAACCCCGTCTTTTGCCACTCGCTCCGACCAGCCCAAGCCGACCAAAGCCTGGACAACCGAGTGCCGAACGATGTCGTGTGTCGCGGAGCCAGAACTCCGAGCCGCCTGGGCTCTAGAGGGCCTGCGCTCGAAAGAACCTTGAAGCGACAAAACAATGAGTTTTGCAGTTTTGGGTCCAATTCCGCTGACCGAGCGGAAGGCAGAGTCGTTCTCCTGCGAAATGGCCTCGTAGATCTCCTCCGCTGAGAGTTGGCTCAACACTGCCATGGCGGATTTCGGCCCAACTCCCGTGACACTCCTCAACAGGTCGAACATGTCGAGCTCTTCGGGGGTATCGAACCCGTAGAGGGAAACCTGATCCTCTCGAGGGATGTAGGCGGTGTGCACCACGATGTCCTCACCCTCGCGCAGCGCCATGGCCATTCGGTCAGCCACGGTGACGCGGTAACCGATCCCAGAAACATCAATAATCAGGTCACTACCGGTGCGCCTGAGCAGCGTTCCCCGAATGAATGCGATCACCTTTGTAGCCTAGGTCTCCTAGCTTTAGCTTCAGCATCCCGCCACGCCTGCTGTGCAGGAGTTGTCGTTGCCCCTGACGGACCAATAGCGGCCGGCAACCCCCGCCACGCTTCCGTAATCGCGAGGGCCAGTGCATCTGCCGCATCAGCGGGCTGAGGGATATCCTTGAGGCCCAAAATCCGCTGCACCATGTGGCCCACCTGCGCCTTGTTTGCTCGTCCGTAGCCCGTTACAGCGGCCTTAACTTCGCTCGGAGTGCGCATCGACACAGGGATACCCCGCTCAAAGGCAAGTGCCAGAACAACACCGCTCACCTGCGCCGTTCCCATCACGGTTCGGACGTTGTGTTGGGCGAAAACCCGCTCCAGCGCAATGATGTCTGGCTTGTGCGCGTCAAAAACCGTGGCGAGCGCTCTGGCCATGCCTCCAAGCCGAGCGCTCGACTCGTCAGTGGCTGGGGTGCGGAAGACCTCAACGTGGACCAGGCTGACCGTTCTCCCAGGACCATGGGAGATAACTCCCACGCCCAATCGGGTGAGACCGGGGTCCACGCCGAGGATGGTGGTCATGGTGACGGTTTAGCCCGCGGCCTGGTCAAGCGCCTCGAGAACATCGGGTGAGGGCTCCATGTTGGTGAACACGTTCTGAACGTCATCGCAGTCATCCAGAGCGTCGACGAGCTTGAACACCTTCTGGACGATGTCAAGCTCGGGTGAGATGCTCACGGCCGGAAGGAATTCGATGTCGGCCGCGTCGTAATCAATCCCAGCTTCTTGAACAGCAACCCTTGTGGCCACTAAATTTGATGGCTCCGCAACAACCTCAAACCCCGCTCCGCGGTCAATGACTTCCTCTGCGCCGGCATCCAGGACTGCTGCGAGGACGTCATCTTCACTAAGCCCGTCCACTTTGGTTATCGACACGACTCCCTTACGAGCGAAGTTGTAGGCGACGCTTCCAGGGTCAGCCATCTGCCCGCCGTTGCGACTCATGATGGTTCGAACCTCGGCGGCGGCTCTATTGCGATTGTCGGTGAGGCACTCGATCAGAAGAGCAACGCCACCAGGACCATAGCCCTCATACATGATGGTCTGGTAATCGATGGTCTCGCCCGAGAGACCACCACCGCGCTTAATGGCACGCTCGATGTTGTCGTTCGGGACGGAAGTCTTCTTGGCCTTTTGAATCGCATCGGCGAGAGTGGGATTGCCGGAGGGATCCGGGCCACCAACCTTTGCGGCAACCTCAATGTTCTTGATGAGCTTGGCAAAAGACTTGGCACGCCTGGCATCAATTACTGCCTTCTTGTGCTTTGTTGTCGCCCATTTAGAGTGGCCGGACATATCCCTCCCCCGGAATCCCTGTCTATCTTAGGCGTCGACCGTAGTTGGCTGGTGGAGCGCCCTCTGTGCGACGACATCGAGAAACATCCGGTGGACCCGGTCCTCGCCCGTAATTTCGGGGTGGAAGGCAACTCCGATGATATTGCCGCCAGCTACCCCAACAACGCGGCCATCCTCGAGAGTCGCTATAACTCGTGCGCCAGGGCCCACAGCAACGACCTCAGGTGCCCTGATGAATGCGACCTGCAGCGCGGGCCCCGTCACACCATCGACGGCGACGGAGGTTTCGAACGAATCTACTTGGGCGCCAAACGCATTGCGACGAACAGTGACGTCTAGCCCACCAAAGTTTTCTTGCCCGGCTATTGCGTCCTCGATGTGATTGGCGACCATGATGAGACCAGCGCAAGTACCAAGCACAGGCAGGCCCTGCGCAATCGCGTCGCGCAGGGGGGTAGCCAATCCAAAGATCCGCGAGAGCTTATCCATAACACTGGATTCCCCACCGGGAATGACTAACCCGTCGATGCCCTCCAAGTGAGCCGGCCGCCTAATCTCAACAACGTCGCAACCCAGCTCACGGAGGACCGCAGAGTGCTCCCGTACATCACCCTGAAGCGCTAGAACCCCAATTCTTGGGGCGCTACTACCAGCCACGTTCAGCGAGACGGTGAGGTGCAGGAAGGTCGCCCACGTTAATGCCGACCATGGCCTCGCCTAGTCCGCGTGAAACGTCGGCAATGACCGAAGCGTCCGTGTACTGAGCAGTCGCCTTGACAATTGCAGCGGCGCGCTGAGAGGGGTTTCCGGACTTGAAAATGCCAGAGCCGACAAAGACGCCATCGGCACCCAACTGCATCATCATCGCGGCATCAGCAGGCGTCGCAATTCCGCCAGCGGTGAAGAGCACGACGGGAAGCTTACCGGTCGTTGCGACTTCGAGAACTAACTCATAGGGCGCCTGCAATTCTTTTGCAGCAACGTAAATCTCGTCGGGCGACATTGCGCTCAAACGCGCGATTTCGCCCCGAATGGTGCGGATGTGCTTGGTAGCTTCAGAGACGTCTCCGGTGCCAGCCTCCCCCTTGGAGCGGATCATCGCTGCACCCTCGGTGATACGACGCAATGCTTCCCCAAGGTTCGTTGCGCCACACACAAAGGGCACGGTGTAGCGCCACTTGTCGATGTGGTTCACGTAATCAGCGGGGCTGAGAACCTCAGACTCATCGATGTAGTCCACCTTGAGAGCTTCAAGAACCTGAGCCTCCACAAAATGGCCAATACGCGCCTTAGCCATAACTGGAATCGATACCGTGTCAATGATGCCCTGAATCAAATCGGGGTCGCTCATGCGAGCGACGCCGCCTTCGGCGCGAATATCGGCTGGCACGCGCTCGAGCGCCATAACGGCGACGGCTCCGGCGTCCTCGGCAATGCGCGCTTGCTCGGGGGTGACGACGTCCATGATGACGCCGCCCTTCAACATCTCGGCAAGACCGCGCTTAACGCGGGCGGTTCCTGATACTGCGGCGTTCGTTTTTTCAGCCATGAGTTACTGAGGTTCCTCTCGTAGTGCTACGCACACTGGGGTGATGAAAACTAGAGCGAAAGTCTAACCGGGCGAACCTGTGGGCCAACTGTTCCTCAGAATTGTACGCATGTCCCCCAGTAGCTGGGGCATCGCTTTGGTTCGAGCCACGATCGGGAAGAAATTTGAATCCTGCGACCAACGTGGCACGACGTGCTGGTGCAGGTGGGCTTCGATGCCAGCGCCAGCAACGCTTCCCTGGTTCACTCCAAGGTTGAATCCGTGCGCCCCCGAGACTGCGCGGAGCGTCTTCATCGCAATTTGAACGAACTCCCCCATCTCAGAAATCTCATCGGGTGTGATGTCGTCATAATTCGCAACGTGGCGGAAAGGGCAGATGAGGAGGTGGCCGGCGTTATACGGATAGAGATTCAGAACGGCGTACACGTGCGTCCCGCGAGCCACCACGAGAGACTCGTCCTCATCCATATCCGGCGCGATACAGAAGACACAGCCACCGTCCATGGGAGCGGTCTCTCCCTGGATATAGGCAATGCGATGAGGGGTCCATAGGCGCTGAAAAGCATCAGGAACGCCCGGGAGTGCCGCGGCGTCAAGGGTAGAAAAGCCGTCCTCGGGCGAGCTAGGCATGCGCCCTGGTTTCTATGGCGGCCACAATTTCGTCGACAGCGTCTTCTATGGCAACGCCGTTCTTCTGGGTGCCATCGCGATACCGGAAGCTCACTGCTCCACTGGCTCTGTCGTCTTCTCCAGCGATCAGCAGGAAGGGCACCTTGTGCATGGTGTGGGTGCGAATCTTCTTGGGCATACGGTCATCCGATGCATCAAGTTCCGCCCGAACACCGCGCTTCGACAACCGATCGATAATCTCGCCCATGTAGTCGGCATATTCCTCAGCGACGGGGATTCCGACGACCTGGACGGGAGACAGCCACGCCGGGAATGCTCCTGCATAGTGCTCGGTCAAGACCCCGAAGAACCGCTCGATCGAACCGAAGAGCGCACGGTGAATCATGATGGGTGTCTGCCTGCTTCCATCCGCTGCCTGATACTCAAGCTCGAAACGCTCAGGAAGTGTGAAATCGAGCTGAATGGTGGACATCTGCCAGCTACGCCCGATGGCATCCTTGGCCTGGACCGAGATCTTCGGGCCATAGAACGCGGCGCCACCAGGGTCTGGAACTAGGGTGAGGCCCGAGCGAGTTGCTACTGATTCGAGGGTGCTCGTCGCTCTTTCCCATAGTTCGTCGGAGCCCACAAACTTGTCACTACTCTCATCTCTCGTGGAGAGCTCCAAATAGAAGTCAGTGAGTCCGAAGTCCCCGAGCAGTCGCAACACAAAATCGAGAAGGCTCGTGAGTTCTGATTCGAGGTCGTCAGGGGTGACGAAAATGTGCGCGTCATCCATCGTGAGGCCTCGCACACGGGTCAGACCGTGAACGACGCCGCTCTTCTCATAGCGATACACCGTTCCAAACTCGAAGAGTCGCAACGGAAGCTCCCGATAGGAGCGCTGTCGCGAACGGTAAATCAGAATGTGGAACGGGCAGTTCATCGGCTTCAGGTAGTAATCGACGCCCTGCTTGGTGATGGCCCCCGTGGAATCGCGCTGCTCATCCATCTGAATCGGGGGAAACATCCCCTCCTTGTACCAAGAAAGGTGACCTGAGGTCTCAAACAGCTCGCCCTTGGTAATGTGCGGGCTGTAGACGAACTCGTAGCCGGCGTGTTGGTGCTGCTGGCGAGAATAGTCCTCCATTACGCGACGAATGACCCCACCTTTGGGATGGAAGACAGCCAGCCCCGAACCGATTTCATCCGGAAAAGAGAACAGGTCAAGCTCAACGCCGAGTTTGCGGTGATCCCGTCTCGCCGCTTCCTCAAGGCGGGTCACGTAATCGGATAGGTCCTCTTCCGTTGCCCACGCAGTGCCGTAGATACGCTGGAGCTGAGGGTTCTTCTCGCTTCCGCGCCAATATGCCGCGGCAACCCGGGTCAGCTTCCAGCCCTTGCCAATCAGGCGAGTGTTGGGCAAGTGCGGACCGCGGCACAAATCACTCCAGACACGCTCTCCCGAGCGAGTGTCGATGTTGTCATAGACGGTGAGTTCGCCCTCGCCCACTTCTACGCCCTCAGCAGCGGCATCGACGCCGACGCTGCCCTTGAGCTCAACGAGCTCGAGCTTGTAGGGCTCTCCAGCAAGCTCTGTGCGAGCGTCCTCTGCGCTGACCACTCGCCTCACAAAGCGCTGCCCACTCTTGATAATCGAGTTCATCTGCTTCTCGAGCGCGGCTAAATCCTCTGACGAGAAGGGGTCTGCTACGTCGAAGTCGTAGTAGAAGCCATCCGTAATCGGTGGTCCAATTCCCAGCTTTGCATCCGGATTTACCTTCTGGACGGCCTGTGCCAGCACATGGGCGGTTGAGTGGCGCAATATCTCGAGGCCTTGAGGCGAGTCAAGATGAACCGGCGTGACAACATCACCCGAGTGCACCGGTGAGTACAGATCGCGGAGCTGCCCATTGACCACGATCGCAACGACGGTCGCATCGGAGAAGAGTTGGTCCCCCGAGGTGTCGTTGGCCACCGTAATGGCGGACTCTGAGGAAGGTGAACTCACGTCAATGGCGCTTTCTGAAGGCGGAAACTCTGCTCCCCACCTTAGTGGGGCTCGGGAGCAATGGCTCGTTGTGGGCGATACTGGGTTCGAACCAGTGACCTCTTCCGTGTGAAGGAAGCGCGCTACCGCTGCGCCAATCGCCCGCAGGGCAATCTTGCCACACATGCCAGGGACCTGCTCAACCCCCCACAAGCGTTCTCCTGCGACACGGTCTGATTATTTGTGTCTCCTCGTGGACATCGGCTAGAGTCAAGGTTCACACGGTGACGTGTGAATGCGGATGTGGCGCAGTGGTAGCGCATCACCTTGCCAAGGTGAGGGTCGCGAGTTCGAATCTCGTCATCCGCTCGGTGAAGCCCTGAGGTGGGGCGTCACAGACGGTGGTGGTGTGGCCGAGAGGCGAGGCAGCGGCCTGCAAAGCCGTTTACACGGGTTCGAATCCCGTCGCCACCTCGGCGGAAAACTAAGAGAAATGGGCGATTGGCGCAGTGGTAGCGCGCTTCCCTGACACGGAAGAGGTCACTGGTTCGAACCCAGTATCGCCCACCAGAGAATTTATGCCGCAGAGCGGTCGATAATCTTGAAATCCGGCCCAACGAACCGCGAGGTGGTCCAGAACCGCAAGGCGTTGGTCACATTTATCTGAAGCGGCGAACTGCCCGCTATGTCGACCCTTGGCCGCCGAATCTGGTAGTTCACCGCGTAACGGTTGCCATTGATTACCTGAGCATGTTCGGACACATTCGATGAACCAGAAACCAGGCCGTGGCAACGGGCCAACAGCCACGTGTCCCTAATCACCTGCATACCAAGCACGTAACGCCACTCGAGGACGTTGCTGGACATCCTGCTGAGCTTTTTGCGCTGACCGGTGCGAAATGAATCAGTAGTAACGACCATGGAGCCGTAGCGCTTTACAAAACCAGCCAGAGATTTTTCGTCCTCTGAGGCAACAAAAATTGAATCAAACTGCGCCCGCTCGAGTGCCTTGTCAACCATCTGGAAAAGCTGATGATTCTCCGGCGGCGCGAGGTGGGACTTAGCGGTGCGCATATCCGTGCCCCTCGCGTGCACGCCGAGCGCCACCCCTCGTTCGTCGAGAAAGCTGCCCCACAGCGCGACATAGTCGGTCATCATCGAATTCAGTCGGATGTATTTGCCGAACACGGCCCGATACTCGTCAACCTGTGAGTACTCGTGAACGGGAAACTGGGTGCCCCGGGGCGACGAATAGACAACTGCGTCAGGATCGGCGAGCGCAGTTGAGAGGCTAGTAGCGGAGACAGGCTCAAAGTAGTCACCCCACCCATCCGAATCTGGCGTGTCTTTCCGGTTTACAGGAGGGTGGGTCTGGAAATCAATAACCGGCGTGAGCCTATTCGCCTCAGCCCAACGCAGGAAGCATGTCGCCTCCCAGAGGTTCGAAAACATTGCGCCGCCTCGGCGAAACAGACCAATCCTTTTCTTCGGCACCGCCATACCTTTCGAGTCGCAAGGAACTTCGTCATCTAACCTAATCTGAGTAGTCAGCCTCAGCCATCAACGAAGCTTCACAGAGAGATTGCTCTTTATGCCCCAGCGCCCTCCAGTACGGAACTACTCAGCACAGATCCGGGGCTCTCTGCCCGACACGCTTCTCCACAGGCTGAGAAACCTGTTGCGCCTGAGCAACAGTCGCACTCTTGGTGCCGCTACGCGACTGGTTGACCTGATCTCCCAACGTTTTCGGAAGAAGTATCTCCCACTTCCTGCTCGCGCCTTGATTTCGCTGTGTCAGCCAATTGACCCTTTGCGAAGGGCGCGAAACCTCCCCGCGATTGAGCTCGTGATTCCCTTTGTGGAGAAAGACCTAGCGGCCCTCCCGATCGTTCTGGCGGCAGCCAAGCGCAACATCAGAAATCCGCTTGCCACCGTGACACTCATCACCCCGCGCGGGACTGACGGCAAGGGTCCGAGGTTCTCCTCTCAAGAGTCACATACAGCGTTGGAGACGATTCTCTCGGAGAACCCGGATGTGAGGGTGCTCTATGACCAGGACATTCTGGGAACCGCACTTTTGAAAGAGCTGAACGCCCGCTTTGGAGCGGGCGATCGCAACGCGGGCTGGGTTCTGCAACAGCTCATCAAGTTCTCGGCAGCAGAGCAATCGCGTGAAGTCGGGGCCCTAATGCTAGACGCAGACACCGTCATGCTCTCACCGAAGACCTGGATTCGAAGTGATAAGCGTCAGCTTCTCCAGATCGCCAACGAGTATCACGCGGACTTCATGCGCCATGTGCTGATGTATTTCGGCGTGCCCAAGAAGTACCGACTCAGTTTCATTACCCATCACCAGCTCATGCAACCGGAAGTTGTCCGCAGGATGTTCCCGAGTGGCTCCGAATCGCTCCTTGAGTGGTGGAAGTCCTCAACAGACCCCACAGGGCGAGACCTCAGCGAGTATGAGACCTACGGCAGCTTTCTCGCGCACCACTACCCGGAGCGCGTTGCCTATGGATCTTTTGGGAACCTTTTCTCGCCCCACCTAGCGAAGTTCATGCGCGATCTCAGAGAGACGGGTCTCTCACCTGAGCAGTTGATCCCCGACTACTGCACAGTGTCGTTCCACAGCTGGGCGCAGGTACCACTCGAGGACTCGTCAAACTAGACCCAGGCTATACAGCCCAAGATAAGCACCAAGCCCGATAAGAGCGAGCCCGCCACCTGCTCGCACCCACTCCAGCCTGGTTGCCGAACGCGAGAGCCAAGCCCTAGCACTGCCGGCGGCAACAGCCCACACCAGGTCACTGGCAATGCCCACCACCCAGAAGAATCCTCCGAGCACGAGCATCTGCACAATCACAGATCCTCTCGCCGGGTCCACAAACAGGGGGAAGGAGGCGATGAAGAAAACCAGCGTCTTTGCATTCGTAATGCCGACCACAGAACTATCGAGCAGCAACCGCCTGGTTGTTACCGATGGCGCATCGGCCTGGGCCTCGGCAAACACCCGACGATGGCGGATGCCCTCAACGCCCAGATAGATCAGGAACGCGGCCCCCACCACCTTCACAATGCCGAAGAGCAGCTCGGATTGGGACACCACCGCTCCGACACCAAGGGCAACGGCGAGAATCTGAATCCCCACACCGATCCCGTTTCCTAGAACGCTGATTACTGCCCCGCGCGTGCCAAGGATCATCGCCCGGCCAATCACAAAAACAACGCTGGGGCCCGGAACAACGATGACCACGAGAGCCAGAACCATGAACGAAAGCAACGCGGTGGTTTCTGGCACCGAGCAATACTACGCCTGAGGCTCGGCCACGGCAGCGCACAGGAAGCAAACTCCGACGAGGTGTGTTCGCGCTTCACAGAGACGACTGTGGGGCCGGCCCAGAGACCGGCCCCACAGCTGCTTGTTGATTACACCCGCTCGTCTGCTTCGAGCTGGTATCCCTCTTCACCGTGAACGATGGTGTCGATTCCTGCGACCTCATCTTCGCTGGTGACACGGAAGCCCATAGTCTTCTCAATCGCGAAGCCCAAGACCAGCGCAACCACGAAGGAGTAGGCGAGCACCGCGAAGGCTGCGATGGCTTGCACCGCGAGCTGGCCGAAGTCGCCACCGGTGAACAGGCCAGTGTCAATAGCAAAGAACCCGAGATACAGAGTTCCTACCAACCCAGCAACCAGGTGGATACCAACGACGTCGAGGGAGTCGTCGTAGCCGAACTTGAACTTGAGGTCGACTGAGAGCGCCGAGATGATGCCGGCAACCACACCTAGCAAAAGCGCAAATCCCGGAGTCAGGTTCGCACACGCCGGGGTGATTGCCACCAACCCTGTGACAGCGCCGGAGGCGGCGCCCACAGCTGTGGCCTTGCCGTCCTTGAGCTTCTCAATGACCAACCACCCAAGGATTGCCGCAGCGGTGGCGCCGAGGGTGTTGACAACAATCAGACCCACGCCAGGCATTCCCTCGGCGAGGAACTCCGCACCGGCGTTGAAGCCGAACCAGCCAAACCACAGTAAGGCGGCACCCAGCAGCACCAACGGCACGTTGTGTGGCTTGTGAGCACCCTTCTGGAAGACAACACGGCGTCCCAAGACAATTGAGAGTGCGAGAGCGGCAGCACCTGCGTTGATGTGCACTGCGGTGCCACCGGCGTAGTCGATTACGCTCGGGAACCCGCCAAGCAGATCACCGAGATTGAGAATCCATCCACCCCCCCACACCCACGCAGCAACGGGGAAGTAGACCACAGTCGACCAGATACCAGCGAAGACCATCCAGGCACCAAACTTCGCCCGGTCTGCGATTGCACCTGAGATCAGGGCGACCGTGATGATCGCAAAGGTTGCACCGAACGCGGCCCCTAGGAGACCCTCGTTATCGAGGCCTGCAAGACCGAAGCCGGTAAGCGGATTGCCGGCAAATTCGGCCGCTCCCCCAACACTCGACATACTCCAGCCATACAGAATCCACAGAACGCCGACGAGTGCGAGAGCGCCGAAGCTCATCATCATCATGCTGACGACACTCTTGGCCTTGACGAGACCGCCATAAAAGAACGCAACGCCAGGGGTCATCAGCAACACCAATGCGGTGGCCGTGATTCCCCAGGCTAACTGGCCTGTATCCATTAGTTCTCTCCCTTGGTAACACCGACATGGGAGCACGGTGATTAACCATGCTGTGCCACCAGTGTCACGGGACGAGGTTTCTCAGCAGGAGCGGGGATGTTTCGAATCTATTTCGAACCGGCACGCTGTGTTAAGAGTGTGTTACCTAAGCCTTTTGGAACACGTCCGGAATCCCGTCGTGGTTGTCGTCGCGGGCTTCGTCCTCGGCAACGCTTCTGTAGTAGCGGTTCCGGCTGCCGAGGATGAGCGCTGCAAGCAAGGCGGCAACAACCGACCCCACCAAAATGCCGAGTTTTGCTTCGTCTCCAAAGACTGTCCCGAGCCCGAAACTGAGCTCACCAATTAGGAGCGACACGGTGAACCCGATGCCAGCCAAAAGAGCAATTCCCACCAGGTCAATCCAGGCCATTCCTCGGGGAAGACTGAGTCCTGGAAGCCTGGTAATCAGCCAAGTGGCAACGACAACGCCGACGGTCTTGCCCACCACCAGCGCGACGATGATACCTAGGGAAACAGGCGACAATAGCAGCTCGACGAACTGGGAGCCAGATCCAAGGTTCACGCCAGCAGCAAAGAAAGCAAACAACGGAACCGCGAAACCCGCTGAGAAAGGACGGAACCTGTGCTCAAAAATGCCGGCTAAGCCATCTCCCGGCTCAGCTGGCTTGGCCTGACGGTCTTTTCGAGGGCGCAGAACCGGAATCGTGAAAGCAAGGAGCACGCCTGCGATCGTCGCGTGCACACCGGAGCCATACATGAAGAACCACGCGACGATTCCAATCGGCAGAAGAATCACCCATGCAGCCCCAAACCGCTCCGCATAAAAGTTTTGATAACGCTGAGCGATGAACCCATAGACCACAATCACACCAAGAGCCAAGGCAAAGTTTCTGATGTCAAGATCATCCGTGTAGAAGACGGCAATGACGGTAATGCCAATCAGGTCATCGACAACGGCGAGAGTCAGCAGGAATGTCCGCAAAGCCAGTGGCAACCATGTCCCTACGAGCGCCAGGACTGCCAGCGCAAAGGCAATGTCTGTGGCAATCGGAATGGCCCAACCCCGTGCTGCCTCAGGTACACCCATCGCCTGCGTAATGCTCACATAAATGAGCGCGGGGACAATAACCCCGCCGACCGCGGCCACCACAGGAACTAGGGCTTTTCTGGGGTCACGAAGTTCACCAGAGACAAACTCCCGCTTGAGTTCAAGCCCGACGAGAAAGAAGAAGATTGCAAGCAGGCCATCAGCAGTGAAGTGGCCCACGCTGATTTTCATCGCAGCGTCACCAAAGCCGATACTCAAGTAGGTACTGCGAAGGCCGAAGTAGGCATCGGAGAGAGGTGAATTCGCGAGGAGCACGGCCAGAAAAGCTGCTCCAACAATGATGAGACCGCCGATGGTCTCTCGGCGCAAAATCCTCTCAATCCACAACGACTCGAGGTATTCACCTCGGCCGGAGGTGGTCTGGATTGATGGTTTGTTGCTCGCCACGCGCACACTCCTCGGTCTGGTCTTGGAGTTCCTCAGTTTAGGCGAGCGCCTAGAGCGTCGCCTGAGGATTCCCGGCAAGTCGTGTGAGAGCAATCATGCGAGACACAGCGCGAAGGTATTTCTTGCGATATCCACCAGAAAGCATCGTCTCGTCGAAGACCTCATCAAGTGCCAGTCCGCTGGGAACAATCGCTACACGTGCGTCATAGAGTCGGTCAACGAGCGCAACCAATCGCAACGCTTCAGCCTGATTGTGAAGCTGGTAGACCCCGGTCCACGCCACACCGTCTAACCCCTCCACGAGACCGACATACCGACTGGGGTGGATGGTGGCGAGGTGGGCGATCACATCCCCAAACTCATCAAGCGTCACCGAGTCCCCCAGGGAGCGCACTGTGCGCTCTACGGCGCCAGGCGCGACGACAACGGCATGGCCCTCAAAGTCGCGCCTGCGATAGTCTTCCCCGTCAATTCGAACGGTCAGGAATTTGTCTGCAAGTGCTGTGATTTCGCGGAGAAAATCTTCAGCCGCAAACCGGCCTTCGCCGAGAGCGGCTGGCGGAGTATTGGATGTCGCAGCCAACCGGGTGCCAGAGGCGACAAGTTCGCCCAGTAGCCGCGACATCACCATCGTGTCGCCCGGGTCATCCAACTCAAACTCGTCAATCGCGAGGAACGCCGCTCCCTTGAGGTGGTCCACAGCCCCGCGGTAGCCAAGAGCTCCCACGAGCGCCGTGTATTCAATAAATGTTCCGTAGTAACTGCGACCCGGAATCAGATGCCACATTGCGGCAAGCAGGTGCGTTTTCCCCACCCCAAAACCACCGTCGAGGTATATCCCTGGCTTCACGGGCGCTTGCGGTGCTTTTGTCCCGCCAAATTTCCACCCCGAGGGGCGGGTGGATGCAGACGCGGCAACGAAGGCCTTCGCGCTCTCGAGAGCCTGCATCTGTGAAGGGTGCGCGGGATCGGGGGTGTAGTTGTCGAGGCTTGCTAACTGAAACTGCGCCGGTGGCACAAAGTGGCGCAACATATCTTCAATGGAGAGCACCGGGTGCCTATCGCAGAGGCTCGCCGGTGTGCTAGTCCCAGCAGTCGGGGAATTCATGTGACTCACTTCGTAGCATTCGGCGACAACGTTCAGGGGCGGGTGCGAGAATGACCCCAGGACCCAGCGTACCCGCCTGGACCAACGATTCTGTTTCTACCCAAGGAGTTCCACCGTGAGCCTTCCCCCCGATTCCTCCCCCGCACTGGCCGACTACGCAAACCCCGAGCGTTTGGTCACCACCGCCTGGCTAGCAGAGCACCTGGGAGCGCCAGGGCTTGCGATTGTCGAGTCGAACGAAGACGTTCTGCTGTATGAGACCGGCCACATTCCAGGGGCAATCAAGGTCGACTGGCACACCGAGCTCAACGACCCGGTCGTTCGGGACTATGTCGATGGCGTTGGTTTTTCGAATCTGATGTCGCGCAAGGGAATCTCGCGCGATGACACCATCGTCATTTATGGCGACAAAAGTAACTGGTGGGCGGCTTACGCGCTGTGGGTCTTCACCCTCTTTGGGCACAAGGACGTGCGGCTCTTGAACGGTGGGCGTGACGCATGGGTCCACGAGGGTCGAAAGCTCACCAAGGAGCTTCCCAGTCGGGAGGCAACCAACTACCCGGTTGTTGAGCGCAACGATTCAGAGATCCGCGCATTCAAGGAGGACGTGCTCCAGCACTTTGGTAACCCCCTGATCGACGTCCGAAGCCCCGAAGAGTACAGCGGTGAGCGCACACACATGCCCGCTTATCCCGAAGAAGGCGCTCTCCGTGGTGGCCACATTCCAACGGCACGGAGCGTCCCTTGGGCGAAGGCGGCAGCCGAGGACGGAACATTCAAGCCGCACGCAGCCCTCGTTGAGCTCTACCTCGAGGGGCAAGGAATCAAGGCCTCTGACGATGTCATCACTTACTGCCGAATCGGCGAGCGTTCCAGTCACACCTGGTTCGTCTTGAAGTATCTGCTCGGGGTTGATTCTGTGCGCAACTACGACGGGTCTTGGACTGAGTGGGGAAGCGCAGTGCGTGTCCCGATTGCGACCGGCGAAGATCCAGGCGTCGTCCCCTAACCATGGGCGACACCGTGGCGGCGCTGCCTCCTTCCCTCCAGGCGATTCGGGATGATTTCCTCGCCCTGAGCGTTCCCGACCGCCTTCAGCTCCTGCTCGAGTTCTCCGATTCGCTCCCAGAAGTTCCCGATGGTCTCATCGAATCAGATGAATGGGAGCGAGTAGAGGAGTGCCAGTCCCCTGTGTTCATCGCAGTTGATGCAAAGCCTGACGTGGTGGTGGTCCATGCGACCGCACCTGCCGAGGCCCCTACAACGAGAGGTTTCGCCTCGATCCTCGTGCATGGCCTTCACGGCATGACGCCAGAACAGGTGAAGGCCGTTCCGGCGGATTTCCCGCTTCTGCTGGGCCTCCAAAATGCGGTCAGCATGCTGCGTCTGCGGGGAATGTCGGGAATGCTATGGCGGATAAAGCGTCAGGTCGATGAGAGCCTGTCCTGAGTGAATCTCTATCGGGTGTTGCCACCACCATCCCAGGCTTTTGACCTTGGCACGACGCAAGACCGTGACTGGATTGCAGCAGATTACGCCCCTCCCGCAACCGAGTGGGTGAGAGCCGTGATGGTCACCAACGCGCTGGGAGAAACCGAGGGCCTTGACGGCACTAGTGGCAGCCTGAGCGCTGGCGCCGACCGCACGCTACTAGCGCTCCAGAGAGCAGCGTTCGACGTCGTTGTGATGGGCGCAACGACGGCTCGGTCAGAACGTATTCCAGTCCCAAAGCTGACGCCTCTGGCAGTGGTGAGCGCCTCCGGAGACCTCAGCGGACACCAATTGCTGAGCTCACCCGGGAGTCACCTTCTCATCCTCACTCGGCCTGAAGGGACCGGGAAGGTTAGGGACGCACTCGGCGACACACACGCCGAAATCGTGGCTGTGGAGGGAGCGGGCCCGATTCCTCCATCGGAGATTCGCAGGACCCTTGGCGAGCGACTCGGAGCCAAGACGTTCCTCCTCGAGGGTGGAAGGACACTCTGGGAGTCCTGGGCCCACATGATCGATGAGGTTGCGCTCTCCGTTGCTCCACCCCCCAACAACCAGCATCGAGGAATCCCCTCGTGGTGGCCACTGGATAGCTCACTGTGGCAGCTCACCTCGTTGATGACAGATGACGCAAAGATGCTGTACCACCGCTACCAAACCGGCGTTCGCGGCGCGCCCTCGGCGGTCAGCGACTCCAGCGCTTTACGCTAAAAACATGATTCAGGCTGCCCCCACAGGCGAGGTGCCCAAGGAATTCAGTGATGCGGTCGCCTCCGCTTCGCGGGCAACGCTCCGGCCCGAGCTTCGAGTGTTTGAGACTGCCGCGCCGGAGGGTTTAGCGCCATTTCAGTTGGCGTGGGCTGCGGACGTCGAGCCCTCGCAAACCACCTCCGATGAGGAGTATGGGACGGGACGTCTGGTGTTCCTGTGTGACCCAGAGCGACCAGAAGCCTGGGGTTCGGCCTATCGCATGGTGGTATTTGCGCAGGCCCCTGTTGACCCTTCGATGGGAGCAGACCAGTTCTTGCCCAACGTCGCTTGGTCGTGGCTGATGGATGCACTAGACACCCGTGGCGCCCAGTACGACCACGCCGCCGGCACCACCACAACGGTACTTTCGACCGGATTTGGAGAGCTTGCGGGCGACCGGCAAGGTGCTCAGGTTGAGGTTCGCGCCTCCTGGAGTCCAACGTCGAGCGATCTAAAGCCGCATCTTGAAGCGTGGTCGGAGTTTGTCTGTATGTTGGCAGGGTTTCCGCCCACCCCGGATGGAGTGGCGGCCCTGCCCCCGCAACGCTCGGCCCCATGAGCGAAACAGTAGAAGAGAGTCCTCCACTTCCTCCCGCCACAGCGAGTGCTCCCATCGTCCTTGTGGAGGACAAAACGGCTTTTCGGCATGCTCTCGATGGCCTGCTCGAAGGTTCAGGACCTTTAGCTCTCGATGCCGAGCGAGCCAGCGGTTTCCGCTATTCCTCACGGGCATACCTCGTTCAGGCCCACCGCGAAGGAACGCCGAACTACCTGATCGATCCCCTTGGTGTCGGAGCGCTCGATGACATCACCCACGAACTCTCCGAGCTCGAGTGGATTATCCACGCAGCTCACCAGGATCTTCCGTGTCTGCGTGAGGCGGGCGTGAACCCTGTGACCCTCTTTGACACCGAACTCGGAGCCAGGCTTGCTGGGCTGCCCAGGGTTGGACTCCAAGGTGTGATGGAGGACGTACTGGGTCTCAGTCTTGCCAAAGAGCACTCTGCGGCAGACTGGTCAACTCGCCCCCTGCCCGAACCATGGCTCAACTACGCCGCTCTGGATGTTGAATATCTGCCCCAGGTTCGCAACGAGATTCATCGCATCCTCTCGGAACAAGGAAAGTGGGACTTGGCTGCAGAGGAATTCCAAGCGCAACTCTCCATAGCGCCCACTCCCCCGCGCACTGAGCCTTGGCGCAGGCTCTCGGGGCTCCATCAGATTCGTGGGCCAAGAAAGCTTGCGATCGCCAGAGAGTTGTGGGAGAGCCGGGAGTCCTACGCCCTGGCGACCGACACCGCCCCCGGCAGACTCGTCCCCGACCGCGCCCTGGTAGCGGCGGTGCTCGCCGATCCGGCCACAAAGCAAGACCTGGCTAGCCTCAAATCATTTAACGGGCGTGCCTCACGTTCCGAGCTCGATCGCTGGTGGCACGCCATCGAGCGCGGGCGCACAACCGAGGACCTCCCGGAATCACGCTCCCCCTCAGAGGGCCCACCGCCACCTCGAATATGGTCTGAAAAGAACCCTGTGGCGTGGGCGAGGTTGAGTGCCGCCAAAGAGGAACTGAACCGCTTGAGCGAAGAGACATCAATTCCGGCCGAGAATCTCCTCACACCCGACTTTCTGCGCAGGCTGTGTTGGGATCCACCGGAGGATGTTTCCCCCACCGGAATCCGCCAAGCGCTCCTCGACCGGGGTGCCAGGGTGTGGCAGGTAGACATCGTTTCGAGCTCACTAAGCCAAGTCTTTGTGGAGGCCAACCAACCGGATGCGACCTCTTCGCCCCCTGATTCGTAGCCTGGCCCCACCCCGTCCGCCCTCGAGTCCAGCACGTTCTAGCATGAAGTTGCCAAGGGCAAAGGAGCAGGCAATGGCAGAGACCAAGGTTGTTTTCGTTGATGGTGTTCGCACCCCGTTTGGTCGTGCGGGTGAGAAGGGGATCTATTGGCAGACCCGGGCTGATGATCTCATTGTCGGGGCAATGATTGGGCTTTTGGAGCGCAACCCACGAGTCCCCAAGGAGCGCATCGACGATGTCGCCATCGCCGCCACGACTCAGGAAGGCGACCAGGGCCTCACACTCGGCCGGACAGCCAGTATCTTGGCCGGTCTTCCGCTGAGCGTTCCCGGATACGCGCTCGATCGGATGTGCGCGGGCGGGATGACCGCGGTCACCACAGTGGCCGGGAGCATTGCCTTTGGCGCCTACGACCTCGCCATTGCGGGTGGCGTGGAACACATGGGTCGACACCCTCTTGGTCGTGATGTTGACCCCAACCCCCGGTTCCTGGCTGAAAAACTTGTCAGCCCCGATGCTCTCAACATGGGCATGACGGCCGAGCGCCTCCATGACAGATTTCCCAAGCTCACGAAAGAACGGGCCGACCGGTTCGGGCTGCAATCTCAGGCGCGCGTTGAGGCGGCCTACCGCGAGGGACTCATCCAGCCCGACCTGATTCCTATCGCCACCAGAAGCGATTCCGGGTACGGCCTCGCCACCGAAGACGAGGGTCGACGACCAGAGACCACCTTGGAGGCACTTGCTGAGCTAAAGACCCCGTTTCGCCCCCACGGAAAAGTGACCGCCGGAAATGCTTCACCACTGACAGATGGCGCGACCGTTTCACTCCTGGCATCTGAATCGACGGCCCGCGAACTAGGTCTCGGCATCAAGATGACGATGGTCTCCTTTGCATACGCCGGCGTGGAGCCCGAAGTGATGGGGCTGGGCCCAATCCCATCAACCGAAAAAGCGCTGGCCAAGGCGGGGCTCACCATCGATGACATTGGTCTCTTCGAGTTGAACGAGGCTTTTGCCGTGCAGGTGCTCAGCTTCCTGGACCACTTCGCGATTAGCGACGATGACCCCCGGGTCAACCCCTGGGGTGGGGCAATCGCCCTGGGGCACCCTTTAGCAGCCTCCGGTGTTCGTCTGATGATTCAGTTGGCAAAGCAGTTCGAGTTGCGTCCTGACGTTCGCTACGGCCTCACCGCGATGTGTGTTGGTCTTGGCCAAGGGGGGACGGTTATCTGGGAAAACCCCCACTACAAGGCAGGTCGATGATGGCGCGCAGTGCCGTAGCGCAGTACGAGAGCGTCGACATGGCGGCGCTTCTCGCTTACGCGAGGGACGAAGTCGTCACGCACTCCTATGTAAGGCGGGTACCACTTCCCCGCAGCAAGGGCACGCTGGCATTGGTGACCCTCGATAACGGCAAAGACCACACCCGCCCGAACACGCTGGGCCCGCAGGGACTCGTCGAACTTCGAGAGACCCTGCGCGGCCTCCAGAAGGAAGCTTCCGAGGGCCTGATTCAGGCCGTTGCCATAACAGGAAGCCCCTTCATCCTGGCTGCTGGCGCGGACCTATCCAAGGTTGGCGACATTCCCGACCGAGACTCTGGCATGAAAATGGCCCAACTCGGCCACCAGACCCTCGGCCTTCTCGGGGAGCTTGGCGTTCCCAGCTTCTGTTTCGTGAACGGTCTGGCGCTGGGTGGAGGTCTCGAGATTGCCCTCAACTGCGACTACCGAACGGTGTCCTCCAGTGCTGCTGCATTAGCCCTCCCCGAAGTTTTCCTAGGGCTTGTTCCAGGGTGGGGTGGAGCCTGGCTCTTGCCGAACCTGGTTGGCATCCGGAGAGCACTGACGGTCATGGTGGAGAACCCCCTCAAGACCAACCGCACATTGACCCCAGCGACCGCGCTCGAGCTTGGCGTCGTCGATGTGATGTTCCCCCCGGCGCGCTTCCTGGAAGACTCGATCAGGTTCGCCGACGAGGTGGTGTCAGGCCGTCGCAAGGTCACCCGCAAGCACCAACCAGGCCCCATTGAGAGGGCAACCCTCTGGCCCATTGCCATCAATACAGCCAGGAAAACGCTCAAGGCAAAGATGGGAACGGTGGCAAGGGCACCCTATGCTGCGCTGGACCTGATGGCTGCGGCTCGCTCCAGCACGAAAGCTCGTGGATTCGCCGCTGAAGACGAGGTACTCGCGGAGCTGATTGCGGGTGACCAATTCCGCGCCAGCGTTTACGCATTCATGCTGGTTCAAAAGCGTGGCAAAAACACCCCCGGAGCCCCCGATAAATCGCTGGCAAAGCCAGTCACGAGTGTCGGGGTGGTCGGCGCGGGGCTCATGGCACGCCAATTTGCCCTGCAATTGCTTCGACGTCTCGAAATCCCGGTAGTAATCAGCGACATCAGCCAGGAGCGTGTGGACGACGCTGTCGCATGGATTCACGGCGAACTTGCCACCCTGAACACTAAGGGCCGCCTCCACCGCGATGTTCTTGGAAAGCTTCAATCCCTCATCAGAGGGACCACCGAGATGAGTGATTTCGCGCAGTGCGATCTGATTATTGAGGCAGTGTTCGAAGAGCTTGGTGTCAAGCACCAGGTATTCAAAGAGCTGGAGAAGCACGTGCGTCCAGACTGCATTCTTGCCTCGAACACGTCCTCACTCTCCATTGCCGATATTGCCTCCGTCCTCTCAGACCCCACTCGAATGGTCGGCATCCACTTCTTCAATCCGGTGGCAGTGATGCCGCTGGTGGAAGTGGTCCGGGCCCCTAGCAGTTCTGACGAAGCAGTAGCTACGGCCGTTGCCACGGTCGCAAAGCTGCGCAAGACGGCCATTATCACCTCGGATACCACGGGGTTTGTGGTCAACCGCATCCTTGCGAAACTTCTCGGTGAAGCCATGCACGCGATTGAATTGGGAACTCCCTATGACGTCGTGGATGAAGCGGTAGCCCCACTGGGGCTCCCCATGGGGCCCTTTGCGCTCCTCGAGCTCGTCGGTCTCCAAGTCGGCGCCCATGTGCTCGATACCCACCACGCAGCCTTTCCCGAGCGTTTTTTCGCAAGCTCAGCCCTGCACTCACTCGTAAAAATCGGTGCAATCTATGAACGGAACAGCCAGCAGAAGATCACTGGGATTACCGCCGGTGCACGGGCACTAATTGGCCCTGGTCCCGGCTACACCGTTGCGGAGTTGAGAGACCGGGTGCACCACGGGTTGGCCGATGAGATCGGTCGAATGCTCGACGAGGGTGTCGTCAGTGGCCCCGAAGAAATCGACGTCGCGATGATTCTGGGCGCTGGGTGGCCCTTCCACATGGGTGGTGTAACACCATATCTCGACCGCAGCGGCGCCTCAGAAAAGGTGCGCGGGAAGTTCTTCCACAACCCACCGATCAGGGGGGTTTCCTAGCGCTTTTCCTCGGAGTCCGATCGGACATCCAGTGAAACACCGCCGGAAGGCTCGGGCGGCAGCGGCCGGGCGACGGGCACCTTCATTCCAAGCACCTGCGCGACCACATTGCGAGCAATGGTCTGAGACGTAAGCCCAACCTCGCTCAGAATCTCTGAACGCTCGGCGTGGTCCAGGAACTCATCGGGGAGCCCGATCTCATCAACTGCGGTGTCAACGCCTGCTGCTCTTAGCTCCTGACGAATCCTGGTTCCGACTCCACCAACCCGAATTCCATCCTCAATACTGATAACAATTCGGTGATCTTTGGCCATGGTGATGATGCTGGGTGCCACGGGAACCACCCAGCGGGGGTCAATGACCGTGGCACCAATACCCTGGTCGGCCAATCGCTCGCGGACCTCGAGAGCGAGATGCGCCATCGGGCCGACGGCGACAATCAGAACATCCTTGTGGGCGGCTTCAGCGAGGACATCAACTCCATCTTTCGTGCGCCGAAGTGCATCCAACTCCGGTGCTACAGAACCCTTCGGGAAACGCACAACCGTAGGCGCATCCTCCACAGCGATTGCTTCTCTAAGTTCCTCGCGCAGCCGCTTGGCATCGCGGGGAGCAGCTAAGCGGATACCAGGGACCACTTGAAGAATTGAGAGATCCCACATGCCGTGATGGCTTGGGCCGTCAGGGCCGGTTACTCCCGCACGGTCCAACACAAACGTAACGCCCGCCTTGTGGAGGGCGACGTCCATCAGCACCTGATCAAAAGCACGATTGATGAAGGTCGCGTACACCGCCACCACAGGGTGCATACCGCCATAAGCGAGCCCGGCTGCGCTCGCCACGGCATGCTGCTCGGCAATTCCCACGTCAAAGACACGCTCCGGATACTGAGCTGCCATTCGGTGCAGACCTGTGGGCCGCAACATGGCGGCCGTGATTCCCACGACCCTGTCGTCCTCACCAGCAATCTGGACCATCTCGTCGCCAAAGACACCGGTCCACGACACTGTGTTGGAGGATTCACGATTCACTCCAGTGAGGGGATCAATCTGGCCCACGGCGTGGAACTGATCCGCCTCGTCGTCGAGGGCCGGCTGGTAGCCGCGGCCTTTCTGGGTGATGACGTGAACAATGACGGGTGCTTTGCGCTCTTTAGCTTGACGGAGAGCGCGCTCGACGTCCTCGATACTGTGACCATCCACTGGGCCCAAATACTTAATGTCCAGGTTCGAGTAGAGGTGGTCGTTGTTGGCAAAGCGGGAGAGAAACCCCCGCATACCCCCACGCAGGCCTCTGAACACAGCTTTACCTGGCACACCAAAGAGCCCGAAAAAGCGCTCCGCTGTCGATTTGAACACACGGTACGAGCCCTTGGCGCGGACATTACCAAGGAACCGGGCCATGCCGCCGATGGTGGGGGCATAGGAGCGGCCGTTGTCGTTCACAACGATGATGAGGTTGCGCTCGTTGTCGTGAGAGATGTTGTTCAGCGCTTCCCACGTCATGCCACCAGTCAGCGAACCGTCACCGACGACGGCGACAACGAAACGGTCACGTTCACCGGTCATGTGGAATGCGCGAGAAATGCCTTCAGCCCAGCTCAAAGAGCTGGATGCGTGAGAGCTCTCGACAATGTCGTGCTCTGACTCTGCACGTTGGGGATAACCGGCAAGCCCACCCTTTTGGCGCAAACCCGAGAAGTCTTGGCGACCCGTCAGAAGCTTGTGGACGTAAGACTGATGCCCGGTGTCCCAAATGAAGGGATCTCTAGGAGAGTCGAAAACTCGGTGTAGCGCGATGGTGAGCTCGACTACCCCAAGGTTTGGCCCCAGGTGTCCGCCGGACTTGGCAACCTCCGTGATGAGGAACTGTCGAATCTCATCGGCCAACTCGTCGAGCTGACTAGAACTCAGAGCGTCCAGGTCCCGAGGGCCGGAAATTGAGTTCAACAACGACATGCCCTAAGCCTACGACCCAGGCCTGCGCGCTGCCAGTTGGCAGGCTGTGACCTCGCCTAGAGCAGCGAGCGCAACACGTACTGGAGGATTCCACCGTTTCGGTAGTAGTCGGCTTCTGCGGGAGTATCGATGCGAACCACTGCATCAAAGGCGACCGGCGCCTTACCCGGCGCCGAGTGCGCCGTCGGGTTCGCGCGCACGCGAAGAGCGGCGGGGACCGGCCCGTCATTGAGAGCAACGATGCCCTCAATACTGAACTCTTCGGTTCCATCCAATCCCAGAGATGCCGCATTCGCTCCTGCAGGGAACTGCAGTGGAATGACACCCATACCAATGAGGTTTGAGCGATGAATACGTTCGAAACTCTCCGCAATCACCGCCCGAACGCCGAGAAGGCTGGTGCCCTTCGCAGCCCAGTCTCTTGAGGATCCGGAGCCGTACTCTTTGCCGGCAAGAATCACGAGGGGTGTTCCTCCAGCGGCATAGCGCTCCGAGGCGTCATAGATAGTGCTCTTGGACCCCTCAGCGGTGGTGAAGTCTCTGGTGAACCCTCCTTCAACACCGTCGAGTAAGAGATTCTTGAGGCGAATATTGGCGAACGTTCCACGAATCATGACCTCGTGGTTGCCACGACGTGATCCATAGGAGTTGAAGTCCAAGCGATCGATACCGCGCTCACTGAGGTAGCGACCGGCCGGGCTGTCAGCCTTGATGGAACCCGCGGGGCTGATGTGATCTGTCGTGACCGAGTCACCGAGCAACGCGAGAACCCGCGCTCCAACAATGTCCTTGACTGGCGAGGGCGCCTTCGTCATGCCCTCGAAATACGGGGGTTTTCTGACATATGTCGACGCGTCATCCCAGTCAAAGGTGTCGCCCGTGGGAGTGGGCAAGGAGCGCCAGCGCTCGTCCCCATCAAACACACTCGCGTACTGCTTGAGGAACATATCGGTGTCAATGGAGGAGTCGATGGTTGCCTGAACCTCGGAAGCATCCGGCCACACATCGGCAAGGAAGACATCGTTGCCCTGCTGGTCCTGGCCGAGGGGCTGGGCGTCGAAATCGAAGTCCATAGTGCCGGCCAGTGCGTAGGCAATCACGAGCGGGGGGCTCGCCAGGTAGTTCATCTTGACGTCTGGATTGATCCGGCCCTCAAAGTTTCGGTTCCCCGAGAGCACGGCGGTGACCGCCAAATCGTTGTCGTTGATGGCCTGGGAGATCTCATCGGCAAGCGGGCCTGAGTTACCGATACAGGTGGTGCAGCCATAGCCCACCAAATAGAAGCCCAATGCTTCAAGGTCATCCATGAGGCCAGCTTTTTCGTAGTAGTCGGTCACTACTTTCGACCCGGGCGCCAAGGTCGTTTTGACCCAGGGCTTGGACTTCAGTCCTTTCTTGGCCGCGTTACGCGCGAGCAAACCGGCGGCCAACATCACCGAGGGATTCGAGGTGTTGGTGCACGAGGTAATGGCGGCGATGGTGACAGCGCCGTTGTGCAGCTCGAAGTCGGATCCGTTAGCGCTCACGGGAACGCCAGTTGTCGCGGTTTCCTTCGACAGAAAGCCCTCCAGGTCTTTGTGGAACTGATCCTGGGCGTCATCCAGGGCAATACGGTCTTGAGGCCTGCGGGGTCCCGCGATGCTTGGCACAACGCTCTGGAGATCAAGTTCCATATATTCGCTGTACCGGGGTTCGATGGACGGGTCGTGCCAGAGCCCCTGTTCCTTGGAATAGGCCTCTACCAAAGCGATCTGCTCCGCACTGCGGCCCGTGAGCCTCAAGTAGTCGAGTGTGACCTCGTCAATGGGGAACATTGCTGCGGTGGAGCCAAACTCTGGACTCATATTCCCAATGGTGGCGCGGTTAGCCAGTGGAACGTGGGCCACACCGGCTCCATAGAATTCAACGAATTTACCGACCACGCCGTGCGCTCGAAGCATTTGAGTAATGGTCAAGACGACATCAGTGGCTGTGACGCCTGCCGGAATGGTTCCCGTGAGTTTGAACCCAACGACCCGGGGAATGAGCATGGAAACGGGCTGGCCGAGCATGGCGGCCTCGGCTTCGATGCCTCCAACACCCCAACCGAGAACGCCTAGGCCGTTAACCATGGTGGTGTGCGAGTCGGTTCCCACGCAGGTGTCAGGGAACGCTTGAGTAACTCCCCCAATGTCCTTCGTGTACGTGACTTTGGCGAGGTTCTCGATATTCACCTGGTGGACAATTCCTGTGCCAGGGGGCACCACCTTGAAGTTGTTGAACGCGGTCTGACCCCAGCGCAAGAACTGATAGCGCTCACCGTTTCGTTCGTACTCGATATCGACGTTGCGGGTAAAGGAATCCGGCTGCCCAAAAAGGTCAGCAATCACCGAGTGGTCAATCACCAGTTCGGCTGGCGAGAGTGGGTTTACCTTGCTGGGATCACCACCCAAATCAACGATTGCTTCACGCATTGTGGCGAGGTCCACGATGCACGGGACACCCGTGAAGTCCTGCAAGACAACGCGCGCTGGGGTGAACTGAATCTCTGTCGAGGGCTCAGCCCTCGGGTCCCAACTGCCGAGCGCGCTGATTTGGTCTTTGGTGATGTTGGCGCCATCTTCGGTGCGCAAGAGGTTCTCCAGCAGCACCTTGAGACTAAATGGGAGGGTCTCGTGGCCTTCCACACTGTTCGTGCGGAAAATCTCAAAGTCTTTGCCGCCAACGCTCAGTGTGGCCTGAGCACCGAAGCTGTTGAGTGAGCTCACGAGAGATTCTCCTTATCTGCTGGATGCGCAGTTATCTTGACATCAAGACAAATACTATCACTGGGCGTTATTCGCTCGCCCTCGATAGACGGCCCTCATGAGTAGCCAGGTGAACCAGAGCGCCGCCGCATACAACGGCACGCCCATCACTAACTTCGCGAGCGCAAGAGCGCTCACTTGCCCCGCGAAATACAGAGGCAATTGAACGCCGAGACGCGCCGAAAAGACAGCCACCCACAACCACGTCGCGCTGGTCGCAACTCGACGAGTCGCTACATCGCTGCGCCAGGACTGATCACCGACCAGTACGCCCGCAACAATTCCCACCAGTGGGCGTCGCACAGCCAGAGAAACCAGGAGTCCCAAGGCCCACAGGGCGTTCACAAAAAAACCGAGCAAAAAGTTGTCCTCGGCTCTCCCTGACCAGAGCGCGACACCAGCCGAAGCGCCAATGCCGACGAGCCCGGCAACAGCCGGCATGACGGGAGATTTCTGGAGTACACGCGCGAGGATGAAGATCGCCGCGACCAGCAGCGGTGCGCTGACCGCCCACACGAGACTCTGGGTAAGGGTGTAAACGACGAGGAACCCAATCCCAGGGACGAGTGCCTCAACGACTCCGCGCGTTTTCCCCACCGCAGCCCACAGGGCCTCCCCCGTTGGGGTTTCTCCTGGCCTCACAGTCGCAAAGGCCGACTGGCCTAGCGCCGTGGTGACCCGATCAGACTCGGGTGCCGTCACTGGCTAGGCCTCCTCGGTGACGCCGGTGGCATTATTCGAAGGCACTCTCAAGGGCAGCAGCTCGCGAGGGGGCATAGGGACTTCACCTCGAACAACCACGACGCTTCGCAACATCGCATGAATCACTTCAGCATCGTCTGAGTTCAGGGCTGCCTTTCCTCCGATGACACCGCGCAGGAACCAGCGGGGGCCATCAATCCCCACGAACCGAACCTTCCTGGTACCAAACGAGCTCCCCGCTTGAACGGGCACATCAGCCTGGAGCTCGGGGCCAAAGGGCCCATCGTGCTCGAGAGCCTTTCCGCCCTGTTTAGTTATCTGTTCGATTATCTGGGCCCGGATACCGTGCCAGAGTCCACTCGAGCGGGGCGCGGCGAAAGGCTGAAGTTGAAGAGTCGAACCCTCGTACTCGAGGGTCACAGCGACCACGCGCTGGGAAGTCTTCTCCACCTCGAGACGCAACTGCATGCCCCGCTTAGGATCAAGCCTGAGGCTCCCCAAGTCAACTGAAGGCTTCACGGCTCCCGCCTCGCTGTCGTCCAGAGGGCCAGTCAGATGACGGTCAGCGGGGGCGGACTTTGGGTAGTCACCCTCAAATCCCTCCACCGTGGTCGGAATCTCTGTCACTGAATGCTCCTTCGATCAGGCGTGCTGCCCAGTTGAACCAAATCCACCGGCAGACCGTTCGGTTCCGGGCAGACGCTCGACCTCGTGAAAATGCGCCTGCGCCACAGGAGAAACTACCAGCTGAGCAATCCGGTCACCTGGTTGAACACTAAAGCTTTCCCTGAGGTCAGTGTTGATGAGCACAACCTTGATTTCGCCCCTATATCCCGCGTCAATCACGCCCGGCGCATTGACCACGCTGATGCCGTGTTTGGCCGCAAGACCGCTGCGCGGCATGACGTAGCCCACAAAACCTTCGGGAAGAGCGATTGCAGTTCCGGTGGACACAACCGCACGCTCACCAGGCCCCAGTGTGAGCGATTCGGTGCTCGAAAGATCACACCCCGCATCACCTGGTTTCGCATAGCGGGGCACGTTCCCGACCACAAGAACGTCGGCCCTTTGCGTCTCTTCCACAGTGTCCAGGGTATACGTGGTCCAATAGAGCCATGAACGCTTACACAGAGAGGCTCAGCCCCGCCTGGTGGATGGTTGTTGCGACTGGACTTTTCCTTCCTGCAACCACGCTCATTTTTCTTCCCTTGAGTGTCCCTCTGGGTTTAGGTGTCGGTGCTGCTTTGTGGGGTGGCTCGTTGGGCCTGCTTTGGGCCCTATCCCCCACCATTTCGACTGACGGGCGCATCATCCGCGCCGGGCGTGCGCAGATTGAACGCAAGTTCGTCACCGGAGTAGAGGCGTTTCGCGGTGAGGACGCCCGTCACCAACGCGGGCCAGCGCTTGATGCACGAGCCTGGCTTGTTATTCGGCCGTGGGTCGACCCGGTCGTGAAGATAACCATTAGCGACCCGGAGGACCCAACGCCCTACTGGATCGTTTCTTCGAAAAAACCCGAACAGTTCATCGCCGCGTGGCGAGCCGGGGACACTACCTAGAGCACTCCGAACACACGGGTCCCAGTTTGGTGTCGTGGTCGAGCTGGGAACGGTGCTTGACCAGGAAGCATTCCACGCAGGTGAACTCGTCAGCTTGGGGAGGAAGCACTACGACATCGAGCTCAACGTTGGCAAGATCCTGACCGGCGAGCTCGAGCGATCCGAGGTTGTCGGCGTCCTCGGCGTCTACGACACCAGAAAGCTTGTCTGGCACGCGCTCCTGCAACGCCTGGATGGATTCAGTATCTTCTTCGGACTTACGCGGTGCGTCGTAGTCGGTTGCCATTGTGGCGCTCGCTCCCTCGGGTCAGGTGGTGGGAATGTGCGGCGTTAGTTTGCCTGATAAACCTTGGAAAATCCAAAACGCTCTTCCCAACACCGGTTTAGGGTAGCCGGCAACGCGGAATCTCCGTCGCGCCACACCCAAAAATATTTCGATATCTCTCGGGCAAGCGTGACAAGCTACTCCTACGACCTAGCAGGAAGGGGCGGTCAGATGGAGAACCTGAGCATTGTGGGCGCCAGCGAGGGGCACATCATCCTCGTCTCGTCCGACGGAGAGCGCTTCCAGGTCGCCATCAACGACGCTCTGCTCGGAGCCCTGCGTACTCCATCTCCTGGCCCCAGCACCACCCGCCGGTCAAGCCCCAAGGACATTCAGGCCCACATCAGGCGCGGCCTCACAGCCCAGCAGGTCGCTGACCTGACCGGCGAAGAGCTTGGCTACGTAGAAAAGTTTGAGGGTGCGGTACTCGCAGAACGGCAGTTCATCGTCGAGCAAGCTCTCGCTGTCACCGTCACGCAAAAGAGCGGCCCCGAGACGACCTTTGGAGCGTCGGTCAGGGCGAGACTTGAGGACATCACGGCAACAGAAGACGCCTGGTCCGCCTGGAAAGAGGAATCAGGGTGGCAGTTGGAACTGCTCTTCCATGAGGGCGATGTCGAACACCGCGCACGCTGGTCTTTTGACCCGCGAAAGCACGTGATCTCTCCCGTCAACGAGGACGCTTCGGTGTTGTCACGACACGAACCCATGCCGACAACGCTGATTCCGAAACTCAGTGCTGTTCCCAGCGCGGAAAGACCAGAACGTTTCGATTCCGACATTTTTGAGGCCTCGGATTTAGGCGAAACTGGGCCGATGCTCGAACCGGTCCCTTATGGGCGCCAAGGCGATGGCCCCGACGGGGGCCGGATGGCAGACACTGCAGATCTTCTTGAGGTTCTTCGTCGCAAACGCGGCGAACGCGAGGCTGCCCCGGAGAGCGAACCGGACACGTCTCGTGCAGGGCACCCCTCCACGGGTGGTATTCACTTGGTCGAGGACGACAGCCACACCGCAGAAGTCACCCCCATTGGCCACGCAACTGACGAGGGTCCAGACGACGACCCCGAGCCGCCGCCCACGACGAAGAAGACCCGTCCCGCCATGCCTAGCTGGGACGACATCGTGTTTGGCGCCAGAAGCGACGACGATCCGGCCTAGGCCCAAGCCCCAATCGGAACTACGGGAATGTCTCTCTCCCCTGCAGTGAGAGACCCGTGCTGTCCTACCATGGCCATCGACGCAACTGAGGCGACCGATTCCCGGTAGGCAACGAGGCTGTCGATGCAGGCGACAGTGACGTCGCCGACGCGCTCGAGCACCCCCTTGGCGAGGGACCCCAGCCATCCCTCATCAACAATCTGCTCTCGCGTCATCACGCGCGCTGCTCCACCGAGCAGGTCCTGCCAAGCCGCCTGCACATCGTGGAGGGCGGCTGGCGTGTCCACATAAAGCTGGGGAACACGGGGCTCGCCGCCCCACGCAGCGACGTTCTGGAGCAGAGGCGACCCCTCCGCGACCATCAGCTTGTGTTCGTGTGGAACGTCAATCATTCCGTGATCCGCCGTAATCACGAGGCCCTCGTCATCGCGTAACAGGCCAGCGATCGTCTCGAGTGACGCATCCAGCTCTTCTAGTCGGTGGGTCCAGGATTCTGAGCCAACACCTTGGGAATGACCGGTGCGATCTAGGGCAGGCCAGTAGAGGTACGCCAACGCTCGCTCGTGCGAGTCAAAGAACGCTCGCATAGCCTCCGCCTGCTCTTCCAGCGTGCGCACACCACGAAAGGTTGCCCCTCGCCAGACCGCTTTGGTGAAGTCACTGCCGGCAAATCGGGCTTCGCCAAGCGCTAGCGAGGGGATTCCTTGCCGAGCAGCGGTCTCGAAAATGGTGGGTCGCAGTTGCCAGGCGTCTGGGTCGACATGCGGCGCCCACTCCTTCAAGTGATTGATCATTGCCCCAGAGCGCGGGTCACGAATCGTGTAGCCGACGATCCCGTGTTCCCCAGCGTCAACACCGGTGGTCAACGACGTCAGGGCACTTGCTGTCGTTGAGGGGAAGCCGGAGTCGGCCACAAGGTATCTCGATGACCACGCATTGTGCAACCAGCGAGCGTGACCTTTGCGATCCCTGAGATTTGTGGCACCAAGACCGTCAACTAGTAGCACCGCAGCCTTGTTGACTCGGCCAAGTTCCAGCGGATTCTCCTCACCGAGCACGGCGCGATGACAACTATCCAGCACGTCGGCAAGCCTCAGAGGCGTCGACGCCCGAACCAGTACCATAGGCGCCATCCTATGACTGCCCCGACTTCTCCCTCCTCTGCCCTGCCTTCAGAACGCATCGTCGACGTCGAACTGACGGATGAGATGCAGGGGTCTTTCCTGGAGTACGCGTACTCCGTCATCTACTCCAGAGCTCTCCCCGATGCGAGAGACGGCCTGAAGCCGGTCCAACGACGCATCATTTACCAGATGGCCCAGATGGGGCTTTCTCCCGAAAAGGGCCACGTTAAGTCCGCCCGTGTAGTCGGCGAAGTGATGGGAAAGCTTCATCCTCACGGTGACAGTGCTATCTACGACGCTCTGGTGCGCTTGGCTCAAAACTTCAGCTTGAGAATTCCGATGGTCGATGGGCACGGCAACTTCGGCTCGCTCGACGACGGGCCCGCGGCCGCTAGGTACACCGAAGCCCGCCTGCGACCAGAAGCCATGGCCATGGTGGCGGACCTTGACGAAGACGTTGTCGATTTTGTCCCCAACTACGACAACCAACTTCTTCAGCCGAGCGTTCTCCCCGCTGCAATTCCCCACCTACTCGTCAATGGCGCTAGCGGCATTGCTGTGGGCATGGCTACCAATATGGCGCCCCACAATCTCGGCGAAGTCGTCGACGCGCTGCGCCATCTGATCGAGTATCCCGACGCCTCGCTCGAGACCTTGATGGGTTTTCTCCCGGGTCCAGACCTTCCTACCGGTGGCACCATCGTTGGAGTTGACGGTATCAAGGAAGCCTACGAAACGGGCCGCGGAAGCTTCAAAATGCAAGCAACTGTCGCGGTCGAAAACGTCGGGCCGCGGAAAACCGGCCTGGTCATCACCGAACTCCCCTACCTCGTGGGACCAGAACGCGTCATCGACAAGATCAAGGATGCCGTCAACAGCAAGAAACTGACGGGCATCAGCGATGTGACGGACCTTACCGACCGCCACAACGGTCTGCGGCTGGTCATTAGCCTCAAGAGTGGTTTCGACCCTCAGGCGGTCTTGGCCGAGCTCTACCGTCTGACGCCTTTGGAAGAAAACTTTTCCATCAACTCGGTAGCACTGGTCAACGGGCAACCCCAGACCCTGGGACTCAAGCAGTTGCTGGAAGTTTTCCTGGACCACCGCATAGCCGTCGTGACCAGGCGTTCAGTCTTCAGGCTCGATCAAAAGAGAAGAAGGTTGCACCTAGTCGAGGGTCTGCTCATCGCGATGACCGATATCGACGAGGTCATCCAGGTCATCCGGTCCTCTGACGATGTCCAAACAGCCCGGACCCGGCTGCAGGAAGTGTTCTCCCTCAGCGGCGAGCAAACCGATTACATCTTGGAGCTTCGTCTTCGACGACTCACTCGCATGTCCGCGATAGAACTCGAAACAGAGCGCGACGCGCTCCAGAAGGATATCGACCACCTCACTGCTCTGCTCGCAAACCCTGAGCTCATCAGGAAAACTGTGTCCGATGAATTGGGCGCTGTGTCTGAGGCCTATGGCACCCCCCGCAGGAGCGTGCTATCGGGGGTCACCGCCCCAGTCGCGAAGGCCAAGCCAAGCGCCGCCAACTTAGAGATCGCCGATGCACCCTGCGTCGTACTGGTCTCAGCGAGCGAGAAAGCCGCCCGCGTTGGCGTCCACGAAGACACGGCTCTCACATCCGGCACGCGCAGCGCACACGACGCGCTCATGGTCAAGACCTCGAGCCGGCTTCGCGGCTCGCTCGGCGCATTGACGAGCGCGGGGAACCTGCACGTTTTTCATCCGATGGACCTGCCAGAGCTTGACCGCTCCCGGCTGAACCTCGCGGAGGGTGTTGCTTTGCCAGAGTTCCTTGGGCTTGGGTCAAGCGATGGCGCAGTTATTGCCGTTGTTAACCTCGACGATGCGCCCATAGTGATGCTGGGCACTGCTTCTGGTGTGGTCAAGCGCGTGCTGCTCTCTGGATTACCCGAGAAGACCCACCACAGCCTCATTTCATTGAAAGAGGGCGACACCGTTGTGGGAGCTGGCATTGCAGGCGATGACACGCACTGCATCTTCATCAGCTCGCAGGGCCAACTTCTGCATTTCCCGGCAACAGCGGTGCGCCCTCAGGGTCCCAGTGCCGCAGGCATGGCAGGAATTGCACTCGGGGAGAACGCCCGTGTGGTGTGGGCTGGCGCACTGCCCCCGAAAGACGCCGTGGTCATTACCGTCTCAGGGTCTTCTCACGTCCTGCCGGGAACCGAGGCTGTTCGGCTGAAGCGCACCGCACTTGTCCAGTTCCCACAGAAGGGCCGTGCGACCGGTGGGGTGAGAGCACACACCTTCCTCAAGGGCGAAGACGTTCTTGTCAGGGCCTATGTCGGGGCCAATCCGCGTGCTCTGGGAGCCAAGGGCAAGCCGCTCGAGCTCGATCTGCCCGAAGCGAAGCGAGACGCCTCCGGCGCCCTCACTCCCGAGCGACCAGAAGTCTTCGGCGAAGCCCTCAACTAGGCGTCTATACGCTCCCTGGAGAGTCCCGGCCCAGAGACAATGAAGTCGCGACGGGGAGCAACGTCGTTGCCCATGAGCAACTCGAACACATCTGAAGCCTGTTGCGCGTCAGAGACGCGGACCCGCCGTAGCGTGCGCCCCGCGGGATTCATGGTTGTTTCGGCAAGTTGATCGGCGTCCATCTCTCCCAGGCCCTTATAGCGCTGGATGGGTTCCTGGTATGTCTTGCCGGCCGCTTTGAGAGAGGCCAGCACGGTCGTGAGTTCATCCTCCGAGTACGTATAGATGACCTCGTTACCTGCTTTGCCACGTCCCGGCACGATCACGCGGTGAAGGGGCGGCACGGCGGCATACACGCGGCCAGCCTCGACAAGTGGGCGCATGTAACGAAAGAACAGGGTGAGCAAGAGCGTCCGGATGTGGGCACCGTCGACATCGGCATCCGACATGATGATGATCTTCCCGTAGCGGGCGCTCGTGAGGTCAAAGGTTCGACCCGAACCCGCACCAACAACCTGGATGATGGCGGCGCACTCTTGGTTGTCCAGCATGTCTTGGACAGAAGCCTTCTGCGTGTTCAGAATCTTTCCACGAATGGGTAACAGTGCCTGGTGATTGCTGTCTCTGGCAAGCTTTGCAGTGCCAAGCGCTGAATCGCCCTCCACGATGAAGAGCTCAGTGCCCTCCACGTCCTTGGTTCGACAATCGACGAGCTTTGTCGGCAAGGTCGACGATTCGAGGGCTGTTTTTCTCCGCTGGGTTTCCTTGAGCGCCCTCGCAGAGAGTCGAGTCTTCATCTCCGCAACGATTTTTTCCTGAAGAAGCGCGCTCGCTGTCTTATCGTCGCGTTTGCTGGAACTGAACTTCTGCGCGAGCCCCTCTGCAACAACTGCCTGCACGATGGCTTTGACACCCGGGGTTCCCAGCACCTCTTTGGTTTGGCCCTCAAACTGCGGTTCAGGCACTCGGACAGCAACGATTGCGGTCAACCCCGCAACAATGTCGTCTTTCTCAACCTTGTCTTTGCCGAGCTTGAGCCGACGCGCGTTCTTATCGATTTCCGCCCGAATCGCCTTCACAAGTCCGGCGTCAAAGCCCGCCTGGTGCGTGCCACCCTTGGGGGTTTGGATGATGTTCACAAAGCTCTTGTTCACCGTGTCGTACCCGCTGCCCCACTGGACCACTACATCCACGTGCACATCTCGCGTCACATCGGTCGATACCAAACGCCCCTGAGAGTCCAACATGGGAACGGTCTCGTCGAACTGGCCAGAGCCAGAAAAGTGCCACGGTCCAACTACCGGCTGGTCGGGGGCTAAGAACTCCAAAAAGTCCCTCAACCCACCCGCTGAGGAATACGTCTCCACGGCCTCCTGCGCACCGCTGCGGTCGTGAACCCGAATCGTCAGCCCTGGCACCAAGAAGGCGGTCTGTCTTGCTCTTTCGGCAAGCTCGGGTGAGGCGAAGTTCGCGGCCTTCCCGAAGATTTGAGGGTCTGGCCAAAACCGCACCCTGGTACCAGTAACACCTTTGGCAACTTTTCCCACGCGGACTAATTCGCTGTTGTCAACGAAGGGCTCAAAAGGAGAGCTCGGCCCTTTCGCGCCTTCCCCATCACTGAAGATTCCGGGCTCTCCGCGTCGGAAAGACATGCCCCACGTGACGCCGTCGCGATCCACCTCGACATCGAGGCGTTCTGAAAGCGCGTTGACCACAGACGCACCTACCCCGTGGAGGCCGCCAGAAGTTGCATAGGAGCCAGCCCCAAACTTTCCACCCGCGTGAAGCTTTGTGAAGACGAGCTCAACACCGGTGAGCCCTGACTTTGGCTCGATATCAACCGGAACACCGCGCCCGCGGTCGTGAACCTCAACGCTGCCATCAGCCTGCACTAGGACAGAGATTGCATTCCCATACCCGGCGACCGCTTCGTCGACGGAGTTGTCAATCAGTTCCCACAGGCAGTGCATCAAGCCTCTAGCGTCGGTGGAACCGATGTACATACCTGGGCGCTTTCGCACAGCCTCGAGGCCTTCTAAAACTGAGAGGTGCCTGGCTGAATAATCTGAACTGGCCACGGTTAGGGTAACTCCTTGTGTTGTAACGCACCCCCGAGCATAGGCCTGGGCTGGGACACGACATGCTCACACCGCCGAGAAGTCAAACTACGCGGTAGGCGAACCTGGGAGAGTCTGACCCGGAATCTCAGCACAGTCGTGATGGAATGATGTCCAACAACATCACCTGGCCAAGGAGAGAGAATGTCCTACACAGCAACCGAGACCACCGACAACGCTCTGGACATTGTCGCTCCACTGGGCGCAGGCGATGTGTGCGACAGCTGTGGCGCTCAGGCCTACGTTCGGGTGACGCTGAGCACAGGAGATCTTCTCTTTTGCGGTCACCACGCCTCAAAGTACCGCGAGTCATTAGGCGACAAAATCATGAAGTGGCACGACGAAACAGACCGACTGCGGGATGACCGCGCGCACTAAGTCAGGCCCTCCCCTGCGGAGCGCTGAACTCTCGCGCGCCGCCCTCACGGCCAACTTGAGCGCACTGTTGGCCACACACGGTGAGGAAGCCGCGCTGGATCTACGCGCTAACGCCCTCGGCCTCGGAGGTGCCGAGGTTGCCAATCTCGCCCGCGAGGCTGGATTCCGGGTTTGTGCTGTGGATCCCTGGGACCCTCCTCGTGCCGGACTGAAGGCCGCCGATGCTGGAACACCGGCTGTGTCGGGCTGGTGGAATGGCCCAGGAGGGCCCGTTGTCTCTTTTTGCGCCACGGTCATTTCCGTCAAGGCAGTGCCCTCCGGAACGACTGTGTCCTATGGGTATGAATACACGACAGCAACCGACACCACGCTGGCTCTTGTCAGCGCGGGTTTCGCTGATGGTGTCCCCCGGGTGACCGGTGGGAAAATCTCCCTCGGCGGAGTCACGTTCCCCATAGCCGGGCGTATCGCCATGGATCAGTGCGTTGTGGACGTTGGGGACGCCTCGCTCGAAGTCGGGCAACAGGCAGTGGTGTGGGGAGATTCGCCCTCACTGGCTCACTGGAGCCTGTGGTCCCACCGGCCGGAGTCGGCCTTGCTTGCACACCTGGGGTCACGGGTGGTGAAGACATGGCACTAGAAGCGCCATTCTGGCTCGATATCTCACTGACCAACTTTCGAGCGAACGTTGCGAAGGCCAAGTCAGATCTTGCGGGAAACTCCCGGTTGATGATTGCCGTGAAGTCCGAGGCCTATGGGCACGGCGGTCTCGCTCTCGCCGAGGCCGCCGTTTCAGCTGGTGCTGATGCGCTCGCTGTGCTCGACATTCCCACCGGCATCGCCCTGAGAGCAAAACTTCCGGAGACCCCCATGCTGGCGTGGCTCATCTCGCCCCACGATGACTTCCTAGCGGCTAGCACAGCCAATCTCACCCTCGGCATTTCACATTCGTGGCAGCTCGATGCGATTGCGAAGCAGTGCCAAGGCATGACCACAACGGTTCACCTCAAGATCGACACCGGACTGCACAGAAACGGTTGCCTACCCTCCCTCTGGCCTGCTCTGGTCGCTAAGGCCAGGCAACTCGAGGCAGCCGGGCTCATTGTCGTCGAGGGCGTCTGGTCTCACTTGGCCGACACATCACTGGAGGAAGACAGGCGTTCGCTCCAGCGTTTCCATGACGCCCTGGAGGTTGCGCGAGTCGCCGGCCTCAGCCCCACGATTACCCACATTGCAGCATCCGCTGCCGCCGAAGATTTCCCCGAAGCCAGGCTCGACATGGTGCGCATTGGCATCATTGCGTATGGGGTGAGCCCCTTTGACGATCGAAGTGCCGACGAGCTCGGTTTCTTACCGGTCATGGCAGCGAGAGCGCTCATTACGGAGCTGCACGAGGCGGAGGCCACGCTCACGATCGGGATGGGCTTTGGCCACGGTCTGATGCCGCTCCTGCCAGGCACTGGCTGGATGTCTTGGCGGGGAGCGTCGCTGCCGATCGTTTCGGTAGAGGTCGATCACTGCGTCCTGGGATGGCCCGAGAGTGGCGCACCTGCCATCGGTGATGTTGTCACACTATTTGGAGACCCCGCTACTGGTTCACCTCTCGCCGAGGACTGGGCAGAGTGGTCTGGCACTATCGGCGACGAAGTGGTGAGTGCGATGTCACCCGCGGTCCAAAGACGCTATCTCAGCGACTAACGCCGAGTCGGCCATTGATTGCGCGTCGAGCGGAGGCGGCAAGCTCGCCAACACGCTCGTGGAAATCGGTGGCAACCGGAGCCAGGCCGCGTGCAGTGAGCATTCCAGCGACAATGTCATCAGCCCAGTGGGGGTTAAGCGACAGCGCCGGTCCGCCAAGCCGTGTGGCCATGAGCGTGCCAGCAATCAGACCCTCAGCCACCGGATACTCACCGGCCGCCTTATCGATGGTCCAGAGAGCCCTGACGCCCTCGTCCAGGGTGCTGTGACCCACCTGGTTGATGTAGCCGGCCGTGTCGCGGCTCTTGTAGTCAAGCCCACTGACCTCACCAGAAAAGCGGCCAGGCCGATGGTCTGCGCTCGAGGGGAACACGCCCACTCCCGGAATGACATCCCCGGAACTAACCACAACGTGATGACCGAGAAGATCCCATCCTGTTCCTACTGCGAAAAACCAAGCGCCCTGGTCTTGCCACGAGCGCAGTGCTGGAACCAACCCCATGAGCTCGGTCGCTGCTGGTCCGGTAGTCGACCCCGAACCGCTGCCGACAGAGACGAAGTCGACCGTGCGGACAACATCACCAGGACCATGCACATCAATAATCGAAACCTCGTGGCCCATTCGGCGCAGGGCGGTGCCAACAATCTCCGCCCCAGCACCCGAGCCGTTCACGCTCAACATCGCGGGCAGAACACGGGCAATAGTGAACCAGGACGTCATTGCGCCCCCTCCAGTTCCTTGTATCCCGCCAGCCGACGAATCAGCATCATCTGTTCGTAGTTCACAATCGCGGTAACAGGCTGCTCGTTACTGTGAGCGAGCCTCGCCACGGTAGCAAGAGCCTCCCCGGTGTCCTCGACAATTTCGCCGTAGGGAATCCCCCGATACTCCAGAAGCAGAGCCCACTGAGCGGCTTTGGTCCCGCTCAGCACATCAACGTGGTCGATGTGTCCCAAATCAACATCAAAAATCCACGACGGGTCGGGCGTTCCCTCATCAACCGCCACCCACACAACCTCCCGCGAACCCTCGAGCGCAGCAAGGTTTACCTGGAGGCTCGGCAGGTTCTTCATCATCGTCAGCGATATCTCGCGACCGCGGTAGGAGATTGTCTCCCCTCGCCCAAACACCGGTGTTTGGTCCGCAAACGCCCGTGTGAGGGCGGAACCCTCGAGCTCACGGCCGAGCACGAGCGCTGCTGTCCCGAGCGCGAGTGTTGCGTCGACAGCGTAGTGAAGTCCAGCTGAGGGCAACTTGACGGTGTGAACCGCTCCGCGAAGCGACACCGAAGCCTCATCGCCCTGAGTAGCCTCAAGCAAGGCCACCGGGCTTGAATCTGGACGGAAATCAAAGTCGAAAAACAAGGGAGCGGCGACCAATCCGTGGGACTGGCTTGCGATGGCCACTGGCGACACGTCGGTCGCGCCGACGGCGATTCCTGCCTCACGTACCTCGTGAGCAAGAGCACTGAGATTCACGTCAGCCTGATTCACCAGAACACCGCGACGGGCGCGGAGCGCCAGAGTGCGGAGCATCCCATACACATTCTCTGGCTCGCCAAAACGGTTAAGTTGATCAACCTGGAGGTTGGTGACTACCACCCAATCCGGCCGCAAGAGATCCGCAATGTGCGGCCCGTAGGCCTCATCAACCTCGAGCACGGCGACGTCCGCCCGGAGTCTCCCCAGTAGCGAGCACTGTGCCACCACGGCCGAGGCTAAGCCCTGCGGGAGATTTCCTCCAGCCGGGTTGGTGAAAACACGAACGCCGTGCTCGGCGAGCACCGCGCTGACCATCGTCGTGGTCGTGGATTTTCCGTTTGACCCAGTGACAAAAATCACACCGCCCGGCACCGAGCCAAGCGTCCTTGCTAAAACATCGGGCACCAGACGCAGCAGGATCCAGCCGGGGAATGCAGACCCCCCACCGCGAAGCCTTGTGGCAACGCGAGCAATCCTGGATATCAGGAGAGCCCAGAAGAATCGCATACTTCTTACTCGAGGTAGTCGCGAAGGGCCTGAGACCGGGACGGGTGACGAAGCTTCGCCATTGTCTTCGACTCAATCTGACGAATTCGCTCACGGGTGACGCCAAAAGTGTCGCCGATTTGGTCGAGGGTCTTTGGCATGCCATCACCCAGGCCGAAACGCATGCGAATCACACCGGCTTCACGCTCGGAAAGGGACTCCAAAAGCATCTCCAGCTGGCGTTGCAACATGGTGAAGCCCACGGCATCTGCAGGAACCACTGCTTCGGTGTCTTCAATGAGGTCACCGAATTCGCTGTCGCCGTCTTCGCCAAGTGGCGTGTGGAGCGAGATGGGCTCGCGCCCATATTTCTGCACCTCAACAACCTTTTCCGGAGTCATGTCGAGCTCGCGGGCCAGCTCCTCAGGCGTTGGTTCGCGACCCAAGTCCTGAAGCATCTGGCGCTGAACGCGAGCAAGCTTGTTGATGACTTCGACCATGTGGACCGGAATACGGATGGTACGGGCCTGATCAGCCATAGCGCGGGTAATGGCCTGACGAATCCACCACGTGGCATAGGTAGAGAACTTGAAACCCTTGGTGTAGTCAAACTTCTCAACGGCGCGAATGAGGCCGAGGTTGCCCTCCTGGATCAGGTCCAAGAACTGCATTCCACGGCCGGTATAACGCTTGGCCAGTGAGACAACCAGGCGAAGATTGGCGCCCAGAAGGTGGTTCTTTGCCCGGTAGCCGTCTTTCGTGATTTCGTGAAGCTCACGAGCGAGCTTCGTTGTCTTCTGGGCGTTCGTGAGCTGCGACAACTTCTCTTCGGCGAACAATCCAGCTTCAATGCGCATGGCAAGCTCAACTTCTTGCTCGGCGTTGAGAAGCGCCACTCGACCAATCTGCTTGAGGTAATCCTTGACCGGGTCAGCGGTTGCGCCGGTAATCGTCGTCGAAATGATTGGCGCATCGTCGTCGTCGGAGCTCGAGAGAATCAAAGCGCCCGAGGGAAGGACAGGAACTTCTTTCTCGTCCTCATCCTCTTCGGGTTCGTCCTCGACCGCTGCCTCGGCTAGCGCGGCAATGACCTCGGCGCCGAGTTTGATGGCGACATCATCGGAAACGATGTCAACGACGTCGTCACCATCTGCATCAATAGCAATGTCGTCATCAATCTCAATCTCGACATCATCCACGTCGCCGTCGATCACTACGGGAGGAACCGCAGCAGCCTTGGGGCTCTTGGCGGGAGCAACCGGCGCCTTGGCCGGCACCTTGGTGGCTGACTTTGACGTGCTTACTGTGGAAGCAACGGGCTTAGCCGCAACTGTTTTCGGTGCTACGGGTTTGCTCGCTGCGGGCTTCTTTTTTGAAGGCACCGCTTGAGCAGCCGCTGACTTCTTCACAGTGGGCTTTGCCGCGGTCGCCTTCGTAGCGGCAGATTTTGCCGGGGCCTTGGCGGCTGGCTTGGCGGGTGCTTTAGCCGCGGACTTCTTGGGCGCCGGCTTTGCGGCGGGCTTTGCGGGAGGTTTCGCAGGTGCCTTGGCGGCTGGCTTCGCAACTTTCTTGGCCGGTTGGGAAGGCTTAGCTGGAGCTTTCGCCGGGGGCTTGGCAGGGGTTTTTGCAGGAGACGTTTTGGGCGCGGTCTTCTTCGGGGCGGCGGGCGCCTTAGCCCCTGGCGTCTTTGTGCTTGCCTTGGCCGATCCTGCTGCGGGTGCTGTGGAAGACGAAGTGCCGGAGGACGGTTTAGAGGTGGTCACAGAGGTCGATGCAGCTTTCTGGGCGGTGTCGGGCTTCTTGCGGAATCGGTCGACGAATCCGCCGAACCCCTTGCGCGCGGACTTATCGGATGGAGCTGGCTTCGACGTTGCCATGTGCCACCTGGTCCAATGCGTTGAGGGCAGTAGGAAGACCCTTGTCAAGTTATCCGGCATGAAGCGGACGAACCAAACAGGGCCTCTTCCCATTATGGCACGGTTAGGGAGCGGAGCTGTTCAGGCTGGCCCCAGCGCGTTTCAGGCGGAGTCGGCCTCGCCCGGTGTGTCGGCCGCATGGCGCTTAGCAAGAAAGTCCTGGAGTTCGGCGGCGATCGTGTCAGCGCTTGGGAGTTCGCCATCCGCGCCCATCAGTGGTGAGGGCATCGGGTTGTCCTCCATGTATGAATCGTGGCGCGTCTCGAGAGTCCCGACCAGCTTGTTCAGCTCTTGGTTGTTCTCGACCTGCTCAGAGATACCGCGCAGAAACTCCCGGCCTGCCTCGCGCAGCGCGTCCGTGGGGAAGACAAGTCCTGTGGCCCTGGTGACGGACTGCAGCGCAGTCACCGCAGCGTCGGGAAATTCCGTGTCAGCTAAGTAGTGCGGAACGAGAATTACGAAACCTGCGGTGGGGTGATCTTCTTCCTGCAACCGGTACTCCACCAAATGCATCAACGTTCCAGGAACGCCGGTCGTTGGTCGCCAGACAGACAGAGCGTCGGTCAACTCGCTCCTATTCCCGCTCACCGTCACGCCAAGACTCCTGGTGTGCGGCACAGGCATTGGGATGGCGTGGACCCATGTGCTCGAGGTAACGCCAAGTTCATCAACGAGCTCAAGAATCTTGGTACTCACCTGCTCCCACCGAAAATCAGGCTCATAGCCAGAAAGAAAAAGAAACTCGGTGCCCACCTCGTCGCGGACCAAGTCCAGGGACAAACGAGGGGGTTGGTAACTCGTCAGAGCGGTTTCCTCAAACTGAAACACCGGCCGTCTGGCCCGGTAGTCAATAAGCAGGTCGTTGACAAATGTTCCGACTCTCTCGTGATACAGGGTGTCCATCACGTAATTGTTGACCTGCGTTACGGTGGCCCCGGCATCGGCGAACCCGGTGAGTCCCGCAACCAAGGGCAAGCCCCGGGGAACAGCCGAGAGCTCGAGAGCCTCCCGGAAGATGTGGTCAGAGAACATCTCCCCATCGTACAAGTCGCCACTGAGGGGAGCTGAGTGCATCGCCAGACGCGCAGAGGTCAGGTGGATTAACATGGGGCAATGAGCCTCCCCGAAATCACCCCCTCGTCGTCCAATCCCGCAGAGCTAGATGTCGACATCCTGGTGGTGGGTCTCTCCTCACGTGATGAGGGGCTGGCGCTTGAAGCCCCCGGCCTCGCACCAGAACACAACGAAGAGCTACTCGATGCGGCGCAGCGGGTCGGAGCGGATGGCGAGCGCAACAACGCGTGGCGCATTCCGGCGCCGTCGGGCTTTGCCTGCACCAGTGTCGTCTTTACCGGACTTGGTGCTGGTGTGCCTGGGCCACACGGCCTTCGCGAAGCCGCGGGCTACGCGGCTCAAACACTTCAGAAGGTATCTCGCGTCGCCTACGCGTTGCCCACATCCTCCAGCGCTGACGTTGTTGCGCTCTGCGAAGGGGCGCTGATTGGCTCACACCGCATTCAGAAAGCCCACACGGAGGCCGAACCTGGTATCCAGAGCATCACTGTGGTAGGACAAGCCTCGCCCGAGGACGTCCGAGCGGCGCAGGTGAGTGCGGAAGCGGTGTGGCGAGTGAGAGACCTCGTTTCGCTCCCGCCGAATCTGCTTCACCCACAGTCGTTTGTCGAACGTGTGAAAGCAATGGCTGGATCACTGAAGGTCTCTATCGAGGTGCTCGATGAAAAAGAGCTTCGCGACCAAGGTTACGGGGGCCTCACAGCGGTGGGCCAAGGATCCACAAACCCCCCTCGCATGATGATTGTGCGCTGGTCTCCCCCGGGCGCGAAGAAACACATTGCTCTAGTGGGCAAAGGAATCACGTTCGACTCGGGCGGTCTTTCTCTGAAGCCTGCGAACTCTATGGTCGGCATGAAATACGACATGACCGGTGCCGCAGTGGTTTCCGCTGTGGCCTTGGCAAGCGCCGCGAGCGCCACCACCACGGCTGTAACAGCGTGGGTATGCCTTGCCGAAAACATGCCAAGCGGAAGTGCATCGCGCCCTAACGACGTGATTACCATCAAAAATGGCACCACCGTCGAAATACTCAATACCGACGCTGAGGGTCGTTTAGTACTGGCCGATGGCTTGAGCGCGGCATCCACGGAGAACCCAGACCTCATCATCGACGTAGCCACCCTCACGGGAGCTGCCCGCGTGGCGCTCGGCGAGCGATATGCGGGCCTTATGGGCTCTGACGACGCCGTCGCCCAGGTGCGCGAGGCTGCCGAGAGCGCGGGCGAATTGGTCTGGCCTATGCCTCTTCCCGAAGAACTTCGTTCGCTGCTGAAGACGGACGTGGCCGATATTGCCAACGCGAAGCCCGGCAACACGCTCGGTGGAATGCTGTTGGCTGGCCTCTTCCTGCGTGAATTCATCGGCAAAGATGCCAAGGGCACTCGCTTGCCCTGGGCGCACTTAGATATCGCTGGCCCGGCCGAAAACTCTTCCGGCCCATGGGGTTACACCCCTAAAGGGCCAACAGGCGCTCTCACAAGGACCTTATTGGAGATTGTGGGCGCGAAGGCTGGCTCTGCCAAGTAGTAGGCTTGGTGGGCACGACCGTCGTGAGGTCGCGCCTTTGTCATTGGGGCCGCCGGGCTAACTAACGTGAGGGAGTCTCCTACTCGTGGCTGAGCACACTTTTGATCTTGTCGTTCTAGGCGCGGGAAGCGGGGGCTACGCCGCCGCCCTCCGCGCCAGCCAGCTCGGAATGAGCGTTGGACTCATCGAGAAGGACAAGGTCGGCGGGACCTGCCTTCACGTCGGGTGTATCCCCACAAAGGCTCTTCTGCACGCTGCCGAGGTTGCCGACTCGGCCCGGCACTCGGACATGTTTGGTGTTCGCGCAACACTCGAAGGCGTGGACCTTCCTGCTGTAAACCAGTACCGCGATGGCATCGTCGCCTCAAAGCACAAAGGCCTCCAGGGCCTCATCAAGGCGCGTGGCATAACCATGATTGAGGGCGCAGGAACGCTGATTTCCCCCACCACTGTTCAGGTCGGGCCGGACACCGTAGTTGGCAAGAATGTTGTTTTGGCCACCGGCTCATACCCGAAGTCGCTTCCCGGTCTCGAGATCGGCGGGCGCATTATCACCTCCGAGCAGGCTCTTGCTCTCGACTGGATTCCCAAGAAGGTCATCGTTCTCGGTGGCGGAGTAATCGGTGTTGAATTCTCGAGCGTGTGGCGCTCCTTTGGCTCCGAAGTGACGATCGTGGAGGGCTTGCCCCGATTGGTTCCTGCCGAGGATGAGTCCATCTCCAAGCAGTTTGAGCGCGCGTTCCGCAAACGCGGCATTAACTTTCACACCGGTGTTCGCTTCCAGTCGGCAACCCAGGACGCTAACTCCGTCACCGTCACCCTCGAAAACGGGACAGTTGAGACGGCCGATCTGCTCCTCGTTGCTGTGGGACGCGGTCCCAAGACCGATGGCATGGGCTTCGAGGCTGTGGGCGTTGCGATGGACCGGGGCTACGTCCTCACCGACGAACGCCTTCGCACCAACATCCCCGGTGTATTCGCAGTGGGCGACATTGTGCCTGGCATTCAGTTGGCTCACCGCGGATTCCAACACGGAATCTTTGTGGCCGAAGAAATTGCTGGTTTGAACCCGATGGTCGTCTCCGATCGCAACATTCCGAAGGTTACCTACAGCGAGCCCGAAGTCGCCTCGGTCGGCTACTCAGAACAGGCCGCCAAGGAAGAGTTTGGCGAGGCTGGCATTGCCGTCTATGACTACAACCTTGCCGGCAACGGCAAGAGCCACATCCTGGAGACCGCCGGCTCCATCAAGGTGATTCGCCAGATCGATGGCCCAGTGCTCGGGGTTCACATGATCGGCGCTCGCGTTGGTGAGCTCATTGGCGAAGCCCAGCTCGCTGTGAACTGGGATGCCCACCCCGAAGACATTGCCCCTCTGCTCCACGCCCACCCCACCCAAAATGAAGCTCTGGGAGAGGCCTTCCTCGCCATCGCAGGCAAACCCCTGCACGCGCTGTAAGGTCTTTCCGAAACCCTCTCACAAGGAGAACTATCACCATGGCCCAAGAAGTAACCCTCCCGGCTCTCGGAGAAAGTGTGACCGAAGGAACGGTCACCCGCTGGTTGAAGAACGTCGGAGACACCGTAGCGGTGGACGAACCACTCGTTGAAATCTCCACCGACAAGGTTGACACCGAGATTCCTTCACCGATTGCGGGCGTCGTCGAAGAAATCTTGGTAGCCGAAGATGAGACGGTTGCGGTCGGGGCGGTTCTTGCTCGTATTGGTGATGGCTCCGGCGTGGGGGCAGCGCCTGCCACACCGAGTACAGAGCCTGTAGCAGCTCCCGTTGTTGAGGCGCCCCCAGCTCCCGAGCCGGCACCGGTTGTTGCGCCCCCGGTAGCAGTGCCGCCAGCACCAGTTGCAGTGACTCCGCCACCTGCAGCAGCAGCACCCCCGGTTGTTGCCGCTCCAGCTCCAGCTCCCGCTCCCGCTCCCGTTGCTGCGGCGCCTGCGGGGTTGCCCCAGCCAGTCCCCTCCGGCGGGCGCTCTATGCCTTACGTGACTCCGATTGTGCGCAAACTCGCCAACGACCACGGTGTTGATGTCTCCAAGATCACCGGGACCGGTGTTGGTGGCCGCATTCGCAAGGAAGATATTCTTGCCGCCGCCGGACACGCTGGCCAGCCGGCACCCACGGCCGCCCCCACCACGGTGACAGCCTCCGCTCTACGTGGCACCTCGGTTCCCATGAGTCGCCTGCGCAAGGTCATCGCCGAGCGCGCCGTAGCGTCCATGCAGCAGACTGCGCAGCTCACGAGCGTCGTTGAGGTTGACGTCACGGAGATCGCCGAGTTGCGCACCGCTGTGAAGGATCAGTTCGCCGCAGCAACAGGCGTCAAGCTGAGCTTCCTGCCCTTCTTCGTGAAGGCTGCAGCCGAGGCGCTCCAGGTGTTCCCCATCATCAACGCGGTTGTCGATGGCGAGAACATCGTGTATCCGGCGACTGAAAACATCTCGATTGCCGTCGACACTGAACGTGGTTTGCTCACCCCGGTTCTCAAGTCAGCCGGTGGAATGAACATCGCACAGGTTGCCTCCGCTATCTCCGATTTGGCCGAGCGCACCCGCACCAACCAGCTGAGCCCAGATGAGCTCGCCGGCGGCACTTTCACTCTGACCAACACCGGCTCCAGAGGGGCACTCTTTGACACCCCGGTTGTCTTCCTGCCTCAAGTTGCCATCCTTGGCACCGGAATAGTTCAGAAGAAGCCCGTGGTGGTAACCCACAACGGTGACGACTCGATTGCGATTCGCCAGATGGTGTACTTGGCGCTGTCCTATGATCACCGCATCGTCGATGGCGCGGACGCCGCCAGGTTCCTCACCATGGTGAAGGATCGCCTCGAAGCCGGCGACTTCGACGGCGATCTCGGAATCTAGGAACGTTAGGAAACCGAGGGTTAGACATGGCAAAGAAGAATACGTCGACAACTAAAGAGCCGGGCCGAGTCAAACAACTGTGGCAAATCTTCTTGATGACGAAGAAGACTGACAAAGCCCTAATTCCGCTACTGCTTCTGACTCTCGTCGCTCCCCTCGCGGCTGGCATTGGCGCTGCAATCTGGATTTCGGCCGGCAGCATTCTGACCCTGATTCTTTACATCATCACCGGTCTCATGCTCTCGATCCTGCTGACACTGGTGGTGCTGGGCAATCGAGCCGAGCGCACCGCTTACCAGCAGATCTCAGGCCAGCCCGGTGCCGTTGGCGCAGTGCTGCGCAGTACTTTGCGCCGGGTGTGGCAGGCGAGCGAGTTCCCGGTGGCCGTCAACCCGAAGACCCAAGAAGCGGTCTATCGCGCTGTGGGGAAGCCCGGCGTTGTCCTGATTGGTGAGGGACCCCAGTCGAAGACCAAGAAGATGCTCGATGACGAACGTCGTGCGGTGCTTCGCGCCGTTCCGGAGATTCCCGTGCACTACGTTTTTGTCGGGCCCGACCCCGATGCGACCCCTCTCCACAAGCTCAGCAAGACGATGCGCTCCTTCAAAAACTCTCTGCGTAAGGCCGAGGTCTTGGCTGTATCGCACCGTTTGAATTCACTATCACGCGGAGGGAATTTGCCTATCCCCAAGGGAATGGACCCTTTGAAGGCTAGAGCGCAGCGCCCCCGCTAGAACAGCGCTCCGCTAACGACGAACGAGGATGGTGCCGACCAGTCGGTCGTGGCCTCCTCGCATGTCATCATCGGTGAGGATTGCCGGCAGTACAGCAGCCACCAACAGCGGTCGAACCAGCGGAGCCACAATGCCCAGCGCCCCGCCCTTGATCGGCGCAATGCGAATTCCGGTGATGAGATGTCCAGGCGTTCCAGCGGCCAGCAGCCCCCCGAGCATCGACAGGCCAATGAAGACAGCCAAGGTCGGCAGAGCGCGGTAGTCGAAGAACAGCACAGATACGGCAACCGCGATGCCCCAGTCGATGGTCAAACCCAGAGCTCGGCGAAGATAGGTCGGGGTGGACCTGGGGCCATCCTGAGGCAGTCCGAATCGTTTGCCTGGCCAGTAGTTCGGGTCGTCGCTCTCCACCTCGCCAGTGTATGGCGCCACAGAACGCGGCTGGGGTGTAACACGACCGAAACATTGCGGATATGGCAAAGAAACTGTCAGCGCATAGCCTGAAGGCGCGTTGAAACCTCAGCGCACCCATCCCACGAAAAATCAGGAGTCACCAGCATGTTTCAGAACTCTTCTGAGGTTCTCAAATACATCAAAGATAACGACGTCAAGTTTCTTGACATTCGTTTCACCGACCTTCCCGGTGTGCAGCAGCACTTCAACATCCCGGCCAAGTCCGTCGACGAGGAGTTCTTCACCGTCGGCCAGCTCTTCGATGGTTCATCCATCCGAGGTTTCCAGCAGATTCACGAATCAGACCTTCAGCTGATCCCCGACGTCACCACCGCGTACGTCGACCCGTTCCGCGACGAGAAGACACTGATTATGGTCTTCGACATTTACAACCCGCGTAACGGCGAGATTTACAGCCGTGACCCCCGTCAGGTAGCACACAAGGCAGAAAAGTACTTGGCCTCGACCGGCATCGCTGACACTGCATTCTTTGCTCCCGAAGCCGAGTTCTTTATCTTCGATGACGTCCGCTACGAAGTACGCCAAAACAAGAGCTTCTACGAGGTCGACTCCATTGAGGGCGCATGGAACACCGGGCGCCACGAAGAGGGTGGCAACCTTGCCAACAAGACCCCCTATAAGGGCGGTTACTTCCCGGTCAGCCCGATTGACCACATCGCAGATTTGCGCGATGACATTTGCCTCAAGCTCGATGAGGCTGGTCTCATCGTTGAGCGCTCGCACCACGAGGTCGGCACCGCCGGCCAGGCGGAAATCAACTACCGCTTCAACACGATGGTGAAGGCTGCAGATGACATTCTGAAGTTCAAGTACATCGTGAAGAACACGGCACTCCAGTGGGGCAAGACGGCCACATTCATGCCGAAGCCCCTCATGGGCGACAACGGTTCGGGTATGCACACCCACCAGTCGCTCTGGAGCGACGGGAAGCCCCTGTTCTACGACGAGGCCGGCTATGGCGGACTCAGCGACATTGCCCGCTGGTACATCGGTGGAATCCTCGCCCACGCACCAGCGCTGCTCGCGTTTACGAACCCCAGCATCAACAGCTTCCACCGCCTGGTGCCGGGCTTCGAAGCCCCGGTCAACCTGGTGTACTCGGCCGGAAACCGCTCCGCAGCAATCCGCATTCCGATCACCGGTACCAACCCCAAGGCAAAGCGCATCGAGTTCCGCGCGCCCGATGCATCGGGTAACCCGTACCTGGCCTTCGCCGCTCAGATGATGGCTGGCCTCGATGGTATCCAGAACAAGATTGAGCCCCACGAGCCCGTGGACAAGGACCTCTACGAGCTTCCCCCCGAGGAAGCAAAGTCCATCCCTCAGCTCCCCGGCTCTCTCGAAGCAGCGCTCTCAGCACTGGAGGCCGACAACGCCTTCTTGCTCAAGGGTGGTGTCTTCACCGAAGATCTGATCGAAACCTGGGTAGCGTTCAAGCGCGAACACGAGATTGCGCCGATGGCGCAGCGTCCTCACCCGTTCGAGTACGAGCTCTACTACAGCGTCTAGATCTCCTCGACTCTGGTGGGTCCTATCGTGGGATGGGGCCCACCAGTGCCGTTAAGCGCCGTTTTTCTTGCCATAGAAGACGCGCTCGAAAACCGCTCTGGCGTGGCGGGTAACCCTGAGATACTCCTCATCCAGCGCTGTGGCACTCCCCGGCGGATAACCCATGAGCCTGGCTGCACCCTCAAGGGTTTCGCGGTCGGCTGGCAACACGTCGGTGGCCCGGGCACCAAAGAGCGTCAGCGCCGTTCTCACGCGCGACGCCATCAGCCAGGCTTCACGGAGGTCCTTCGCATCAGCCGTGCTCACAATTCCGTCTCTCTCGAGTATTCCCAGTGCCATCAAGGTCGACGGCGTCCTGAGCTCCTCGAGACGTCGTCCGTGCTGGAGCTGAAGCAACTGAACGGCCCATTCGACGTCGCTCAACGACCCGCGGCCGAGCTTCAAGTGCCTCGTGGCATCTGCGCCCTGAGGAAGACGTTCGGACTCCACCCGTGCTTTGATTCTGCGGATCTCTCGAGCCTCATTCTCACCAAAGGTCGCGGGATACCGCACCGTGTTTGCCATTGCCATGAAGTCGTTGCGCAGTGCGTCGTCCCCAACAACATCTCTGGCTCGCAGGAGGGCCTGAGCCTCCCAACCCAGCGCCCACCGCTCGTAATACTGTTGGTAGGCATCGAGGCTGCGCACAAGCGGCCCGTTCTTGCCCTCCGGGCGCAATCCGGCGTCTAGGTCGACCGGGAAAAGGACATCCTCGCTCAAGCGCGTGATGTCCTTCACAATCTTGGAAGCAACCTCCGTTGCAAGATCCCCTGCGCCGGCATCCCGGAACACATAGAGCACATCAAGGTCACTGCCAAACCCCAGCTCTGCACCACCGAAGCGACCCATCGCAACAATGGCAAATTCGACGCCAGCAGAGTCTCGACGAGCAATCTGGCATATCCCCTCAAGAAACACTTCAGCGAGCTGGCTCATGGCCGCCCCGACCGTGCCGATGTCGATAACCCCCACCATGCTTCCCAGGGCAATCCTGAGAAGTTCCCGCCGGCGAAGTTGGCGCAAAGCGCCACTCGCTCCAGCCTCGTCGCTCGCGTGCCGCTCGAGCGTGGCACGAACTTCCTCTCGTAGCGACTCTGGTTCCCTGGGAATCAAATCCTCATCGTTATCGAGCCATGCCGCGCCCTCAGGAATGCGACCGAGCAGAGCGGAGACATATCGGCTTGTCGAGAGCACGCCAGTGAGACGATTGGCGGCCCCAGACGAGTCCCTCAGCATTCGCAGGAACCAGTGGGTCTCCCCCAGGTCGTCGCTCAACGTTCTGAAAGCCAAGAGCCCGCCGTCCGGATCAGTGCCCTCGGAGAGCCAGGACAGGAGCACTGGCAACAGCGTCCGTTGGATTGCTGCACGCCTCGAGACCCCTTGAGTCAGGGCGCTGATGTGGTGCAAGGCGCCCTCGGGGTTGCGAAACCCAGAGGCCTGCAACCGCAGCGATGCCTGCTCACTGGTTAGCTCGACCCCAGAGGTAGCAAGCCCCGCAACCGCGGAGAGTAAGGGCCGATAGAACAGCTTCTCGTGGAGGCTTCGCACCGACCGCTGAATTCCCCGCCAGTGGGCAACCAAATCATCGGCAGTGTCGGCCAATCGTGTGGAGCGTGCGAGCACTCGAACGGCGCTCTCGTCACGGGGCATCAAGTGCGTTCGCTCAAGTTTGGAGAGCTGAATTCGGTGCTCAAGCAGGCGCAGTGTCCGATAGGCAAGATCAAACTCAGCTGCTTCCGCCCTGCCCACATATCCGGCCTGCGACAGGGCGCGAAGCGCCCCAAGAGTATCGGCAAGTCGGACGCCTTCATCGTTTGCCCCGTGAACCAACTGCAAGAGCTGAATGGTGAATTCGATGTCTCTCAGCCCACCCGGACCAAGCTTGATTTGATAGTCGACATCCTCGGGTGGGATGTTCGCCGTCACCCGCTCGCGCATGCGCTGGACTTGCTCGACAAAGCCTGGCCGTTGTGAGGCCGCCCAAATCATTGGTTCGAGAGCAGCGCGATAGCGCTCACCAAGGTCGCGCTCTCCCGCGAGGGGCCGGGCCTTGATGAGCGCTTGGAACTCCCAATCGCTCGCCCACCGCTGGTAGTACGCGATGTGAGACTCCAGGGTACGCACCAGTGCGCCGTCTTTTCCCTCGGGCCGCAGGTTTGGGTCAACCTCCCACAGGCCAGGCTCAACGCCAAACTCGGTGATTCCTCGCGCCGTGTCACGAGCCAGAGCCGTGGCCCCGGCAAGGACTGTTTCTGGGTCGTGGCCCTCGGGAACCTCAGTGACATAGATGACGTCCACGTCGCTGAGGTAATTGAGCTCTGCGGCCCCAGCCTTCCCCATTCCAATGATTGCTAGCGGGACATCACGTGGTTCCAACTGATGATGAGCCCGCGCCATAAGCAGCGAGACATCCAGAACTGCGCCCGCCATATCAGCCAGTGCGCGGGCAACAGTCTCGACCACCGCCAGGGGGCTTTCGGCTTCGGCGTCAAAAAGTGCCAAGGCGCAGAGCGCCCTGCGATACGCGACGCGAAGGGCAGTGATGGCATCGCCACCGGTCAAACCGAGAACCGCCGAGGCAAAAACGCTGTGATAACCGGCTTGATCTGGCGGCCGGGTGGGGGAAGAGCTGACGACATCCCATTGATCGGGTCTTCGTAAAAGAAAATCTCCAAGGCCCGAGCTGACTCCGGTCAGTGTGATGAGCCTCCGGCGGGATGCCGCCTTTGACCACAAAGCCGCAAACCGAGTGCCATCCCTGTCCCGAAGCGCTAGAAGGCTCTGGGCAGCGAGGTCCGGGTTCGCGGCGTGGGCGAACTCCTCAGGCTGCGCCTGAAGACTCTCGAGTGCGGCTGTGGCCTGATCAAGGCTCTCGAACCCTGCTCGGGCCACGAGCGTGAGGGCTGAGGGGGGCCTTCGCATGAGCGCGAGGGCTTAGAGCAGTTCGAGATTGCGGGAGAGCTCGTAGGGAGTCACCTGCGCGCGATACTCCATCCAGTCCCGCTTCTTGTTCAGCAATACGTAGTTGAAGACCTGTTCGCCAAGGGTTTCCGCAACCAACTCACTCTCTTGCATCAACTCGAGCGCTCTATCCAGGCTCGCGGGCAGCGGTTCGTAGCCCAGCGCCATCCGCTCGCCCTCGCTGAGCTCCCAGACGGTATCTTCGGCTTCTGGCGGCAGTTCGTAGTTTTCGGAGATTCCCTTAAGGCCTGCGGCCAGGAGCACGGCGAAAGCCAAATAGGGGTTGGCCGCTGAGTCAATCCCGCGATACTCCACGCGAGCGCTTTGGCCTTTGCCAGGCTTGTAGAGAGGAACTCGCAGGAGTGCCGAGCGGTTGTTGTGACCCCAGGTCACATAGCTCGGGGCCTCGTGACCGCCCCAGAGACGCTTATACGAGTTCACGAACTGGTTCGTGATTGCCGTGAACTCGGGCGCGTGGCGCAGAACACCAGCAACAAACGAGCGTCCAACTGCGGAGAGTTGATACTTGCCTGCTGGGTCAAAGAAAGCGTTGGTGTCGCCCTCAAAAAGCGAGAGGTGAGTGTGCATTCCAGAGCCTGGATGCTGAGCCAGCGGTTTTGGCATGAACGTCGCATAGACGCCCTGCTCAATAGCGACCTCTTTGATGACAGTGCGGAAGGTCATGATGTTATCCGCGGTGGTCAAGGCATCTGCATAGCGCAGGTCAATCTCATTCTGACCAGGGCCTGCCTCGTGGTGGCTGAATTCCACCGAAATACCCAGGTCCTCCAGCATGCGAACCGCGCGCCGCCGGAAGTCGTGCGCGGTGCCACCGGGGACATTGTCGAAGTAACCCGCGGAATCCACGGGTTCAGGCCCGTTAGGGCCATAGGAACTGGATTTCAGGAGATAAAACTCAATCTCTGGGTGGGTGTAGAACGTGAATCCGAGGTCCGCGGCCTTCTCGAGCTGACGTTTGAGAACATAGCGAGGATCCGACACTGCCGGTTGACCATCCGGGGTTGTAATGTCGCAAAACATGCGGGCCGTCGGGTCGATTTCTCCTCGCCAGGGAAGTATTTGGAATGTGGTCGGGTCGGGATGGGCCAACACATCGGCCTCAAACGCGCGAGTAAAGCCCTCGATTGACGATCCGTCGATACCTAGACCCTCAGTGAACGCGCCCTCCACCTCGGCAGGAGCAATGGCGACCATCTTTAGTGTGCCTACAACATCGGTGAACCACAGTCGAATGAACTTAACGCCGCGCTCTTCAATGGTGCGCAACACAAAGTCTCGTTGTTTGTCCATCGTTCCCTCACAGCATCGCCGGACTGGAGTAATTCCTAAGCATTAGGCTACTCGGTATGCCCCGTCTTCGCTTGGCTATGGCCCAAACTAACCCTGTTGTGGGTGACCTTCGGGGCAATAGCGAACGCCTTCTTCAGCACGCGACGGACGCTTATGCCCAGGGCGCCCAAGTGTTCGTGACGGGGGAATTGGCGCTCACCGGCTACCCCATAGAGGATCTAGCTCTTCGCGACAACTTCCTCTCCGCCGCATCGCACCACGTAGCCGAGTTTGCCCGTCTGCTCGAGCTCACAGGCATGGGCGACCTCGTTGTGGTTCTGGGCCATCCCGATGGCCCCCACCCGGTTGCCAATGATCCGACGTCGCCCCACCAGCCAGCGCGCGCTCACAATGCCGCCAGCGTGCTCCACCGCGGCCGCGTCCAGGCCACGTATGCCAAGCACCACCTTCCCAATTACGCCGTCTTTGACGAGTTTCGAACCTTCGTCCCAGGATCCGAGAGCCTGATTGTTCGTGTGGCCGGCGTGGACCTGGGAATCGTTATTTGTGAAGACCTGTGGCGCACCAGCGGACCGGTCGCAGCGCTGAGCGGATACCCCCTAAGCGCCCTCTTGGTTCCCAACGCCTCCCCTTTTGAACGGGACAAGGATCTGGTTAGGGCGCCGTTGGTAACAACCCGTGCGCGGGAAATGAACACGACTGTCTGCTACGTGAACCTCGTCGGTGGCCAAGACGACCTCGTTTTCGATGGCGACAGCATGGTGATCACTCCACGCGGGGAGCGAATCGCGACCGGCGCCCGATTCGACGAGGACCTCATTGTTGTTGACCTAGAGCTAGAGGCTGGCGTTCGCGAAGCGGCTCTCCCAGCACACACGACTCGAATTGCCCTTGAGGGCGCCAGGATGGCGCCCAAGACTGCACTCTCGCCAAGGCCAGAGACAACCATGTCCGAACTCGCAGTGATCTGGAAAGCACTCGTCACTGGCACCAGGGATTACGTCACAAAAAATGGTTTCCCAGGCGTCCTTCTGGGACTTTCAGGCGGTATTGACTCGGCTGTGTGTGCGTCGATTGCAGCGGATGCGCTGGGGCCAAAGAAAGTCTTCGGAGTAAGCATGCCAAGCGTCCACTCCAGCTCTCACTCCCTGGACGATGCGGCCGAGTTAGCCAAGCGAATCGGACTGAATTATCGAGTCGAGCCCATCAAGGGACTTGTCGCGCCTTTCGACCAACAGCTTGGCCTCACCGGTTTGGCTGCGGAGAACGTTCAAGCACGGGCCAGAGGGGTGCTGCTGATGGCACTCTCGAATGCGGAAGGACACCTAGTTCTCACGACAGGGAACAAATCTGAGCTTGCTGTGGGATATTCGACCATCTACGGCGACGCAGTCGGCGGTTATGCCCCACTCAAAGACGTGCCAAAGACCATGGTTTGGGCTCTCGCTAGGTGGCGCAATGACGAAGCGCTTGCCCACGGTGAGACACCGCCCATCCCGCCAAACTCCATCGAGAAACCACCGAGTGCGGAACTGCGACCAGGCCAAACCGACCAGGACAGTCTTCCCGATTATGAGGTTCTGGATGAAATTCTGGATCTGCTCATTGTCGAGGGTCTCGACGAGCCACAAATCGTTGCCCGCGGCTTCGCCAAAGACGTGGTCCAAGACGTTGTCGCCATGGTGGGCCGTGCTGAATGGAAGCGCCGCCAAGGCGCTCTGGGCCCGAGAATCTCCAGTGTGGCGTTTGGCCGTGACCGCCGGTTGCCGGTCACCCAGAGAATCACCGGAACCGACAGACCCCACTAGGCTTTCTGCATGTCTGAGGCACCAAAACGAGTCAGAGTCCGCCATTTTGCCAAAGCTAAGGCAGAGGGTGTGCGGATTACTGGTCTCACCAGCTATGACTTTCTGAGCGCTGGAATCTTCGACCGGGCTGGAATCGATTTCCTTCTCATCGGAGACTCTGCTGGTAACGCTGTTTTTGGTTATGACACCACAGTTCCGGTCACCGTCGATGAACTGATTCCGCTGTGTCGGGGCGTTGCACGAGCCGCAAAGCGGGCTTTGGTTGTCGCTGATTTGCCCTTTGGCTCCTATGAAGGCGGGGCTGACGACGCGCTTCGCACCGCTGTGCGCTTTATGAAAGAGACCGGCGTTCACGCTGTGAAACTCGAGGGCGGCGTTCGTTCGGTAGCCCAGATTGAACGCATTGTTGGCGCCGGTATCCCTGTGATGGGACACATTGGCTACACGCCCCAATCCGAACACGGGCTTGGCGGCCACGTAGTGCAGGGCCGCGGGGCTAACAAAGACGCACTCATTCGTGACGCCCTGGCTGTTGAGGCGGCAGGCGCTTTCGCTGTGGTTCTCGAGATGGTTCCTCGCGAAGTCGCCAAGGAGGTTACCGAAGCTTTGCAGATTCCAACAATTGGAATTGGCGCCGGTCCCGACACCGACGGCCAAATTCTTGTCTGGACGGACCTCCTCGGGCTCAACACCACTCGAATTCCCCGATTCGTGAAGCACTACGCGAATCTTGAGCAAACGCTGTTTGATTCAGTCGGTAAGTGGCGTGATGACGTCACGCAAGGGTCATTCCCCGCCGACGAGCACTCCTTCACCGACGACTAGGAGTTTTTGTCCTCTTGCTCCCACTCCCGGGAGCGCTCGCGAGCAATGTCTGGTGCTCGGGCTGCCTCTTCTTTCGACGCAAAGGGACCATCGCGATGCAAGCCCAAGGATTGCCGACCTTTTTCGACCTGGCCTGTCTTGTGGTTGTACCACCACTGTTCTGGCTCTGCCACACTGGACTCCCGTTTAGACTTGCTGTGTGCCTCGCGATTCCCTCGGAAACCTAATCCCCGGAATCATTGGCCCCCCACGACCTGTCCCCGACTCTATCGCCCGGCCCGAGTATGTCGGCAAGCAGGCCCCGGCTGAACACGTGGGCGACGACGTGTATTCGACTGAAGAAATCGAGCGTATTCGTTCGGCAGGAAAGATTGCCGCGGGAGCAATCGAGGCAGTCGGAGCGGCGATTGCCCCCGGAATCACCACCGACGCTTTGGACGCCATCGCTCACGACTTCGTCATTAGCCATGGGGCTTACCCCTCAACGCTCGGTTACCGCGGTTACCCAAAGTCCTGCTGCACCTCAATCAACGAGACGATTTGTCATGGCATCCCGGATGACACGCTTATTCGCGAGGGCGACATTGTCAACATCGACATCACAGCGTTCAGAGACGGGATGCACGGCGACCTCAACAAAACTTTCATTGCCGGTGAGGCCAGCGAGGACGCCAGACTCCTTGTCGAGCGCACCGAGGAGGCACTGCGGCGAGCGATCATGGCGGTTGCGCCAGGCCGCCACATCAACGTCATCGGCCGTGCGATTGAGGCCTATGCGTCGCGATTCAATTACGGCGTTGTGCGGGATTTCACCGGACACGGTGTTGGCTCGTCGTTTCACTCAGGCCTGATCATTCCCCACTATGACGCATCACCCCAGTTCGACCAGCTGTTGGTACCCGGCATGGTCTTCACAATCGAGCCCATGCTGACCCTCGGGACCATTCACTGGGACATGTGGGCAGATGGCTGGACCGTCACCACTAAGGACAAATCACTTTCCGCCCAGTTTGAGCACACTCTGGTCGTCACGGAAACTGGCGCAGAGATCCTGACACTGCCATGACCACAGCAATCGGAATCGACATCGGGGGCAGTGGCATCAAGGGCGCTCGAGTGGACGTGGGAACCGGGGTGCTTTTGACTGAGCGCATCAAGTATCCGACCCCGCCTGGAGGTAAACCGGGCGAGATTTTGGGGACGGTAGAGCAGATTCTCAGTGACCTTAGTTCATCCAGGGATGAACTCATGGGCGTCTGTTTTCCCGCAGTCGTGCGCCACGGGGTCACGATGTCCGCCGCGAACGTTTCCCCCGACTGGATTGGACTCCCAGCGGAGCGAATGTTTGCTGACTCACTGGACCGAGAAGTCCACTTCATCAACGACGCAGATGCGGCGGGCTTTGCTGAAGCTCGGCTAGGCGCTGCGAGGAACGTGGCTGGTCTTGTGATTGTGGTGACCCTTGGCACGGGAATTGGCACAGCACTCATTTCCGAGGGTGTTCTGGTGCCAAACGCCGAGCTTGGTCACCTCGAGATCGATGGAGTCGATGCTGAATCCAGGGCCTCCAACTCGGTGAGAGAGCGAGAAGGGCTGGGCTTCGAGGAATGGGGCAGGCGCTTGACACGCTATTTCAGCCACCTCGAGATGCTCTTCTCCCCCGACTTGTTTGTGATCGGTGGCGGGGTGTCGAAAGAACACGAGGAGTTCTTTCCCCACATTCGTATCACCACTCCAATCAAGCCCGCGCAGCTGCTCAACAACGCCGGAATCGTTGGCAGCGCAGTGCTGGCAACACTGAACCACTAGTTCGGCAGCGCAAACTCCTGGAGCTCATCGAGCATCGCCGGCTCGACCAACACTCGCATTTCCGTTCCATGCTCGGTGTATGAAGTCTCTTTAACCACGGCGACATCGTGAAGCCTGGCAACGACATCACCTCGGTCAAAGGGCACCATAATGTGCGCCGGGACGCTCGGATGTGGCAGTAACTCATCGATTCGGGCCATCAGAAGGTCAATCCCCTCCCCCGTTTTGGACGAGACAAACAGAGCACCTTGCTGAAGACCGCGCAATTGCATGCTGGTGCCACTATCAACGAGATCCGCTTTGTTGAACACCACAATCTCTGGCACGTTGGACGCCCCGACATCAGATATGACATCCCGAACGGTTGCTAGTTGGGCGCCGGGGTCCGGGTGAGAAGCGTCCACAACGTGGACAATCACATCGGCCTGGCCTACCTCCTCCAAAGTTGAACGGAACGCTTCGACCAACTGATGGGGCAACTGTCGAACAAAGCCGACGGTGTCGGTCAAGGTGAATGCGGTTCCGGAGGGCGAAGTGGCTTTTCGGACGGTGGCGTCAAGCGTGGCAAACAATGCGTCTTCGACAAGCACTCCGGCTCGGGTAATGCGGTTGAGCAGAGACGACTTCCCCGCGTTTGTGTAGCCAGCAATCGCGACATTCGGAATGCCGGTGCGCTTACGCTGCTGACGTTTGGTCTCCCGGGAGGGGCCGAACGAGGCAATCTGCTTGCGAAGCCTGGCCATTCGGGTGTTAATCCGGCGGCGATCCAGCTCAATCTTGGTCTCACCTGGACCACGGCTTCCCATACCGGCACCTGCGCCACCAACTTGGCCACCAGCCTGACGGCTCATCGATTCACCCCAACCACGGAGTCTCGGCAGAAGGTATTGGAGTTGGGCCAACTCGACTTGCGCCCTACCCTCACGGGTCTTGGCGTGCTGGGAGAAAATATCCAAGATCACCGCTGTTCGATCAATAACCTTCACCTTCACCACGTCTTCCAGCGCACGGCGCTGCGAGGGGGCAAGCTCTGTATCGGCGACGACAGTGTCGGCACCAAGCTCTGCGATGAGTTCCTTGAGCTCCTGGGCTTTGCCTTTCCCGAGATACGTGGCGGCATCGGGGTGAGGCAAACGCTGGAGGAGGCCATCGAGAACTTTGGCGCCGGCCGTTTCACACAGTGCGGCCAGTTCTCTCAGCGAGTTTTCGGCGTCAATGACGCTTCCGCCGCTGTAAACACCAATGAGAACGACCTTCTCGAGGCGAAGCTGACGATATTCGACCTCGGTGACGTCTTCAAGCTCGGTGGAGAGACTGGATACACGGCGAAGGGCTTGCCGTTCCTCCAAGTCCAAGTCTCCGCGAGTGACACCCGAGAACGGGCTCACAGCGCCACCGGAGGACCCTCTGAAGACCGTTACGGGAGCGGATTCGTCCTCCGCAGCCGAGAGAATACGATCAACATCGTCCCTGGGGGTGCCCGTGTTGCTGGTCATAGGATTCCCAGCGTACGCCTGTGGGGGCGCATTGCGCTGGGAATCTACGCAACCGGTCGCTTGCGCCCATCGTTGGCGGTCTTGGTTGCAAGGAGAACGATGTCAATGAGCCACCACAATCCAGCGCCGCCCAGAGTAATCAGCTTGAGGAAACCTAAACCGCCACTGCCCAGATAAAAGCGGTCAACGCCTAGATATCCCAGCGCAATCGAGAGCACGAGTGCAACGGTCCAGTTTTTCGGAGAGAAAACACCGGGAATCTTGTGGGCAGGGAATTCGTTGCCGGTGGCAACATCTACTACGGGCGTGTCTCGGGTGATTGTCCGTGCGGCGGCGAGCTCCGCGAGCATCGCCGCATCCGCGGACATCTCAGGCGAAGCTGGAATCTTGACGATCCATGACGACATCGTGAACCTGCCTTTCTCGTTAGCCCCAGGCTAACGACGGCCTACGACAACGAAGTAGCGCTTCATCAGCGCTGTTCATCAGCGCGGGAGAGACGCTGGGAAATATAGACAGGGATGAGCGAGAGCAGAATCACCACAGTCGCCACAACGTTCACCACACTGGCCTGGTTGGGCCGTGCCATTTCCTTGAGAATCCACAGTGGCAACGTGTCAACCCCAGGTGGGGCCGTGAAGATTGTCACATAGACCTCGTCAAAGCTCAGCGCGAACGCAAGCAGGGCTCCGGCGATGAAGGAGGACCGAAACTGCGGGAAGGTCACCAAACGGAAAGTCTCAAAAAGCCCAGCGCCAAGATCCATGGAGGCTTCTTCGAGGCTGGGGTTCATGCGCTTGAGCCTTGCAAACACGTTGTTGAACACCATCACAATGCAAAACGTCGCGTGGGACACAATCAGGCCGAAATACCCGATGTTGATGCCCAGTGGACTCAAGAAGTTTGAGTAGGTGTTGGAAAACGCCACACCAGTAACAACGCCGGGGAGAGCGATCGGAAGAACAACCAAGAGGTTGATGGTCGAGCGTCCGAAGAAGTCGTAGCGATTCAGGGCAAAGGCGACCAACGTGCCAAGGATCGAAGCAATAACCATTGCGGCAGCGGCCACAATGACGGAGTTGAGAAGGGCCAGCCGAATCGGTTCGTAGTCCACGGCGAACAGCCACCACTTGAGCGAGAACTCTTGGATGGGCCAGGACGACAACTGCGCGGTGTTGAAGCTGTTGAGAATTACAACAAGCAGCGGGACATACATGAACAACAAGACGGCAATGACGATGGAGCCAAGGCCCCACTTGGCGACGCGCGACATCTGGAGCATAACTACATCCTCTCCAGCGAGCCGGTGCGCCTGGCGACCATCAGGTACATAACAACAAAGGCAATGGGGACCATCGAGAAGGCCGCGGCAACCGGTGGGTTCAGATTGATGTTGGAGGCGATGATGCTGCCAATCATCTGCGTCGCACCGCCGGTGAAACGCGCTGCCAGATAGTCGCCGAGGCTGAGGGAGAAGGTGAACACCGAGCCCGCGATAATGGCCGGAATGATCAACGGAATCACGACTCGAGTGATGGTCACAAAGGACTTAGCGCCCATGTCTGCGGAGGCATCAAACAAGTTGTTCGGAATCTGGCGAATCGCGGTGAAAACTGGCAACGCCATATAGGGGAACCACAGGTAAGTCAGGGTGATGATAGCCACCCACACATTGAATCCGGGACTCTGGACCCCAAACGGCCCGAGCGCCCAGTTGATAAATCCGTTTTCAGTAAAGACCAGGCGCATGGCAAGAATCTTGACGAGGTATCCGGCCCACAGTGGCAAGGTGATGGCAACCGCCAAGAGGTTTCGCATCAGAGGTGAGGCGAGCTTAGCCATATAAATCCCAAGCGGTACTGCGAAGACAATCGAAATCGCGGTCACGGCGAGCGCCATCCCGAGCGTCCGGAGCGACGTTGAGAGATACGCGGGAACCGCGATGATGCTAATGAAGTTATCGAGTGTGAAACCGGGGCTCACACGAGAGGTGAAGGGGTTGATAACCCAGAAAGCGGTCACGAGGAGCAAAAACAGAGAGACGATGTAGACGCCGATCAACCACGTCATCGGAAGCGCCAGAAGGCTGATGAGGCGAACCCTGGATCGCTGAAAAAGGTAGGTGGAGGCGCGCTTGGTTCCTTCGGTGCCGACGGAAGATATCCGTGGCGCCTTCCGGTCAACCATGCTCATTCGTGCTCCTGGGTAACAAGTTGTGTGGCCCCGAGGGGCCGGGCGGCAGGCTCAGTATGAGCCCACCGCCCGGATAAGGGGATTAACCCTTAACAGTCAGCCAAGCGTCGGTCCAGTCTTGGAAGCTGGTGCACTTGACATCGGTGCGTCCATCGATGCACTGCTCAATGGGGGTGGTCCATGGCCAGATTCTGGAGAAGAACTCCTCGTCCTCGGCCGCGAACTCATCACAGTGAGCCTGTGCCTCTGCGCTGGTGGCACAGAAAGCGATGTTGGCAGGTGCCATACCGAAGTTCATGGCGATAGCGCCATTCACGTCAGCGCGGCTGGTGTAGTCCATCCATGCGTAAGCACAGTTGATGTTTGGAGTGGTCGAGCTGACCAACCATGCGTCGTACCAACCGGTCGAGCCCTCAACGGGGAGGGTGGTCTTCAGGTTGTCGCTTGCTGCGAACTTACGCAGAACTTCCCACGAGGTACCCACAACGGTGTTGCCACCTACGAAGGAGGTGATCTGTGCCACAGGGTCTGACCAGTACTCACCAATGATGGTGTTCTGCTGCTTGAGCAGGTCCACCGCAGCGGCAAGCTGGGTCTCGTCCAGAGCGTAGGGGTTTTCGATCCCCAGCTCAGGGTTGTGGTACATCAGGTAGACAGCTGCGTCAGCGATGTAGATCGGTGCGTCATACGCGGTGATCTTGCCGGCGTAGGGGCTGTCGGGCTCCCACACAACATCCCAGCTCTCGGGGGCGCCACCAGTGACGTCCTCGTTGTACTGGAGAAGGTTGGCGCCACGACCGATCGGGACACCGTAGGGCTGGCCGTTGACGGTGTCATAGATCTGACCCTTCATGCCCTCGGCGATGTCATCGCTGAAGTTAGGAATCAAATCAATGTTGAGTGGCTGCACGTCACCACCGACGATCAGACGCAACGCAGCGTCACCCGAAGCCGACACAATGTCGTACTCGCCGGTGCGCATCAAGGTCACCATCTCGTCCGAAGTGCCGGCAACACGAGGGTTGACCACACAGCCGGTGTCGGCCGTGAACTGGTCAGTCCACGCGGGCTCCACAAAGCCCGACCAGTTAACAATGTTCAGTTCGCCCTCGAACGCGCCCATTTCTTGGTGCATGGGGACGTCGGGAACGTCGAGCGTCAACTCACCGCCGCCTGCGCAAGAGCTCAGGACAACAGCCGACGCGGCGAAGAGTGCTCCAAAAGCTAGCTTCTTGCCTCTCATCAGTTTCCTTTCACCTGGCTTTCGCCAGTTCTAGTGGGGAATTGTTGCGATGTGGTCACTTCGCCACAACGCAACAACCTTGTCGCCGATCGCGAAGCTTTCGCCCGCGCCCGGTAACTCTTCATTGAGCTTCATCGAGATAAGCCGGAGCCCCCCGGCCGTTTCAACGATAGAAATCGTGTTCGCACCCGTGTACGCAACCTCAATCACGACACCCGGCGCGGCAATTTCATCCTTGCCCGGTTTCGCTCCGGCGCCGGCCAAACGAATGCGTTCGGGTCGAATGTTGACCAAATCACTCCGGCCCACGAGCGCTTCGGCCTTGTCTCCCGAGATCAGGTTGGAAACACCGAGGAAGCCCGCAACAAACGCTGTCGCAGGCTTCTCGTAGACCTCGTGAGGTGTTCCCAGCTGTTCGATGCGACCGGCGTTGAAGACAGCGATGCGGTCGCTCATCCGCATCGCTTCTTCCTGGTCGTGGGTTACGAAGATGAAGGTAATCCCCGCTTCGCGCTGGATGAGCTTTAGTTCAACCTGCATTTCTTCGCGCAATTGCTTGTCGAGAGCACCTAGCGGCTCATCAAGCAGAAGAACTTTGGGGCGAAGGACCAGGGCGCGGGCGAGCGCGATGCGCTGACGTTGCCCCCCGGAGAGCTGATGGGGAAGGCGGCCAGAGAGGTGAGAGAGTTTGACCCGATCAATGGCCTCTGCCGCTTGCGCGGCCCGCTCGGGCTTGGGAACTTTTCTGGTCCGCAACCCGTACTCGACGTTCTCTTGAATTGTCATGTGGGGGAAAAGCGCATAATCCTGGAAAACGGTGTTCACTGTACGATCGAAAGGCGCGAGCGCGGTGATGTCTTCACCATCGATCGCGATGGTGCCGGAACTGACAGTCTCAAAGCCCGCGATGAGGCGCAGAACGGTGGTTTTGCCGGAACCGGAGGGCCCGAGCATGGAGAAGAACTCGCCCGAGGCGATGTCGAGGTCGAGGTTATCGACCGCACGAACATCATCAAAAGACTTTGAGACACCGCGCAACGACACGTAGGCGGTCGAACCGCGTGATTCAGAGGATGAATCCACTCTGATGACTCCCTCGACGTTAGCTTCGTTGCCGATAACAGAAACACACTACACAGTTTCTGAACATCTTTCCTGCCCGAATGAGCCCCCAGCCATGGGCGTGCGAGCACTCAGTCAGTTGCGATCGTTCGGATCAACTCCCGTGCGGTAGTCCCTGTTGAGCCCTGAAATCAGGGACACATGCGCCTCGCTCAACTCAAACCCGAAGACTTGCGAGTTCTCTGTAATCCGAGCCGTTGAATTTGATTTGGGAATCACCGTGATGCCCCGCTGCAGGTGCCAGCGCAGGACCAACTGAGCGACGCTGACCCCGTAATCCTGGGCAAGGGCGATCAGGGTGTCATCCGCCAAAATCTGACCCCTAGCTAGAGGCGACCAGGCCTGAGTGACTATTCCGTGGTCTTCGTGATACCGGACTAGTGGTTCTTGTGTGAGCCAGGGGTGGAGTTCAACCTGGTTGATGACAGGACGCGTTTCAGAGTTTTCGGCAAGCCGATCGAGGTGCTCCGCGTGGAAATTACAGACGCCAATCGAGCGAACGAGCCCATCGGCCTTAAGCTTTTCCATCGCCCGCCATGATTCAACATAAAGGTCACGCTGGGGAGCAGGCCAGTGGATCAGGTAGAGGTCCAAGTACTCAAGTCCGAGCTTCTCCAGGCTTGTTTGGCAGGCCTTCAGGGTGTTTTCATACCCCAAATCATCCATCCAAAACTTCGTCGCAACCTGGATCTCACTGCGCGGGACGTCACTGGCTGCCAATGCCCTGCCTACGCCCTCTTCGTTGTCGTACATGGAGGCCGTATCAATCAGGCGGTATCCCACGGAAAGTGCATGGCTTACTAGGCCAGCCACAACGTCGTTATCGACCTTGTAGACCCCCAGGCCAAGAACTGGCATCTGGGTGCCATCAGAGAGCGCTACCCGGGCGGTTGTCACAGTGTCGATCGGACTCATCCTCCTGTTAAGGGCTGGTGGCCGAGGGCAAGAGCCCCCGGCCACCAGTCTTTCGTAACTAGCTAGTTACTCCTGGATAACGGACTCGCCGCGGAACCACGCAGCTACGATGTCATCGTAGGTTTGGGTCTTTGCAGCGGGCTTTTCGTTAGCCAACTTGGGGTACGGAGCACCAGGCTGGTCAAGCCAGTACTGGGCGTCGCGTTCCTCGTTCAGCTTCACACCACATTCGCTGTGAACGCCAGCCGCTTCAAGACGCTCCATGATCTCGTCCTGACCTGCGGCCAGTTGATCCATGGCTTCCTGAGCGGTTACTTCACCAGCTGCGGCGGAGCCGATTGCCTGCCACCAAAGCGCAGACATCGAGGGGTAGTCAGGAACGTTGGTTCCTGTTGGGGTCCAGTTCACGCGGTCAGGTGACCGGTAGAACTCCACCAAACCACCGTAGTTAGCGGCGTTGTCGGTGAAGTACTGGTGGTTGATTGTCGAGTCACGGATGAACGTGAGTCCCTGAATCGACTTCGCAACGTCCACTGTCTTGGAGGTTACAAACTGTGCATAGAGCCATGCAGCATCCCGCTTGTCGGGGTCTGCGTGGTTCATGAAGGTCCAGGAACCTGCGTCCTGGTAACCCAGCTTGTGTCCTTCTTTCCAGTATGCGCCGTGGGGGCTTGGAGCCATACGCCAGACAGCGTTGCCGTCAGCGTCGGTCATAGCAGGCGAGTCAATAGTTGCTCTGGTGAACACTGTGTACCAGAACATCTGCTGAGCTACGGAACCTTCACCCACAACACCGGCAGACTCATCAAAGTTGATGTTCTGTGATCCGGGAGGTGCGTACTCGAACCAGTCGAGGTACTTCTGCACGGCGTAAACCGAAGCAGGAGCGTTGGTGTCACCACCACGGGTTACAGAAGAACCCACGGGGGAACAGTTCTCGACACGGATACCCCACTCGTCAACGGGGATACCGTTAGGAGTGCGCTCTCCGGTCTCAGGGTGGAAGACGGTGTCACCGTTTCCAGCCATCGACAGCCATGCGTCAGTGAAGCGCCATCCGAGCGAGAAGTGCTTCGCACCGTAGTCCATGTGACCATAGACCTTCTCACCGTTGATGGTTCCATCACCGTTGACCTGGGTCGAGAAGAAGACAGCGATGTCTTCATACGCAGACCAGTTGACAGGAACACCGAGGGGGTATCCGTAGATTTCCTCGAATTGTGCCTGGATTTCGGGGTCCGAGAACCAGTCGTAGCGGAACCAGTAAAGGTTCGCGAACTGCTGGTCGGGCATCTGGTAGATAACGCCGTCCGAACCGGTACCGAAGCTCAAACCGATGAAGTCATCGAGGTCAAGGGTCGGCAGGGTTGGGGAGGAATCCAACAGAGTCGAAATGGGGTAGATGTAGTCACCGCGCTGGTGACCACCGATGGAGTCGGTGTCGTTGACGAAACCGTCATACACCGAGGTGCGAGTCTGGATCTCGGTCGAGATGATCTCCATAACTTCACCTTCACCCATCAAGGAGTGAGTCAGGTTGATTCCCGTGAGGTCTGAGAAGACCGCAGCAAGAATTTCAGACTCGTAGGTGTGGGTAGGAATGCTCTCGGAGAGGACATTCACATCCAGCCCTTGATAGGGTTCTGCTGCCTCGATGAACCACATCAGCTCGGCCATCTGCTCGTCCCGGGTGAGCGTGCTCTCCTGGAAGTAGAGGTCGATGTACTGAGCTGCCTTTTCTTCAGGCGTTCCTTCGAGAGCTGGTACAGCGCTCTCGTCAGCCCCACCGGTCGCTCCGGCACAAGCCGAGGCGACTAGGAGGGTTGCCGTCGAAAGGGCGAGGACATTCCGCGTCCGTGAAAGGACGTTTCTTGCGCTCATTTCTTACCTTTCGTCAATTGCCAGCTAGCAACACCTCTGCTAACTGACGTTGTTATCGGGAGACCCGGCAGTGCCGTTTCTCCCTTTGACCAGATCCCAAGCGGGCTGGCCAAACCTAAAATCATCCCCATTTCAAAATCACCGCACCCACTGCTGCACCGATGGCGGTAAACACCCAGGGATTCGTGCCGGCAATGCCAAAGGACACCACCATGATCAGCGCGAAGGTGATCAGAGCTATGTACAGACGCTCGCTGCGGTCTGTGACAAAGCCCAAAAAGCCTTTGCGGCGGTGCGGAGGGCTGAAGTGCCCCCATATCGTCATTCCGGCAATCATGAGGAAGACCAACACAAAGATGATGGCCACCGGAATCGTCCAGTACATGAAATCAAACATGGCTACACCCGTCCTAACGCGAAGCCCTTGGCGATGTAATTGCGGACAAACCAGATGACGATGACACCCGGGACAATGGCGATCACGCCAGCCGCCGAGAGTAACGCCCAGTCCAGACCTGCCGCGGTCGATGTCGTGGACATCTGCACCGCGAGCGGCATCGCTCGCGGTCCTGTCAGTGTCTTGGCTATGAGCAACTCGACCCAGCTGAACATGAACGTGAAGAACATCGTCACGCCAATACCGGCCCGAATCATCGGAATGAAGATCGTGAGGAAGAAGCGGCCGAACTTGTAGCCATCAATTTCCGCGATTTCATCCAGCTGCTTGGGCACGCCGGACATGAATCCCTCCAAAATCCACACTGCGAGCGGGACGTTGAAGAGCATGTGAGCCAAAGCCACCGCGTAGGTCGTATCGAAGAGCCCGACCGCCTGATACATCTGGAAGAACGGCAGAGCGAACACGGCCGCCGGGGCCATGCGGTTTGTCAGCAACCAGAAGAACAGGTGCTTGTCGCCCGAGAACGTGTAGCGACTAAACGCATACGCTGCGGGAAGCGCCACCGCCACCGAGAGAACCATGTTGATGGTCGTGTAGCTAATCGAGTTGATGAACGAGCCAATCCACAGCGGGTCTGAGAAGAAGTCCGTGTAACCCCGGAAGGAAATCCGGGACGGAATGATCTCAAACTTGGTCAGAATGTCTTCGTTGAAGCGCAGCGACATCGATACCAGCCACAGGAGTGGGATGGACCAAACCGCCATGATGAACCAGAAAAGCCAGCTTCTCCAGTCGAAGTAGGAGCCCCTCAGCGGGCCCTGAATCACCGGAATGTTCGTGGTGGTCATGACCGGCCTCCTTCCACGGTAGCGACGTCATCGACGGCATCGTCTCGCTTATGAATAACCGTCCTCTTGGTCTTCTTGGTGGCGCCGGGACGCTCATCGAGAGTCAGCACCGTGAAGAAGATGAACGAGAAGACTTGGATTATCAAGAAGTAGATCAGCGAGAATGCTGCCGACTTGCCCAAATCGAACTGAATCAGCGCAAGCACCGAGAGCAAAATACTCATCACCTCGGTCGAGGTTCCAGGCCCACCACCGGTGAGGATGTAGGGCTCGGCGTAGATCATGAACGAGTCCATGAAGCGCAGCAAGATGGCGATCATGAGCACCCGACGGAGCTTGGGAAGCTCGACGAACCTAAACACTGCCCATGGCGATGCCGCGTCGATTGCGGCGGCCTGGTAGTAGGCCTGTGGAATCGAACGCAGGCCCGCATACACCAGCAGAGTCACCAGTGGCGTCCAGTGCCACACATCCATCGCGACCATCGTCACCCAGGCGTCCGCCGGGGTGTTACCGATGTCGAAGGGCCTGAACTGGTTGACGGTCACGCCGAGGAGTCCAACGTCAGGCCTTGCCAAAATACGCCAGGTAATTCCCACCACGTTCCAAGGGATGATCAAGGGGATTGCCACAACCACAAGGGCAGCGGCGGCCTTCCAACCTTCCCTCGGCATCAAACGAGCGATAAAGATGCCCAGTGGGATCTCGATCAGCAGAATCTGTGTTGAGAAGATCAGGTTTCTCTGGAAAGCAGCGATGATGGCTGGGTCTGTTGCGATGGCCCGGAAGAAGTCGAGACCCATGTAGAGACGGTTCGCCGGGCTCAAAACATCCTGCACGGAGTAGTTCGCCACCGTCATCAACGGAATGATGGCGGTGAAGGCCACTACCAGCACCACTGGCAGGACCAGGAACCAGGCTTTGTTGTTCTTTCTCTTGCTCAGCATGACTTATCGCCCTTTCCCTGCTGGCTGGACCCTGGCGCACATGACTTTGTGCTCAAAGAGGAACGTGCGCTCCGGCACGAAGGTGAAGGTGGCTTTATCACCTTCACGGACCGAGACATCGGACTCGACCTTGGAGAGCAGCGTCTGCGAGCCAAGGCCGAGCTTGATGAGCTGGTACCCACCGCGGTTCTCCACGCGAAGCACCGCCATCTGGTGCCCGTTGGCACCGCCGGGGGTGACGAACTCCGGACGGACCCCCAAGCGGTAGGAGCCTTGCAAGCCCCCCACATCAGCCTTGCCAAGGTTGATTCCCTCGAAGCTGACGGCTGAATCTTTGACCGTCACATCCAGGAAGTTCATTCCAGGAGACCCGATGAAATAGCCAGCAAACTCGTGGGCTGGCTCGAGGAAGAGATCCTCGGAGGAGCCCGTCTGGACAACTTCGCCAGCGTTCATCAGGAGGACCTTGTCTGCAAACGTCAACGCCTCGGTTTGATCGTGCGTGACATATACGAGCGTGACGCCGGTCTGCAGGTGCAATCGCTTGAGGCGGTTGCGCAGCGTCCATTTGAAGTTCTGGTCAATCACGGTGAGCGGCTCATCGAAAAGAATCGCCGCGACATCACTGCGCACAAGGCCCCGACCGAGACTCACAATCTGCTGGAGGTCGGATCGCAGCTTTCCAGGACGGATGTCGAGATCATCCTCAAGCCCCAGCAACTCTGCGATTTCCGCAACGCGCTTTTCGATGACGTCCGGCGCGATTTTGCGGTTCTTGAGCGGGAACTCCAAGTTCTTTCGAACACTCATCGTGTCGTAGAGGACGGGGAACTGGAAGACCTGAGCGATGTTGCGGTCTTCGGTCGGCTTGTCGGTGATATCGACTCCGTCGATATAGATCCGGCCCTGGGAGGGCTTCACGATGCCGGACATGATGTTGAGCAACGTGGTCTTGCCACAGCCGCTGGGGCCAAGCAAGGCATATGCCTTGCCGTCCTCCCACGTCATGTCAATTTTCTTGAGGGCGTAGGTGTTGCCGCCGTCATAGCTGTGGGCGACGTTATCGAGGACTATCTCAGCCATTTACTTCACGCTCACTTTCGGAACAAACAGAGTGGCGCCGCTCTCGGCATCAAATCCATAGAGGTCAGAGGTCGCGAAATAGCCCGTTACTGAACTATCTGGCTCCATCGGGTGGGCACCATCGAGTTCAATCACTACGTATTCGCCAGTGGGGAGGGTCAGGTGAACATAGGTAATGCTCCCTGTCACCTCAGCGAGCTGCACCACACCAGTGAACTCCCCGTCGCTAGCGCTACCCCGACTGAGGTGAATGCGGTGTGGCTGGAGCCCGAGTGTGAAGCTCTGGCCATCGCGAAGCGACGAGTCCTTGAGGGGCACCGTAGTCGTGCCAAAGGACACCGAGGAGCCAGAAACCTTCGACGACACCAAGTTGATAGGCGGATCGGACAGCGCCTGCGCAACCGACACCTTCGAAGGGTTTCGATAGAGATCTAAAGCCTTGCCCGTCTGCTCAACCCGCCCCTGGAACATCGCGACTGTAGTCGTAGCAAAGTCGAGAGCTTCCGAGGGTTCCGCAGTGCTGTAGAGCACGACGTTGTCGGCGGTGGAGAAAATCTCCTGCAGTTCCTCGCGCAACTGCTCGCGCAACTTGTAGTCGAGGTTAGCTAGTGGCTCATCGAGAAGAACGAGATCCGATTTCCTCGCGAGCGCCCGGGCAATCGCCACACGCTGTTGCTGACCACCGGAGAGCTCACTCGGCTTGCGCTTCAGGAAAGGAGTCAAACCCAAAAGTTCGGCAAGCTCTTCAACCCTGGCGGCAATCTCCTCCTTGCTGGGCTTTTCGGAGGACACCTTGAGAGGAGAAGCGATGTTGTCAAAAACCGAGAAAGCCGGGTAGTTGATGAACTGCTGGTACACGAAGGACACGGAGCGGTCACGGACGTTGGTCTCGGTAATGTCCTGACCGTTCAAGGTGATGGTGCCCGAGGTCGGCTTGGTGAGACCGGCGATCATGCGCATCAGCGTTGTCTTGCCTGCAAGGTTTGGCCCAACCAGCACGCTAATGCCGGCGTCAAAGCTCACCGTGACGTCGGATATCCAGTTCTCACCGCCCTCGACCAGGCTGATGTTATTTAGCTCAAGACCCATTGTGAGCTGCCCTCCTCCACTGTGATGGACATGATTTCCCGCGCGATGTCTTCGCTACTCCACCCTCGTTCGCTCGCCATAATCTGGGCGAGCTCGGAGAGCAAAGAGTGGCTCAGCTGACCGCTAAAGGCCAAACTCGTGCGTCGGTGAACAATATCCGAAAGCGTGACGACCCACTCATGCGCGATCAAGGAACGAATCTCTCCCACCGAATAACCGGGGTGGTGTTCCAAAGGCTCGTCGCCCCACACCGCCAGGTCTGCGATGACCCGGGTCGCATAAGTTCCGTAGCGCAGAAGCAACTGCTCCGCACGCTCCAAGCTAATCGACTGAGCGTGCTCGCGGGCCCACTGGGCTTTGGCGCTGTGAGTAACTGGGAAGTCCTGTCCCCCGCCAATGGGCAACGATTCTGTGCTCACGGAGCGGGATTTGCCGAGGGCTTCCAAAGTTTCGTCAGCAAGATGTTCGCCCAGTGCGCGGAAAGTAGTCCACTTGCCGCCAACGAGGGAAAGGACCGGTGTCTGGTCGCCCAGGCGTCCGTGGACAATCCGGTAATCCCTGGAGACAAAACCTGGGTTGGTATCCCCGCTGGCCGGGAGGGGCCGAACACCCGAATACCGATAGACAATTTGGGAGTGGTCCGTGTGGATCCCGGGGAAGACATGCTTGACCAGGTCAAAGAAGTAGTCGACTTCTTCGTCGGTGCACACGACTTCTTCTCGCATGTCGACGGGGATGTCTGTCGTTCCCACCAATACCCGATTCACAATGGGGTACATCAACACAATGCGGCCGTCGCTGTTCTCAAAGAAAATCTCGCGGCCATCGCAAGCAGCGAACAACTCGGGGTTGTCGAGCACAATGTGTGAACCCTTGGTTCCACCCATGAACTTGGTAGGCATACCAAGGCCCTCATTGGTGAGATCCGTCCACGGTCCAGAAGCATTAATCACAACATTGGCGGCGATGGAGAACTCTTCACCGGTCATTTCGTCGCGAACCACGACTCTGTCGTTTTCAAAGCCAACGGCGGAGAGATAGTTGGCTGCCCTGGCGTGGGGTCCAGCATCTAGGCCATCACGAAGCACATCCAGAGCCAGCCGCTCGGGGTTATCCATCGCAGCGTCGTAATAAGTCGCTGTGTACTTAACGTCGGGGTGCAGGTAGGGCATTTGAGCCAGCGACTTCTTCCTGCCGAGGAAACTGTGGCGGGGCATCCGCCCGCCGTCGCGTCCAAAGGTGTCATAGAGCATCAGGCCGACTTTGATCAGGAACGCACCGCGCTCCTTCGGCTTCCCCTGCGTGTGGGTCAGAAGACGCAGAGGTGCCGCCAACAAACCGGAGAACACCGAAAAGATGGGGATTGTGGTCTTGAGCGGGCGCACGTAGTGCGGGGCAGCAGCGAGCAGCCGGTTGCGCTCCTGAAGTGACTCTTTGACCAGGCGCAGTTCACCGTTTTCCAGGTAGCGCACGCCACCGTGGATCATGTGCGAGGACGCGGCAGAAGCGCCCGAACAAAAATCGTTGCGCTCAACCAAGAGCACCCGAACACCCTGAAGGGCTAGGTCCCTAAACGTGGCGAGCCCGTTGATTCCACCGCCGATGATCAACACCTCTGCTTGAGGGTCCCGGCGCACGTGAGCAAGGCGCTCGGATCCGAGCTGCTCTCGCCGTGCTGGTGCCATGGGAATTTCTCCTGCTGCCTCGTTGCAGATTGCCCTGTTGTAGAAGACCCTGGGCTACGCCTCTATTCGGGCGCAACTTTTCTGCACAAACGTGCAAGACTGTTAAGCATGGCTCCCACGGGAAAAGACAGCGCTCGATTGCGCGACGCGTGGAGGGCGGCGCAGCTCTACTACATCCAGGACCTCACTATGGAGGCAATCGGCGACGAGCTGAACATTTCACGCTCGTCCGTCTCTCGCCTGCTAGATATGGCAAGAAGCCGAGGAATAGTGGATATTCGGGTGGCCTCGCCCACCGAGGCGCCCCAAAGGATTGAGCGTGAAATTAAGTCTCGCTACGGTGTCTCGGCATACCTCGTGCCCGTTCCTGAGCGCACGTCGCACATCGACCGGCTCGAGCGAGTGGCTCTCACAGCTGCACGAATGCTCGGCGACTTTTTCTCCTCCAATATGACAATGGGAATCGCGTGGGGGTCAACAACAAGCGCCGTGAGTAGGCACTTGATAAAGAAAACGACGAGCAACTCTGAGGTCGTCCAGCTCAATGGCGCGGGTAACGACCACACCTCCGGTGTCACCTATTCGAGTGAAATCCTGCGCCGTTTCGGTGAGGCTTTCGGCGTCCACGTCACACACTTCCCAGTGCCAGCGTTTTTCGATGACCCCAATACCAAAGCCGCACTCTGGCGCGAGAGGAGCACGGCTCGAATCTTGGCGCTCCAGAAGAAGATGGACATCGCCCTCTTTGGCGTGGGTTCGATTTTTGCCGAGGTTCCCTCCCAGGTCTATGCCGGTGGTTACTTGAGTGAAGCTGACGTGGCGTCGTTGGAAAAAGAGGGCATTGTGGGCGACGTCGCGACCGTGTTCTTCAGGGCCGACGGGAGCTGGCAGGACATCCCCATTAATCTGCGCTCTTCTGGCCCAGGGATTGACGTGATTCGTAGCACGCCACGGCGGCTCTGCGTCCTCTCTGGGCAATCGCGCCTTCAGAGTCTCAAGGGCGCCCTCAGCGCCGAGCTCATCACCGATCTCATCATCGATGATTCGACTGCCCGGGCTCTGATCGCGAACCCGTAGAGGAGCGCTGAAGCGCCGGGACTACGATGGGGTGTACTGAGATTTTGTGATTCAAGGAGAGTTGTTGGCTATGCCGATTGCCGTCGTTAATCCCACCACCGGAGCCACCGAGGACGAATTCCCCGCCCACACCCCAGCAGAGGTGGAAGAGCGCCTGGCTAAGGCTCAGGCAGCGTACGAGGTCCTCCGCCGCACCTCCTATGCCACACGAGCATCCTGGATGAACAGGGCAGCCGACCTTATGGAAGCCGATGTTGACGAGCTTGCCACCATGATTGTGCGAGAGATGGGCAAGCCCATCACCCAGGCCCGAGGCGAAGCCCTCAAGTGTGTGAAGAACATGCGCTTCTACGCGAAGAATGCAGAGAGCTTCCTCGCTGACGAGCCACTGGCGGACCCCAGCGCTGTCAATGCCTCTGCAGCCTGGGCTCGCTACGAGCCACTCGGCGTCATCCTTGCGGTGATGCCCTGGAACTTCCCGCTGTGGCAGGTCATGCGCTTTGCCGCACCCGCACTGATGGCAGGAAACGCAGGAATCTTGAAGCACGCTTCCAACGTTCCACTTTCTGCCCTCTACCTAGATGCGCTGTTCACGCGCGGAGGATTCCCTGAGGGGTCCTTCAGCGCACTCATGATTCCAGCCCAAGATGTCAACGCCATCATTGACGATTGGCGCATCAAGGCCGTCACTCTCACGGGCTCAGAGCCCGCGGGACGGGCTGTGGCAGAGCGGGCCGGCCGCCAGGTCAAAAAGTCTGTTCTTGAGCTTGGCGGTTCCGATGCCTTCATCGTGATGCCCTCTGCGGACCTTGAGCAGGCAGCCACGGTGGCAGTGACTGCCCGCACGCACAACAACGGCCAGTCGTGCATCGCAGGCAAGCGCTTCATTGTTCACGCTGATGTCTACGACAAGTGGGTGCCCCTCTTCGTCGAGAAGATGGGAGCCCTCATCATGGGTGACCCCATGAAGGACGAGACTCAGGTTGGTCCTCTGGCTACGAAGAATGGCCAGAAGGACATCGCCGACCTGGTCGAGGATGCAAAGGCGAAGGGCGCAAACATTCTGCTGGGTGGTGAACTTCCCGAGGGCCCAGGGTTTTTCTACCCACCGACCATCATTGAGGCGATTACCCCCGACATGAGGCTCACCATGGAGGAGGCTTTCGGACCCCTCGCCAGCGTCTATCGCGTTGAGAGCAAAGAGGAAGCCATCCGTATTGCCAACCAGACGACCTTTGGCTTGAGCTCGGCGCTGTGGAGCACCAGCGAGGACGACTTCGACTACTTCATGAAAGAACTCGACGCTGGCGCTGTGTTCATTAATGGCATGACAATTTCCTACCCAGAGTTGCCCTTCGGCGGCATCAAAGACTCCGGATTTGGTCGTGAACTTGGTGCGGCCGGCATTCGTGAGTTCACGAACTTGAAGACAATCTGGAAAGGCTAAGCCCTACTCTTCGGTGTGAACCTTGCTTGGCTGGGTCCAGAGGACAATCATCACAACGGTTCCGATAATGGGCACCAGTCCCACAAAGATCAGTCCCCAGGGGAAGCCACCATCGCGAAGCCTGCGAACTCCAATCGCCAGGTAGGGAACGATGGTCGCGAGGAACCAGATCGCGCCCAGCACGTCCCACAGAGCAGAAGTGCCAATGCTCACGAGGACCAGAAACAACTGGAACCACCAGAACTCTGAACGCGACGCTTTCCCTGCGAAGTCCGAATACTTCTGAAAGCCCGTGGCAATTGCGGTTCCGAAATTCATGGCTACTCCTTTACTGGTTGTAAGCAAAGCCTAGACCTTCGTCCTGAGTGAACCAGTAGCGTTAGTCCATGGCCGGTGACCATTACTTCTCCCCCGACCCGCAGAGTCCACTTCGCACATCAGTGCGCACAGTCACTCTGCGCGGGCACGAGGTCACCCTCAACACAGCATCCGGGACCTTTAGCCCCGGCGGCCTTGATGCAGGGACCGAAGTCCTGCTGAAGTATGCCCCGGCAACCCCCGAGACAGGAACCTTTCTCGACATCGGCTGCGGATGGGGGCCACTGACAATCGCCATGGCGCTCGAGGCGCCAGGGGCGTCTGTGTGGGGTGTTGACGTTAATGATCGAGCGCTTCAGGTCGCTAAGGACAATGCGGAAAACCTCGGCCTCGCCAACATCACTGTGACACAGCCCCAGCATGTCCCAGAAACGCTGGGCCTCGACCTCATCTGGTCGAACCCGCCAATACGAGTGGGAAAACAGGTCCTCCACGAGATTCTCGCCCTGTGGCTGCCACGACTTCGCCCAGACGGCGAGGCGTATCTGGTCGTAGCAAAGAAGCTTGGCGCAGATTCTCTTCTCGAGTGGCTCAACTCCGGAGTTATCGCCCAAATCAGAGCTGAACGGTTAGAGACTTCGCGGGGCTACAGAATCTTGAAAGTGACCAACGCCTAAATCGTCACATCCGTGGTGAACACGAGTTCAGCTGGGCCAGAGAGGCTAACGTGCTCCCCCTCTTCCGTAGGGAACATACGAACCCCGACGACTCCGCCTGGCACTTCAACCTTCCAGTGATGTGGCGCTTGGTCCCCCGCCCAATGCCTGGTCGCGAGCGCTGCGGCAATGGCTCCCGTTCCACACGATTGTGTTTCCCCAACACCACGCTCATGGACGCGCATGCGAATATGGCCGACACCATCGACCACTAGTGGGTCGGCAGGAACGACAAATTCGATGTTTGCGCCATGGGCTGGTTCAGGGTCGAGAGTTGGCCTGGTGGAAAGGTCAAGTTCGTCAAGCTCCTGCGAGGAGGCCAGAGCGACGACGACGTGAGGGTTCGGGCAGGTGATGGCGAGAGAAGGGCGCGGCACGTCAAGCCCTCTTGCCTTCACGGTGGGGTCAACGCCGCTCAGAGACCACCGACCCATATCGGCCTGATAATGCCCGCTCTGGGAACGCGTGACGTCCACCACACCGGCCCGGGTCGCTATAGGAAGCGTCTGGCCGGCTTCCAGCACAACAAGCCCCTGAGCCAGCAGATAGTCGACAAAAACGCGAACACCGTTACCACACATCTCAGCTTGCGACCCGTCAGCATTGCGGTAGTCCATGAACCAGGTGGCATCTGGCTCGAGGTCCAAAAGGTGAGCGACCTCGGGGCTCGACGCTGTGTGCGCTGCTCGGATTACACCGTCGCCACCCACACCGCGATGGCGATCAGCCAGCTGCCGGTACTGGGCAGGAGTAAGGCCCAATTCGTCGTCTGGGTCATGAAACAGCACGAAGTCATTCGCTGTACCGTGACCTTTGGTCACGGTGATGGTGAGGGAAGACTGCGCCACTCCTACAGACTACGCCCAGCCACCACTAGCGAGCAGAGGAGACCAGAGCCAAAGCCTTCGTGGTGGCCCTTTCGTCATCGGACACAAACCACTGCGTGTCCGCACTTCTACCAAACCAGGACACTTGGCGTCTGGCGTAACGACGGGTTAGGCCTTGCGTTTCCTCAATGGCTTCCTCTTCGCTGAGCGAGCCATCAATAAAGGCAAGGCACTGTTGATACCCAATAGCGCGCGAAGCGGTGACACCGGACTGAATCCCCAGAGGGATGAGCCCTCGAACTTCGTCCACAAGGCCGCCCGCCCACATCGCTCTGACGCGGTCATCCAGACGTTGCACCAGCTCCTCACGGGGTGTGCGCAACCCGATTACGACTGTCCGGGGATACCAGGCTCTATGCTCTGCATCGAGCCCAGCTCCGAACGGTTTACCGGTCAGTGCAATAACTTCCAACGCCCGAATCACTCGCCTGGCATTCTTTGGGTCAATCGCCGCAGCCGCGAGGGGATCTTTGGCACGTAGCTCCTCAACAAGGACGTCGGGGCCCTCGGCCTCCCACCTTGCTTCGAGGGACTCACGAAGCGCCTTGTCAGTCCCAGGGAACTCAAATTCATACAGCACAGAGGACACGTACAGGCCCGATCCCCCCACCATCATGGGAATCACCCCGCGGCTCAGGATGTCCAGAATCGTGGCGCGAGCGATGGCCTGATAATCGGCGACGCTCGCTTCTTTCGTCACCTCCCACAGATCGAACAGGTGATGAGGAATCCCCCTGCGCTGGTTGACAGGGAGTTTTGCGGTTCCGATGTTCATGCCGCGATAGAGCTGCATAGCATCGGCATTCACAATCTCGACAGGACGGCCGGACTCAATCAGCGCCGTCGCAAGAGACAGAGCAAAGGCACTCTTGCCCGTGCCAGTCGCTCCCACCACAGCCACCAAGGGCGGCCTGGGTTGGGTTTCGATGCCTGGGGTCGACTGGGCGAGAGACACGATCTAGTTGCCAGAGCTAGGTAGCGCCGGCATTCCGAGGCTTACGGGGGCGGCCCCTCTGGCGGAGGGCGCCACCGGAGTGCCGCAACTCGCCGCTTGCCAGCGATCCCAAGCGTCACCGGCTCGGGTAGCCCGCAGGGCATAGTCCTCCGCGCCTGTCGGATCAGAAAGGAGGAAATAGGGCTTTGCGTCGGTCACTGTGACGCTGACAACATCGCCGGGTCGTGGTGCAGAGGCTCCCCCTGGAACAGAGAAATGGCCCAATCGACCGTCTTCCGCGCGGCCAGAGAGTCGGTGGGTTTGGCCGTCCTTTCGACCTTCGTCGTTAGCTACCAAGAGATTCACGGTGTTGCCAATCAGGGCTTGGTTCTCTCCCCACGAAATCTGGTTCTGCCGGGCCACGAGTCGTTCATAACGCTCCTGAACGACGGCCTTCTCCACCTGATCTGGCATGGTTGCTGCGGGGGTGCCCCTGCGGATCGAATACTGGAAGGTAAACGCGCTCGCGAAGCGCGCCTTCTCAACGACACTCATGGTCCCCTCGAAGTCTTCGTCGGTCTCGCCCGGGAAACCGACGATGATGTCGGTGGTGATTGCGGCGTTCGGGATCTTCTCGCGCACGCGATCCAAAATCCCCAGGAACTTCTCGCTGCGATAACTGCGCCGCATTGCTTTCAGAATCCGATCGGAGCCCGATTGCAGTGGCATATGGAGCTGGGGCATCACCTGTGGCGTCTCGGCCATTGCATCGATCACATCATCAGTAAAGGCTGCTGGGTGGGGGCTCGTGAAACGAATGCGCTCAAGCCCGTCAATCTTTCCTGCTGCGCGCAGCAGCTTGCCAAAGGCAAGCTTGTCGCCAAACTCAACACCGTAGGTGTTGACGTTCTGGCCAAGGAGAGTTACCTCGATGGCACCGTCCTGGACTAGCGCCTCTATCTCGGCGAGCACTTCACCGGGGCGCCGGTCTTTCTCTTTGCCCCGGAGGCTTGGCACAATGCAAAACGTGCAGGTGTTGTTGCAACCAACGGAAATGGAAACCCAGCCCGCGTAGCTGGAATCACGTTTGGTCGGGAGCGTGGAGGGGAACGTCTCAAGAGCTTCAACAATCTCAACTTCAGCTGCTCCATTGTGACGCGAGCGCTCCAGAAGCGCTGGCAAAGAGCCCATGTTATGGGTTCCAAAAACCACGTCTACATACGGCGCCTTCGCAAGAATCGTCGACTTGTCTTTCTGGGCTAGACATCCACCGACAGCAATCTGCATCCCCGGCCGTTCACGCTTCAACGAGGCCAAATGCCCCAAGGTCCCATAGAGCTTGTTGTCGGCGTTCTCGCGAACCGCGCAGGTATTGATCACCACCACGTCTGCAAGAACGCCCGAGTCCGCCGGGAGATAGCCGGCGGCTTCAAGGGAACCAGACATTCGCTCCGAATCGTGAACATTCATTTGGCAGCCAAAGGTGCGCACCTCATAAGTGCGCCCATGGGCGGAATCGAGTGAGGCAAATCGTTCAGCGGCCTGCGCACGCGCCTCGGACTCGTTAATCAACGTCACAGTGCCCATTCTACGAGTGCCACAATCTGGACCCTGCTCTCAGGGATGAAAAGCAACCGAGACTCATAGACTTGCCCTGGGGGACACCACTGATGACGATCGCCATAGACACCGATGTTCCACCTCCCAAGGTGGCAGCGCTTCTTGCGAGAATCGCTGATGCTCCGGGGGTGTCCCGCCCCCGTGCTTTCATCACCGGCTCAGATGGTTCACCGTTGCTCGACTGGGGTGACACCACTCTCCCAGTTATTGCCACTGGCCTAACGAAACTCGTCACTATCGCGATGATCCTGCGCGAGTTCGACCGGGGCGCCATGGCCCCGGACACTCCGGTGTCGGAGTTGCTTTCGGAGGACGTGCTCGCAGGACTCTGTGTAGTGGGAAGCCATGACTACAGCTCCAGCGTGACAGTAGAGCATCTTCTGAGTCACCGCTCAGGCATAGTGGATTTTCTTGAGCCGCCTGCAAAGAACGTTAGGTCGGTGTTCGGCCAGGCACTCACTCGAGACCGGGCTTGGACTCTAGATCAAGCCCTCGAGATTGCAAAGCACTACCCGGGCCTGTTCCCTCCGGGATCGCGAAAGATGGTCCACTATTCCAACACCAACTACGCGCTCCTCGGTGCAATCCTGCAGGAGTCGACAGGCATGACTTTTGAGCAACTAGTGAACCTCCGAGTCGTGACGCCGCTTGGTCTCAAGAACACCTACATCTTTACCCCGTCGCACGTTGATCGATACTTCTCGCTCGCTCCTCTTCACCGCGGGACTGACGTACTGCGCCTCCCCCGCGCGCTCTCCAGCCTTGGGGCCGCCGGCGGACTCGTTACGACCGCTCAGGAGATGGCTCGCTTTCTTCGTGCATTCTGGTCCGACGAACTCTTTGGTCCACAGTGGCGGGACTATCTGACCACCGAGCCCCTCAGAATGGAAAAAGGCTTGCGCATGGCGCGTGGAATCATGATTACTTCAGGACCATCCCACATGTCAGGACTTGTCGGCCAGGCCGGAGCCACTGGTTCAGCAGCACTTATCGACCCAGCCACCGGAATGCTGGGAGTCATGGCGATTAACCATCTGACCCCACGCTCCGAAACACTTCAGAGACTTGCGCGCGTGATGAGCGCCGTTGCAACGCACTAAGCAATCAGCTCAAAACCTCGTCCACGACACCGAAAATCTCATTGCCCGAATACCCGCGGCGTTGCAGATAAGCAACAAGCCTGCGCTTGGCAACCTCAGGCGCTAGAGACCCCAGCGCGCGAGCACGATCTTCTGCAACTTCGCGCAAGCGAGCGCTCTCGTCCTCGTTACTGATGCCCTCCAACGCTTCTTCGATGAGGGTGTTGGAAACCCCTCGCTGGCGCATTTTCTCTGCTGCCCCACGGCGCCCGAGCCCCTGCCGAAGCACGTATTTATCGACAAGGTTGCTCGCCAGCTCGGCGTCATCAATCAGGCCCTGGCGCTCAAGGTCAGTAATCTGTTCGGCTACCACTTCTGCCGGTAACTCGCGAGCAACAAGCCTCGCCTCGATTTCCACCTTCGAGACACCCCTGGTTGCCAAAGCATGAAGAGCAACGTTTCGCGCGCGTTGACGAACCCGATCGCTCACTGCCGTTTCACTGCCTTCAGGCGACTCGGTACTTGTTGAATCGGACATCTCGTCATCCTCCCCAGAGGGGTTTGCGGCTGAAGTCAACGAAATCACCACAGCGTCGCCAGCGGGTGTTCTGGACACGTGAGAAACCCGCTCAACGGGGAACGCGATGATGGTGGCATCGCGTTCCCCGTTGGCGAAGGGAATGCTCACGCTTTAGGCCCCCTGAGCCTGGCGTTCGGTGATCTTTTCTTCGAGAGATTCGACCGGAGCCACTGGCTCCGTGTCTGCCTCAACCACGGGAGGGACCGCGGCGAGCTGACCCACGCCCAGAGCGGCAAGTATCTTGCGCTCGATTTCATGCGCAACGTCCTTGTTCTCGATCAGATAGTTCCTGGCGTTTTCCTTACCCTGTCCCAGCTGATCACCGTCGTAGGTGTACCAAGCACCAGACTTCTTCACAATTTCGTGCTCAACACCGAAGTCGATCAAGCTACCCTCACGAGAAATACCCGTTCCGTAGAGGATGTCAAACTCGGCCTGCTTGAAGGGCGGGGCCATCTTGTTCTTGACGACCTTCACGCGGGTGCGGTTACCCACAGCCTCGGTTCCTTCTTTCAAGGTTTCAATCCGGCGAATATCGAGGCGGACAGAGGCGTAGAACTTGAGCGCCTTACCGCCGGAGGTCGTTTCCGGACTACCAAAGAAGACACCAATTTTCTCGCGAAGCTGGTTGATGAAGATCATGGTGGTACCGGTCTGGTTGAGACCACCGGTGAGCTTCCGCAGAGCCTGAGACATCAGGCGAGCCTGAAGACCGACATGGGTGTCGCCCATGTCGCCTTCAATCTCAGCGCGAGGAACCAAAGCAGCAACGGAGTCGATAACCACCAGGTCAACAGAGCCCGAGCGCACCAACATGTCGGCGATTTCGAGGGCCTGCTCACCTGTATCTGGCTGAGATACCAGCAGCTGGTCGATGTCTACGCCCAAGTTCTTGGCGTATTCAGGGTCTAGGGCGTGCTCGGCATCGATGAATGCTGCGATGCCACCCTGTTGCTGCACGTTGGCAATAGCGTGAAGAGTCAGCGTGGTCTTACCCGAGGACTCTGGACCATAAATCTCGATGATGCGTCCGCGTGGTAAACCACCAACGCCCAAGGCGACGTCCAAAGCGATGGACCCGGTGGGAATAACGGCGACGGGAGGGCGCTCGTCCGAACCCAGTCGCATGACCGAGCCCTTACCGAACTGTCGATCTATCTGCGCGAGTGCCGCTTCTAGGGCTTTTTCGCGATCTGTTGCTGCTGTCATTGCGATCTCTCTTTCCAGTAGTGCTCGGCTGCCTATCGGCTGTCGTCCTCCGCCACACCCCGTAAGGCGTGGGGTCTCTCGACAAGGCGGGTAACGCAGGGAGCGGGCTTGAGCCTAAGCGGAACCTCAGACACCTTCGGTGGTTGAGGTTATTGCTGTGGAGTTAGCCCGCGTCCTTTATCACTGTGGACGAGAGTACCGCTATTCGAACGAATATTCGAACGATTATCCTGGCGTGTCGGCAAGGGGCTCAATAAGGCCAACCCCGTGTTGACGCCCCAAAGGCACTTGCATCGCCCCGCACAGGGCAAGCCACACGCGCTTCGGTGCCACCCCAGCCTCTAGAGCCTGCTGTGCGGTCCGGTCGCCCAAGGAGTCCATCACGAGGTCACGGACCAATGCTCGGCCCTGGAAGGGTCCAAATTCATCATCCACGGCGATAAAGAACTCGCTGTGTGTCACGCGAGGTTCCTAACGAACCACCATGTCGGAGTCAAACTGTGCAACCAGCTCGTCCGGCAAGGTGTCGGGGACGCTGGAGTGGGGAACGATGTCTTCGAACATCGCGAGACGGTCGCCAACCTCGTGCATGATCACAGACAGGGGCATATCAAGAGCATCAGCGATAGCGGCAAGAATCTCGCTCGAGGCCTCTTTCTGGCCCCGCTCAACCTCACTCAAGTAGCCCAAGGCAACGTTTGCGCGGCTCGCAATTTGGCGGAGGGTCGCACCCTTCTGCTGGCGAAAGTCGCGAAGGACGTCGCCTATTTCGTGTCTTACCAGAACCATGTGTGCACCTCCTCTTTCATTCTCGTTGTGGACAACACTACCGACAATTGTTGACCGATTACCCTCAGGAATGCTGTGTAATTGCTGTGGCATTGCCCATCCCAGCTCCTGGATGCAGCAGCTTAGTCCGTCATTGCCAAGGCGTCATGCAGCGCCAAGAGCGCAGCTCGGCAAGCAGCAGACCGAACAGCGCCTCGATCTCCTTCAACCTTGACTTCGCGCACCATTGTGCCAAGCTCTCCCCCAGCCACAGCAATAAAGAAAAGACCGGGCAGGGCGCCACTGACCGGATCGGGGTCAGGACCGGCGACGCCCGTTGTGGCGACCGCGAAATCAGCACCGAGAGCGCGCGTAGCCCCCTCGGCCATCGCAATCGCGGTGTCTGGGTTCACAGCGCCTTTCTCGGCCAGAAGAGCGGCACTTACGCCGAGCAGTTCGTTCTTCGCCATCAGGTCATAAGCGACGATGGAGCCCTTGAAGACCGCCGAAGCGCCGGCGACCTCAACCAGAGCCGAAGCGACGAGACCGCCGGTGAGCGATTCCGCACACCCGAGCGTCACCCCCTTCGCGACGGCCAGGCCGATGATGTCGGCGGGGTTATCGCTCATCGGACTTTTCTGGGGCGCGCAGGCCCTTGACCAGATAGTCGACACCGGTCCACGTAGTGACCAGCACGACAAAACCCATCAATACCCAGTTGAGGACGAACACCCAGGAGCCAAGCACAACCCAGGTCGGAATCAACCACGACGCGATAGTCACTGCCTGAGCGATCGTCTTCAGCTTGCCCCCGGGGGATGCCGGAATCACGCGATCTGAGAGAACCACAAACCTAAAGACAGTGATGCCAAGTTCACGAGTCACAATTACCAGCACGATCCACAGAGGCAGTTCCCCCACCCACCACAGCGCACCCAAAGCGCCGACAATGAGCACCTTGTCGGCGATGGGATCCAGCAGGATGCCGGTGTTCGTGATGAGGTTGCGTCGTCGCGCTAGGGCGCCATCAATACCGTCTGTCGCGATAGCGGCGACGAACAGAAGCCCTGCGAGCCAGCGAGCGCCAGAATCTGCCCCGTCATCGATGACCACCAACCACACAAACAGTGGCGCCACAAGAATCCGGACGACGGTGATGAGATTCGCAATGTTCGCGTTACTGACCTGCGTGACACCAGCAGCGATAAACCTGCCACGCAGGCCACTGGAGGGTTGAGGGGATGATTCAGGACGTGCCACGACCTAATCCCTTCCAGTGAGCCTCCAGGCGTCGTCATCAGAGTCGCCTTCTACTTCAGGATAGCCCTTTGTCATCTCGTCGATGGGGTCGTCCGCGTAGTGCACGGAGTGGTCAACCGCTGACTTCGGCGCCGGCAAATCCTCTGCCACTATCTCCTGAGTGAGGTGATCCTCCGACGCTACCGTCGCAACAGATACAGTTGGTGGCGCTTCTGGCGTGGCTGAGACCGAAGTCTCACCACGAAGTTGAGCCAACACCGCCGACAAACCATCCGGAGCGACGAGAACCTCGCGCGCCTTCGATCCCTCGGAGGGCCCGACAATCTGGCGGGATTCCAGCAGGTCCATCAATCGGCCCGCCTTAGCGAAGCCCACGCGTAGTTTGCGCTGCAACATAGAAGTCGACCCAAACTGTGTCCCGACGACCAGCTCAGCAGCCTGCAGCAGGACATCTAAATCATCCCCAATGTCCGCATCAATCACGGCGGCGCTTCCAGCGCCGGCCGCTACCTCGGCACGATACTCCGGATCAGCCTGACGCTTCACGTGAGCGACAACCTTGGCGATCTCCGCCTCAGACACCCACGCACCCTGGACGCGATTGGCCTTGGCAGCGCCCTGCGGCAAGAAGAGAGCGTCACCCTGCCCGATGAGCTTGTCGGCACCGGGCTGGTCAAGGATTACTCGCGAGTCAGTCATGCTCGAGACAGCAAACGCTAGGCGCGAGGGAATGTTGGCCTTGATGAGGCCTGTCACCACGTCAACGCTTGGGCGCTGGGTTGCCACGACCAAGTGAATTCCAGACGCCCTCGCCAGCTGAGTGATTCGAACAATCGAATCTTCGACATCTCGTGGCGCAACCATCATCAAATCCGCGAGCTCGTCGACGACAACAAGCAAATAGGGATAAGGCCGGAGAACACGCTCACTACCGACTGGCAAGATAATCTCGTTGGCTACTACCGCCCGGTTGAAATCATCGACGTGCTTAAACCCGAAGCTCTCGAGGTCGTCATAGCGCATGTCCATTTCTTTGACGACCCACTGCAGCGCATCAGCCGCACGCTTCGGGTTGGTAATGATCGGTGTAATGAGGTGGGGAACCCCCTGATACGCGGCAAGCTCCACGCGCTTCGGGTCTACCAAGACCATGCGAACCTCAGCGGGCGTAGCCCGCATAAGGATCGACGTAATCATCGAGTTAATGAAGCTCGATTTACCGCTACCGGTCGCACCCGCGACCAACAAGTGGGGCATTTTGGCGAGGTTGGCCGCCACAAAGCCGCCCTCCACGTCTTTACCCACACCAATGACCATGGGGTGCACTTCTGCGGTGGCTGAAGGGGATCGCAACACATCACCGAGGGAGACAATCTCGCGGTCAGAATTTGGAATCTCAATACCGATTGCTGACTTACCTGGAATCGGGGACAAGATATTGACCTCATTGGACGCCACAGCGTAGGCGATGTTTTTGGCAAGCGCCGTGACTCTCTCAACCTTGGTCCCTGTGCCTAACTCAACCTCATAGCGGGTTACGGAGGGGCCTCTGGTGAAATCCACCACCTTGGCGTTGATTTCAAACTGATCGAAGACACCGGTAATAGCTGCCACAACCTGGTCGTTAGCGGCACTGCGGCCCTTCGGCGGTGTGCCAGGAACCAGAATTGAAGGGTCCGGAAGGGCATAGGGCTTGGTTGGCTGAAGTCGAACCGGAGGTGCAGCCTCCTCCGTGGGAGCCTCAATAGGAGCAGTCTCAGGCTCGGCAGCGGCTGCCAGAGCAGCTTCGGCCTTGTTGAGCTGGGCGACCAAGTCCTCTTTGGTCGCGATACGCCCGGTGTCAGCAGCGGGCTGGCTGACGATGGGCGATTCGAAAGCATCTTTCTTCTCTTTCTTTCCGCGGCGCCACCACGGCATGGAGTTTGGATCTTCAAGGTCAAGCCCCAAATCGGTGAGCGTCCCGAACTCGACGGTGTTCTCAGCCTCGGCCTTTTTGTTCCTCGCAACTTCGTCAAGATCAACTCCAAAAAGGTAGGCGTAGCCTTCCTTGGCCCTGGAGACGATGCGCGTAGGAGGCGTCTTGGTCATGATCAACAGCGACACCAGGAAGAAGATGACCATCACTGGCCATGCAAGGAACACAGTGTCACCCCCCAAGAAGACAAAGGGCTCAGCCACAACCCAACCCAGCAACCCACCCGCGGAGGCCAGTTCGGCAAAGGTGGCATCCCCCGGGGCCGGACGCCCGCCGGCCAAGTGGGTCATCCCACTGACCGAGGTGAGCAATAGGCCAAGACCAATGCCGATTCGACCGTTGTCATAGACACCAGAGGGGTGGCGGAACAACCATCCAGCAAAGATGAACAGAATCACCGGCAGCGCGAACGCTAGCCGCCCAAAGAAACCACCGACGGTGTAGTTATCGAGAACTTGAGCCCAGGTTTGGTTGTAGTTGAACCACTCCACAATGACCCCGGCAATGGCGAACAAGAACAGCGCGAAGGGCACGCCATCCCTGCGTGCTTCTTTCGGGAGTTCCTCAGAACTCAGGAAACGAAAGCTGGCTCCCACCCACGAGGCGACAGTCAGCCAGGCCTTCGCGGCAGCAGAAGGGCCACCGGAGGGCTTCGGTTGGACGGGCTGATTACGAGGGGTTCTCGCGGGCGATGCCGCCGCCGGGCGCTTCGCAGGAGTTCCCGCGCGCGCTCGAGGAGACGGACTTTTCTGGGCCATGGCCCTCACGCTACAAGCCCACAGCC
>CAYXSU010000001.1:276027-283440 GCA_964467805.1 uncultured Microbacteriaceae bacterium
CTCATGGAGCGCCTGGCTGACGCATGACCGTCTTTCTCGACTTAGAAGACGCTCTTGAACAGCTTCGATATCTGGGGTTTCACCCGCGCGATCTCGGCCTTCTCGAAAGCTGCCTGGCTAGACCCAAGACAAGCCTGTTCGGCGAGGACGCATACCCAGCTCTGTCGCTTAAGGCTGCCGCCCTCATGCATTCCGTCGTTACGTCCCATCCACTTATTGACGGCAACAAAAGAACGGCATGGGCTCTCATGATCACCTTCATGCTCCTCAATGGCTTTGAGGTGGTGGCCGCGACACAAGACGCTTTCGATTTTGTTCTCGACGTCGCCACCCAGGACCTTGACCTCGCGGGGATCGCTGAGTGGATTGATGGACATGCTGTTGCCGCGTCTTAAGGCGCCACTGCTGCGACTGACGCCCGGGTTCCGCGATGCAGAATGTGCCCGCGAGTAACCACTGTGCGCTAGGGTGGGAATATTGGTGGCAACGATTTGCCCCCTGCGTCGTAGAACGCTCCCTCACCACCTAGTGGTTGATAATTTTCTTGCGGCGATCGAATGCATCATTCGATGTCTTCGCCCTTCACCAGGCGCATGCCTGGCTCACACACGTGATGGTTTCCATCACTAGAAAGCTTTACAACAATGTCTGTTTCATCATTTTCATCTCTTGGCGTTCCCGCCAACATCTGCAACGCCCTCACCCGCATGGGTATCGACGAGCCCTTCCCCATCCAGATCGACACTCTGCCCGACACCCTCGCTGGCAAGGACGTGTTAGGCCGTGGCAAAACAGGCTCTGGCAAGACACTGGCGTTTAGTATCCCGATGGTCGCAAGGCTGGCTGGAGAACTTTCCGGTGGCCGTCGAAGCCAAGGCCGCCCGCTGGGCCTTGTGCTCGCACCAACCCGTGAACTAGCGACCCAAATCACCAATGTGATGCGTCCCCTGGCTGAGGCCATGAACCTCCGCGTCACCACCATCTTCGGTGGGGTTTCCCAAACCCGTCAGGTTCAGGCCCTACGAGATGGCGTAGAAATCGTGGTCGCAACCCCTGGTCGCGTTGAAGACCTCATGGGTCAGGGCTTCCTGCGCCTCGATGCCATCGAGATCACCGTCCTCGACGAGGCTGACCACATGGCAGACCTTGGCTTTTTGCCTGTAGTCACCCGCATCCTCGCTGCCACGCCCCAGGGCGGGCAGCGCTTGCTTTTCTCTGCAACCCTGGACAACGGTGTGAACAAGCTTGTCGATCGCTTCCTCACTAACGAAGTGATGCACGCAGTTGATGAGGCCAACTCCCCCGTTGCTCAGATGACCCACCACGTCTTCGAAGCAAGTGACGTCGATGCCAAAAAGAAGCTTGTCTATGCTCTCGCCTCCGGCACCGGGCGACGCATCCTTTTCATGCGCACCAAGCACCATGCCAAGAAACTAGCCAAGGCACTGACAGACGCTGGTATCCCTGCTGTCGATCTCCACGGGAACCTGTCCCAACCAGCCAGGGACCGCAACCTCGCAGCGTTTAGCGAGGGTGCGGTGAAGGTTCTCGTGGCAACGGACGTTGCTGCCCGTGGCGTCCACGTCGACAACGTCGACCTGGTCATCCACGTTGATCCACCGATGGAACACAAGGCTTACCTGCATCGCTCAGGCCGCACCGCTCGTGCTGGTGCACAGGGCGATGTCATCACCGTGTCCCTGCCCACCCAACGCAAGGACTTGGCCGATCTTCTGCGAAAGGCAGACATTTCGGTCACCCCGCAGAGCGTGAGTGCCACATCACCTCAGGTCCTCGCCCTCATCGGCGAGGTTGCCCCTTATGTGAAGCCTGTCCCCCAGGAACACAAGGAATATGGTGGTGGCAGTTCCACTGGTCGCAACGCGCAGCGCAAGCGCGCGGTTCGCAGTGGTGATAGCGCCACAGGCGGCAACCGCGGAGCCAAGCCTGGAAGAAACCCACGTCCTGGACAACCGGGTCGTGACCAGGGGTCCAGGCCAACTAGCGCCGCGCGACGCCCTCAGCAGCGCTCGCGCTAAATGCACAATTACGATCCGCGCCCTCGGCAGGAATCGAACCTGCGGCCAAAAGATTAGAAGTCTTCTGCTCTATCCGCTGAGCTACGAGGGCTTTCCATCACAGTTTACAACTGCGGGTACCTGATCCTTCAGCGATGAGGCCGAATTGGCGGGCGCGATGGCTTATCGTTCCTACACTGGTTCACATGAAGAGTGACCTTCGCTGGCTGCCCGGGTTCCTGGCTCTTGGACTGGTGTGGGGGTCATCGTTTCTCTTCATCGACCTCGCGTTGCTGAGCTTCAGCCCTGCTGGGGTGGTCTTTATGCGGGGGCTTCTGGGCGCAGCGAGCCTGGCGTTGATTCTGCTGATCCGACGCGACCGGCTCCCCGCATGGGGTTTTCACTGGGTTCACATCGGCGTGGTTGCCCTGTTGCTGAACGCGATCCCAGGGTTTCTCTTCGCCGTCGGTCAGCAGTGGGTGCCAAGCTCCCTCGCCGGAATAGTGAACGCCACAACACCACTGATGACGGTTGTGGTGGTTGCCCTCGCGTTTCGAGAGCAGAAGCCCACAGCCAACCAACTCCTTGGACTAGCGATTGGGATTGCAGGAATCGTTCTGGTTACGAACGTCATCGAACGCTTTGACGGGGTAACACTGCTCGGGGTGGGAGTGCTCCTGCTAGCGACCCTGTCCTACGGGGTGGCTATGCCCTACGCGAAGCGCCACGTCACTAATTTGCCCTACAGCCCCTACGCTCTGGCAGCAGCTCAGGTTGGGGTTTCCGCGGTAATCACGGTTCCCGGTGCTCTCTTTTCGGGAATCCTCGTCCACCCGCTGAGCGCGTCGGCAGTGTGGGGCATTCTTGGACTTGGGGTATTGGGGACGGGGATTGCGTATGTCTGGAATTACAGAAACATCGAACTAGCTGGGAGCGTCATCGCATCAAGCGTGACCTACATCACGCCCGTGGTGGCCGTGGTACTCGGAGTTTTGTTTCTTCGCGAGACACTCTCTTTGTCACAGTTACTGGGCGGTGGATTGGTTATTCTCTCAGCGCTCCTTGTCCAGGAACGCTGGATGCCAATCCCCGCAAAGTAGCCGCCCAACTCAGGCCAGTAGCCACCTGCCGCTTCAGCGCCCAGGCACCGACTGAGCAAACCCCAAGCACTGTGGCAAGCCCGCGGGTGTCGCCTAGAGCTCCGAAATCCGTGAGGCAAGGATCTTGTCGATGCGACGACCATCAAGGTCGACCACTTCGAGTCGCCAGCCCTCGACGTTCACCGCGTCACCCGGAACGGGAAGTCGCCCCAGGAGGAGCAGGACAAGGCCACTGACGGTGTGATACTTGCCCTTGCCATCTTGGGGCAGATTGCTAATTCCCAGTAGATCTTCGAACTCGGGGATGGCCATCGAGCTCTCGAGAAGCCACGAGCCATCATCCCTCTGGACCGCTTCTGGTTCCCCATCGCTGGTTTCACCAATTTCTCCCACGAGCGCGTCAAGGATGTCCTGGAGGGTGACAAGGCCTTCGAGGCTTCCGTATTCGTCAACGACAAAGGCAAAGCTCTTACGGGACTCCCGGAACAGCTCCAACAGCTCGAGACCGGTCAGTGTTTCTGGAACATAGACGGGCTCTTCGAGCTTGTATTTGAGGTTGAGTTTTGCGCCCCGGGCCATCTGGGCGAGCGCGCTCTTGGCGCTGAGGACGCCCACCACCGTGTCAAGATCCCCATCACACACAGGAATTCTCGAGTGCGGGGAGCCTGCAATCGCATCGAAGTTCTCAGCATCCGGCGCCGAGATATCGACAAAGACAATCTCGGATCGCGGCACCATCAGAGAGCCCAGGCGCCGCTCATCCAGGCGGAAGAGTTTGCGTACGATGTCGCGCTCTTGGGTTTCGATCAAACCGGTCAACGAGCCCTCATCGAGCATCGCCTCAATCTCGTCTTCAGTGACAGACGCGGATTGCCCCTCTTTGACGCCGAGAAGACGCAGAAGAGCGTTGGTGCTAACGCTAAGAGCAAAAACAAACGGCCGGGAAATCTTCGCAATGACCAGTAACGGGGCGCTCACAATCGAGGCAATGACCTCTGGATGGGTCTGGCCAAATCGCTTCGGCACCAATTCACCAATAGTGATGGCGAAATAGGTGACGACCAAAACAACAAGAATCGTCGCGCCAACGCTGGCGACTGTGTCATCGAGCCCGAGATCCTGCAGGAACTCGGCGAGCGGTGCCGCAAACACGGCCTCGCCGACGATTCCGCTGAGCAATCCGATCGAAGTGATACCAATCTGGATGGCCGAAAGAAACTCGGTCGGATTCTCCGACACCTTCAATGCCAGGGCCGCAGACTTGCGGCCCTTTGCGGCCATCGCCTGGAGCTTTGCTCGCCTCGATGTCAATAAAGCGACTTCGGACATCGCAAGAAGCCCATTCGTCAGAATGAGCACAAACAGAAGGAAGGCTTCCACGCGCTACTTTCTCCGCGCTGTGGCGGCATTGTCTGTGGAAACAGTGTCGCAATGGGAACTGGAGAAATACCGAGAATTCTGAGTGTGGCCTCAGGTTTATATGGCGTGCAACGACTGAAGCTGTGTCGCGTGCTTGGGGGTGAGCTCGTCAAGGTCGGTAACACCAAGAAGCTTCATCGTTAGCATCATTTGCTCGGAGAGAATCTCGAAGGTGCGGTTCACCCCAGCCTGGCCACCTGCCATTAGGCCATAGAGGTATGCCCGACCGACAAGAATGAAGACCCGCCCGAACTGCGGGCTTCTGTGTCACCAAAGCTCATCATCGGCTAGAGGCCATCTCCGGGTTCGCGAGGGCGGCGATTTACCAGAGCGGCAAAGTGAGCTACTCGAATCGCAAAGCGTCAACAGGCTGGAGCTTGGCAGCTGTTCTGGCAGGCCAGACTCCAAAGACAACACCAACCAGGGCACTAAAGCCCAAAGCAACAAAGACGGTGGTTGGGTCAATAAAGAAGTCCCACCCGCCAAGAACCGAGAAGCCGTACGAGGCCAACTGCCCGATGGTGAGACCAATCAGGCCACCCAGCGTGGAGAGGACCACCGCTTCCATCAAGAACTGGGTCAGAATCTGTGACTGCTTGGCACCGATTGCTCGACGAACGCCGATTTCCCTGGTCCGCTCACGTACCGAGACCAACATAATGTTCATGATTCCGATGCCACCCACAACCAGCGAAATGCCCGCGATGCCGGTGATGAGAATTCCCAACGTGCTGGTCACCGTCCGGATTGTGTCCTGAAGTGCCGCCTGATTGAAGATGATGAATGTTGCGTCATCGTCATTGCGGACGTTCTTGGAGTAGCGCAGGAAGCTTTCTACTCGGTACTCCACCGGCGACACCGCCTCCTGGGATTCGGCCTGGATACGAATGACGGAGAGATAGGGCGACTTCGAGAAGAGGCTCCTAGCGGCACCCTGAGTGATGTAGACATTGGCTCCGGAACCAAACCCGTCGGCGTCGTCCAACACGCCGATCACAGTGAAAGCAAGCCCATCGACACGCACGGTGTCACCGATGGACTCTTTAGTGAAACCCAATTCGTCAGCGCCACGGGCTGACATGACGACCACCCGTGAGTTCTGTAACCCAGGCGACGTGGGCAAGAACGAACCAATAGCGAGGTCGGGATTCCCGAGTTTTTCATACTCCGGGGACACACCGATGATGGTGGCAGAGATGGATTCACTGCCGTAGGCGATGCTTCCCACCGTCCGAACCTCGGTGCTGGTCTTCAAGACACCCTCAATTTCCGCGATCGCGGCGGCATCCTTCTCCTCAAGCCCCGTGGGTGTTGAAGCAGACACCGTGATTTGATTGGCACCGAGCGACTCCAGTGAGCTGTCGATGCCCTGCTGAGCACCCTGACCCACGGCCGTGAGGGCGACGACAGCACCGACACCAATGATGATGCCGAGCATCGTGAGCGCCGAGCGTACCTTGGCCGCCATGATGCGGCTGAGCGCCAGCCTGAAAGTGAGCCAAAGATTCATCGTGAGCCCGCTAACGCATCGGCTTCGTCGCGCTCAATCAGACCGTCCCTGATATAGACACGGCGCTTTGCGGCCGCCGCAACATCGAGGTCGTGGGTAATCAGGACAATCGTGCGCCCCTCGGCGTTCATCTCTTTGAACACCTCCATGACCTGCGCACCAGAGGAGGTATCGAGAGCACCAGTGGGCTCATCGGCAAGAACAATGTCCGGGTTTGTGACTAGCGCGCGGGAAATAGCGACGCGCTGCTGCTGACCACCCGAGAGACGACCACGATCGAAATCGAGGCGCTCACCAAGGCCCAGTCTTGTCAGAATCGCAGCTGCGCGCTTGTGAGCTTCCCTGGGCCGAAGGCCCTGGTAGAGAAGGGGGGCTGCAACGTTTTCCACTGCGGAGGTCAAGGGCAGAAGCTGGAACTGTTGAAACACAAAACCAATCGCGCGCGATCGCAGTGCCGTGAGCTCGTTGTCATCCAGGGTGGAGATGTCTTTGCCCGAAATCTTCACCGTGCCAGCGCTCGGGCGATCAAGACAACCAATCAGGTTCATCAAGGTTGACTTACCGGAACCCGAGGGGCCCACAATGGCTACGAATTCGCCACGTTCAACCTTGAGGCTCACCCCAGCAAGAGCGACAGTCGGCACTTCGCCGGTTTGGTACTCCCGGCGAACATTGGTCAGTTCAACAACTACATCGCTCAATTGAGATCTGGGTTCTCTTCAGCGTCCTCAGGTGGCCCGCCGCCGAAACCTGTGTCGGTCGGTGGCAGTTCGCCGTCAGAACCTGTCACGACGCGATCGCCCTCGGAAAGACCCGAGACGATTTCGACGTAGTAACCACCGCGAATGCCCACTTCGACGTCAACGGTGGTAATGGTGCCATCTTCACCCTGGACGCGAACGACGAAGCCATCATCAGTGGGAACGAGTGCCGTCACAGGGGCAGCCACCACTCCGAGACGCTCTTCAGTCGTGATGCTCGCCTGAGCCGTCATCCCAGCGCGCAGACCAGCTGGAGGGTTAGGAAGACTAATGGTGACCTCGTAGGTGGTCAGTGAGGATCCGGAGGGGTCCACGACACCAAAGGGTGCGACGTGGGTTACCTCGCCAACCCTGGATTCATCGGGAAGGGCGTCGAACTCCAGGCTTACTTTTTGGCCCACAGCAATACCGACAACGTCGCCTTCTGCGAACTCTGCGGTGACAACAAACTCATCCAGTGCAGCCAGGATGATAAAGCCACTAGTGCCCTTCGTTCCGAGGGTCGTGGTTCCAATCGGCTCTCCGACCTCGGAGGCGATCGCGACAATTGTTCCGGCTGCAGGGGCAGTCATGGTGGCGCCAGCGAGATTAGCAAGAGCAGAGTT
>CAYXSU010000001.1:283540-418892 GCA_964467805.1 uncultured Microbacteriaceae bacterium
GCAACACTGGCGCGAGCGCTCGCGACTGCGGCCTCCAGGGCTTCGGTCTTGATCGTGGCAAGAACATCGCCTTCGGCGACTACATCACCAACGGCAACGTTGAGCGTCGCCAATTGAGCGCTAACGGCACCGGGGAACTGCAGACCTAATTCGAGCGCGGGGTCGACGGTGCCAGAGGCGGCCACCGTGACATCAACATCGCGAACCTGAACCGCTTCGGTCAGGACTGTTGCCTCCTCGGGGGCAGCTGCGGAAAGTGCAATACCGGTCCCCGCGCCTCCGACAACGAGGACGGCAACAATTCCGGCAATGACTTTGGTTCTTGTCTTCACGCTTTCAACTTCTTTTCTGGCCGTAGGCCTGTGCACTCAGATTTCCCAGTCTGGGCCCGGGGCCTGTGCGTCTGCTGATGGTTTGCCGAATGCGCGGCGGTATCGTCGCGCATCCCATCAAACCCTTTCCTCCAACCTATCGAAGGAATAGCCGACCATTCGTCTTTTCGCTTCCCACCTAGAATGTCGTGTGTGACTCAACTGCGATACACACTCCGCGCTGGAGCAGCAGTTTTCGGCCTGAGCGCCGCAGCGCTGATTGTCTTCCCGGCCTTTTTTCTCGAGTTGCTCGGCATGGAGCCAAACCTCCCGCTGATGTGGTCCATGGTGATGATCGGAATCACTCTCGTAGCTCTCACCGGGAACATGGCTGTCGTCTCGGTGAGCGCCAGCGATGGTGGCGTCCGCATGGCCAGTGTCGTGATGCTGTTTGCTGCAGCCGGGCTTGGCATGATTACCCTGCTCATCCCCGTCGCCTACACGTGGTTCACGCTGGCCTACGCGGCGGTAGGGTTTGCGTTTTCTCTGGCTTATCTCGTAGGGCTGCTCCGCTCGCGGCACACGGGATAGACTCACCGGGTGGTAAACGGGAGTAGCAATCGACTGGTCTGGGTCGACTGCGAAATGACGGGGCTGGACCCCCAAATTGACGAACTCCTTGAAGTCGCGGTCGTAATCACCGATTACGAGCTGAACCTCCTGGATCCTGGCTTCCAGGTGGTCATCAAGCCAAGCACCACCGCGCTCGCGCAGATGAGTGACTTTGTGCGCGAGATGCACACCACCAGCGGCCTCCTGGCCGACCTCGATTCAGGACTAAGCCTCCAAGAGGCTGAAGCCAAGACTCTTGACTACATCAGATCGTTCGTTCCGGAGCCCGGGGTTGCCCCCCTTGCTGGTAACACGATCGGCACCGACCGCGCTTTCATTCACAAAGAACTGCCCGCGGTGCACGCGCACTTGCACTACCGGAATGTGGACGTCTCGAGCATCAAGGAACTAGCCAAACACTGGTTCCCGAAGACCTACTTCCAGTCACCTGAGAAGAACGGTGGTCACCGCGCCCTTGCGGACATCATCGAATCCATTCGAGAGTTGGCCTACTACAGGCGGGCGGTCTTCGTTGAGGCTCCTGGCCCCGATACCCAAGCGCTCAAGACCATCAGCACATCGATCCGGGAACACTGGGCCGACCGCCTGTAATACACTTGTCACGCTTCACCCCATCGCGGTGAAGCCTTGGTGGGTATAGCTCAGTTGGTAGAGCGCCTGGTTGTGGTCCAGGAGGTCGCGGGTTCAAGCCCCGTTACTCACCCCAAGTCCCTAGCCCGTCGTCACGGTCACGTCGGCGTTCTCTGGTCCACCGTGAAGCGCTAGGAACCGGGCTTCTTGAAGCGCCCAGCGCTGCCAGTGAGGCGCATAGACCTCGCCGTCGCGCTCGATGGCGCGTCGTCTGCGGACGTCGACTGTGGCGTCCACCCACACCCGATCGGCCGGGATGGAAAGCCCTTCCCGCCGGATTGCTCCGCAACCCTCAATCACCAGCGGGCGGCCAGGTGAGATCTCGACCCAGTCCGCGGGAACGCCCGTGCGCCAATCCCAGCGCTGGTAACGCGCTGGCAGTCCCTGCGAAATCGGAACAAGAACATTGCGGTGAATATGCCAGCTTCCGGCGTCAAGCCCATCCCACCCGGGATAAACATCATCAAGACTGACCAGCACCGCGCTACGCTCTGCAGCCAACCACACCCCGTAATCGGACTTTCCGGAACCCGAGGGCCCATCAACCAGGGTGACTAGTGCGTTACCCGAGGACTGCATTGAAATGTCCCGTCGCTATGGCCGCCCAAACAGACACCCCTCCGAGGACTAGCCCGCCAACAATCCATAACCAGTCGTGCGGCAAGAAGCGCGACTCCCGGTAGTGAGTTCGGCTGTCGGCCCGCCCGAACCCCCTCGATTCCATCGCGCGACCCAGTGTTTCTGAGCGCCTGATGGCAAGGACAAAAATTGCGATGGCTTCTCTCACCACGCGTAACAAGCGGCTGTTGCCTTCGAGCCCCCTGGCTCGAAGGGTAGCCAGTCGCATCTGCCGATCGCCGGCCACAACGTCGATCAGTCGCAAAGCCGCAAGACCACCCATCACAAAGTTCTGGGGCAATGGAGTGTGCTGAGACAGGGCATCCGCAAAACACGTTGGGTCAACCCGAGATAGCACCAGCAGCGCAGGCCCGCCAATGGCGAGAATACGAAGAGTGGTCGCTAAGGCCAGCTCGAGGGATCCCTCCGAAACGCCGATTAGTCCCCACGAGAACCACTCTTCCCCAGAAGATTCGCCATAGAGAGCGATGGTCACGCCCGCGAACACTGCGGCCAACACCACCGGGGCAAGGCGCAGACCGAGGTGCCACCGGGGAACCCCAAGCCAGGGAGCCACAAGGGCAAAAAGGCCAAGCGCGACCGCTCCGGAGACAACATCGAGTGTTGAGATCAGTCCCGCGGCCACCACTACGGCGGCACCGACCAAGGCCAGGGGGTTAGCTCGCGACAGCAGACTCGTCGAAGCCGACTCAAGCGGCTCGACATCCTCCGCCGGTGCCGCTAGCTCAACGATTCTCGCCCCCAGACTGTCAACAAGGTCGCGGTCGTGGGTGGCCACGACCACAGCAGTTCCTTCGCTGGCAAGACCGTTGAGCCACTGGATCAGTTCACCCCGGGCTGCGCGATCCAGTGACTGACTCGGCTCATCGAGCACCACAAGTCGCGGCGAGTGCAGCGTTGCCAGTGCCAGGGCTAAGCGACGTCGTTCTCCCCCGCTGAGCCGGAGTGGGTGAGCTTCAAGGAGCGAGCCCAGGTTCCAGCGGGCAACGGATTCACTAATCTTCAGGACACTTGCCCCGGTTGCCGAGAGCTCAGCGGTGACGGTGCTGAAGTGAAAAGCGTGGGCGGGGTTTTGTGGCACGAATCCGACCAACGTCGCAAGGTCCTTGGAGTCGAGCAGATGGGGGTTCGTTGGCACAAGCATCTGACCGGATAACGGTGCCAGGAGGCCCGCCAGCGTGAGCGCAAGTGTGGTCTTGCCCGATCCGTTCGGGCCCATTAGCGCAACAATCTCACCGCCTTTGATCTCTACGCTCATAGCGGAGGACGCAGCAGCAGCCCCGTCTCTGGATCCGATGAGATCACGACACGCTAGGACCAACTCGCCCGGCGCTAAACGCCGAAGAGTCGGCACTCGTGTCGGCTCCGCTGGGGAGCCCACACCGCTCTCGATGGAGACAACCCGTCCGCGCTCGAGAGTTATGACCATGTCAATGAGGTGACGCCAGGGCCCAGCGTCATGATCGACAATGAGAATCGTGGTGGAGTGCCGCTCGGCGACGCTCTGCACAGCCTGAACCACATCCTGGGCACCCTCCGTATCCAGTGCGCTCAGAGGCTCATCCAGCACGAGGACCTCAGGTTCGAGTGCGAGAGCACCAGCAAGGCAGAGTCGCTGACGCTGACCTCCAGAGAGCGCCCTGGTGGGGCGGCTCCCCTCGAGGTCGAGCCCCACAGCGCCAAGGGCCCCTTCGATGCGTCGCTGCATCTGCTCGCGCGGCACCAGAGTGTTTTCTAAGCCGAAAGCAACGTCATCGTGAAGGCGCGCCATGACCGTTTGATCTTCAGGTTGTTGAAAGACAACCCCGACGCGCGGTGAACCATCTCCCACCGCAAGAGCACCACTCTGGGTGCCATCTTCGGGCGACTCCAGAAGGCCAGCAATCGCGAGGGCCAACGTCGACTTTCCAGAGCCTGAGGGCCCTTGGATAAGGACTCTCGATCCCGCCGGAATGCTGAAGCTCACCCCAACAAGCGCAGGCTCAGGCCGCCCCGGGTAGGTCCACCCGAAATCGGTGGCGCTAACCGGGGCAGCCCGCAACGTTTTCATGACCGTAGCGCACCCGCTCGGTGGAGGCCTCGCTCAATAGCCCAACTACCAAGACCTGCGATCAGAACTCCGGAAGCAATTGACGAGAGCGCATAAATCACGAAGAACTCGACACCCGCTCCGGCGTAGTAGAGAGTCAGATCAAGAGCCGCCATGGCAATCCCGGCCCCGGCGCCAGCGACCAAGGCGGCGACGACATTCCATAGGCGATAAGCAAACAGGGCAAAAACGAGCTCTGCGCCTAGACCCTGAACGGCGCCATAGATCAAGGTAATGACGCCCCACTGGCTGCCGATCAGCGCCGAGACCGTCGCTGCCAGGATTTCGCCATAAAGAGCAGCCCCTGGACGCCTGACCACGAGAGCAGTCAAGAGGCCACCAATAAGCCACACCCCGTGGCCCAGAGCTTGGAACCCTGGGAGCAGGGCCCCCAGTGGTTCAAGCAGTGGAACGTGGGCAATGTTCCAGAGGGCGAAAATTCCGCCCGCCATCACCCCGACGACGCTCGCGAGAACGATGTCCCGTGGACGCCAACGCAAACGATGTGGTGCAGTTGTCATAGTCGTGCCTTTCATCAACGTGTGTTGGATAGGGCACGGGATAGAGATGTCCTCCCTTCGCTGGCATGACCCAGATCAGGTTCGACGGTCGAAACCTTGCGGTTTCCTCTCAGTCCAACTTTCTTGGACTCCCGTGTACAACCCTTAGCTTAGAGCTTGATGCTCTCGCGGAGCTTCATTCCCCACCGCAAACTCTTGGCGATCGGGTACACCCCCAGGTAGGACCATTGCGGAATGCGGAGTGTTTTTTTGCGTAGACCATGGTGGTTGTAGGTCGTGTCGAAGCGCTTAATGTAGGCCAGAAAGTCGCTGGGGGAATCGTCGATTCGCCTAGCCGACATGCCTGCGACCATCGCCGGTGCGTAGACGATGTTGAAACCGTCGTCGTACAGGTGCACGGACAAATCGATGTCCTCGAACATTTCCTTATCCGCGTCGAGGCAGATGCTGTCTCTAACGGCCTCCCACGCCTCGCGGCGCAAGGCCATATTCGTGCCAAACAAAAAGTGGTACTGCTTCACTAGCCGCGAAATAGCACGCCTGGCGGTGTCGTCCGCTTTGGCCATGTAGCGCCGAAGTGGCATGTCGTAGTAAATGACGGGACCCGTGGCTGCGTGAACGTCGGTGTTGAGAAAAACCTTTTTGGTTTCTTCCACCCAGTTGGGCTCGAGTATGGAATCGGCATCGATCCGCCCGATGACGTCGGAGGTAACCGCATCAAAGCCCATGTTCCTAGTCGGGGTGATGCCCTGCGCTTCGTCTTGCCGCAGCACAATCAGTGGCGCATCGGGGAATTCCTTCTTGAGTTTCTTCAGGATTGCTTTCGTTTGGTCCGTCGACTTGTTGTCAACGACGATGATTTCCTCGGCGGGGACTGTCTGGTGAATAGCAGCCTGGACGCACGCCCTGATTGTGTCTTCTTCGTTGTATGCCGGAATGACAATTCCAACGCTAGGGATTCGATCGGCTAATGGCATGTCAGTGACCCCTCAGGAGACTGGAGCTTGAAGTAATTGAACAACGACCTGGCCACCCTTGGTGGGTTGGGTATCGACGTCCTCGAAACCCCATCGTCGATGGAATCGAAGACTACCTGGGTTGGGTGGCTCCAAGTTGACCTCACACGTAACACGCTCACGCCCATCGGCCCGCGCGCGATCGAACACCCGCTGGTAGAGCGCAGACCCCAGGCCGAGCCCACGACTAGCATCGGTCAGGACAATGCGGTCGATGTAGAGGTGGTTACTAAATCTGGCCTCGAAGAACACGTAGTTTTCACTCGCGTAGTCGAGGCCGGGGTCCATTGCCATCACGAAACCTATAGGGGAGCCCTCTGCATCTTCCGCAATCAACGCCAGAGAACACATCGAGAGCAACCCAGAAATCTCTTCGGCTGTTGCCATGGGGACAGCTGGGTATCCCGAGTTGTTGATTGCAACGAGGGCGTCAATGTCGTCTTCGGTGCAATGCCTGATTGTGGTCACCGCAGTATTCTCTCAGGCTCTACCACCCGAGCGTGCCAGGAGCACCCTTAAAGGGTCCCGTCACTCGCGAGGTGATCCACCCGCCGTAGAAGTCACCTTCCTGTGCTTGCACAATCTCACCGTTCACAGTGCACTGGTCGACTCGACCCGGGTAGAGGGCGATGTGATCGACCAGCTCCACATAGCCAGGGGTCGGGTTTTCATACCACCACACCGCGCGTGGACACAGGCTTTCGCCGACCACGAGATCCGCATAGGACGCTCGCCCCTTGAATTCGCAGAATGTTGTTCCCTCTACCGGCTGGAGGACGTCCACATCAACGTCAGCTCGAGGGAGGTAGTAGGTGGGCGGGTGAGAGGTCTCCAGGATGCGAAGCGGAGACTTCGTATCCGCAATGACAACGCCGTTGTGCGTGACCACGACGTGGTCACGCGAATGCTCCAGTCGCGGGGGTCTCGGATAATCCCAGACCGACTCAGTCTCTGGCATCACGCTCCCTCGGGGGACTATGTCTGCTTGTGAGGGTAGTGGTTGGAACCTGGAGAATTTCTCGCACGCCTTTCCGCTAGGTAGTTGGCTTCTTTCGCGCTACGCTGAGCCCTGTCGTATTGAGCCGACAATTCTTATCCACAATTTTCGGATTGCGGTGTGCTCGTGTGAGTGTGGGGTTGGCGGTAGTTTCGACCGTTGGTTTCGAACGTCGAACCTACGCACCACAGCACCACAGAAAAGAGATACACAATGGCAACCGGAATCGTTAAATGGTTCAACGGTGACAAGGGCTACGGCTTCATCACTCCTGATGACGGCTCGGCCGACGTCTTCGCACACTTCTCCGCAATCCAGAGCAGCGGTTACCGCTCTCTCGAGGAGAACCAGCGCGTGGAGTTCGACATCACCTCGGGCCAGAAGGGCCCTCAGGCGGAGAACATCCGTCCTCTCTAGGCTTGTCTAACATCGCCTTAGGGCTGTGGGGTCATCCGTCTCGGATGGCCCCACAGTCGTTTTCGGGCTGTGTTTAGATTGTTGGGATGAAGTCGCTGACCCGGGAACAAATCGTTGGCAGCCTTGTGAACATGTCCGAGGCGGACCTCCGAGTCATGAGCTTTCCGGGTTTGCACGAAACTCTCTGGGATGAACGCGAATTCCTAGGCTGGCGTGATGCGCATCACCCCACTAAGGGCTACCTGGTGTTTTGGGTCGGGGATGAACCCAGAGGCCTCATGGTCAGGAGTGCTGAGAGTTCAATGCCCGCCGGACGGTCAGCTCTGTGTGCACTCTGCCACACCCAACAGCCGGCGCCCCAGGTGAGCCTTTTCGTGGCACCGAAGACCGGCGAGGAGGGCGCCAGAGGAAACACGGTCGGCACTTATCTCTGCGCAGATCTCTCGTGCTCGGCAATGATTCGCATGGTGGCCGATGTCACCGGAGGCCGCGCGGGGCAGGAGATCCTGGCGCTGAAGGGCGACAACATACGTCAGCGCCTCGAAAACTTTTCGAGGCGAGTGATTTCAGAAAACGCCGCTTAGCGACGACGGCCCATGATGAGCATGGGGATGGCGAAGGCGAAGGTCGCGGTCAGAATTCCCGCGGTAAAGAGCCAGGGGGCCCAGAACTCAGGCACCACGAAAGCGTAGGTGAACATGGGGAAACTAGCCAGGAAGATGAGAGATGCTAGTACGACAACAAACACGTTCATAATGGCTCAAGTATTCCACAACCTAAGGCAAACCCGATGACCACACTCGATGCCAGACGTCGCCTGATTATTCGGCGCATTCGCATCACCGGGTGGACCGCCTTGACCTCCCTGCTCGTCACTCTCGTGTGCTTCTTGACCTGGTTTCACATTGTGTTCACCGCCGAACGCGACGCCACGCTTGAGGTCTTCCGCGACGAACGCGTCACAGTAACTGAGGTTGAAGGGTCGATTGTGATGGAGGCCACCGAGAGCGCCGGAGCGACTGGCGTCCTGTATTTCCCCGGAGCCCGCGTTGATCCCTACAGCTACCTCTATCCGCTCTCCGATGTAGCGGCTGCGGGTGTGACCGTGGTGATTATGGATCCATTGCTGAACATGGCGTTGTTCGACACCAGAAGCATCGAGGAGCTTGCCACCGCAGCCCCTGGCGTTGGCGAGTGGGTTCTCTCAGGCCATTCCCTCGGCGGAGTGCGGGCCTGCATGTTGGCAGCCCATCCCGATGTCGTGGGACTCGTACTAATGGGGAGCTATTGCGCCAACGACATTTCAACCGAGTCGATTCCGATCCTCCAGGTGCTGGCCAGCGACGATGGGCTGATCGACGAGGAAGCGCTGAATACCTCTGCCCCCCTATTGCCACCATCAACCCAGAAAATGACACTGGAGGGCGCGAACCACGCTTCGTTTGGAACGTACGGAGAGCAGCCAGGCGATGGAGTCGCCACACTGTCTCGCGCAGAAGTCCGCGAGCAGCTCACAAGACTGTTTATGACGCTTCTCGCAGAGGATTAACCGAGCGAGTTGGCTCGCTCAATCACAAGCTCTCGCACTCGTGCGGCATCAGCTTGGCCGCCCATAGCTTTCATGACAGCGCCGATAACGGCTCCTGCGGCCTGCACCTTGCCATCACGAATCTTCTCCAAGACGTCAGGCTGAGACAAGAGCGCCTCGTCGATTGCCGCCGTGAGAGCGCCATCATCAGAAACGACCTCAAGACCCTTCGCCGCAACAATCTCTTCGGGGCTGCCCCCACCATCGACCATGTCTGCAAGGACAGCTCGCGCAAGCTTGTCCGTGAGACGCCCATCGTCAACAAGGGCTTGCAACGCTCGGATGTCCTCGGGACCAGCGAGGCTCCCCGCGTCAACGCCGCGCTCATTCGCAATCCGGCTTAGCTCCCCCATCCACCACTTCCTGGCAGCAGCCGGCTGAACACCAGCAGCGATCGTGGTAGCCACTTCGCCAATGAGACCAGCGTTGACAATCGCCTGGAAATCGATGTCGCTAAAGCCCCACTCCGCCCGAAACCGGCGCCGCATCTCAACTGGCTGCTCGGGGAGCGCTGCACGCAGTTCGGCAACAAGCTCGGCTGACGCCTGGACGGGCAATAGATCTGGTTCCGGGAAATAGCGGTAGTCATCTGCGTCGCTCTTGGGGCGCCCCGGCGAGGTCACGCCGGTGTCTTCGTGCCAGTGCCTCGTCTCTTGAATGATGGTGCCCCCAGCCGCCAAAATGGCGGCCTGGCGCTGAATCTCATAAGTCACGGCGCGCTCGATGGAGCGCAGTGAGTTGACGTTCTTGGTTTCGGTGCGAGTGCCGTAGGCCTTCTGTCCGCGCGGGCGCAACGAGACATTTGCATCACAGCGCAGGTTCCCACGCTCCATCCGAGCGTGGGAGATGCCCAGGCTCCGGACCATGTCGCGAATCGTCGAGACATAGGCGCGTCCCAACTCACCGGCTCTGTGATCCATGCCTTCAATGGTCTTGGTCACAATTTCGACCAGGGGAACCCCTGCGCGGTTGTAGTCAACCAGTGAATACTCGGCACCTTGGATGCGCCCCGTTGCGCCACCCACGTGGGTGAGTTTGCCAGCGTCTTCTTCCATGTGGGCGCGCTCAATGGGAACTTCAACGAGGGTTCCATCATCGAGCTCGACGGAGACAGACCCCTCGAATGCAATGGGTTCGTCGTACTGGCTAATCTGGTAGTTCTTGGCGAGGTCCGGATAGAAGTAGTTTTTCCGTGAGAAGCGGGAAACCGGAGCAATCTGGCAACCGAGCGCTAAGCCCAAGCTGATGCTGTATCGAATAGCTGTCCCATTCACGACCGGCAGGCTTCCGGGAAGGCCCAAACACAGCGGGGTTATGAGAGTGTTCGGTTCGACGTGAGCGTCATCCAGGGCCGCTGGGTTGGGGGCGTTGGAGAACATCTTTGTCTGGGTGGAGAGCTCCACGTGGACCTCAAAACCCAACACGGGTTCGTAAAGTTCTAGAGCTTTGTCGAGGTCCATCAGTGCGTCCTTTGCCATGGCTTAGACCACCTCCGGAACATTCTCATAAACGGAGGACCCATCGCGGTCGCGGAAGAGCCGCTCGAGCGCGCTTCCCCACCTATAGAGACGGTGATCTTCATAAGCCGGAGCCATTAGCTGAAGTCCGACCGGCAGACCGTCTTGTGGGGCAAGCCCCATGGGCAACGACATGCCAGGTATTCCTGCAAGGTTGACCGGAATGGTCGTCAGGTCCCCCGCCCACATCGCCAAGGGATCATCCAGCTTCTCCCCAAGCGGGAAAGCGGTGGTGGGTGCTGAGGGTGAAATCAACAGGTCAACCTGGGCAAATGCTTTCGTGAAGTCCTGCTGGATCAGAGTTCTCACCTTTTGTGCGCTGCCGTAGTAAGCGTCGTAGTAGCCAGCACTCAGAGCGTAGGTACCAAGGATGATGCGGCGCTTGACCTCGTCGCCAAAGCCCTGGTCCCTGGTCGCTGACATGACGTCTTCCACAGTCGGGCTTCCTTCAGGCGTGACTCGCAAGCCAAAGCGCACCGAATCGAACTTGGCCAGGTTGCTAGAGGCTTCAGCGGGCAAGATCAGGTAATAGGCGGCGACCGCGTACTCGAAATGCGGTGCGTCAATCTCGACCACTTCAGCGCCCTGAGCGCTCATCATCGCAACCGCTTCGTCGAAGCGTTGTTTCACACCGGCTTGAACGCCCTCAGTTTGCAGCTGCTTCACCACGCCAACGCGTAGACCACTGAGATCAGAAAGGTTTGCCCCCTCTTCAGCCGCCGCGGTCATGTTTGCCCATGGCGTGGGAATACTCGTCGAATCGTGGGGATCGTGCCCCGCAATGACGTCGTGCAACAGAGCTGAGTCCGCTACGGTTCGCGAGACAGGCCCGATCTGGTCCAAGGATGAGGCAAGCGCAATGACACCGTAGCGACTGACGCCACCGTAGGTGGGCTTCACACCAACAGTGCCGGTGAAAGCAGCCGGTTGCCGGATAGAACCCCCGGTGTCACTACCAATAGCCAGAGGAGCCTGGAAGGCAGCCACCGCCGCGGCGGAGCCACCACCCGAACCTCCGGGTGCGCGCGTGACATCCCATGGGTTCTTGGTGGGGTGATACCCGGAATGCTCAGTGGAGGAGCCCATGGCAAACTCATCCATGTTGGTTTTTCCCAAAAACACAGTGTCGGCAGCCCTGAGTTTCGCAACCACGGTGGCGTCGTAGGGCGGAATCCAGCCCTCCAAGATGCGTGAGCCAGCGGTCGTGACCATGTCCGTTGTGCAGAGCACATCCTTGATGGCAATCGGGACGCCGGCGAGGGCGGAAAGCTTCTGACCTGCAGCACGCTTCTGGTCCACCTCTGCAGCGTGGGCTAGCGCGCTATCTGAGCGCGCGAGAAAGGAACCGAGAATGCCATCGGTCGCATCAATCCGCTCCAGGTGCGCCTGGGTAGCCTCGACGCTGCTGAGTTCGCCCGAAGCAAGAGCGGTAGCAAGCTCGCCAGCACTCCAGCGCGTGATATCGCTCACGCTTCGTCCCCGAGAATGGCGGTTACGCGAAAACGTGAACCGTCGTGGTCGGGGGCTCCAGCGAGCGCCTGCTCAGTGGTGAGGGTTTGGCCAACAACATCGTCGCGAAAAACATTTCCCAAAGGCACCGGGTGGGACGTCGGAACGACATCATCGGAGGCCACTTTGGAGATAGCTTCAACGGAATCGACGATGGCGGAGAGCTCGCCGGCTAAGCGGGAGATTTCTTCCTCGCTGAGGGCGATGCGGGCCAGTTCAGCCAAATGGCGAACCGTCTCTGGTGTCATGTCTGACATGAATCTCCTTGGTCGACTCCCCAGTCTAAAGCTCTAGAGCGGAAAGGCCCTCTCGGAGCAACGCTCCGAACTTCTCGGCTTCCAGGATAGGAACACCCAGCGCCTCGGCGCTCGTCCTCTTGCTCCCCGCGCCCTCGCCGGCAACCACCACGGTGGTCTTTTTGCTCACACTCGAGGAGGGCTTACCCCCCGCCGCAATCACCGCCTCTTCGGCACCGTCCCGCGAGTAGCCGGGGATGGACCCCGTCACCACCACAATTGCGCCCTGCAAGGGCCCCTCACCAGATGCGGCCGGTGCCGCAGCATCAGCAAAAGAAACTCCTGCCCCACGCCACCGGTCGATGACGTCGCGGTGCCAGTCAACTCGAAGCCACTCGATAATCGACTCCGCAATGGTTTCCCCCACGCCGTCAACCTGGGAGAGCTCTTCACTACTTGCTTTCTCAATGAGCTCGAGAGAGCCGAAGTGGGCAGCAAGAGCACGCGCCGCAACCGGGCCAACATGACGGATGTTGAGGCTGACCAGGAAACGCCACAGCGGTTGGGCTTTCGCCTTCTCTAGCTGCTCAATAAGTTCAAAGGCCGCTTTGGAGGGCACCCAATCCTCATCGCCCCCGAACACCGAAGCGTGTGGGTCGTACGCAGGGTCACTTTTCTGTCTTTTGCGCCTAAATGGCATCTGGCGCACTGGTTCGTGGGTTAGCGGATCGCGCTTGGGCTGACCAGTGTCAGGGTCGCGGACCTCGACAACAATGGGGAATAGTTCCTCCACCGTCAACTCAAACAATCGCGCCTCGGTGCGAAGGGGAGCGACGGCGGGCTCGAGCGGTTGAGTGAGTGCAAAAGCGCTGACTTCCCCAAGGCCCTCTATGTCGAGACCGCCTCTGCTTCCAATATGCTCCACGCGCCCTCGGACTTGAGCGGGACAGTCTTTGGCGTTGGGACAACGAAGATCAATATCCCCGGTCTTTGCAGCCGCCAGTGGTGCACCGCAGTCCGGGCATGCGGTGGGCATGACAAACTCTCGCTCGCTGCCATCACGCGCCTCAACGACAGGACCGAGGATTTCGGGGATGACGTCGCCGGCTTTCCGGATAACAACCGTGTCACCAATCAACACCGCCTTGGCCTTGACCACATCTTTGTTGTGGAGGGTGGCGCGCTCCACCTCGCTACCCGCTACCCTTACCGGCTCGAGGACAGCGTAGGGCGTTGCGCGCCCGGTGCGACCAACACTGACCACGATGTCGAGAAGCTTGGTCGTGACCTGCTCTGGCGGGTACTTGTAAGCAATTGCCCATCGTGGAGCCCGAGAAGTTGCACCCAGTTCCTTTTGCAGGGCGAACTGGTCGACCTTCACCACTACACCGTCAATCTCGTGCACCACGCTGTGCCGATGGGCGGCGTAGTGGGCAACAAACTCCTGAACGCCAGCGCGCGACTCAACAACCTTCGCCGCACTAGACACCGGCATACCCCAGCTTCCCAACAACTCGTAAACCCCACTTTGGGTGTTCACCGGCGGGTCATCCCAGGCGCCGATGCCGTGGACAATCATGGACAGGCCAGCGAGGCGCTCGCGCATAAGGCCGAGCTGGGCATCCTTCTTCCCCTCACTTTTCTGTCGAAGAGTGCCGGATGCTGCGTTACGGGGATTGGCGAAAACCTTCTCGCCCGCTGCCGCCTGGCGCGCGTTCAGCGCATCAAAAGCGTCGATTGGAAAGAAGACCTCACCGCGAATCTCGACAAGGTCGGGATGGCCCGCTCCCTGCAGGACTCTGGGAATACCCGGCACCAACAGCGCGTTATCGGTGACATCTTCCCCGGTCACCCCATCACCCCGGGTCGCAGCAGAAACAAGCCTGCCGTGCTGGTAGCGAAGGTTCAGCGCAAGACCATCAATCTTGAGTTCACACAGGAACTGGGCCTCCGGATATGAAGCCGTGATTTTCGACACCCACAACGCCATTTCGTCATCGTCGAATACATTGTCCAAACTAAACATCCGCTGCGCATGGACCACGGGAGAGAAGAGCTCCCCCCGACCAAAGCCGACGGCTTGAGTCGGGGAATCTGCCCCCTGTAGCTCTGGATACTCGCGCTCAATGGCCTCAAGTTCGCGCATGAGCTCGTCATACTCCGCGTCCGAGACTAAGAGCGAATCCTTGCGGTAGTAGGCATCCTGAAGATCAAGAATCGCGGCGGTAAGCTCCTCTGCGCGAGATCTGGCTTGATCGAAATTCACTCCCCCAGTCTAGGCAGGACCACCGAAGCGTGGGCGGGTGAACTAAACGGGTTGCTCTTCGGGCAAGCCTGTGCGCAGCTCGGGTGGCAAGTGACCCAAATCATTGTGGGTGAGCAAGACCGCGGGCTTTGCTGTCCGCGCCCGAATGATGGTGAGCCCGCAGTTGGCCTGATTAATTCCGAGCCAGCGCCACGCGCTGGCACCGAACACCTCACGAACAAACCACGCGATAACAAAATTGTGGGTAATCAACAGATCGTGACGATCCCCTCGGGAAGGAGCCAGCCATTCCGCTGTGGCATCAGCCATTTGTGCTTCACCAGCCACAATTTGCTCGTCCGTGATGGATCCGTAGAAGGGCTCGAACGCAGGGGGCATATCGGGAGTCGGCCCGGCGGGGATGCAGTCCATGAGCAAAGCATTCGGCTCTGCCTCTGGCATACCCAACCGATCGGTAATCACACCCGCTGTCTCGATGGCGCGCTGGAGAGGCGACGTGTAGGCGGCGTCAAAACTAATGGTCGAGAGGCGATCGGCCACGTGCAGGGCTTGCGCCCGCCCGCGCTCGCTCAGAGGGCCGTCAGGGAGCCCGAATTCGGCGTCGACTTGCTCACCGTGACGCACAAGGTAGAGATACCTAGACACACAAACTCCTGACGACAACTTACCGCTCTACCCTGGCCACGCAATCTGGCCCAAGGGTTACGCAGGGATTACGCGGAGATTCTCCCCGAGGAAACGACCCCGTCCACTATGCCATCTTTCACTGCACCCACGACGACCGCGCTCATCGGGCTGTTCATCAGATCGAGCGCCAGCGCCCGAACGTCCTCGGTCGTGACCCGGCCCAGGCGCGCAAGCCCCTCTTCCCGGTCCAGATACTCACCAGTGGTGAGCTCAGAGCGGCCCAGACGCATCATTCGTGCTTCCATGCTCTCCAACGCTAGAGCAGAGGACCCCGAGAGGTTTCCCACTGTGCGCTGACGTTCCTCTTCCGAGATGCCCTTGTCTGCCACGGCGGCAAGCTCAGAGCGAAGGAGCCCGGCCACAAGCTCGGCGTTGCCAGGTGAGGTACCGGCGGCCATTCCGAACATGCCAGCATCTGCATAGCTACTGGCAAAGGCATACACCGAGTATGCAAGCCCTCTTTTTTCTCGAATCTCCTGAAAGAGCCGGGATGACATGCCCCCGCCAAGACTCGAGGTCAATACCGACATCACGTGGCGACGCTCATCGGTGGCTCGCAACCCTGGCACAGCGAGGGCCACAACCGCCTGCTCGAGTGGCCTCGTAATCACCCGGGAGCGAGGTGTCTCTGGCACCGAAACGCCCTCTATCGGCCGCCTGGAAGCCGGCTCAGCCGCTTCTCCAAGGTTCCAGCCGGATCCCTCGAGGGCAGACAACACGCGGGCGACAATCTCCGCGTGCTTGAGAGCTCCAGCGGCAGTGACCACCAACTCGTGCGGGCGGTAATACGTCTCGTAGTGGGCCACGACCGAGCCTCGCTCGGAAGCTTTGATGGTCTCCGGGTTTCCGCCAATCGGCCGACCCAGAGCATGATCGCCAAGCACAAGTTCAGCAATACGCTCATGGGCAACGTCACTGGGGTCATCGTCCGCCATAGCGAGCTCTTCCAGGATGACCTGCCGCTCGACCTCGAATTCGTGGGGGTCAATCACGGAATCGGCAATCATGTCGGCGAGAACGTCGATGGCCATGTTCACATCGGTGTCTTGGACCTTGGCGTAATAGCAGGTGTGTTCTTTGGCAGTGAGGGCATTGTGTTCGCCACCCACGGAATCAAAAGCAATGGCGATATCCAGAGCGCTTCTGGTGGAGGTGCCTTTGAAGAGCAAATGCTCGAGGAAGTGCGTCGAGCCGTAGGCGACATCATCTTCGTCGCGCGAACCGACAGCAATCCAAAAGCCCAACGAGGTGCTGTGAGCGCCTGGCACTTCCTCAGTGAGGATGCGAAGACCGCTGGGGTGAATCGTTCGGGATACCCTCGCTCCGCCGCTTGAGAGGAAAGACATCTCGGGGGTGTGAAGATCGAACTCGACTGCAGGACTCATAAGTCCTCCACCCTAGCGCCTCGACCGGAGCGCCCTCTGGGCTGTTAAGCGCTGTGGCCCGGCTCTTTCGAGCCGGGCCACAGACTAACTTCCGAGAAGGACTAGGCCTTCTTGGCTGCGCTAACGGCAACCATACCGAAGCCAACCTTGTTGAGCACGTCAGCAATGACGTACACAATCGCGGCGATGGCAACGGCTGCAGTTACATCAGCACCGTTGAGCTTCATGAACTGCTCGATGGACGTACCAATGGGGTAAATCGCCCAACCGAACATCACGAAACGACGCATGATCTTGACCGCGTTCGCAGCGTATGCAGGCATGCCGTCAAGCTTGACCTGGAACACTGCGTACACGATGTAGAGCCATGCGAGGCTCGAGATGATGAAGTAGACCCACGTCTCGAGAGCGCCGACGGGGCTGATCTCACCGAGGTAACCGGTGACGATCATGATGATGTCAGCGATTACGATTCGGGTCACAAAGCCCTTGGTTGCGGCGCCAGCGATGGCGACGATGAGGCCGAACTCCACCAAAAGCAGCGGAGTGGTGAGCAACCAGTCAATGTAACGGATTTCCACAGTGGCGCCAATGGCGTCTGCAGAGGCTGGGCTCTGGTCGAAGAATCCGACGAACCCAGTCATGATCCAGTACATGATGGCCGCAATGAAGGTGATGATTCCTGCATAGGTTGCGGCAATACGGTGCTCGGGCTTGAGGTCGCCTCTCTCCAAAATGAAGTAGACGGTACCCGCCGCCATAGCGACGAAGCCGAGCATGAAGAATGCCTGCGTAATAACAAGCAGATCCATGGTTCTCCCTTGAAATGTTTCTACTATCCGCCCGCCGCCGCGACGGAACCGTCGGTGGGTGGTCGGGGAGTGTTCCCCTAACTCCGCGCAGGCCTAAACCTGTCTGGAGCAAGATTTACGCTACTCCCGGGTTTCTCGATTTGCTACACAAACACTCAATCTTTGGTGGAATTTTCTTCACGCGAAAAACCCAACCGTTACGCACGAAAATGACCGATAATGGCAGTTCAAGTTCGCTAAATCGGCAATAAATCCGATGGGCCACCGCGTACTCCGGTGCGAAAAATCTTAAACAGTTTAATTCTTCGGCTCACGATTGGCCCAGAGACACGTGTGGCCGGCACCCTGGGGTACCGGCCACACGAATCAGACTCTTTAGTCTTCGGCCTCTTCCTCGCTGGCCTCAGCAGCGCCGTCTTGGCCCTCGGCCAGAACGGGTGAGAGGGAGAGCTTGCCGCGGTCATCAATCTTCGTGATCTCCACGAGGATTTTCTGGCCCACCGACAACACGGTCTCGACGTCGTCGACTCGCTTACCACCGGCAAGCTTGCGGACCTCAGAGATGTGGAGCAAGCCGTCCTTGCCGGGTACCAGCGACACGAAAGCCCCGAAGGTTGCAAGCTTGACGACAGTACCGAGGTACTGCTCCCCTACCTCAGGGTTGACGGGGTTTGCAATCGCATTGACGCGCGCGCGAGCCGCTTCAGCGCTATCGCCGTCGACGGCACCGATGTAGACGGTCCCGTCGTCGTCAATGGAGATTTCTGCACCAGTCTCGTCCTGGATGGCGTTGATGGTCTTGCCCTTAGGCCCGATCAGCTCGCCAATCTTGTCGGCGGGGATCTGAACCGTGATGACGCGAGGAGCCGTCGGCGCCATCTCGTCCGGAGAGTCGATCGCCTGGTTCATCACACCAAGGATGTGAAGACGCGCCTCCTTGGCCTGAGTCAGTGCGCCAGCAAGAACACTTGCCGGAATGCCATCAAGCTTGGTGTCAAGCTGAATCGCGGTCACAAACTCGCTGGTTCCCGCCACCTTGAAGTCCATGTCACCAAGAGCATCCTCGGCACCCAAAATGTCGGTCAACGCTGCGTAGCGCATTTCACCATTGACCTCATCGGAGATGAGGCCCATCGCGATACCGGCGACGGGAGCCTTCAGGGGCACACCGGCGTTGAGCATCGAGAGAGTCGATGCGCACACCGAACCCATCGAGGTGGAGCCGTTAGACCCGAGCGCCTCGCTGACCTGACGGATTGCGTAGGGGAACTCTTCGCGACTCGGCAAAACGGGCACAAGTGCTCGCTCGGCCAAGAAGCCGTGACCAATCTCACGTCGCTTCGGCGTTCCTACGCGACCGGTTTCGCCGGTCGAGTAGGGCGGGAAGTTGTAGTGGTGCATGTAGCGCTTCGACTTCACTGGAGCGAGCGAATCAATCTGCTGCTCCATCTTCAGCATGTTCAGCGTGGTCACACCGAGAATCTGGGTCTCACCGCGCTGGAACAGAGCCGAACCGTGAACCCGAGGAATCACATCGACCTCGGCGTCAATCACGCGAAGATCTGACTTGCCGCGACCATCAATACGAATTCCTTCAGTCAGCACACGCGTGCGCATCACGCGCTTAGTGACTGACTTATAGGCAGCGGAGACCATGGAGTTTGCGTCCTCGGCAAGGGAACCTGCCTCGACCTGCCGTGCGATGTCTTCCTTTACGCGGGCTTTGAGGGCATCATCCGCACTCTGGCGCTCCTGCTTGTCAGCAATCTGGTACACAGCAGCGAGTTCCTTCGCGGCGAGAGCGTCAACCGCTGCCAACACCTCGGGCGTGTAGTCAGAGAAAACTGGGTAGTTCTCCACCTCTTTGGCCGACTGCTTTGCAAGCTTGACCTGCGCCTCAACGAGAGCCTTCAAGAAAGGCTTCGCGGCTTCAAGACCCGAAGCGACAACTTCCTCGTTGGGCTTGGTTGCACCGCCCTGAATCAGCTCCCAGCTGACTTCAGTGGCCTCTGCTTCAACCATCATGATCGCGACATCTTCTGAGCCATCGGCAGCCTTGACCACGCGGCCAGCCACGATGATGTCGAAGACAGCGTCAGCAAGCTGGCTGTGCTTGGGGAAGGCAACCCACTGGTCGCCGATCAAGGCAAGACGAACTGCAGCAATCGGGCCGCTGAAGGGCAGGCCAGAAATCTGGGTTGATGCGCTCGCGGCGTTAATCGCCAGCGCGTCATAAAACTCGTCAGGAGCCATCGACAGCACGGTGATCACAATCTGAACCTCGTTGCGAAGCCCGTCCACAAAGGACGGACGCAGAGGCCGGTCAATCAGGCGGCAGACCAGGATCGCTTCAGTCGAGGGGCGACCCTCACGACGGAAGAACGAGCCCGGGATTTTGCCCGCTGCGTAGGAACGCTCTTCGACGTCCACAGTCAGGGGGAAAAAGTCGAAGCCCTCCCTGGGGCTCTTGCTGGCACTGGTTGCTGAGAGCAACATGGTCTCTTCATCCAGGTATGCGGCAACGGCACCCTGTGCTTGCTGGGCCAAACGGCCCGTTTCAAAGCGCACGACGCGCTTTCCGTACTTACCGTTATCGATAACGGCTTCGGCGAACTTAATTTCTGGACCCTCCATTGAGGACACTTCTCCTTATACATCGGTGAACACCACCGTGCCGTTTCGGCAGATGGCGCAGGCGCACTACGCAGTGAGTAAGCAGGAAGATGTGCCGCACACAAGGGTGTGGGGCCTGTTTCTGGCCAACAGTAGAAGTGCACTGTCCCCTGGACAGTAGACCACCACCGGTGACCAGCTCCTGGCCCACCTACACGAGTAGAGAGCCATATTCAGTTAGACGCCCACTAGAAGCGGACCCTTTAGGGTACCGCGTTATGCCCTAAAAGGCGATACCCCGCGCATTAGCGCGGGGTATCAACCGAAATTCTGGAACTAGCGACGAAGGCCGAGACGCTCAATGAGCGCGCGGTAGCGCTCAATGTCAACGCCCTGGAGATAGCCCAGGAGGCGACGACGGCGGCCAACCATTAGCAGCAGGCCACGACGTGAGTGGTGGTCGTGCTTGTGGGCCTTCAAGTGCTCGGTGAGCTCGGCGATGCGGTGAGACATCAGGGCGATCTGAACCTCCGGAGAACCGGTGTCACCAGGGTGTGTTGCGAAGTCAGCCAGAATTTTGTTTTTGGCTTCTTGGGTAATCGACATGTCAGCTCTCCTTCTGTTATCTCGCTGCGCGGCGCTCTACCCGGTGGTAGGGCACTTATTTCCGCGGCCGTTACACGGCACAAAGGACGAGCCTAGCACCGCCGGGCGCTCGCTGGTAGCCCGCTTGTTATCAAGGTGTAACAAAAAAGGCTTGCCACCCGCAGGGGAGCTTTGGCACGATGGCCCTAAGTTACTCGCCGCTCAGAAGCGCCGGAGGCCAAGCCCCGCCACTGGGCGGCGAGGTTCTTAAGCCCCAGTTTCGGTGTCGTCCACCTCAGCCGGGAGGACAATGGCGTTGGTTCCCAGTGTCAACCCGCTCAATCGACCCGGTGAGAGCACTCGATCAAGCTCATCGGCCGGCATGAGGCCCTGGGCAATTACCAGTTCACGCACAGTACCTTTGCCGGCAAGCGCTTCATGGGCAATGACCGCGGCCTTTTCATAGCCGATATAGGGAGTCAAGGCGGTCACGACACCAACACTGGCCTCGACCTGATTGTGCAGGTGTTCAATGTTGGCGGTGATTCCCTCGACACAGTTCACACGAAGCGTCCGGCAACCGTTCGTGAGCCACACCACGGACTGAAGAATGGACGCCGCAATAATGGGCTCGAACGCGTTCAACTGGAGCTGACCAGCCTCGGCAGCTGCCGTCACAGTGGCGTCCGAGCCAATGATTGCAAAGGCAACCTGGTTCACCGCCTCGGGAATGACCGGGTTCACCTTACCGGGCATGATTGATGATCCTGCCTGCCTGGCAGGCAGATTTATCTCGCCAAGGCCCGCCTGGGGTCCGCTGGAGAGCAGACGGAGGTCGTTACAGATCTTGGAGAGCTTCACGGCCGCTCGCTTGAGTGTGCCAGAGAGGGTCATGAAGACACCAGCATCGCTGGTCGCCTCGATGAGGTCTGGTGCGGTGCGGATATCAAGCCCAGTCACATCGGCTAGGTGCATCCGAACGGCTTCCGGATAACGGGGGTCCGCGGTGATTCCCGTGCCGATTGCGGTGGCACCCAAGTTAATCTCACACAGGAAGGGAATGGTCTCCTTGATCCGGTCATGATCTTCACGAAGGGTTGTCGCAAACCCACTGAATTCTTGGCCCAGGGTCATCGGCACAGCGTCTTGCAGTTGGGTTCTGCCGACCTTCAGAATCTCTTGAAACTCTTTTCCCTTGGCAAGAAAAGACTCAGCGAGCAAACGGTGCTCCTCAAACAGGCGTTGAACTCCGAAGACCATGCCGAGCTTGATGGCGGTTGGGTAAACGTCATTGGTGCTTTGTGACCTATTGACGTCATCGATGGGGTGAAGGTGTTGGTACTCACCCTTGTGGAAACCCATGATTTCAAGCCCTCGGTTCGCTATCACCTCGTTGGCGCACATATTCGTTGAGGTACCAGCACCACCCTGAACTGCACCCAATACGAACTGTTCGTGCCACTGGCCAGCCCACAGTTCCTCACACACCTGGTCAATCACGGCCGCCTTGTCAGGGTCAAGCACCCCGATATCCCGGTTGGCCCTCGCCGCGGCCTGCTTCACCCGAGCAATGCCGCGGATCAAATCGGGGTAGTTAGAAATCGCCCTCCGCGTAATGGGAAAGTTCTCTAGAGCCCGAGCGGTGTGGATTCCCCAGTAAGCGTCTGCAGGCACCTCCCTCGTGCCAAGGGAATCGGACTCTGTGCGCATTGGAAGCGGGCCATCAGGCAAGTGCTCATCCATTCCAGGCCGATAGATGGCATCCTTGTCGCCTTCGCCTCTGATTGATGGGCCAGGGCCGGTGGTGTGAAACATGACCTCACCTCGCTGTGTGATCGGAAGGACTCTCCCACCCTGAGTGTAGAAGGTGGTGGGTTCATGGACGTCATCGCTACGATGAACAGACGCTAAATTCCGTAACCCCGAGGAGACCCATCGTGTCGAGCGAATCAACAAACATTGACTTCTACGGCGCCTCCTGGTGTGGCGACTGCAGGCGCGCCCAGGCATTGCTGGAGCACTACGGCGTGGGCTTTACCTATCACGACGTGGACGCCAGTGACGAGGACAAGAACAAGGCCATCGAGCTGAGCGGGCGTCCCAACATTCCTGTATTGCGCTTCCCCGATGGTTCGGTGCTCACCGAGCCGAGCAACCCTTTGCTGAACGAGAAGCTGACCGAACTGGGCATGATTTAGGCCTTCGTCTAGTCGTCGTAGGAGAGCACTTCGTTGCTCTCCCCAATAACAATCGTTGCATCAACAAACTCTCCGGAGAGCGCTCTTGGCAACCAGAGCTTTGCATCCGACCACATTCGTTCATACGGGATCGCCGTGGTCGCCCACCACGACGCCACTAGTTCACCAGAGCCCTGAAGTTCACCGCTAAAAACCCGAGTTGAGAACACGAAGGACCGTTGCGACAACCCATCTCGATTGAGAAAGGGATAGCTGATTCGCGCCAAGGGTGTCAGATTTGCTGGTTCGATGATGAGTCCCACTTCCTCGTAGACCTCACGAATGGCTGCTTGTTCGGGATTTTCGCCCGCCTCAACCTTTCCTCCGGGCCCCACAATGTGGCCAGCGCCAAGCCCTCGGAGCTTCTCCCCCAGCAAAACCTCAGTCACCCCGGCGTTGTCCCGGAGTATGTAGGTGACTGCAACATCGAACACAGGGCCAGGGTATACAACCCTGGGACAGGGTTTATCTAACCTTGCTGCAACCCACTCGAAACCCGTTCGCGCTAGAGTCCTTGCGTGCGCGCCACTTACCAAGAAAGCCCTCTCACGGGCAGCCCGTCAATGTATCGCGTGATTTTGGCGTCGTTGAACTTTGTTGCGGCCATCGCGATCGTGGCAGCGCTCGCTGTTCAGATAACGGACCAGGTACTCAATGACGCTTTCGTCCCCCAGCGTTACTTCTCCTACTTCACGATTCAGACGAGCCTTGCGAACATTTTCGTTCTCGTCCTGAGCGGGTTTGTTGGACTCCAAAGTGTCCGGGATTCTGGTTCCATGGCGGCGCTCCGAGCGAACTTCGTGGCCTACGCGATTATCACGGGCGCCGTCTATAACGTCTTGCTGCGAGATTTGCCGAGCGCACCGGGCGCGTACGTGTCTGCCATCCAATGGCCGAACGAGATCACCCACGTCTGGATTCCGCTGTATTTCGCGCTCGACTGGATCCTTAATCCACACCGACACAAGCTTCCGCGTTGGACATTACTTGCAGGGATCGCGTTCCCGCTGGCATGGTTTGTTTTCACGCTGACCCGGGGCCACCTGACCGGCTGGTATCCCTACGCCTTCTTGAACCCTGAAGGTCCTGCCGGATGGGGTGGCGTATGGATTTACACGGCCGGCATTGGCACCGTCATCGTGGCGCTAGTCAGCGCCACCGCACTGATCAATCTGATTCACCATAAGTTGCACCCCGCCAATCAGCTCGATTCTTGAGTGTCGGTGGTGCCTGAAAACCTAAGGCACGAACCCGTGGCCGGAGGAACAATGACTGAATCGCTTTTCGGTGATGAATCACCAGATTGTCCGCAGTGCGGAGCGGAAAAGCCGCTCCCCCTGTTCTATGGAATCCCCAGCGAGGAAATGATCATGGCAGCCAAGCTGGGCCAGATCGCTCTTGGTGGCGAGGACTCCACCGATTCGCGCCGGGCCTGGCGGTGCCAGAGTGCACAGTGCAATTACCAGTTCTAGCTATTCACTGCGTGCTGCTAGAGCCGCTGAGAGCAAAGCAATGAGTGCTGCCACCTGCATCGTTGTCTCAACGCCGACCTCGGCCTCTTCGCCATCAAGGGCGCGCGCTGCGAGCCCGGACTTCTGGTCGATCAATTCCGCAATCCTGGTGTCGATGGTCTGAGCGGCGAGAATACGCCACGCGGTAACGGGGAGCTCCTGGCCGATGCGGTGGACCCGGTCGATAGCTTGAGTCTGCTCCGCGCTTGTCCACGACAGTTCGGCCAAAACCACGTTCGAGGCAGCCTGGAGGTTCACACCAACACCCGCTGCGAGCAAGGAACAGACGATGACTTGGACGTCATCGTCGTTGGTGAAGGCATCAATGGCAGCCTGCCTGGCCGTTGTGCTCTGGTCACCCCGAATAGAGGTGGTCTTGATGCCGACCGACGCAAAATGAGCCTGGGCCTGATCGAGCACATCGATGTGCTTGGCAAAGAACACCACCTTGCCAACGTTGCGCGCGAGTTGAGCGGTGTAGTCCGCAGCCATGACCGCCTTGGCTTGACCAATCTTGCGCACCAGGGTGAAGACATTGTCGCCGGTGTCGTCCTGGGTCGTCTCTTCGACCTCCGAGTTACAGACCAGGCGGACCAGGTCCTCATCAATTCCTTGAACCGGGACTCCCCTGGCCGCAATGACCCGGTCATAGCGCTCCAGCAAACGTCCAACAAGTGCGCGTTCAGCGTCAACAATTGATCGGCCAGCCTCACCATCGAGCTCGACGGGGATGTCTGCAATTCGCCGCGCGGGGATATCCGCGGCGACATCTTGCTTTTTGCGCCGGACGATGCCCATCGAGATGACGGCCTTCCTGGCTTCCTGGAAAAAACCGGGGTCGGCAGGGGTTAATCCTGTTGCCTCGAGCTTGGCCATCAATTCGCCCAGCGGCTTCTTGTCGTCAATCCAGCCGAGGAACTGCCAAATCATGCGGAAATCTTCGATCTGGTTAATCAGCGGGGTTCCGGTTAGCGCAATGAGGAGCGGGTGACGCAAACGCGCGCGAATCGTTCTGGCAACTGCTTGAACGTGCTTTGAGCGCTGTGAATCCTTGTTCTTGATGAAGTGGGCCTCGTCGACAACCATGCCCCGAAAATCAAACTTAGAGAGCCACCCCACGTGACGGTCGAGGATGTCGTAGTTCACGATAAAGACGTCGGAGAAGGCGTTGAGTTCAACGCCATCCCCGTGAACCACGGTCGGGCGACGCTTTGGCAGCCATTGGCGCACTTCGCGCAACCAGTTGGTCTTGACCACGTTCGGGACAACGACAAGTAGGGGGAAGGCGCCAGCAACTTCGGCGGCGATAAGTGCTTGGGCCGTCTTGCCAAGACCAGGCTCGTCGGCGAGAAGGAAGCCGCGGTGCCCGGCGCGAACACTCTCGACAAACTGGGACTGATGGACCATGAGATCCAGCCCGCCGGGCGTGGACAGATTACCTGCGGGCGGAAGCTCCATGGTGGCGATGCCGCCTCCGGCACCCTGCTCAAAGGCCCTAAACAGCGGCTCGATAAGCTCCCAGTTGAGAAGCCTGCCCTCCACCACGCCCTGGGGTTTTTGGTAGGCGGCAAAGTCAGGAGCCATGAAGGGGTTCGCGAGCTGTGCCTGGCGCACCGAAGCAGGAATCACCTGCTTGGCGAGTTCGGCCGGTGGAGATGCGGCTTCTTCGACGATGATGAGGTCGTCGGGGGCCAACTCAACACCGGAGGCAACAAGGAAGTCCCGACGGAGTTTCTTCGCCGCATCGGAAATCTTTGCATCGGGCGCCAGCAATGAAATCAAACTCGTATCACGCGCTGCCGTTTTCGCCATGATGGCAGCCAAACCATCGAGTCGCTTAAGCACCTCTTGGCGCTCCACCGCACCGACACTGGCGTCATCCTTAACCCTCTGACGCTCATCACGCACGAGCAGGGCGGCAACCTGAAACTTGATTCTGTTGTGAGCAGTGACTTTTCCGCGGCTCGCGGCAGCCTCGACCTCACGAACGGCACGAGCCAAGATTGGGATGATGCCGTCATCATCCATGGGCTTACGCCTGGCACGCTTTGCGCCTTGGGGGCGAGATGACGTTCTCGCCGGGCCTGACTGGGCCATTCTTCTCCTTGACCTGACACCGGTGGTTCTTCGGATACGAAAGACTCGTTGTAACCACAGACCACCGCTTTATCTCGCCAGTGATGCGAGACCGACACAAACAATCAGACCTGAACGGGAACCGTCTCAGTGATCGAGGTGCACCTTAGAGTGTAGCCCCCCGGGACGGCTTAGGCCACTCGAGCGGTGCTGAGACCTTCGGCCTTCTTGGCCATGGCGTTCGCCATGCCCGCGAAGACAATCCCGTGAAGTGGCATAACCGCCAGCCAATAGAGGCGCCCGCCAAGTCCGTGCGGGAAGAAAATCGCCCTCTGAAGCAGCGCACTTGTCCCACCAGCCTGCGGCTCAACCCGAAACTCGAGCCACGCTCGCCCGGGAAGCTTCATCTCGGCTCTCAACCGCAGCGACTTACCCTTCTCCATGGACTCCACCCGCCAGAAGTCAAGCGCATCGCCGGTGACCAGGTGATCAGGGTCGCGACGACCCCGTCGGAGCCCCACGCCGCCCACAAGCTTGTCGAGCCAACCTCTCGCGGCCCACGCCATCGGCAATGAATACCATCCGTTCGCCCCGCCAACGCTTTCCACTACCCGCCACAAATCCGCTGAATCTGCCGAACAGCTAACGACGCGCTCGTCCGTGTAGACGGTGTGGCCTGACCACTCGGGGTCACTCGGTAGCGGATCCGCTGGGGCCCCTGTCACCTGCGCATCCCGCCAAGAGGTCTCTACTTCGCCCTTGCGCATTCTCGCCAGTGCCAGGCGCACTGCCTTGCGATAGCCAGTGAGCCCTTCTGCAGGAGGAGGAATCACGTCATCAATGTGGTGATTAGTCATTACTGCGTCGTGGAGCAGGGATTCAATGATCGGAACAGCAAGAGAGCGCGGAATGGGGGTGACCAGGTTCACCCATTGCGAAGCAAGCCAGGGTGTGAGGACGGGAAGCGCAGCTATCGGCCGCTGCTTCAGTCCCGCCTCAACCGCATACCCATTCATCAGCTGGCCGTATCGGAAGACGTCGGGGCCCCCGATGTCGAACGCTCGGTTGATGGAAGGTGGTAGCTCCGCTGAGGCCACGAGGTAGTGCAACACATCCCTAATGGCAATGGGTTGAATGAAGTTGCGAACCCACTTTGGGGCTGGCATATACGGGAGCACCTCGGTCAAATGCCGAATCATTTCGAAGCTTGCCGACCCCGAGCCAATAATGACGCCCGCCTGCAAGGCGACGGTGGGTACTCCGGAGGAGAGCAGAATGTCGCCAACCTCTTTGCGAGACCCGAGGTGCCGGGAGAGCGGGCCCTCAGGGTGCAATCCGCCGAGGTAAACGATGCGCTTCACTCCGGCTGTACGGGCTTCACGGGCCATGGTCGTTGCGACTTGACGCTCAATCTTCTCGAAGTCGCCGGCACTCGACATGGAATGCACGAGGTAGTAGACCACGTCGCGCCCCTCGACTGCTTGGGCTACGGCCGCCTGATCGACCAGGTCGCCCTCAACAATGTCGACTACATCGCGCCAGGGCACATCATCCAGGCGGTGGCGGTCGCGGACAATCACCCTGACGTCGTGTCCACGCTCCAAGAGCTTCGGCACAAGACGACCGCCGACATAGCCCGTAGCGCCGGTGACCAAAATCTTCATGAGCCCAGGCTAGGGCCGATGGCTGAGAAAAGCTCCCCGCTTCGCTAGCGTGAGGGAGTGCTGATGAATCGCGTGGTCTCCTGGTTTGAGGACAACAAACGTGATTTGCCGTGGCGGGCGCCCGAGGCGGGTCCTTGGGGTGTGCTCGTGTCCGAGGTAATGCTTCAGCAAACGCCAGTAGCTCGCGTACTGCCGGTTTACGACTACTGGATGGCCCGGTGGCCAGGCCCCGCCGAACTGGCGCAAGAATCTTTGGCTGAAGTACTGCGCGCGTGGGACCGGATGGGCTATCCCCGGCGCGCTAAACGACTCCAGGAAGCAGCGCAGGTCATCGTGGCGAAACACGGGGGTGTTGTCCCGCGCGACCTTGACGCCCTGCTCGCGCTCCCCGGTGTTGGCGATTACACCGCTCGAGCAATCCGATGTTTTGCCTTTGGCATTGCTGAGGCCGTCGTGGACACGAATGTTAGACGGGTTGTTGCCAGATCGCAGGCTGGGCAGGGCGAAGCCGGCCCACCCCGGACCATTGCCGATCGCGCCAGCGTTTCCTGGCTGCTCGAGACACTTGGTGACGCTGCTGGTCAGTGCACCGGGGCCGCTGGGCTCATGGAGTTGGGCGCCATTGTGTGCAAAGCCAGGGCGCCTGAATGTTCAATCTGCCCGATTGCTGATCTATGCCAGTGGCGCATCGCGGGATACCCGCCCTACGTCGGTGCCACCGCCGCCAAGCAGGCCCGGTTCGAGGGAAGTGATCGACAGGTCCGGGGCATCGTTCTTCGCGAACTACGCTCGAGCGATACCCCTGTGCCACTCAACTTCCTCCGCACGCTCTGGAGCGAAGGCCAACAATTCGAGCGAGCACTGGAGTCACTTCTCCACGATGGGCTGATTGAGGTCGCGCCAGAGAACCCGGGAGAGTATCGAATTAGTGGGACTGAGCCAAGTCTCTACGAATAATTTCGCGCATTCCCTCAATAGCGACGGGCAAGAGGTGCTCGACCTTCGAGGCCTCCCACTCAGCATCGTTCATAGGTGACTGATCTGGGTGGCCCATCACCATCATGAGGCCGCCAGCGCGGACCCGGAGCACGGAGGCGACGATGTAGAGCGGGGCTGCTTCCATTTCAGAACAAATCGCTCCCCCACCAATCCAGGCGGCCCAACGCTCCTTCAGACGGGAGGCAACGGGCATCCGTCCGGGGTCGTGTTGGCCATAGAAAGAGTCTTTGGACTGCGAAACACCCACGTGAACGCGCTTATTCATGGCCTTCGCGGCATCAGCGAGGGCGTTGGTGAGCCCGACATCGGCAACCGCGGGAAACTCGATAGGCAGGTAGTGCACGCTGGTGCCTTCATCTCGAATAGCGCCAGAGACAATGGCGATGTCGCCGGGAAGAATGTCGGTCTGCATGGACCCGGAGGTTCCCACGCGCACGAAGGTGTCGGCGCCAATCGCGACAAGCTCTTCCATGGCGATGGCTGCCGAAGGGCCCCCGATGCCGGTCGATGTGACGGAGACCTTCTGGCCGTCGAGATAACCCGACCAAGTCTCATACTCTCGGTGCCGGGCCACGAGCTGGGGCTCATCAAAGAACGCCGCAATCATTTCGCAACGCCCCGGGTCGCCGGGAAGGAACACATATCTACCGACATCGCCGGGCGCTAGCTCAATGTGATACTGACGAGGATCGTCGCGCTCCATAGACATGAGGGCTCCTTAGCTCACTCTTCGGTGGATTCTTTGGGGACTTTGTAGGGGTCTGGGTCGCCAGCGTACTGGGCTGTTGACTTCATCGCCGAAATTTCGGCATCGCGCTCGCGCGCTTCACTCAGTAGCGACTCGATCGCGGCGGCGTTCTCAGGAATACCGTCTGGAACAAACTCCAACGTAGGCGTCAGTCGGGCAGTGATGTTTCGCCCGACTTCAGTCCGCAGCATGCCAGTCGCAGCCTTGAGGGCGGCAGCGGTATCAGCGCGTTCAGTCTCATCACCGAGAACGGTGAAGAAGATTGAGGCGTGTTGGAGATCGCCCGTGACTTGCACATCGGTGATCGTGACATACCCCATCCGGGGGTCACGAAGGCCTTTCTGAAGCCGCTGCGCCACCACCTCACGAATGAGGTCCGCCATTTTTCTCGCTCTGGGCGAGTTGCTAGACACGGACCTTTTCCTTCATTTCAATGGTCTCGATTTCATCGCCGATCTCGATGTCCTTGATTTTGCCAAGGCCAATACCGCACTCGAAGTCAGTCTTGACTTCGGTGACGTCGTCCTTGAAACGACGCAGCGATTCGATGGCGAGGCCATCAGCAATCACCACGCCGTCACGAATAACGCGCGCCTTCGCGTTTCTGGTGATGGTTCCCGAGCGGACGATACAACCGGCAATCGTGCCGGCCTTCGAGGACTTGAAGATCTCCCGCACTTCGGCAACACCCGATTGCACCTCCTCGAACTCGGGCTTGAGCATGCCCTTGAGCGAGCTTTCGATTTCTTCCAGCGCGTTGTAGATGACCGAGTAGAACCGCACATCCACGCCTTCTCGTTGCGCACGCTCTCTGGCCTTGGAGTCGGGCCGGACATTGAAGCCCACGATGATGGCGTTGTCGATGGTAGCGAGGTTGACATCGCTCTCCGTAATCGCACCCACACCACGGTGAATGATGCGCAGCTGGACCGTGTCATCGACCTCGATCTTGAGTAGCGCTTCTTCCAATGCCTCGACAGCACCGGAGACATCACCCTTGATGATGAGGTTTAGGGATTCGATCTTGCCGTCTTCGAGGGCCTTGGTGAAGTCCTCCAGGCTGATGCGCTTGCGCGCCTTAGCAAGAAGAGCGTTGCGCTCTGCAGCTTCGCGCTTTTCTGCGATCTGACGAGCTGTCCGGTCATCGTCAGTGACAATGAACGTGTCACCCGCTCGTGGCACAGAGGAGAGACCCTGAACGGCCACCGGTCGAGCGGGGTAGGCCTCTTCAACCGCATTCCCGTCTTCGTCCGTCATCGCGCGAACACGGCCATAAGCCGTTCCAGCGACAATCGCCTCTCCGACGCGGAGCGTGCCCGACTCGATGAGCACGGTGGCAACGGCGCCACGCCCCTTGTCGAGGCGGGCTTCAATTGCGACACCGCGAGCGGTGCGGTTCGGATTAGCCCGCAGATCGAGGCCGGCATCAGCGGTCAGCAGGACAGCATCCAGAAGCTCTGTTATTCCATCTCCCTTGAGAGCAGAAACCTGCACTGCTTGGGTCTCACCACCGTACGCTTCGGCCACCAAACCGAATTCGGTCAGTTGCTGAAGAATCTTGTCGGGGTTCGCCCCGGCAACATCCATCTTGTTGATAGCCACGACGATCGGCACACCTGCTGCTTGAGCGTGGTTCAAGGCCTCAATTGTCTGAGGCATGATCCCGTCGTCGGCAGCAACCACCAGAATCGCGATGTCGGTGACCTGAGCACCACGAGCACGCATTGCCGTGAAGGCTTCGTGACCGGGCGTATCAATAAACGTGATGGCCCGTTCGATTCCTTCGTGCTCGGTCCAGACCTGGTAAGCACCAATGTGCTGGGTGATGCCTCCGGCCTCACCAGCCACAACGTTGGCGCTGCGGATGGCATCCAGCAGTTTCGTCTTACCGTGGTCGACGTGACCCATGACGGTCACGACGGGAGGACGAATGACGAGGTCTTCCTCGTTCTCTTCCTCGTCAAGATCAATATCGAAGCTCTCGAGAAGTTCCTTGTCCTCATCTTCCGGAGAAACAATCTGGACTTTGTAGCCAAGCTCAGCGCCCAGAACCTCAAAGGTCGCGGCATCCAGCGACTCTGTCGCGGTAGCCATTTCACCGAGTTGGAACAACACGGTGACCAAGTTCCCTGGGGGAACGTGGAAACCGGACATTACTTCGATCTTCTCGGCGAAATCGCTGATTGAAGCGCCCTGGCGAAGCCGAATTACGGTCGAACCGTCGCCGCGGGGAATCTGCACACCGCCGAGGCTTGGCGCCTCCCGCATTTCAAACTCTTGCCTCTTTGTCCGTTTCGACTTGCGCGACTTGCTCTTGCCGCCACCGCGACCGAACGCGCCGGCGGTGCCACCACCGGGACCACGGCCACGACCGCCTGCACCAGGACGGCCACCGGGGCCGCCTGCACCGCCGGGGCCACCGGGTCCCCCGCCTCCGGGACGGCCTGCGCCAGGGCTTCCAAATCCGGCACCGCCCGGGCGGCCTGGGCCGCCAGTGCGCTGCTGGAAGGGTGCTCGGGCACCGGTGCCACGGTCGTCAGATCTGCGTGCGCCAACCCCTTCGCCGGGGCGGGGTGCGCCGGGACGAGCCATACCCTGAGCAGACGCGAACGGATTGTTCCCAGGACGCGGAATGCCCGGACGAGCCATGCCCTGCGTCGAGGCAAAAGGGTTGTTTCCGGGACGCGGAATGCCGGCGGCCGGACGGGGCTTTTCTGCGGGCGATACCGTGGCAGGAGCAACTGGCTCACCGCCGGAACTGGGCGAATCGGCGATGGGCGCAGCAGGTGCCGGAGCCGGAGCTTCAGCAGCCGGTTTGGGCTTTGCCGCCGCGGGCTTCTCCACCGGCGCGACGGGGACAACGCCTTCCTCCGCGAAGGCAGCCTTGAGCTTCCGAGCCACCGGGGGCTCAATGGTGGAGGACGGTCCCTTAACGAACTCGCCAATTTCCTTCAGTTTGTCGAGAGCGCGCTTTGAATCGATACCCAATTCCGCGGCGATCTCGTGCACGCGTGGTTTTCCCGCCACAATTCTCCTGTCTGGGCACTCCCCAGTCAGGGCGTGCCTCTACCTACAAACGAGACTCATTTCGAGCCGCTCATGAGGTTTCCATTAGCCATTCAGCCTGTTCTTATGTGAGGTCGGTCGACCTGCTGAGTTCTTCTAAGGCCGAGCAATCCAGTGCGGGACCCTGTTTAAGGGCCCTGCTCCATGCTCGTCGTTGGAGAGAACGGTTCACACAGTCGGACCCAGGATGCACCCAGGCGCCCCGCCCATGCTCTAAACCACGCTCATCCACGACTACCCGGTTGTCCTTCGCTACACACCGCAGAAGATTTTCTGTGGTGTCCACCTGGTGACAGCCTAGGCATCGCCTGATTACGCCCATCTTACCCCCCTTGTGGCGGTCTTTTCTCGCCACAGTGCCTCGTGGGTCTAGGAATCCATCACAGAATCGGGCTGAATGTCGATTTTTGCCCCGGTCAGTTTCGCTGCGAGCCTGGCGTTCTGGCCTTCTTTCCCAATCGCCAACGACAACTGGTAGTCCGGCACCAACGCACGAACCTGCTTGAGCGCCTCGTCCAGAACGAACGCGCTTGTCACCTTTGCCGGACTCAAGGCATTAGCCACAAACTGCGCGATGTCATCTGAGTGATCAACGATGTCGATCTTCTCTTCGCCCAGCTCGTTCTGAACAGCCCGAACCCGCTGACCCAATTCGCCAATACAGGCGCCCTTGGCGTTGAGACCCGGTTCCAGTGCCCGAACGGCAATCTTGGTGCGGTGGCCGGCTTCTCTGGCCACCGAGGTGATTTCCACCGAGCCTTTGTGAATTTCTGGCACCTCAAGGGCAAACAGACGGCGGACCAGCCCAGGGTGGGTTCTGCTCACGGTGATCGAGGGTCCCTTCAGGCCCTTCTCCACCTTCGTGACGTACACCCGCAAGCGCGAACCGTGTTCATACACTTCGCCAGGAACCTGTTCTTCCGGGGGAAGAATTGCCTCCACCTCACCCAGGTTGATGTGAATCATCCGGGGGTTAGGCCCCTGAGCAACAATTCCCGAGACGATGTCGCCATCTTTGCCTCGATACTCGCCAAGGATCCGGTCGTCGCCAATGTCGCGCAAGCGCTGGTTGATAACTTGCTTTGCAGCGTGAGCAGCAATACGACCAAAATCTTCGGGGCTATCGACTTCCTCGCCTGTCTTTTCGCCCTCTTCGTTGAGGATTGGCGTGTAGATCACGACGTGCCCGGTTTTGCGATCGAGTTCGACCCGCGCGCGAGGAGCACTCGGGTCGACGCGGTTTCCACGAAAATCAGCCACACCCGTGTGCTTTTCGTAGGCCGTCAGAATGGCCTGTTCGATGATGACAACGAGTTCGTCAAAAGGGATCTCTCGCTCTGATTCCATGAGCTTGAGCACGCTCAGGTCAATATCCATGAGGGCCCCTCCTGTTCGATTGTGTGTGAAACCCTAGATGCCTCTGCCCCCAGGGTACAAGGGGACCATAGAAACGGCTAGTCGTCGGGCTTCTGGGCTAGAGAGAGAGGATCCCGGACACCTGACTCAACGAAATGTCTGATTTTTCGCCCGTGCGACGGTTCCAGTACTCCACCTGGCCCTCAGCCGCTCCGCGACCGACAATCACGATGTGGGGAACCCCAAGAATTTCGGCGTCGGCAAACTTCACTCCGGGCGATAGCTTCGGGCGATCGTCCAGCAGAACATCGTTGCCGTTGGCTTCCAGGTTCATAGCCAGCTTTTCTGCGACCTCGAAGACGATGTCTTCTTTGCCGGCTGCAACAATGTGGAGGTCGAAGGGCGAGATGACTTCTGGCCAGATCAGCCCTTTATCGTCATGGTTGTCCTCGGCGAGGACTGCAACGAGTCGTGTCACACCGATACCGTAGGAACCCATGGTGACGGTCACCAGCTTGCCGTTCTCATCGAGCACTTGAAGGCCAAGAGCCTCAGCGTATTTGCGCCCCAGCTGGAAAACGTGCCCAATTTCCATCCCGCGCGCGGCCACAATCGGCCCTGAACCATCGGGGGCTTCATCACCTGCGCGGACTTCGGCGACATCAACAACACCATCCGGGGTGAAGTCTCTGCCACACACCAGATTGAACACGTGTTTCTCATGTTCATTGGCGCCGGTCACCCAGGCAGTTCCGTTAACAACGCGGGGGTCGACCATGAACGCAATCCCGGTCGAGGACTTCTCCCCCAGGACAGCGCCTGAGGGCGACCAGGGGCCGATATAGCCCTTGACGAGGCCCTTGTGCTTCGCGAAATCCTCTTCTGTGGCAGCCTCCACGGCCCTCGGTGCGAAGGCCACCTCAGCACGTTTCAGATCAACATCGCGATCCCCGGGAACCCCTACCACGACAAGCTCACGTGAGCCATCGAGACCGGTGAGTGCTAGGACAACGTTCTTGAGAGTGTCCGCAGCGCTCCACGGCCCCTCCGTCCGGGGGTGCCGTTCGTTTGCCAAGGCCACAAGGGTTTCAATCGTCGGCGTATTCGGCGAATCAAAAACCACAGGAGCGGGCGTCGCGCTGGCGTCAACTGCGGCCGGTGGGGTAACTCTGAAGGCTTCCACATTGGCCGCGTAGCCACCGTCGGTGCGAACGAAAGTGTCTTCGCCCACCTCGGTCGGGTGGAGGAACTCTTCACTACGGGATCCGCCCATCGCGCCGGCATCCGCCTGCACGATCACATACTCAAGGCCCAGACGCTGGAAAATGCGCTCGTAGGCATCTCTTTGAGATTGGTAACTCTTCTCGAGGCCCTCGTCTGTGTAGTCGAACGAGTATGCGTCCTTCATCGAGAACTCACGCCCGCGCAAGAGACCCGCGCGGGGCCTGGCCTCGTCGCGATACTTGTCTTGAATCTGATAGATCACCAAGGGCAGGTCTTTGTAACTCGAATAGAGGTCTTTCACCGTCAGAGTGAAAACCTCTTCGTGCGTGGGGGCAAGCAGGTAATCGGCGCCTTTGCGGTCCTTGAGGCGGAAGATTCCATCGCCGTACTCTTCCCACCTACCGGTCGCTTCGTATGGCTCTCTCGGCAACAGTGCTGGGAAGTGCACCTGTTGGGCGCCGGCGCGTTGCATTTCTTCATGAACCACTCGCTCGACCTTCTGGCGAACTTTCAGGCCAAGGGGCAACCACGCAAAAATTCCCGGTGCTTGGCGACGGATATACCCAGCACGCACCAACCACTTGTGGCTCGCGACATCAGCGTCAGAGGGATCCTCGCGCAGGGTGCGCACGAAGAGGGTGCTCAGACGGGTAACCACCGGACCAGACTAGCGGGCTATTTGCCGGTGATGACTTCTGGCTTGCCCTGTGGCGCATCGGGCATCTCAGCAGCGAGACGGTTCGCTTCTTCAATCAGTGTCGCCACAATTTCACTCTCTGGAACGGTCTTTATGACTTCGCCCTTAACGAAAATCTGCCCCTTACCGTTACCGCTAGCGACTCCAAGGTCTGCCTCTCTGGCTTCGCCCGGACCATTGACAACACAACCCATCACCGCCACGCGAAGCGGGACCGTCATGCCTTCAAGGCCCTTGGTGACATCCTCCGCGAGGGTGTAAACGTCAACTTGTGCACGACCACAACTCGGGCACGACACGATCTCCAGCTTGCGCTCCCGCAGGTTCAGGGACTCAAGAATCTTGAGCCCGACCTTTACCTCTTCTGCAGGAGGGGCAGACAATGACACCCGAATCGTGTCACCGATGCCTTCAGCAAGAAGAACACCAAAGGCCACCGAAGACTTAATCGTCCCCTGGAAGGCAGGGCCGGCTTCGGTGACACCCAGGTGTAGTGGCCAATCACCCCGCTCAGCGAGCTGGCGATAGGCCTTGACCATGACGATGGGGTCGTTGTGCTTGACCGAGATCTTGAAGTCATGAAAATCATGTTCTTCAAACAGGCTGGCCTCCCACACGGCGCTCTCAACGAGGGCTTCCGCGGTGGGCTTTCCATACTTCTCCAACAGACGTGGATCCAGCGAACCAGCATTCACACCAATACGAAGACTCACCCCCGCTGCTTTAGCAGCTGTGGCAATTTCGCCCACACGGTCGTCAAACTTCTTGATGTTCCCGGGGTTTACTCGCACCGCAGCGCAACCGGCATCAATGGCCTGAAACACGTACTTGGGTTGGAAATGGATGTCCGCGACAACCGGAATCTGGCTCTTCTTGGCGATAATCGGCAGGGCATCGGCATCATCTTGGGTCGGCACCGCCACACGGACAATGTCACAGCCTGTGGCCGTTAGCTCGGCAATCTGTTGAAGGGTGCCATTGATGTCAGTGGTCTGGGTGGTGGTCATCGACTGCACGCTGACTTGCGCGCCGCCACCCACGAGAACTTTCCCCACCTTAATCTGACGAGAAATCCGTCGAGGAGCGAGAACCTCAGGGGTCTTCGGCATTCCTAAGTTCACTGCGGGCACGTGACGTGTTTCCTTCCTGGGCCGGGCGCACGGCTCGACCGTCAATCAGACTAAGCCTAAAGCCTGAAGCTCGACTGACTCCCTCACACAACGACCGCGTCTAGGAGAACAGCCTTATCGGGTTAACAATGTCGGCATACATCAGCAACAAACTCATGGACGCCAACATGACAACGACGACCAGAGTCACGGGAATAAGTTTCTTGGCATCGATGGGGCCAGGGTCAGCCTTGCCCTGAACTCGATAGAGCTTCCGGCGAAGTTCATCAACAATGCCCACCGCGACGTGACCGCCATCCAGGGGCAAGAGTGGAACAAGATTGAAGACGAAGAGCGCAACGTTTAGCGAGGCGAGTATTCCGATCAGGCTCGCAATGCGGTCAGAGACAGCCAAAGAATCCACCGACGCGATTTCACCGGCAATCCGACCGACACCCACCACGCTGAGTGGGCCGTTGGGGTCTCGCTCGGCAGGGCCAAAGGCTGCTTCTGCGACGTCAACCAGACGTTGCGGGAGCGTCAGAATGACCCGCACTACACCGACGACGTTGTCCCATACCGCTGGCAACACAGCGGTGATTGGCTGAGCCTGGTTTTCCACCGCTGATCCGATGCCCACGAAGCCGACGTACTCGATGATGGGGTTGCCCTCGGCGTCCACCAGGACCTGCCCGGAATCATCAAAGGCATACCGCTCGCTGAGTAATGGCGTCACGCTGAGGCTGAGGATTTCGCCCGAGCGGTCAATTCCCAGCAACACCGGTTTTCCGGGCGACGCCCGAATCACCTCAGTCACCGAAAGCCAGTCATCCATGGCCACACCATTGACCGACACGATGAGGTCCCCCGGCAGTAATCCAGCGGCCGCGCCGGGTGCTGCAAGGTCATCCGGCAAACATTCACTGCGGGTTTCACTCGCCGGAACAACGCACTCGGAAACACTGCCCACTCTGAGGCTGAGGCCGGGAACACCAAAGCCCATCAACACCACGGCGTAGAGAACTATCGCAATAAAGAGATTCATGATCGGCCCGCCCAGCATGATGGTGATGCGCTTGTAGAGCGGTAGCTGATAGAAGCTTCGGGCCGTCACATCTGGCTCGTCGGGAAGAGGATCACGGGGCGCTTCGTCGCCGACTACCCGATCGAGAAACCCGGTGGTGGCGGTTTGGGGCGCGTCCCCGGGATTCTTGGGTGCATACATCCCAGCCATGGCGACATAACCGCCAAGCGGAATGGCTTTAAACCCAAACTCGGTTTCACCCCTTTTCTTGGAGAAGATCGTCGGGCCAAACCCAATCATGAATTGGGAAATGTAGACGCCAAACTTTTTGGCCGGGAAAAAATGTCCCCACTCGTGCAGGGCAATCGAGAGCATCAAGCCGACAAAAACAACGAGAACACCGAGGGTGAAGAGCAGGGCAGATTCCACGGGCACACTCTAACCCGGCGGACTGACGATGACCCGCGAGGCCGCTAGTGGGCCATCCTGGCAATCACCCGATCGGCGTGCTCGCGAGCGTGGCGCTCGGCCTCGAGCACCGCTTCCAAGGACAGGTCATTTGGCTCGTGAGCATCCACTACCTCTGTGATCACATCCGTGATCGAGACAAACCCCAACTCGCCTCGATGGAACGCGAACACGGCTTGCTCGTTGGCCGCGTTGAAGACTGCTGGGAACGTTGCTGCCCTGGCGCCCACGCTTTTCGCTAGCTCCACAGCAGGGAACGCGACATTGTCGAGTGGCTCAAACGTCCAGGTATGAGCCGTGGACCAGTCAATACCTGGAATGACACCTGGCACCCGGTTTGGCCAATTCATGCCGAGAGCGATGGGTAACCGCATGTCGGGTGGAGAGCACTGGGCAATCGTCGAACCATCGATGAACTCCACCATGGAGTGGACGACGGATTGTGGGTGGACTGTGACCTGAATGCGGTCAAAAGGAACACCAAAGAGCAGATGTGCCTCGATCACCTCGAGGCCCTTGTTAACGAGCGTCGCGGAATTGGTCGTGACTACGAGACCCATATCCCACGTGGGATGGGCGAGCGCTTGCGCCGGGGTCACCTCGAGCAACGATTGTCGGTCGCGTCCACGGAAGGGACCGCCACTCGCGGTGACCACCAATGACGCAACCTCTGCAGCAGTGCCCGCGAGAAGGGCCTGCGCTAATGCCGAATGCTCCGAATCAACAGGGACAATTTGATCAGGCCGTTTTTTTGCTCGAGTGACGAGCTCACCACCGACAATGAGGCTCTCTTTGTTCGCCAGGGCAAGTGTTGCTCCGGACTCGAGCGCTGCCAGCGTGGGGGCCAGGCCCACAGAGCCCGTGATGCCGTTAAGCACCACATCTGCTGAGACATCGCTTACGAGCTTGGCGGCATCGGCTGCGCCAAAGACCACCTGGTCCTTTGGTACACCGTGCGCAGCGGCCTGCGCCATCGCAAGCTCTCGGTTGGTTCCAGCCGCGAGGCCAACGACGCGAAAACTTTCAGGGTTTCGAGACACCACATCGAGAGCCTGGGTCCCAATCGAGCCGGTGGAGCCCAGAATGATGACCTCACGCACGGGCAAGGTCCGATGCGGTGAGAGCGCTCACGGTTCGATCGATCGTGCACTGGCCGAGTACTCGCTCGCCGACATAAATCACCGCACTCTGGCCAGGCGCCACACCGAGCAGAGGCTCCAGAACACGAACAATCAGCTCGCCGCCCTGCACCCTGGCGAGAGCATCCACCGGGTCCGCGTGGGCACGAACCTGAACCTGGCAGGCGAACTCAGAACAACCGAAACCCGCCTCGTCGCTGCGGTCTTCGGCAAGGCCGGAGATAACCGGGTCGGCTCCGGCGAAGCTCATCATGGAGCCCGCCAACTCAGAAATCGCGAGCGCTTCTTTCGGACCAACAATGACCTCGTTGGTCTTTGGGCGCACCTCGAGGACATACCGGGGCTTTCCATCAGCGGCGGGGAAACCCAGCTGCAGGCCTTTACGTTGGCCGACGGTGTAAGCGTGGGCGCCCTCGTGTGAGCCGACTACCTGGCCCTCGTGATCGATGACCTGGCCGGTTTCTGTGCCCACGCGCTCGGCAAGCCAGCCTCTGGTGTCACCATCTGGAATGAAACAGATGTCGTGACTATCGGGCTTGCTCGCCACCACAAAACCGCGACGCTCGGCTTCCGCGCGAACCTCCGCTTTGGAGGGCGTGTCAGCGAGAGGGAAATAGCAGGCTTCGAGTTGGTCGGTGCGCAGCACTCCCAACACATAGGACTGGTCTTTTGCCCAGGCCGCGGCCCGGTGAAGCTCTTTCCCGTGTGGGCCCTCGACCACCTTGGCGTAGTGCCCCGTTGCTACGGCATCGAATCCCAGCGCCAATCCCCGCTCCAGAACAGCCTGAAACTTGATGTGCTGGTTGCAGCGCATGCAGGGGTTCGGGGTACGGCCCTCGCGGTACTCATCAATGAAGTCTTGAACCACATCAGCGGCAAAGCGTTCCGAGAAATCCCACACGTAGAAGGGAATCCCGAGAGCATCAGCAACCCGCCTGGCATCCATCGAATCCTCGATCGTGCAACACCCACGGGAACCGGTGCGCAGCGTTCCCGGCATCCGGGCGAGTGCCAGGTGAACGCCGACCACCTCGTGACCTGCCTCGAGGGCGCGCGCAGCTGCAACGGCGCTGTCGACGCCACCACTCATTGCTGCGAGAACTTTCACGTCCCTCAGTGTAGGTATAAACAGCCCTCAAGCGCCTTGTGGGCCATCTCCGCCCTAGGCCGGCGCAGCCATCCCCGCGGCACGGGCCTTCTCCACCACGGAGGCGAAAACGGCAATCACCTGGTCAACATCTGCTTCCGTGGTGGAGTAGCTGAGACTAAACCTCAGCGCACCTCTGGCGTCGGCTTCGCTCACACCCATCGCGATGAGAACGTGAGATGCCTCTGGAACGCCGGCCTGGCATGCAGACCCCGTCGAAACATGAATACCGTGTTGGTCAAGCAGATAGAGCAAAACGTCGCCCTCACAGCCAGGCACCGTGATGTGCAGATTGCCAGGCAAACGATCCTTCGATCCGCGCACGACTAGGCCTGGAACCTCGCCTTGAAGACCCACCATCAGGCGATCACGCAGCGCAGCCAGCGCCGCAAATCCTCTCTGGCGCTGTGCCTCCCTGGCCTCAAGAGCAACCGCAAAGCCCAGCGCTCCGGCAACGTTCAGGGTGCCCGAACGTTGACGCTGTTGCTCTCCCCCGTGATGCAGAGCCTCCCATGCGGGAGCGTGGCGGGAGAGCACAAGGGCCCCCACCCCCACTGGCCCGCCCACTTTGTGAGCGGAAACACTCATTGCTGTGACGCCAAGGCCTCGAAAACTCACCGGTATGTAGCCAAGCGCCGCCACAGCGTCCAAATGGGTTGGGACCCGGTGTTCGCCAGAAATCTCGACGATGTCGGCCACCGGCTGGAGCGATCCCACCTCATTGTTGGCAAGAAGGCTACTTACCAAAGCAACCCGATTCGAGGCCAGCAGGTCTCGAAGCTCGTGGGTGTTCATCACCCCACATTCGTCAACAGCGGGCGCCAACCAGGTTGACCCTCTATCAACAAGCCACTTCAGCGCATCCAACGTGGCGTGATGTTCCGCGCGCGTGGCAACAATCGCGCCAGGGTTGTCAGGATGAGCCTTCTGTGCCGCCCACAGCGCTCCCTTGAGGGCAGCGTTGATGGCTTCCGTGCCGCCTGAAGTGAGCACAACCTCAACAGGCTCCGCGTCGAGCACTGCGGCAATGCGCTCCCTGGCATCCTCCAGAATCGCACGGGCCTTCTGGCCTGCCTGATGGATTGATGAGGGGTTCCCCACCACGTCGAGGGCCTCAAGATAGGCCTGCTTGACCGTCTCAGACATGGGGCTGGTCGCCTGATGGTCCAGATACACGCCCATGGGGGTTCCTAAAACATCAGGGAAGACAGCCTGTTACGGGCCTGCTTCACAGCGTCGGTGGTCGGGCCAGCCAGGACGAAATAGGACAAGAGCCTGGTTCGAATGATGTCTTTCTCCTCCGCAGTCACGGCGGAATACAGGCCGAGTAGACGATTACACGCGTCCTCCACATGACCGCCCGAGATATCAAGATCGGCAACGGCAAGCGCTGCGGCAACATCGTCGGGCTTCGCGGCAGCGTCCGCTCTCGCCTGATTGGCCTCCAATCCCGTCACTCGCTCCAACAATTCCACCTGGGCCAGTCCCGCCTCCGCTTCGGAATCAGCCGGATTTTGGGCGATCGCTGCACTAAACGCCGCCTTGGCGCTCGCGATGTCGTTTCGACCCAGGGCGTCATAGGCCTCTTGGTGGAGCGGGGGCAAGGGCTCCTCAGCTGGCTCCGTCGCGTCACCGCTCGCAGGGGCGACCGTTCCCGTCACCCCGCCTTTAGCGGCCAGGGCGAGAACCTGGTCCAACACGGTGCGCACTTCAGCTTCTGGCGGGATTCCCTGAAACAGCGGCACCGGTTGACCTGCGACCAGAGCCACCACGGTGGGAATGCCTTGGATGCCAAGCGCTCGAATGAGCTCGGGTGCGCTCTCCCCGCGCACGGTTCCCAGCACAAAGGCTCCCTGATACGACTCAATGAGAGGCCCCAATTGGGGGGTGAGCTCGCCGCCATAGATTTCCAAGACGACGGGGACCCTCTTGGAGAGCTCGATGAGTTGGGCAATGGTGGTGTCGTCCACCTCACGAACCACAGCGCCAGCCGGGGCGCTAGAGGGTGCCGGGGCGGCATGCTTGCGAACCAGGCCCGAAAGATCAAGGGCGCCGTGCAGGGCGGGACCGCCAATCGGGTTACTCACTGTCAACTTCCTTTGCTCCCACAAGACTGTAGGTGTAACCGAGCACCCGAATACCCTCGTCAGAGCCAACCGGGGGCACATACCAAAGTACCTGGATGTTGGAGATGACTTCGAAGCCTCTGGTCGATTGAGACAGAGACGTGAGCGCCCTCACGGCGATGCTCGCGTTAACAGAAGCACCCGACTGCGCCGGCGTCACTCGCTCCATCTCCTGGAGGGTTGCCATCACGAGAGCGCCACCATCGGCTGTTGCGAAGGCCACCACCTCGTTTTCTGAGGGGGTCGTTTCCCACTGAACGTTCACAGTGTCACCAAAGGACTCTTGGCGCAGAGCTGCCGCTTCGGGCCCCAGCTGGATGAACAAACGATCTGTTGCCAGAGCAAAGTCGAGCGCGAATGGGCTTGAGGCCCCTTCATTAATGACATCGGCGTAGTGGGAGGCAACATCGAGGGGAGACAACCGAATCAAACCGGAATCCGGGGACAACCGGGCGGAGCCCAAGCTGGCGGAGGGGAGATTCGGTATCTGAACCTGCGGAGCCAACACCACCGCATAGCTCAAGCGGTAATCAGATCGCGGCGTCTCCTGGGAGAGCACCACCCCCACAGACGGTGATTCCAAATCGTCCTCGTCTTGGATGATTCCGAAAACGCTACGTGGCCATGTCGAGGTCTGTTGGGGCAGAACCAATCGAATCGGTGACGCCAGGATCGGCGTCAAGGTTCCCGATGTGGGATCAGCGCGCTTAATGATGTAGGCAGCCCGCCTCGCCGCGAGAGTCGGTTCGCTGACACGATCCGCCAAAAGATTGACGGCTAACTCCTCATCGGCCGCCTGAATGGCAGACGCAATCTTGGCCATTATTCGGGAGAACTGCAGTTCCGTTACCGCAGGATAAGGCACCACCGCAGGGGCCTGGACTTGATCCGAGGGCTCCTCCGCCTCAACCGGGACCGGCTCTGGGGCACAACCGGTGGCGCCCCACAGTAGCGCGCCGGCCAAAGGCACTGCCACAAAACGTGCCGAACGCCGACCCCGAGGCTTGATGGATGACCTCCGCGGTTGACGATAAGAACCCCGGGGTGCCCGGGGACGTTTTGTCATTCGGCGCCTCGGTCCACGGTTCCTGCGCCACACGATGTAGTTGATCAGCACCATCACGAAGCCTGCAATCATCGACCCAATACCGACCACAATGAGGGCCAAAGAGACCAGAGAGTCAGTCACCAGGGGCCAGGACACGGTGATGTTCTGGGGCGCAGGGAGGGTGCCATCGCTCATGATGAGAACACTGACGTCCTCCGGGACGGAGAACGAGACACTGATTTGGCCATCCTGTGCGTATTCCTGGAACCAAAGGTCCGAGCCGCTAGGGTCGGGAAGGGTCAGGTCTTGACCGGTTCGTGGCAACACAATGAACGAATCCGCTAGCGGATCAAATCGCAACTGGGTGTGGCGCCCTGGCGATAACCACGCCATCACATCAACGGTGCGTCCGTAGGCGACAAAGACCCGCTCTGAGGTAACCACCGCGAACCCGTCGCCACTCGGGACGCGGGCGCTTACCCCGCCCTCCACCGAGAGAGTAACGCGGCCCGGATACGCGGCCAGATCTTTACCGTGAATGATTGTTGCGGGTGCAGTGCTGTCTGTTGCCACCGGTCGGTCAATCATTTCGTCGCCTGCGAACACGGTGCGCTGGGCGATGCCAAGGCCTAGGGTGAGCACGGAGACTGAGAGCAGCACAATGGCAACAATGACCCGCACTCTTCACCTCCTGAACTGATAGACAGGCCCCTGGCCGCGACTCTCCAGGGTAGCCGATTAGGAGTTGGTTTCCGCCGGCGTACTCCGGCTACACTACGGGGAGCCTTAATTGACTTTATTGGGAGACCGTACGTAATGGCAGTGGAAGACTCCGAGTTCCAGACTGAACTTCGCGGCTACAAGCGCAGCGAAGTTGACGAGGTCATCAATGAACTGCGGACGGAGCTAATCCAGGCCTCCAAGGACCGCCAGAGCGCTCTCGAGGAGCTCAAGGTAGCGACCGAAACGCTGGCTGCTCTCCAAGCTTCCAGCGGTGAGGCCGCATCGCCCACCTACGCAGGCCTCGGTGGACGCCTCGAAGCAGTACTGCGTATCGCCGAAGAGCAGTCCACCCGCATCATCGGCCAAGCCGACATTGACGCCGAGCGAATCATCGCCAGCGCCAAACTTGACGCTGCAGAGACTGTGGAAGCCGCCGCTCGCGAAGCCCAAAGGATTACCACCGACGCCACCAACTCGGCCACAAACACGATCGACGGCGCCCAGGCAAAGGCCGAGGCAATCATCGCTGAGGCATCGGCCGAGGCTGAACGCGTTCGGGCCGAGACCATCGACGAGGCCGCCTCAATCCGCGGCGCCGTGGCGACCGAATCAGCCAAGCTGCGGGCGAGCGCGAAGAGGGAAACCGAAGCGCTCCGTGCCGAGGCAATGCGCGAGATTTCAGAACTCAAGGTCGTTGCCGAGCGCGAACTGAGCGAAGCCCGAGCCAAAGCCTCCACGCTCGCGAAAGACATTCAAATAGAACGCGCAAGCCACGAGCTCACTCTGCGCAAGATTCAAGAAGAAGCTGCCCTGGCGAAGACCAACGTGGAGCACGAGGTCGCCGAGACGACCGCTCGTCTCGCGTTCGAGAATGAAAACCAGGCAAAGGAACTGGCTCGCCTCGCTGAACAGGCTCGGGCCGATTTGGACGCTGAGCTCTCCGCGCGTCGCGCCGAAGCCGAACGGGAGTTGCTGGACACCCACCAAAAGGCTGTTGAACTCAACAACCGTTTCCTTCAAGAAGCTGAAGACCAACTCAGCGAAACGAAGGACCGCTTAGCAGGCCTGCGCAAAGAGCAGAAGAAGATTATCGCCGCCATCGAAGAAGCCAACCGGACGGGCAAAGACAGCGCAGAGAAGGCGGCGAGCGAAACCATCGCGGCGGCGGAAGCCCGTGCGGCGCAGATTATCCGCCAGGCCGAGGACGAGGCAACAAACCGTGTTGCTGCCGCCGAGCGCAGGCTCGTGGAGTTGCGTGCCGAGCGCGACACCATCGCCGACTACATCGAATCCTTGCGCGCAGTGGTGGGCGAGGCCCTCGCTGTCACCAAAGCACCGAGGTCTGTCGGTAATGGCTCTGCTAAGCAGGCCAACTCTCGGAAAGGGGCGAAGCAGCCGGATTCAGCCGCTTCGTAATCTCGTTCAGAACGAAATAGGTGTATTTCTCCCCAACCCAGAGGTGTTTGGCACCCTCTCCAGGGACAATCTCAACACCCGCAGCAGGAGCAAAGCGCTGGGCCGCCTCCGCCGGCTTCAGATAGTCATCAAACTCAGGGACCAAGGCCACCAAAGGAATCGAAACATCAGCCCACCGTGACAGCTCGTCGTCTGTGGTGCGATGCAGCGGGGGCGACAGCAGTATGACTCCGGCGATCTCCCCAACATAATCCCTCGCGTGCTTAAGAATCACCTCGGTGCCAAATGACCAGCCAATCAACCAAGGGTTCGCCAGGCTTTCCTTGCGCACGAAAGCCACGGCGGCCTCCAGATCCATGCGCTCATCATCGCCACCGCCAAACTGACCCTCTGAAGTTCCCCGGGGTGAACTCACACCGCGGAAGTTGAATCGGAACACCGCCAGTTGGGCGAGAGCGGGCAGTCGCCACGCGGCCTTCCTGATGACATGGGAATCCATAAAGCCACCAGCCGTGGGCAGCGGGTGAAAGAACACTGCCGTTGCTACTGGTGCGCCTTCGAGGGGCAGAGACAGCTCGCCCACCAGGGTCAGCCCATCGGAGGTGTGAAGGGTGATGTCACGTCGCTCGGCCGGCAATATCGTGGTCGAGGTGATGAGGTTGGTCACGCAATTCTCCAGCAGTGCTGGTGCCAGTGACGGCGCTCAGACACGTCGTTATGCTCCCCCATAATTCCATCGGTGCGCCAAGCCACGAGATGCGAGACACCGATGTCGACACTGAGGTTGCATCCTGGGCAGGTATAGACCTTCAGTGCCTTAGCGGCGCTTATGGGCTGCACCACATAGCTGTAGCCACGCTTGGTCTCGGTGCGACGAAAACCAGTCTTCAGCCTGTCAATATCCAATGGTTCAGGTTCATCGCGCTTGCCCCCGCGTGGTCGATTGCTCCGTGGCATCGCAGCGCCTAGTACCAGTTCTTTCGCTGCGAGTGCCCCCAGGCCTCACACGGAGTTCCGTAGCGAGCGTCGATGTATCCCAAGCCCCACACAATCTGCGTTGTGGGATTAGTCGCCCAGTCGGCGCCAGCGCTCGCCATCTTCTCCCCCGGCAAAGCTTGAGGAATCCCATAAGCGCCAGAGCTACGATTCATCGCGAAATGGTTCCAGCCAGATTCTTTGGACCACAAAGCAACCAAACAGTTGAACTCGCCCTCATCCCAGCCTCGAGCCGAGACCAAATCCAACGCGATGGCTTGGGCGGTCCCAGGGTCTGGCCGGCCGGCGGCGGGAGCCATCAGATAGCCACCCACAACAGTAAATTCTTCCCGGGTTAATCCACTGCTTTGACCCGTCACCAGAAAAGAGACCGAGGTGTTAGCACCCGGCCCAAGCCAGGCCGCAGTGGCCATGGTGCTTGAGGGGCCAGCCAGCGGAACAGCGACAAAGCCCGCGACGCTCGCCATGGCAAGAGCCGAGAGAATTGTGGGTTTAGCCGATGGACGCTCTGCGCGGTGCGCGGGGCGTCGGAACCAGCTCTTCAGCACGTTTCTCACAACCCGCACAGTCTAACCGAGGCTCTGGCGAAGCCCACCTAGCGGACTGCCAGCATCACCGCAATGGTGTCATCGAGTAAAGCGTCGACTTGCCGTTCGTCATAACCGGCAAGGCTTGTGCGGAAGGTGGCCGTCCGAACAGCCGCCACGGACAAAAGCTGTTGCTGCTGAAAGTACTGTGCGATGTCTTCGCACAGGCTGTCGACATCACCTCGGTGATACCCAGGTTGGATTAGCGACACTGTGCGGAACTTTTCGCCGTGGGGGCGTGTAGAACGATCAAGAATCTCTTGCGCGCGTTCGCGTATCTCCCGGAAGTAGGTCTCTTCGCCCTTATCGGCCGTTGACTCGAGACGTTCTTTGTCCGCGAAAGCTTCTTCGAGGCGCCACAGGGCCTCATCGACGGCCTTTGTCGCGAAACCATCGGCATTCACAAGCGGAAAGACAGTACTTCGGATGTCGGAGGACGTGAGGCCCTCTTCAGAGCCTTCAAAAACATTCTTCGCACGTTCAAGGAAGGCCGTGACCTGGTCTTTGTCATAGCCAGGGACGCCTTTATCGGCGATCGGAAAGGGTGTATCCACGCCCTTATTGTGCCAGTGGGAGCCCAAAAAGAGCGCTAGGGCTGGCGGTCTAGCCGAAAATCTGCACCATGACGTAGAGCATGGCCATGGAGGGCAACATCGAATCTAGGCGGTCAAGAAATCCACCGTGTCCTGGCAACCATGACGAAATGTCCTTGATCTGCAAATCCCGCTTAATCAGCGATTCAACGAGGTCGCCCAGCGTCGCACTCCCCAGAAGAAGGGCGCCAAGAAGCAATCCCACCCACACGGGCAGACCGAGCATCAGTGTTCCCAGCAGCGCCCCGGCGACTAGAGCTGCAACGAGGGAGCCGGCGAAACCTTCCCAGGTCTTCTTGGGGCTGATTTTCGGAGCTAGAGGGGTTCGACCAAAGCTCAAACCAGTCGCATAGGCCCCGGTGTCCACAGCAACCACGATGACCACGCCGGCCAGAACCCACCATTGTCCGCCGGGTAGCGCCGCGATCGCTACGGCGAAGCCTCCCAAGAAGGGGACGTATCCCAGCACCATGATGGCGACCCCAATGTCCGGCAGAGTGGATGCTAGCGAGGGCTTGTCGAAGAGCGGGCGAATCGCACGAATCAGAGCAACAAGGGCCATGGCGGCAAGGAATGCCCAGAGTTGACCTTCTGGGCCGAAGTAGAACGCTATCGGCACCATTGCCCCAGAAAGCCCAACAAGTGGCCACCGTGAGCGCAGCCGACCCTTGGCCCGCAGTGCTGTTGCGAGCTCAAAGACCGCAACGCCCACTAGTGCCGTCACGAAGATGACGAAGAGCTCAACCAACCACAGAAGGCTTCCCAGGAAGACCCCGCCGAGCAGGAGGCCAATCACAATTGCCTGCCACAGCGGGCGTCCGGCCTTCCGATCGATTCGGGCGTTTACATCCCGGACTTGCTCCTCGAAACCGTGAACAGCAGCTTCGATGCTTTCTAAGGTTTCAGCGGCCACTCCGCCCTGGGCAAACAGACCTGAGCCAACGGGCTGGGTTTTTGTAGGTCGTTTAGGCGGAGTGCTCATTAGACCTCGAGCAGCTCTGCTTCTTTCTTCTTGAGGGCATCCTCAATCTGATCAATGTGAGTCTTCGTGAGCGCTTCCAACTCTTTTTCCGCGCGCGAGACATCGTCCTCGCCCACTTCAGAGGTGAGGGCATCCAGGTCGTCTTTGGCCTTTCTGCGAACACTGCGCACAGAGACGCGTCCATCTTCGGCCTTCTGACGAACAATCTTGACGTATTCCTTACGACGGTCCTCCGTGAGCTCCGGCATCGTCACACGAATCACTTCACCGTCATTGCTGGGGCTTGCACCAAGGTTGGGAAAGTTGGTGATGGCCTTCTCAATGTCTTTAAGGGCGCTCTTGTCGTAGGGGGTCACGACAATGGTGCGCGCCTCGACGTTCTGCAAACTCGCCAGCTGCGCCAAAGGGGTGGGCTGACCGTAGTACTCCACCATGATCTTCTGGAATAGCGCAGGGTTGGCGCGTCCCGTTCGCACGGTCTGGAAGTCCTCGTGCACCACATCGACAGCCTTCGCCATCTTTTCTTTGGCCTCGGCCAACACGTCAGAAATCATTGTGTTCTTCCCTTCGGTGCAAGTGTAGTGTCCGCGCCAGGCTAGGAAACGAGGGTGCCGATGCGCTTGCCCTGAATGGCTTTTGTCACGTTGCCAGAGGGCTCCATGCCAAAGACCACCATCGGCATCTTGTTGTCCATACACAGGCTAAATGCGGTCGAGTCGACCACCTTCAAGCCCTTGACCAAAGCCTCCTGGTAGGTCAACCTCTCGTACTTTGTCGCCGCGGGGTCTTTCTTGGGATCGGTCGTGTAGACACCATCAACGCCGTTCTTGGCTACCAGAACCTCGTCGGCAAGAATTTCCAGAGCACGCTGAGCAGCAACTGTGTCGGTAGAGAAATATGGCAGACCAGCACCTGCTCCGAAAACCACAACGCGACCCTTTTGCAGGTGGCGGATCGCTCTAAGAGGAATGTAGGGCTCTGCGACTTGGGTCATCGATATAGCCGATTGAACCCGAACTTCCGCGCCAGCCTGCTCAAGGAAATCTTGAAGAGCCAAGGCGTTCATCACGGTCCCGAGCATTCCCATGTAGTCGGCCCGCCGGCGATCCATGCCGCGTTGGCTTAGCTCGGCACCACGGAAGAAGTTTCCGCCACCGACGACAACAGCAACTTCCGCTTTTTTGGCACCTTCGGCAATTTCGCGGGCAATTTCAGCAACAACATCGGGATTAACCCCTAGCGACCCTCCACCAAAGGCTTCACCCGAAAGCTTGAGCAGTACTCGTCTGCGGCGCTCGACCATAGCAACACCTTTCCTCGCGTGACCCAGCGTAGTGCCCCGGCGAAGCAGTGGAGGGCTGGGGCACACCGTGCCTCAGCCCTCCACTGTCAAGAAATGTTGTGCTTAGGCACCCACCCGGAAACGGGCAAAGCCGGAGACGACAAGACCTGCCTGGTCAAGAACCTGCTTCACCTGGAGCTTGTTGTCTCTCGCGTATTCCTGCTCGAGGAGTGCCACCTGCTTGAAGAAGGCGCCAACGCGACCTTCGACAATCTTGGGAAGAGAAGCCTCAGGCTTGCCCTCTCCTCGACTGATTTCCTCTACGATGCGACGCTCGTTCTCGACAGCCTCGGTCGGAACATCATCCCGACTGAGGTACTGAGGGTCGGCAAAGGAAATGTGCTGAGCCACACTGCGCGCGGTATCGGCATCCTTGCCCGAATAGGCAACAACAACGCCAACCTGCGGAGGCAGATCTTTGTTGGTCTTGTGAAGGTAGACGGCAAAGCTTTCACCGGAGAGCTTCGCAACACGACGCAGTTCAACCTTTTCGCCGATGATGGCGGCCTGGTCCTCAATCATCGAGGCAACCGTGCCACCGCCAGCAGGCGCGGCAAGAGCCTGCTCCACCGAATTAGCGCCCGCAGCAACAATCGCGGCGAGCACGGAATCAGCGAGAGCAACGAACTTCTCGTTCTTGGCGACAAAGTCAGTCTCACAAGCGAGCTCAATCATGTACGCAACGCCATTGCCTTCATGAGCGGCCACAAGGCCTTCACTGGTGGAGCGGTCAGCGCGCTTCGCATTGCCTTTGGCGCCCTTGAGACGCAGGATCTCAATGGCCTTGTCGACGTCTCCACCGGCTTCTTCCAAAGCGTTCTTGGTATCCACCATTCCGGTGCCAAGCTGCTCGCGCAGCTTCTTGATGTCTTCGAGAGAAACGTTTCCCATGGGTCGAACTCCTTACTTCTTCTCGGCAGACTTGGGCGCAGCAGCCTTGGCAGCTGGCTTCTTGGCGGCCGGCTTCTTCGCAGCAGTCTCAGCCTTCTTCGCAGCAGGCTTCTTCTCGGCAGCGGCAGCTTTCTTGGCTGGCTCAGCCTTGGCCGCTGGCGCCTTCTTGGCCGCCGGCTTCTTCGCAGCAGGCTCAGCCTTCTTCGCAGCAGGCTTCTTCTCCGCAGGTGCCTTCTTTGCAGGCGCAGCCTTCGCTGCCGGCTTGTCCTCCGCTACCGCAGGGGCAACCTCGGTGGTTGCCTCGAGGAGCTCGCGCTCCCACTCGGCCAGAGGCTCGACGGCGGACACGTTGCCCTCAGTGGCAGGCTTCTGGTGGCGCTCGATCAAACCTTCGGCGACCGCATCAGCAATGATCTTGGTCAGCAAAGCCACAGAGCGAATCGCGTCATCGTTACCAGGGATGGGGTACTGGAAGTCATCGGGGTCAGCGTTCGAATCCAAGATTCCAACGACAGGAATGCCGAGCTTCTTGGCTTCGTCGATCGCCAGGTGCTCGCGAAGCGGGTCAACAACCCAGATTGCGCTGGGGGCCTTGGGAAGGTTGCGAATACCACCGAGCGACTTCTGAAGCTTGGTGAGCTCACGCTTCTTGAGCAGAAGCTCCTTCTTGGTGAAACCCTGCGTGGTGTCCTCGTAGTCGATTTCTTCGAGTTCCTTCATCCGCCCAAGACGCTTGGAGACGGTCTGGAAGTTGGTCAGCAGACCACCCAACCAGCGCTCGTTCACATAGGGCTGCCCAACACGGGTTGCCTGCTCGGCGACCGATTCCTGGGCTTGCTTCTTGGTTCCGACAAACAAGACGGTGCCACCGTGGGCAACGGTCTCCTTGACGAAGTCATACGCCTTGTCGATGTACGCCAGCGACTGCTGGAGATCGATGATGTGGATTCCGCTGCGCTCAGTCAGAATGAAGCGCTTGACTTTCGGGTTCCACCGGCGGGTCTGGTGTCCGAAGTGAACACCGCTGTCGAGCAGTTGTCTAATGGTTACGGCAGCCATGGCTGCACTCCTTTTGTTGTTTTCGGTTAAACCTCACACCGACGGTGTGAGCCTGGTGCCGAGGCCACCACCGCACTCACAAGTTTCTCGACTGCAGAAGCAGTCAGACAATCCGATGAGACCGACGGGTGTGACACTGAGTTCGACACGCGAAGTCAGGGCACCAGAGCGCCCTGCTTCCCCCAGCATAGCCGCTTCGTTGGCATTTCTCGAGTCGAAAAGTCCTACCCCAGGGCCACTAGGTAATCCGTCAGTGCCCGAAACGCTTGGCCGCGATGAGACAGAGCATCTTTCTCTTCGTCGCTGAGTTCACTGGCAGTGCGCGACTCCCCCTCCGGGACAAAAACAGGGTCGTAGCCAAACCCCCCGGAGCCAGAGGGTTCCTCGGCAAGAGATCCCTCCCACGAACGCTCGAGAACAACTTCACCCCCGGAATGGACGAGAGCCGCAGCACACACAAACCGGGCCCGCCGATTCGGTTGCCCCGCCATCTGAGAGAGCACCAGCGCTGTGTTCTCCTCGTCTATTCCGGTGCCGGAATACCGGGCAGAGTGAATTCCGGGTGCACCATCGAGAGCGTCCACGACAAGCCCCGAATCATCGGCAATCGCTGGCACACCCGACTCCTCAAACGCTGCCCGGGCCTTGATTAGCGCATTAGCGCTGAAGCTCTCACCGTCTTCGACGGGCGAGGGTCCAACAGCGGGCACAAGGGTGAGACCCGGCACCGCTGGCCCCAAAATCCTCTGCAGTTCAAGGATTTTGTGGGCATTTCGCGTCCCAACAACGATGTCCATGGCAACTAAGACTGGCCGAGAGCCTGCCGCTGAAGTGCGGCAAGCTCGGTGGTGCCCTGCAACGCTAAATCCAACAACCGATCGAGCTCTTGGCGGTCAAACGGTGTGCCCTCAGCAGTGCCCTGCACTTCCACAAACGATCCCCGGCCCGTCACAACGACGTTCATGTCTGTGTCTGCTGCGACATCCTCCACGTAGTTGAGATCCAACAGTGGTTCTCCGTCAACAATCCCGACGCTAATGGCCGCAACCGAATCGCGAACCACCACAGCGCCCTTGGCAATGTGACCCTCGGCGCTCGCCCACGAGAGAGCATCCACTAATGCAACGTAGGCGCCGGTGATGGACGCGGTGCGCGTGCCGCCATCGGCCTGCAAAACGTCGCAATCAAGCAGGATGGTGTTCTCCCCAAGAGCGCTGAAGTCCACGACGCCGCGAAGGCTTCGGCCAATCAGCCTCGAAATCTCGTGGGTTCTCCCACCAAGCTTGCCTTTCACCGATTCGCGATCCATCCGGTCATTAGTGGAGCGGGGAAGCATGCCGTATTCGGCACTGACCCACCCGGTTCCCTTCCCAGAAAGCCAACGAGGAACACCGGCAGTGAAGGAGGCCGTGCAGAGGACCTTGGTGTTGCCAAAGCTAATGAGTGCACTGCCCTCGGCTTGGGCGCTCCAGCCCCGCTCGATGGAGATTGATCTGAGCTCTCCCGCTCTGCGTCCATCTGATCGGGTCATTGGCCTGTCTCCTTTGTCTTCTCAATCCACGTGGCAAAGTCTTTGGCGCGTTCTTCATAATCGCGGTAGTACCCAAAGCTCGGCGCCCCCGGCGAGAGAACTACATAATCCCCTGGCCTAGCCCATGACCGCGCCATCACCACAGCCTCCTCCATGCTCGATGCCACCGCCAACTGGCTGTCCCCGAGTCGGTTTCCGGCCGCCAACGCTGTCGTGCACAGATCCACGAGTTTCTGCCCACTGCCCGGCAAACCGATGATGCCCCGCGGCGGGTGAAGAGCGATGTGGGAGACCAGTGGCGAGTAATCGACACCCCGATCGTGGCCACCAATCAAGATGATGACCTGGTCGGAGGGAAACGCCTCGAGAGCAGCCTTGGCTGCTTGGGGGTTAGTGGCCAAGGAATCATTGACAAACACAACCCCAGAAGGGTCCGAGATTGGCTCGAGTCGGTGAGCGAGAGGTTGAAAACTCTCGAGAAGACTGGGGACGGAGGCAATGTTCAGTGTGCCGCCCACAGATGCAGCGGCAATCGCCATCAGTGCATTACGCAGGTTGTGCTCGCCCCTCAAGGTCAACGACGAGCTATGGGCGATGCGGGTGGTGCCATGGTGCAGCCAGTGGCCACCATTGCCATCGCCCTCCAGGTGCCACTGCTCTCCCTCACCCACCCACGTCACGGTTAAGTCTGGATAGCGCTTGAGAAGTTCGCGCTTCAGAATCACATCGTCACCGTTAGCGATCACGTGATCGGGGTTCCCTGCAACCAAATGCAGCTTGTCGTCGTAGTAGACCTGCTCTGAGCCGTGCCAGTCGAGATGTTCGGGAAAGAGTGCGGTCAACACGACAACCGAGGGCGACGTCTCTAGCCGCGAGCACTGGTAGCTAGAGAGCTCAACCACCTGGAACGTCCGGGGATCGATTCCTTGAACAGGAATCCCCATGTTTCCGGCAAGCGCCGCATCAACGCCAGAGCCCACCAAGAGATGGTGAATGAGTGTGGAGGTCGTCGACTTCCCTTTCGACCCGGTGACGCCGATCATGCTGTGGGCGTGATCGGCGACAAACAACGCGGTTCCTGAACTCAGCGGTATCCCCATCGCTACAACCGCTTTGTAGAGTGCACCGGTTTTGGGAATTCCCGGCGAGATCAGTGCGACCTCTGCCCCACGCAACGATTCCGGAATCGACTCTGATTCCGGATCAATCACAACAAGCGGCACGCGGTCACCGTAATCCTTGCGCCACGCTCTAGCGGCCTCGCCCTCGTTTCCATCGAGGGCGAGCACAGCCTGGCAGATGCCAGCCTGGAGCATCCGGTCGGCCAGCGCGCGACCCTCCCTGCCGACTCCCACTATGAGAACCGTCCGGCCCTGGAGGCTGGCAAGCCCCGGCGCCTGCTTAGGCAAGAACCTGCCCCAGCGAGCTGTAAGGGTTCGGAAGCAACGTGCGGCAGTCCCGTTGACCCAACACCTGGTGTTCGAGGTCGGGTTGCGCCTGCTCCAGCTCCGGGATCTCCTCGCGCAGACTGCGCACAACGGCCGCATTGCGCCACTCCGACTGATGTGCGACCCACGTCAGCGCAACCATCGACTCGGCCTGCTCACCCACACATTCGAAGGGTCGGTGCTCGTGAAGGCCTAGGAGCGCGCGGTAGCCCTCCAGATGTTTTGGGTTGTCCAAAAGATTGTCCGCGAACATCCGGGTGAGGACCGTGGAGGGCATGAAGGGGCTCAGCAACAAGAAAATGAAACGACATTTGTCGCAGTCCCCACACCAGCGGCCATCATCAACGCCCAACCGGAACGCACGGTTGCAGCTTGTGATCACCGGGTGATACTCCGTCAGGGCAGCAAAGTGGCGAGCGATTTGCAATTCGCTGTAGGGACGAAGGAGAGAGAAGTAGGAACCGGCGGATAGACCAGCCTGAGGTCCGAGCACATCTTGCAACAATGCTTCTGCATCTTCAGATTTTGACCACTGGTGATTGACGGGCAGACCGTCCCACCACAGCGTGGGCTCTGAAGCAGAGGCTTCCAAGGACATCACAACGGGCCCAAATCCAACCAGGCGGGCCTGAAGTATTGCGATGAGGGAGTTGATGGCGGTGACGGGAACATGGCCGTTGAGACCGCCGGAGGAGTTGATGTCAAGAATCGCGGGGTCGAGTGTCCTACTGGCAGAAATCAGCGGATGACCCTTGATCCGCGCCACTCGATACATGATTTTGTTGGGATTGACGGCAAATTGGACGGGGTGCATTCTGGCGGCGGCCAACAACTCGACCGTTACTACCGAGTCTTTACCTCCACCAATGGGGACAAGCGGATCGCCGGTGGGGGTCACGTGACTCTCGTCACTCCACGGTTCGCTGGCTCCCTTTTCGAGGACAATCTTGGGCTCCAGTAACCCTGGCAGGCTGTTGCGATACGCGAACTCCGCCATTCCGTGCCGGATCACCCGGGCCAGGTAATCAGCACCCGCTTGCGTCATGCCCTCGACCGCGATGGCGTAGGTGCCAGGCGCTGACGCCTTGTAGTAGCTCAACCCCATGACTGCGCCAAGCAATACTGCGACGCTCCGAACCCTCGGCCAATCAACATCATCGCTGGAGCGAACAGGCGTAAGTGCTAGGCGTTCCGTGAAGGCTTCGCGGACGCCCTCGCCGACGAGCTCGTAGTCAAACTCGCAGGTGAAGGCGGTGGCGTCGATACGAACATCGAGGTAACGAAACTCGGTGTAGACGGAAGGGTCAAACACCATCCCCGATGCCACCCCCATCCACGCGTCAAGCTTCCTGGCACATCGGAAGCATCCCCATCTTAGAGGAGGGCTTCAGGCAAGCCCTGCTACCAAGCGCTCCGTTGTGTCTCCTGGGCAACCACCTGAGGAAGGTCAGACAGACGCCGCATCCCACCGAGTGTCTTGGCCATACGGTGGTTTGAGCCCAGCAACTCGGAGCTTCGATGAAGGAAAGCCCAATAGCCCCCCGTCATCGGACAGGCCTTCTCGCCGAGGCGCTGGGTGGGGCTAAACGGACACCCCTGGCAGTAATTGGTCATGGTGGAGAGGTAGCTGCCGCCCGATGTGTAGGGCTTTGTGGCGACCATACCGCCATCGGCATATTGGGACATCCCGATGACATTCGCTGGCATCACCCACGGTGTTCCATCAACGAACGCATCAACAAACCAGTCGTTCAAAGCCCGCGGCTCAATGCCGCGCTGGAGCGCCCAACTCCCGAGCACCATCAGACGGTTGATGTGGTGGGTCCACCCCCGCGTCGCCACTTCGTCCAGGACATGCGACAAACACTTCGACTGCACGGCGCTGGCATCGAGTTCTGCGAAGAAGGATGGCAGTGGGTTCTGGTGGCCAAAGTAGTTTCGGTCAACGAAGTCTTCGCCGGCATGCCAGTAGAGGTGCCACACCCAGTCGCGCCATCCAAGAATCTGGCGAATAAATCCTTCGACACTGGCCAAACCAGCCACGCCCTCGTGATACTTCCCCTCCGCGGCCTCAATTACTTCCCTGGGGTCAAGCAATCCGAGGTTCATCGCGGGGCTCAGGAGCGAGTGCGACATCGCCCAGTCCCCCACCATGGCGGCGTCCTCGGTGGGCCCAAATGTGTCGAGGCGATGATCCATGAAGTGTCGCATCGCCTCGAGTGCTTCAGCTCTGGTTGCAGGGAAGAGCCTGGGGCCATCACGACCGATGAACGACACCTTGCCCGCGGCTTCGAGCGCGTTCAGATACTCGCGCACCTCCCGGTCAATGTCATCCTCTAGTGGGTACCAAGGCGCCTCGACTCCGAGCGTTTCGACGCCCTTGGGAGGTGGCTGGCGATTGTCGTGATCAAAGTTGAATCGTCCGCCCTCAGGGACCCAGGCGCCCTTCGAATCTTCCGCCATCAGGATTCCCAGCGCCTCGCGCCTTGAGCGGTAGAAGTTGTCCATCAATAGGCGGCCACCCTTGGCGGTCTGCGCCCAGGAACCAAACTCTTCCTCGGAGGTCACAAATCCGCGAGCCGGCAAAACCGAAACTGCAGCTTTCGTCTGGAGTTCCCCCACCAAGCGTCGAAGCCCGTACGAGGTGGGGTTGATGATTTCGAGGTCCATTCCACCGAGCACTTCGCGATAGCTCTCCCCTCTGCGGTAGTCGACTCGGTCGCCAAGTTCGGCAACGCGATGGCGGAGCGCAGAGAGGATCAGGTGCGCTTTCTGACGGTGATACTTGCGCCTGCGCAGCGGCCCCAGGACCTCAGGGATCAAGAGCGGCCCGCCATCGTCAAAGTGCGGGCCGAGTTGATCGGCAAAGAGCACCCTCGGGACTGTTGGGACCATGCGGGCCAGTGTAGACACACGGCCACCAAGTAGGCTGATTTCGTGTCTACGGCGCTCTTCACGGATCACTACGAACTGACCATGGTCGATGCGGCCATGGCCTCGGGTCGCGCCGATCGCCAAGCCGTCTTTGAAGTGTTCGGACGGCAATTGCCAAGTGGACGGCGTTACGGGATCTTCGCTGGCTCCGGTCGTTTGTTGGAAGCCATTGCGCAGTTCCGCTTCAGCCCAGCAGAGCTTGCGTTTCTTTCTGACCACTCCATTGTTCGTGAAGAGACCTTGGAGTGGCTTTCCAGCTACCGCTTTGGCGGCACGATTCGTGGGTACCACGAGGGTGAGGTGTATTTTCCGGGCTCGCCCCTGCTCGTTGTCGAGGGCACTTTTGCCGAGTGTGTTCTCTTGGAAACCTTGATTCTCAGCATCCTGAACTACGACAGCGCGGTTGCGAGCGCTGCCAGTCGCATGGTGCACGCAGCAGAATCTCGCACCCTGATTGAAATGGGCTCCAGGCGGGCCAATGAGCACAGCGCGGTCGCAGCCGCCAGAGCCGCCTATATCGCTGGCTTCCAGGCAACAAGCAATCTCGAGGCCGGTCGCTCGTATGGAATTCCTACCCGTGGTACCGCAGCGCACTCATTCACCCTCGTTCACGACAGCGAAGAGGAGGCGTTCAGGGCGCAAATCGCCGCGATGGGGACTTCCACCACTCTGCTCATTGACACCTACAACATCGAGCAGGGCGTCCGGGCGGCGATTGCCGCCGCCGGGACACAACTGGGTGGGGTCCGGATCGACTCCGGCGATCTCCCCGTCGTGGTGCGCCAGGTGCGCGCGCAGCTGGATTCCTTGGGAGCGACCGAGACAAAGATTGTCGTCACCAACGACTTGAACGAACACACCATTGCCGGTTTACGCGGTGCCCCCGTAGATGTCTTTGGTGTGGGGACATCCGTGGTCACGGGCTCTGGTGCGCCCGCAGTTGGCCTCGTTTACAAGCTGGTCGCAAGAACGTCAGACTCAGGTGAATGGGTCTCGGTCGCCAAGAAGAGCTCCCACAAGTCAAACCCGGGCGGCCGGAAGACAGCGTTGAGGAAGCTCGAAGGCGGGCAGGCAAGCGAAGAGCTGGTAGTAATTGGGCCCTCCGCACATTCCGATTTGGATTCCCGCGAACTTATGGTGAATCTGATCACCAACGGGGAAGCTGTGGGGTCAACTGCGCCCGAGGCAATCGTTGTGTCGGCCAGAGACCACAACGCGCGCGCAACTAGTGAATTGCCGCCGGAGGCCTTTTCTCTGCAGCCAGGCGACCCCGTGATTCCCACCACTTTCCTGGCCGACTGATTTAGCATGACTCGTATGGCAGAAAATGAGCCCACCGGCGGAACCGATGTGCTGGATCGCGAACTCGAAGAGCTCTTGCGCAGTGAGCAGCTCGACGAGGGCGACCATGACCGCTATGCGCACTACGTGAAGAAAGACAAAATCCTTGCCAGCGCGCTCAGTGGCAAGCCCGTCATTGCGCTGTGTGGAAAAGTGTGGACTCCCGGACGAGACCCCGAAAAATTCCCCGTATGCCCTACGTGCAAAGAAATCTACGAAAAACTTCGCGACGAATGACTACTGGTACTCGTCGAGCGTGACCTCAACGGTGTACGAGTTACCACCGCGCACGTAGGTGAGCGTTGACGTCGAGCCTCCCGGTAACGTCCTAACCTGTGCGGTCAGATCAACACGGTTCGTAATGGGAATTCCGTTGAACCTCGTCACGATGTCCCCAGCGCGCAGACCACTCCGTGCGGCAGCACCCTGTGGGCTCACGCTGTCGATGTATGCGCCGGTCACAGTGGACGATGCGACCGACTGAGCATCGGTGACAAGCGCACCCAACAAACCATGGCTCGCGCTCCCCGTGGAAATGAGCTCCGATGCAACCCGAGCAGCAAAATTAACCGGGATTGCAAAACCGAGCCCGATACTTCCGGCGCTCTGACCGCCCGTGGAGGCGATAGCGACGTTCACACCGATCAGTTTTCCTTCACGGTCCAACAGCGCGCCGCCAGAGTTGCCAGGATTAATGGAGGCGTCGGTCTGAATCACCGGAATAGAAATTGTCTGGCCCGGGACTAGGCCACCACCTGGGATATCGAAGTCGAACTGACCGCCCTCTTCATCGGGCCCCTGAGAGGCACCAACAGTGATACTGCGGTTGATGGCCGAGACAATTCCGCTGGTCACTGTCCCCGGCAAGCCCAGAGGTGCACCGATCGCAATTGCCTCGTCTCCCACGTTGAGCGTGTCGGAGTCGCCAAGAGCAATCACCTGGAACGGACCAGAGGAATCAATCTTCAAGACCGCGATGTCGGAGAGGACATCGCGGCCAATCACGGTGGCCGAGAACAGCCGGCCATCCGACATGGTGATGCGAATCGCTGGCTCCTGAGCCCCGAGCGACACCACATGTGCGTTGGTCATCACGTGGCCATCCGCACTGATGATGACGCCGGACCCACTGCCTGCCCCGGTGGACCCTGCAACCTCGATTGTCACTACGGACGGAAGCGCCGATGCCGCAACGGCTGTGATTTCGCTCGCGTCTAAAGGCGAATTGACCGTAATCGCCGCCGGAGAGGACACACCCGGAGTCACCAACCCCCTGGCCGAAAGGTTCCATATTGCAAAGGCCCCACCGGCCGTGCCCCCAAGCAGGCCGCCCACAATGAGGGCAACCGTGACAAAGACGCCAAGCGTGCGAGCCCGCCGCTTGTCCTCTTCGAGAAGCTTTCGACGCTCCCGCGAAACGCTATCGGCGATGCCTGAATACACCGCAGGGTCGAAGGGAGAAACGGGTCGCTCGTTAATCGAAGCAAACGTGTCCTCGTGCCCTGCGGGCTCCGCCGGCGCGGCCTCCGTGGTCTCGGGGTGTTCAGTGGGAACAGCGTCGCTGGAGGGTTCAGACGAGGGTGTTGCGTTGTGATCGGCTGCGCTCACTCCAGGGAATCCTTTCGACAGCCGTAAGTGTCCTCCTCAAAGCTGGACAAAGGCTTAGGCCATCCCTAACGATACCTGGAGATTTACTCACAGCGCCCCTGGACGAGGCCTCCCGACGGGCAACCCTCCTCAACAAGAACTGAATTCACTCGAAGAATCTGAAGGGTGGCAGGTGGCCCTGCGCGAGTCACTAGCCCAGCGAGGGCGACAAAGCCACCCTGATCGAAACGGTAGGACACCGAGTAGTCGACCTGGAGCGTCACCGTGTAAGTCCCGGGTGCTCGGAAGATGTGAGAGGTCTGGGTGGCTCCGAACTGGTTGGATCCCCAACTAGAGCCAGGCCCTGACCGGGTCACACTGGTGCCATCGCCGTATGACCATCGGAAGGTCTGCGGACTAAAGCGCACCTCGATGGGCCACCCAAGCAAGGTGCCCGACTGGCTCTGAACACCGGCAGTGCTGAAGATATTCGTGGGAACTCGGGGCAAACTCCAAGCGCCAGGCTCAATGACTATCCCGGGCGGTAAGGGCTGGAATGCCACTAAGTCACTCACACTCGTCGGCGGGGTCGGGGCTCGAGGAACCCTGGTGGCTTGGGGTGGCGGGTTCTTCGGAGCCGACTGACCCCGACACAGCCCGGCCAGGATGATGGAGCACTGCCGGGATCCCAACACCGGATTCCTCGGGGGCCTAGGAATCCGGGGAGAAGAAAACACCGAGGTCGCAGGAGTGCTCACTGAGCCGGCAGTAGATCCTGGAGTAGTGGCTGTAGCACCGAGGGTAACCCCATCGGCGCTCACGGATGTGGAGATACCGGTGCAGCTACCTCCGGTCCGTGACGCCTGTGAACACGCGTCAATCCAGACGGCAGTTCCACCTCCAACGCCACTAAAGGCCAGCACAAGAGCGAGCACCCCACTGGCTAACACCGGCTGATACCCCACCACTGTTCGGTGTGGTCAACCAAGAGCTCGTCGGTGTTCTCGCCCACGAGCCAGAAAACAACCGCGTCTCGCTGTCCCCATCGCGCGCTCGTCGTGGCCCAAAAAGTCTCAATCACGTCCCACTCTTCGGTGCTGCCATCAAAGGACTCCCACTCGCCCTGCCATTCCAGGACCTCTGCTGGCGGATCAGCGTCCTCAAGGCCCAGAACCAGAACTTTGGTCGCATCAACGCAGGCAATGACACCGACATCGAGTCCGCCTCCTGGGAGTTGCCGGGCCAACTGAACCTGGAGATTATCGATGGTGGTCTGACCAAGAGTGCGCTCCTGTGCCATCGTGAACCGAGCGAAGCCCTCTACCTCTCGCGGATACCACTCGGGTGTGACGAGCGAGGCCATCCGCTGCGGCGCAACACCACCCTCGCTCGTAATGAGATCGGAGCGCTCGAGATAGGCCGCGACCGTGCCGGCTGCTCCCCGTGCGGCGGACTCAAAGAGGTCATCTGAGGGGAGTTGAACCAGCGGAGGAATGGGAGCTGCTTCGACCTCAATGGGCTCTACAGAGTCAACGGTCTGAGCGCACCCGGTGATCGCAATGAGGAGGGCTAGGGATACCAGAAGGCTTTGTCGAACGGGTCGCATTCGAGCAGTGTAGAAAAGGGCTTCTCGCCCGCGCGGACTTTCTCCACAGGCCCCGGCTACGGCTTGGGATGAATCTCGAAGCGGCGCGCTCGATCCATGGGGTTCATCTCGCGCACCGTCTGGACAACAGAGGGATCCAGCTCCGCATGCACAACACCCGCATCCGAACCCAGTTCCTCAACAACCACACCCCACGGGTCAATGACCGCAGTGTGGCCGATACCGTAGGGCGCCGGCTGACCGGCCGCCACCACGTAACTCTGGGACTCAATCGCTCGGGCTCTCAGCAACGCCTGCCAGTGGGCCACCTTGTGCTCGCCTGGAACCCACTGTGCCGGAACGACGACGGTGGTGGCCCCTGCGTCAACAAGCCTTCTGGTGACTTCGGGAAACCTCAGGTCGTAGCAGGCGAGGAACCCAAGCCGGTGCCCCCCAATATCAAGCAGGCTTACTGGCGCAGTGCAACCGGGTGCCACAAACGACGATTCGCTGGCTCCAAACGCGTCATACAGGTGGATCTTCTCGGCGCTGGCAACAACGCCTTGTGACCCCACGGCCACAATGGTGTTCGTGGGCAGCGCGCTGTCGCGGCGCTGCAGCATGCCGGCAACAATGACCACCCCAGCGTGGCTATCAGAAATCTGAGTTAGGCCTTCGACAAACTCACCATCGAGAGGCTCAGCGAGCTCCGCCCAGGCATCGTACTGACCAGGCAGGAAGGCCTGCGAGTATTCAGGGGCAACAACAACACGCGCGCCCTGCGCAGCAGCTTCAGCGACAATGCCGGCAAGTGCAGCCAGATTCGCGGTAGCAGACGCAGCTGGCGCATACTGCGCCAGTGCTACGTGCAGAGACCCCTCGCTCATGCCCTAAGCCTAGGGCGATGGACGACCACCGATAAGAAACACAGAACCCCCCGCCTTGGCGAGGGGTTCTGATGATGGTTGCGGGGGCAGGATTTGAACCTACGACCTCTGGGTTATGAGCCCAGCGAGCTACCGAACTGCTCCACCCCGCGGCGAAGACCTAAGCCTAACACGCCGCGGGGTGGCAGTTTCTACTGGTTGCTGAGAACGAGCGCCCGGTTGAGAGCGTCCGTCAAGCGGCGATCAGCTTCAGCCGCGGCAACGAGGTCATTCGCCCGGTATGCAGCCTCACGCTCGAGCAAAGCTGCTCTCGCGTCCGCCAGAGCCAACTGCAGCTCAGTCGAGATGACAACGCCGGTGTCACCCTCGCCTGCCTCAGGAGCAGGAGTCGGAGCGACTGCACCGGACTCGTCCGTTGCCCCGCCTTCAGGGGCTTCGCCCTCAGGAGCGGCTGCGCCGTCGGAGTCGCCGGCTTCTGCGCCCGAGTCACCGCCAAAGAGAGCGTCAAGTGCCTCATCAAGAGTGTCTTCGAAGGCAATCTTTTCGCCGAAGGACACCAGAATCTTTCTCAGCAGCGGATAGGACGTGTCACCAGTCGAGCGAACGTAGACGGGCTGGACATAAAGCAGACCGCCACCCACCGGCAGGGTCAATAGGTTTCCAGAAATAACTTCCGTCTGGCCTTGGCGCAGGAGGTTGAGCTGCTGACCCACGTTCGCATCCGAGTCAAACTGGGCCTGAACCTGACCGGGGCCGGGGACCGTGGTCTGCTTCGGCAGACGCAGCAGCGTCAATTTGCCGTAGTCGGGGCCGTAGTCAGCATTTGCTGCGAGATAGCCATAGAGCACGTTGCGAGACGCTTCACCGGTTGCCCGGGGGATGAAGGTGGAGTACAGGGAGAATGCGGGTGCATCGCTGCCAGGAATCTCCATCGTCAAGTAGTAAGCGGGCTGCAAGCGCGGTGCCGCGGGGTTGGATACCGGGTCATTAGGTGTAACCCACTCGTCCTCGGCCGAGTAGAAGGTTCCAGCATCGGTTACGTGGTAGGCACCGAGGATGCTGCGCTGAACCTTGAACAAGTCAGATGGGTATCGCACGTGAGCAAGAAGTCCTTCTGACATTTCCGATGCGGGCTCGACGGTCGCAGGATAAATCTCGGACCAGGCGCGAAGCAGCGGGTCCTCGGTATCCCACGCGTAGAGCGTGACCTCACCTGAGTAAGCATCGACCGTTGCCTTCACGGAGTTGCGCATGTAGTTCACAGTGTCGAACGCAATCTGGGGGGCCGGGCGATAAGTATCAGCGATTGCGGTGGAGACTTCGATTGGCGTGGAGTAGGGGTACTCACGGGTCGTGGTGTAGCCATCGATAATCCACACCACACGGCCATCAACGATGGCGGGGTAGGGGTCGTTATCGAGAGTCAGATAGGGTGCGACTTTCGACACGCGCAGTGCAGGGTTGCGGTCGTAAAGAATCTGCGATTCCGACGTGATGGCGTCAGAGAGAATGATCTGCTCGGACTGGAACTTCATCGCATAAAGCAGCTGCTTGAAGAACGAATCAAGCATCGGCCCACCATCACCTGTGAAGGTGTAGGTAGCGTTGTTCTCGTTACCCTCGCCTCCGGATGGGAAGTCGAGCTCGAGCGCAGGCCCGCCCTCTGGCCCACCGACGATCGAGTAGGGCGGTGAGTTCTCACCGAAGTAAATGCGAGGCTCGTATTCGCCAAGCGACTCAGAGACAGGAATGCCCTCTTCGATGAACTTGGGTTGGCCATCCGCGGTGCGCTGGTTGCCATACGCGGCGACCATCCCATAACCGTGGGTATAGACAATCGTGTTGTTGTACCAACTCTGGGAGTTCAACCCTGCGAGGTTGATTTCACGGGCCGCAATCACGATGTCTTGGCGTTCGCCTTCCACCTCATAGCGTCCAACGTCCAGGAAGGGCGGGAACTGGTAGTACTGGCGGAACTGCTGAAGCTGGGCAAACGCATCGGTGACCAACGCTGGATCAATGATTCGAATGTTGGCTGTTGTTTCGGCATCGGAGCGCAAAGCTCCAGCGCTGGTGTCGGTAGATGCTTCATAAGCAACTTCAGCGATGTCTGAGACGCCGTAGGCGTCTCTGGTCGCTTCGATGTTGCGCTCTATGTACTCGGCCTCCAGGGTCCTGGCGCTTGGGTCAACCTGGAAACGCTGAACGATGCTCGGGTAACCGAGGCCCAAAACCAGGCCAGAGACGATGTAGAGCGCAGTACCAACAATCGCTAAGCGCCAACGACCGATAATGGCGGTCGCCAGGAACAAAATTGCAACGAGCACGGCAATGCCGGCCATGATTGCGCGGGCCGGAATCGTTGCGTTCACTTCCGTGTACCCAGCACCAAAGGCCAGGAAGCCGCCACTGGGGCTGACCAAAGCCGTGTACTGCTGAAGCCACAGGTCAAGCGCCTGGACGATGAAGTAGAGCAAACCAATCACGCCAAGCTGAATACGCATGGTCCGGGACACCCTAACCTCGCGCCCGTTGATGGAAACTCCCCCGTAGAGCAGCGCCGTGGCGGCGCCCGTCAACGCAGACAGGAACAACACGGTCGACAGGAAGGCAACGACCGAAATGAAGACGGGAAGTTCAAAGACATAGAACCCCACATCGAGACCAAATTCGGGGTCAACCGTGCCAAAGTCCGAGCGGTTCATCCACAGCAAGAATTGTGGCCACGTGCTGGAGGTCGAGAGACCCGAGAACACACCGAGCAACGCAGGCAGACCAATCATCGCCAAGCGACGCAGTGGATCGATCATCTGGCGATAGCGATCCAGTTCACTGGAGAGCTTCGCGTAGACGGGACGGAACCGGTAGGCAATGTGGATACTGAGCCACACCGGCAGGAACATCCCGAGGAATCCGAGCACGAACATGATTGCCGTGCCACCCCATGAGGTGAACAAAACCTGCAGGAATCCGAGCTGGTCAAACCACAGCACTTCCGTGTACAGGGTTGCGAAGGCAAAGAACCCGGCGACAACGACACCCAATGCGATGAGGGTGATGACGAGGGGGGTTCGACCGCGGCCGAGTAGCTGCTCAGATGCTTGTGACACGAGAGGGTATCTCCTTGGTTGGGGTGGGCTTTAGTCTACAAAGAATGCCTGAGGCTATCCCGAGCGTCCGGGACAGTTTGGGGTGGGCTCCCCAGCAGCAAAAAGTCGCAGTGCGTCGACGGCCTCCGCGAGAGTTGCGACGGGAACGACAACCAGCCCGTCCGGTATGTGTCCGACGATGTCAGGACAGTTGCTTGCCGGCGCCAAAAACAGGCTCGCTCCATCGTTAAGGGCGCCGAGCATTTTGTGTCGAATACCGCCAATGCTGCCGACATCCCCGCCGGCGGTGATTGTTCCGGTCCCGGCAATAACGGCGTCCGACGTCAGGTCCTCCTCGGAGAGCATCTCTACGATTCCGAGGGCAAAGACCAAACCGGCGCTGGGGCCGCCCACGTTTTCCAGGGCGATGTCGACCTCGATCGGAAACTCGTAACGGCCAGAGACGAGGATGCCAATCATGGGAACTCGGGGTTCGCCGTCAGAAAGCCTCGGGACAACCTCAATGGTTTCTAAACGGCCTGCGCGCTGAACAAGCAGCTCGAGGGCCTTGTTGGCCCCGGAGTCGGCGATGATTTGTCGTAGTTGACTGACGTCCGTCACACTCTGGCCGGCGGCTTGAACGATGACATCCTCGGGCTCCAACACCCCTTCGCTTGGGCCGCCCTCCATGGCTTGTGACACCACGAGAAGGCTCGTGTAGGGAACGCCAACGTACCCAAGAGCTGCCGCGACCGACTCTTGCTGAGAGTTGCGCATCTCAATCTGGGCGGCCTCACGATTGGCCTCCACAGTGACCCCTGGCGGATAGGCAACGTCGACCGGGATGACGGTGCGCGTGGGATCCAGCCAGCCCGTCACCACGTCGAACCAACCCGGGAGGCTTTCTGGGTTGCCCGAGCGGGTCACCGTAGTGAGTCGAAGCTCTCCACTGGGCTCATAGACGGGGGCTCCGGAAATCTGAATCAACGAGATGTCCCCACTGGATGTCTCGACCGCGCCCAAAGTGTCAAAGGTGGGACCCGGGTGGTCAATCACATAGGGCGCCGGCAACAGCGAGAGTCCAATCGCGATAAGTGCGCTGAAGCTCAACATCAACCAGCCCGCGCGGCGAGAGCGCTGCTGAACAACCCGAGTGGGGTCATCCTGCTCAAAAATCGTCACGGGGCTCCTCGGAAACGATGGACCGGGTCAGCATAACCACGAATCCCGTGTACCAGCTCAGAGCGAAATACCCTGACAGAGGAAACACTGCGCACTAGCGTGGAGGCATGTCGGATCAGAACCCACCTCCCGGACTTCCGAACTTTGGCAATGAGGATGAGATGCGCGAAGCTTTCCAGCGTTTTCTCAGTGGTGACGAAAACTTCGATCCAGCCGAGTTCATGAAGGCCGCAGGTATCGACGTCAACTCAGAAGAAATCAAGCGGCTGATGGCGCAGTTGGGTAGCGCGTTCGGCGCATCAGGAACGCCATCCCCGCTCGCTGCCCGCGACCACGCAGTGTCCGTGGCCCAGCAGAATTCACTGCCTCTCGATCCAGCAACCGCCACCGCCATCACCACCGCGGCAAACGTCGCAAACCTGTGGCTTGGCGAAGTCGTGGACATCGCAGAGCTCGGCGAACCGCCCATGCTCGCCACTAGGGCCGACTGGGCCAGAAAAACTCTCCCCGTTTGGGAGGCCATCTCCGAGCCGGTAGCGCTAGCAATCCCGCGAGCGGTAGGCCACATGCTCAAGGGACACCTTCCCGAAGGGCTCGAAGGAATGCTCGGTGATGCCAATGGAGCCATGGAGAAGGTCGGCCGCACGCTCTTTCAACTGCAGCTCGCACAGGTCGTCGGCAAACTCTCCGAAGAAGTTTTGAGTGGCGGGGACATCGGTATACCGCTAATTCATGGCAGCTCGGAGTACGACGTCCACGCTGTGCTGGTGGCCCAAAACATGCGGGCTTTTGGCCAAGGGCTCGACATCCCGGTGGAGGAGGCAGACATCTATTTGTCCGTCCGAGAAATCGCCCACGCTCGGCTCTTCCGCCACGCTCGCTGGTTGCGCTTGGGAATCATGAGCGCTATCCGTGATTTCGCGTCCGGTATCACCATCGACACGGACAGGATTGTCGAGCTGGCAGAGAACTTTGACCCCATGGACACCGACGCGATGCGTGATTTGGTTGCGAGCGGGGCCCTGCTCCCGGAGCGCACCGAGGAGCAAAACCGCGCGCTCGAGCGCCTGGAAACGCTCCTGGCACTTATTGAAGGGTGGGTCGACCATGTCACATCTCAAGCAACCTCTCGACTGCCCAAATCTTCTGCGCTTCAAGAAGCGATTCGCCGAAGACGAGCAAGCGGAGGCCCCGCCGAGCGCGCTTTTTCGACTTTGGTCGGCCTCGAGCTTCGCCCTCGTCGCCTGCGGGAAGCAAGCGCCTTGTGGTCCGCAATAACCGAATCACTTGGCGCCAACGCCCGCGATACGCTGTGGGAGCACCCTGACCAACTCCCGACGTCGGAGGACTTTGACAACCCTCAGGGATTTATCGAACGCCAGTTAGCCCCCTCGGGGCCTGGTGATGACATGGACCAAGCACTCCGCGACCTTCTGGATCAGGAAGAACCGCCTGCCTAGGCTGTGCATAACGTCAGCCTCCTGGACGCCAGGCTCGGCACTATCGGAGGATGCCGCTCCAGTCCTTAGTCCTCAACGCACGCTTCCCCGTGGTGTGGGCAGACCCGCAAACGCTGCACATTGGTTTTGACCCACCCCGGGTGGTTGTTCACAACGTCGCGGACGATCTTCTGCTTCTGCTGCACCACCTGCAGAGCGGAGTTTCCGAGTCCGGCCTTCGTATGTTTGCAGAAACCTCAGGCGTCAGCGACGAGCGCTTGAGCGCGCTTCTTGAGCAGCTGCGACCTGTTCTGGCACCCTCGCCACCCAGGCCAACGAGAGAGATTCGGCTGGATGGTCCCCCGACACTCGCGGATGGCGCGTGCCAAGCACTCACCAGCATTGGTCTTCGCGGTGTCCGCGCCGCCACAGATGACGCAGTCGCCGCGCCGTCAACCGAGGTGCTAGTCCTTGCTCACTTCGCTCCAAACCCTGAGCAGTTCATTAGGTGGCTTCGCCTCGATCAGCCCCACACACCCATCATCTTCACTGACCAGGCAATCACGATTGGCCCCCGGATCGCTCCGGGTGACGACGCCTGCATGCTCTGCGAACTCACCAGCGACAACGCCCGGCCCTGGTCGTCGGTACCGATTGTGAGCCAGCTCTGGGGAAAGGCGGCGCACACTGCAAGCCCAGCAAACATCACGCGTGCCACCTGGCACGCCGTTGCCATGGTGGAGCAGAAAGCTCCCCGCTACCAACTGCGCGTTACCCCAGAAAACGATGGCCTCGAGCGACGAGACATCTCCGAAAAACCCGGCTGCGGTTGTCGGGAGCTGTCCTAGACACCCGAGATTTCACGAAGAAAACGGCTTGCTTCTCTGTTCTGACCACGGTCTCGCGCTGATTCGGCATAACTCAGTAAAAGGCGTTGCCTGGCGCGGGTCACTCCCACATAAAACAGTCGGCGCTCCTCTTCGACGGCGCCCATGGACTTCGCATACGAGATGGGGAACTGGCCTTCGGCCAGACCAACGAGAAACACGACCGGCCACTCTTGCCCCTTGGCCGAATGAACAGTCGAGAGCGTCACCGCTCCAACGCTAGGACTATCCCCAGTTTCTGAGCGACGAACCAACATGTCAGAGAATTCCATCAAGGTCATGGTTCCCGACGCCTGGCTCGCCAAATCGCGAAGTGCCATCAAGTCCTCATAGCGACCGCGTTCTGCACCCTGATGATCGGGTTCGTTATCGGTAAGGCCAATGCCGTAGAGAATGTCATCGACAACGCCCTGCAGTTCTCCGGCGATCCCTGCGACAGCGGCGCCACGGATTTCCATCACAGCCCTTTGAACGTGAGGCTCATCGAAGAATGCCTTGGCACCTTGAACCCTGAAGCTGATTCCGTGCTGGCGCAGCGCCGCCTCAAGCGTTAGAGATTGGGCTCCAAAGCGCATCAGAATGGCGCAATCATCCAGACTGGTCCCCTTTGCTGCCAGCTCAGCGATCGTGGTGGCGACGAACGTCGCCTCCGATTCATCGGTGGCTGCTCGGTGACGGATGACGGGAATCGCGTCATCGCTTGTCGGCTCCAGTGAGAGAGCGCCGGGCTTCCCTGCCATCACTTGGTTCGCAATCGCAACGATGTGAGCGCCCGACCGATAATTCTTCTCGAGCTTTACTACCGTGGCTCTGGGGTGTCGAGAGGCGAACTCCAAGAGATGCTCGCTGCTGGCGCCGGCAAAGGAATAAATCGTCTGACTGGCGTCGCCCACCACGACGATGTCCTCGCGATCCCCCAGCCACACATCCAGCAATCGCTGTTGAACGGGCGAGACGTCTTGATACTCGTCCACCAAAAAATGGTGATACTGAGCCCGCACCTGGTCGAGCACTCGTTTCTCGTTCTCCAACATTCCAAGGGCTGCCAAAAGAACGTCTTCAAAATCGATTCGCTTGGCCTCATCCTTGAGTTTCTCGTAACGCTCGTGGATGTCTGCCAGGACTTCGATTGAGAGCAGCCCTGGAAGCGTGTCCCCCTTGGCAAGACGATGCCTGGCGTAATCCTCCATGGTGTAGCCATTAACCTTGCGCCATTCGATGTCACCGGCGAGGTCCCGAAGGACCGCCTGGTCCACTTGAATCTTCAGGCCCTCCAGCGCGCGCGCGACAAGGCTGGCCTTGCTGGGGACGATGTCCGGCAAATATCCGCCAGTCACAATCGGCCAGAAGTGCTGTAGTTGCCGAAGCGCTGCCGCGTGGAAGGTGCGCGCTGCAACACCATCAACACCGAGGTCCCTGACTCGATGGGCCATTTCAGCAGCAGCCTTTTGAGTGAAAGTCAGCGCCAAGATCTGGTCGGGCTGATACTGCTCGGTCTGCACGCCATAGGCAATACGGTGCGTGATAGATCGCGTCTTACCCGTTCCAGCACCTGCCAACACACACACCGGGCCATCGAAGGTCGTGGCAACGACGCGTTGCTGGTCATCCAGGCCTTCGAGCAAGTCCCGCATTAGGCCTCGTCCGGCAGGGTCTCCCCCAGCCAGTCTTCAATCATTGCCCTGGCAATGGAAGTTTTCCCGGGCAGCGTTATCGAACCCAACGAAGCGCGTAGCTCGTCGCGACTAAACCAGCGAAGATCGATGATTTCTGTCCCATCGGGCCGCAAATCCATCGCGACAGCGGGATCCAACGCGGCGCGGAAACCGACCATCAACGACGCCGGGAAAGGCCAGGGTTGAGACCCCACATAGACAGGATCGGTGACGACAAGACCCGATTCTTCAAAGACCTCACGAATCACCGCTGCCTCAAGGGATTCGCCGGGCTCCACAAAGCCCGCCAACAACGAATAGCGGTGCGACTCCCACAGTGCGTTACTGCCCAGCACAATGCGGTCATCCGCGTCGGTCACCAGCGCGATGACGGCGGCATCAGTTCGGGGAAACAAATCTGACCCACTGGACTGATCAACCCGAACCCAGCCCGCCTGGTCGGATAGGGCGGGCGAACCGGTGACGGGAGAGAACGAATGGCCGGCATGCCAGTTAGCCATTGCCAGCGCTTCAACAACGATGCCAGCGTCAAGGTCGTTCAGTTGGTGAGCAAGGGTTCTCGCGCTCGTCCAGCGCGCAACATCGGGCGCGAGAGACCTGGCCGCCTCGTCATCAAGCACTGCGGCGACAATCGGTGTTCCCTGTGCGATAGCTCCCACGCTTTCAGTCGTGACGCCCAGGTAAATGCGGTGGAGAGCCTCGGGGACCTCAGACGGCGAGCGCAGGTCAAGGGCAACACCATTACCTGCCACCAGCAACGCTTCGCCATGCCAAATCAGCACCACCCTGGTGTCAGGGCGCGCCCAAACGGAATCAAGGAATCCAGGAATCTTCCGCGAGCGCGCATCTCTATTGATGCGAGAGCGCGAGAGGGGTAACCGTGGAGTCAACGACACCGGGAACACCCCTTTACTGTTTGGGAAAAAACTCTGGGAGAACACACAAGTGCCCTCGGTGTGGCAGGCCTCAGCCGGGCTAGCCGACGCTTACCCTGGAGCCATGAGTCACACTCCCCTCATGCTATCGGCGCTGGCGACCAGCGCGGTGCCTGGTTTGCAGGTTGTGAGTGCTCAACAGTTGTCACTGGGTCAGCGCAATGCGGCCCTTGTTCACGACGTCCACGGCAACGCTTTTGTGGTGTCACTCTCCTCAAGCGACGCCGAAGAAGCGGTGGTAAGAGATCGCATCAGCGCCGCCCGAGCGCTCACCGAGGGGCTTCGCTCGAGAATGCCCTTCCAGGTTCCGCGGGTTGTCGGAACCCTTGACGTGCAGGGCCGAACCCTGAGTGTCAGCGACTATCTCCCCGGCCACAGCCCACTGGCGAAGAATCTCACCCCTGAGTTCGCTACCGCCATGGGCCAAGCCCTAGCCGCTATCCACCAGCTCCCCACCGCCACCCTGATTGACCACCAGCGCGTCGTTAACAGCGCACTGGACTCCTTGCGAGAGGCCGCGGGCATCGTTGATCGCACTGCAGCAACCGGGCTGTTGCCACAGTCATTGCTGCGGCGATGGGAAACAGCCTGCGAAGACCGGGCGCTGTGGCAGTTTGAGGCAACCGCTATTCACGGTCGGATGGGTCTTGGCCGCTTCTTGGCCGGGGATAACCGCGTGCTCGGTGTCACGGGCTGGCGGACTTTCCGGGTGGGGGACCCCGCTCTCGATATGGCATGGCTCAGCACCCCGAGCGCTCAGAGCTTCTCTGCCCCCACTGTCACCGCCTATCACTCGGCACGCAACCACGCCGATCGTCACATCATGCAGCGTGCACGTTTTTGGGCTGAGCTCGACGTTGCAAAGTGGCTCCTTCACGGTTTAGACCTCGGCAACGACACGATTACCCAGGACGCCACCGACATGTTGGCCGCGCTCAATGACCGTGTCGCGGGCGATTTAGATCAGGCGTTGACCCAGCCGATTAGCCAAGCACAGCACCCTCTGGCTCAGTAACGCGCGCAACAGCGCGAGCCACGAGCGCTTCGAGTTCGCTTGCCTCTGGCAACGACTCAGGAACAACGAGACTCTCCGTCTCGACAAACCAGAAAGCGCTCTCGATGTTCGAGATCTCAAGGCCCGACCATTGCGACCAAGCCAGGCGATAGGCCGCTAACTGGATGCTTTTCGCGGCGAGAGCCTCAGGTGTTGCAGGGGCCCGACCGGTCTTCCAGTCGATGATTCGAACACCATTCTCGGTTGGGAACACGGCATCAATCTTGCAAATGATGATGTGGCCCCCGATGGGGAGATGAAGCTCTGGTTCAATCGCGACAGGTTCAAGGCCAGCAAATTCCGAAGCCTCGAACCGCTCCCGCCACGCCTCGATAGAGAGTGACGACTCTGCGAGCTCCTGCCACGGGGAGTCGACATCAAAAAGAGCACCAGGGAGAACATGGGCGAAGCGCTGCTCGACGAAGCGGTGGAAGAGCGTCCCTCGCAGTGCCGCGGCCTGAGGCTTGTGGGGCATAGGGCGCAACAGAGCACGGCGGTATGCATCGGGGTCTGAAATCAGTCGCTCCAGAGCCGACGCTGGAATACGCACTGGGAATTGCAGGAGGGGATGCCCAGACCGCTCGCGCTTGCTCTGCAGCAACTGGAGTCTGGGGTCCGAGGCCACGACGCCAGGCCGCTCGAGCGCATCGAGCACGGCCCGAGCTGCCTGCTCTACGACCACGCGCCTAGTCCCCAGAGGATCACCGGGCCAGACTCGATCGACTACCGGCTTCTGCTCCGGCGGGCTCTCATGGACGGAGGCAAGAGGGAGCTCTGAAACAAGCCCGGCGTCGGCAAGTTCTCTCAAAAACACCGACGGGCCCCGAGGGTTTTGCTGGGCAGCCCAGAATGCGCCGCTCAGCAGAAGATGATGCTTTGCTCGGGTGACCGCCACATACATTAACCTGCGTTCCTCGGCGAGCTGGTGAGCTTCGAGGGCCTCTTTGAACTCCCCGAAAGCCGCGATGGCCTCTTTCCTGGTTGTGGCGCTCTGCCAGGCGAAGTGCGGGAGGCTTCCCCGGTCGCCCCGGAAGACGAAGGGCAGCTCTCCGCGACTAACCCAGCCCTTTTTGTTTTTGCCAGAACCTGGCAACTCGTCGTCAACGATGCGCGGGACAACCACGATGTCCCACTCCAAGCCCTTGGCGCCATGGATAGTCAACACCTGCACGCAGCCGGGTTCAGCGGGCTCTGGACGGGGAGTCAGGTTGTCTCTGCTTTCAGCATCAGCCAGCCACTGTACAAAACCCGTCACCGAGGCATCTTCTGACACCGCGAGATACGTGTTGACCGCATCCATCAGAGCTTCTCTCGCGGCCACACTGCGAGAGCGGCCCGGGTGAGCGAGAACTTCAAGATCCAGGCCAAGCTCGCGCTCCACCATGGCAATCGCGTCGTCAACGGTTGCAACGTGGGCGTCGTTCAACGCTCGGAGCGTGCGCTCCGCATCAGCCAAGCGCTCCAGCCCGACCTCGCTGTAGTGCTGGCGCTGATGATGCTCGGAGGGAGCTCGCACAATGAACGACAAGGCATCGCGTAGCCCAGCGTGATCGCTCGGAGCGACCGACTCTCTGAGCCTAGATTTAGCTTCGTCATCCAAGGCCTTGCCGCTGGCATCTCTACCCTCGAGCCATCGGGCGGTGGTAGCAAGAGCATGCAGATCAGAAACGCCGAGGCGCCACCTGCCCCCGGAGAGCAAGCGGACCAGCTCCGTTTCGGCGTGCGGGTGGGTCATGACCCGCAGCGCGCACACAATGTCGGCAACTACCGGATCATCCAGCAAACCGCCGATACCCAGCACGTGGACCGGAACTCCCCTGGCAGCTAACGCCTCAACGAAAACCCTCTGGTGGTGACGCTGACGGACAAGGATTGCCGCGGTGGGGGGTTCATCACCCTGGGCGAGCTTGTCGACCAACCACTCCGCCACAGCTTCGGCCTCATCATGGAGAGTCTCCTCAAAGACCACCTCAACCGGGAGGCTGGTGGCCTCAGGGGCTGGTCGCAAAACACCAACATCGGGGCCAGGCAACTCAGCAAGTGGACCGGCAATAGCGTTGGCCACATCCAGAACATTCGTGCCATTGCGCCAGCTGGTCGAGAGCGTAAAGGTGGTGACGTGGCCTCCGCCAAACGCCGTGTCGAAGTCGCTGAGGTTGGAACTACTGGCCCCGCGCCAGCCATAGATGGCTTGGTAGGGGTCGCCCACCGCCATCACGGGGTGGCTGGGGAACAGAATCGAGAGCAACGAACTCTGAGCCACGCTGGTGTCCTGATACTCATCTAGGAGCACCACCCGATGGGCCGCGCGAATGTCGTCACAGATCTCGGGGTGCGTCGAGACCAGTTCCACAGCGAGCGCGACCTGGTCGGAGAATTCGATTACCCCCCGGAGGGCTTTGGCACGGGAGTAATCGCCCACGAGCTTCATCATGGGGATCAGTGAGTCGACCGTGTCACTCCAGGCCTCGACGTCGGCGTAGAGTCCAGTACCGCCGGGCGGTAAGTCACGCAGGCTCCGAAACTGCGCAGCGAACACTTCGATGTCCTCGAGCGTGGTCGAGTTCTCGCTGACCCGTGAGGCCAAGAGGCGAACCACACGAGTGAGTTCACCCAACGAGTAATCCCACTCCAGCAGTGCCGGATCCTTACTTGCAACGACAACGCTGCGCGCAAGGCCCCACGCGCTCGCCTCAGAGAGCACCTGGGCATCAGGATCGCGGCCCAAAAGCGCTGCGTATTCGCGGTACAAGCGAGAGGCAAAGGAGTTATAGGTAGCAACGTGCGGAGAATCAAATTCATCACCGTTCACCGCCACACCACTCGTTCCAAGCTCCACCAGCCGCTCAGAAATGCGCCGCCCGAGCTCACCTGCCGCTTTCCGAGTGAAGGTGAGGCCCAGAACTTCTCCTGGCGTGACGTGCCCGTTAGCAACCAACCACAGCACCCGCTGGGCCATCGTTTCGGTTTTGCCCGAGCCAGCTCCTGCAATCACGCGATAAGTCCCTGTGGGATCCGCCTCGATGATCGCCGCTTGTTCCGCGGTCGGTTCAAACTGGCCAAGCTTCGCGGCAATCTCTCTCGCACTAAACATCGCCACACACCTGCCCGACGAAATGCCAGCGATGCCTGCTGACACCGCCGTTCCCGAAGACTCTGGGCTCTCCGGTGAACTCGGAAGCGCAGATGAGGGCCACAGCCTTATCGAGCCGCTCGACGAAGGCCGCCCTACCGGCATCATCCAAGGGCGCCTGGGTGGCGAGGCGATAGCTTTTCCCTCCGACGCCCGATTTGACGAAAAGAAGTACCGCTCCGGCGCCCTCCGCGTCGCTTTGGCCGAGATCGGCGAGAAGCTCGGGGCTCTCGAGCGCCAACTGATAGGCGAACATCTGCGGGTTGTCGACAACACCGGCATCGGTGACGTGTTGCCCCGTCTTCAGGTCAACAACCAAGAGTTTCCGGTCCGGGGTAACTTCAATGCGATCGATCATCCCGCGCACAACGGCACGCCCAAACTGCATCTGGAACCCTTGTTCGACCCCAGCGAGAGAAAATCCATCGCTGTCGCGGTCCCTTACATAGTCGGCCATTGCCTCGACCATGGCCCTGGCCGATCGCCGTTGGAGAGACTCCACCCAACCGGGCTCGTAGTCGAGTTGTCCAAAGGAATGGTCAACCACTGCCCACAGCTCATCAGCGCTTCCACCGGGGTGCTCCTCGAATGCGCGGTGAAGCAAGGAGCCAAGCCCGCGCTCGGGAGCGGAATCGTTGCGAGCGAGAGTGCCAAGAAACCACTCGATTGGGGATTCCTCAAGCGCCGCAAGAGCCGATGGAGACACCGGAACATCGCCCTCCTGATAGAGGGGTTGATCACTGCTTGGCGCGGCGATGCCCCACCATTCACGAGGATGCGCTCCGGTCGCTCCCAGGGACGCAAGGATTGCGAGGTCGTTTGCGAGAGCGGTCTCGTCGACACCCCGCTCCATTGCACGGACCAGATCGCGCCTCAGAAGCCCTGTCAGGGTGCGCTCTGACAGGGGTCCCTCAGAACGACTAGGAATTCTCGTTGCGTGCGAGTCCACGAGGTGAAACAGGGGGCTTGGCGGGGACTCCTCAGAATCTGTCGCGGTCACCAGGACCGTGGTCGTGGCTCGCGAGACGGCCATCGCGAAGAGTCTCAGCTCGTCGTCTTTGACAATCTTCCGCTCATCGAGAACGTCATGCCCTTCACCCCTGGCGCCCCTCACCATCTGGTGTGCACGCAAGAGGGAGCCACGTAGCCGAAGATCTGGCCACACCCCCTCTTCCACGCCGGAGATGATCACGACGTCAAACTCTGTGCCCGAAAGCCCTGAGGGGGTTGACACAGTGACAGCTGACCACGCCGAGGCCGGCAAGACGACATCATCTGGCACCTCAGCATCCAGAGCGCTGGTGACGAAAACAGCGGCACTGGCGCCCGGCTGTGCTTCGACAAACTCGGCTGCTTGGTGAAACAGTGCAACCACGGCGTCGAGCGCTCGGTGAGAACTTCCAGAGCGATCTCCACCTGCAATCGCCCCCGCTTCCCAACCGAGCCTCGCAGGGCTTGCCGACCATGCCATCCACAGCAACTCGGTCACGGGAGTAGTAGGTGGTGCCGTGCGAATATCGTCGAGGATGGCAGCGATGGTGGTGGCTTTGGCTGCTACGCCTGGATCCACCAAGGCAAATCCACCCCGATGGCCGAGAGCATCTGCCACAAGCGAGTCGACAGGCCGGTAGGGCTCCTCGGGATCCGCCAACACTCGCAGAGCGAATCGAAGCCGGCGAAGCTCCTGGGTTGTCATGAGACCGTATCGACCAGAGAGCAAGCTCACCGCCGTCTGCGCTGCCAGAGGTCGAAGCCCCAGGCCGACCGCAACGAGTTCCAGAAGGTCCCGCGCTGCTGGCTGATCCCGCAGCACCACCCCCGCAAGGTTCGCTCTCGCAGCAATACCGTAGTTCGTCAGTTCACGGACCAGGCGTTGCACCCGACTTCCACGCCTGGCAACCACCGCAATTCGCTCGAGGGGCACCCCGTCGCGGAGGTGGGTGGTCATGATGAAAGAGGCAATATCGTTGGACTCGCGGTGGGCGCTTGGCGAAAGCAGAGTGAAGACGTTGCCGGGCTCACTGGCCACCGACGACGCGCTTCGTTGCAGACCCATTCCTGCTGTACCGATTTTTTCGGTAACGCGCGACACCAGCCCACGAATCGCGGATCCGTGTCGATGGACGCCACCCAGCACCTCCGGGGTCAGCGACCACATCCGAGCAAGGCGGCTCAAGCCTTCGGGCTCACTGCCTCGGAACGTGTTGCCGGCCACATCGGGTTCAGCCGCGACGGTCAGACCCACACCAAGACCCTTCAGTGCGTCAAGGAAATCGAGCGAGGCTTGGGTGACATCGTGCACATCATCCACACAGACGTGTACCAGGTCTTCGAGCGCCGGAGGTAAACCTGCCTCCAACACCACGATTGCCCGGCGAATGATCTCCGAGCTATCGAAAGCCCCCGGCCGGGCACTGGCCAGCACGGCTTGATACTCGGCGCGAAACGCTGCCGCGGCGGCCCATTCGGGACGGGCCTGAGAGTTGGCAAGCGCTGCAAGCTGGTCGTTAGTGACACCGTTATCGGTCGCCCTCGCCATCCATTCGCGCAGTTCCTGGCGAAACACTGGTAGTTCCCGGACCATGGGGCCCAAGGGGTGGGGCCACTGGGGACCGGAGCCATCCTCGTCGTGCCCAGCGAGCAGCGCGGCAATGTCAGCATCGGTCTGGCTAGCCGAGACAAGGTCGGGCTCCGGGAGGCCGGCCTTACGGTTCGCGCTCTGAACACAGAGGAATGCAAGAGAGGCAACCGAGCGAACCCGAGGGCCAGCAGTCGCGCGGCCAAGCGCGAGGCCTGCCCGGTCGCGGATACGGGAAGCCTGCACCCTCGAGGGAGCAAGAATCAGCAACCCGTCTACCGGAGAACCAGCCTCAGCAAGCTGGACAATTCGGGAAATCAAGAGGGTGGTTTTGCCACTACCTGGAGCTCCCACAACCAGCGACGTTTCGGACGCTGGCCTGGCCAGTATCGCGTCGGGGTTTGCCTCCATAGGTTTAGAGGCTAAACCACACCGCCGACGTGTCGTACGCTAGGGATGTGGAAATACGTATCGGAATTGTGAACACTGCCCGCGAACTCGTCATTCAGACGGCCCAGAGCACGGCCGAGGTGGAGAAAGCAATCGCCACCGCCCTCGCCGATGAGAAGGGCACTCTGCGCCTAGAAGACGAGAAGGGCCACATTTTTGTGGTCGCTTCGAGGACTCTGGCATTTGTTGAAATCGGCGAAGAGAAGTCTCGCAAGGTCGGCTTCGCGCCCTAATCATGGAACTTGTCTTGGTCGTCACCTTCGCAGGCCTCATCGGCCTGGCCTTGCGCTACCTAATTCCAGGTCGCGCAATGCACGGTTTGTTTGTGATGCCAGCGACAGGAATCATTGCGGGGGCGCTCGGCTGGGCAATCGCGGTGTGGGTGGGACTGGACCCAGCTGGCATCTGGGCGTGGGTTCTGGCCCTGGGGCTTAGTGTGGGCGCACCAATTGCCGTGGGAATCGTTCTTCCGAAACGCCGTCAAGCCGCTGATGACGCCCTGTGGGCGCAGCTCACGAGCTCCGCTACGCGGTAAGTCCGACCCGCTCCAAGCGGCTCGTGTGCGAAGCCAAGACATCGGTGAAAATCGGCTCAAGCCTTGCAACAGCGTCATCCGCAGTGACGATTGCTTCGGCCAAGGCGTCTTTGCAGATCAGCATCGCATCACCGACGAGGCGTCTCGCCCAGAGGCTTAATCGCGAAACGTAGCGGGCATCGACCTGAAGCATGCGCTCGAGCACACCGGCGAGTAGATTTTCATCGCCACCGTCGCTAAGGATTTCGCGAACGCGCGCCTGCAGGTCCTTCGGTAGGCCACCAGCGAGAAGTAACCAAAAGTCGCGGGTAAGACCGGATATCACATAGATGGTGCCCACTCGCTCATACCAGCGTGTAGTGACTAGCCTCTCGAGGTGCCCACTCAACTTATGCCGCGGGGTGGCCAACGCCTGGGAGACATCTTTTTCGTAATCGGCCAGCAGGGCTCGCAGAGCGCGGTAGCGATCCATCGCCATCCCGGAGGCCACCATGAGAGCATCGGCGTCTTCAGCCGACCACGCTTCGCTCGAAACCGCAGCCAGCTCACTGGCCGCCGTCAACTCAATAACGCACGCTCCGGCGAGAAAATCGGCGGCAGGTGGGGTGAGGGCGCTGACATCAACCTTGCTGGTCGGCTGGGATTCTTTGCGCGGGGTCACCCGAAATGCAGGGCTATCCTTCTTTTTCTTGCGCCAGAACCAGGCCATGTTCCCAGCTTAGCCGGGCGTGGCAGAGAGCAATCAGGCCCTGCGCCTAGACTGGAGGAAAATACGACAGAAGGCAGCACAGATAGTGAATTTCTCCGACCTCGGCATTGAGTCCGACCTGGTCGACGCTCTCGCAAGCAAGGGCATCCTCGAACCATTTCCTATTCAGGAACAAACGATTCCCATCGCCTTGACCGGCCAAGACATCATCGGCCAGGCAAAAACAGGCACAGGCAAGACTTTTGGTTTTGGCTTACCGCTCATCCAAGCGCTTGGGCCTAATCCCGAACCGGGCGTGAAGGCCCTGATTGTGGTCCCCACCCGCGAGTTGGCAGTCCAGGTAACCGAGGACATCGTTCTCGCCTCCAGCAATCGATCCACCACAGTGGTGTCGATTTATGGCGGCAAGGCCTATGAAGGCCAAGTGGAGGCCATTAAGGCCGGCGCGCAGATTGTGGTGGGAACGCCGGGGCGTCTGTTGGACTTAGCGAGTCAGCGACTCCTCTCCTTGGCCGATGTCAAGGTGATGGTTCTCGACGAGGCCGACAAGATGCTCGACCTCGGCTTTTTGCCCGATGTCGAACGACTGTTCTCCCAGACCTCCCCCACCCGTCACACCATGCTTTTCTCGGCCACCATGCCAGGCCCAGTCGTGGCACTGGCGCGACGCTTTATGAACAAGCCCATCCACATCAGGGCTACCTCGCCGGATGAGTCGATTACTCAAGCCAACATCAAACACTTCGTCTATCGCGCACACGCGCTCGATAAAGACGAAGTGATTGGTCGCATTCTGCAGGCCGAAGGTCGAGGCAAAACCGTCATCTTCACTCGCACCAAGCGTCAAGCAGCCCGCCTCCAGGAGGAACTCACCGACCGCGGGTTCGCCGCGGGGTCCGTCCACGGGGATCTGAGCCAGGACGCGCGGGAGCGCGCCATGGCTGCTTTCAAAGCCGGCAAGCACGATGTGTTGATTGCGACCGATGTGGCAGCCCGCGGAATCGATGTCGATGACGTCACTCACGTGATCAACCACACGATTCCAGAGGACGACAAGGCATATCTTCACCGCGTTGGCCGCACCGGTCGCGCTGGCAAAACGGGTATCGCTGTGACATTTGTGGATTGGGATGACCTTCACAAGTGGGCTCTCATCAACAAAGCCCTCGAAATGGGAATCCCGGAACCCGTGGAAACCTATTCCTCATCGCCCCACTTCCTGAAGGACTTAGACATCCCCGAGGGAACAAAGGGCCGGCTCAAGGCAACTCCCATTCCTGTGAAAGAAAAGCGCGCGGGAGAGCCACCACGAGCAAAGGCCGCACCGACCAAGAAGCCTCAAGCGCACGACCCCAGTGACATGGGTGACCAGCGCGGGCGCGCACGTGCGCGACAGCGTCGGCGCACTACAAGCTAATCGGAACGGACCCACTGGCCCTGGCGACAATCGCCTCGTAATGCTCCTCTGAGGTCGTGTTTTCACCGAGCTGGTTGCCTTTTCGATCACCGTGATAGTCACTCGAGCCGGTGACAATCATTCCGAGTCCTTGAGCGACTTCCCGAAGGAGGGCCTTGCCCTCCTCGGTGTTCTCACGGTGGTCAATCTCCAGGCCAGCCAGTCCAGCCTCGGCATAGCTCTGATACTGGGAAATGACATCGGCCAGAGGCACAGTGTGGTCCACGGCTCCCGACCTGGCACCCGTGGCCGGGTGGGCAAGGATTGCCACACCACCTGCGCCAGTGATGATTTCCAGCGCCCGAAGGAGCCTGGGCGCATAGTGCGGCACGTGATACGGGCCATCGGCCCTGAGGGCTGTGGCAAAAGCTGCGTCAGTGTCTGGGAAATAGCCCTTCTCAATCAAAATCTGGGCGATGTGAGGCCGTCCGGGTGTCGCACCGGCGGCCATCGCAGCACGAACTTCGTCCCAGCTGATAGCAAAATCTACCGAAAGCTTCTCGACCATCAAGCGAAGGCGATCAGCTCGATGGTCGCGAATCCGCGCCATTTCGGCGACCAACTCGGGGTTGGCCGAGTCCACCAGAAGGCCCAGCACGTGAACGCTCCGGGGGATAGCACCAGGGAGTGGGTCAATCACTTGAGCACTCAGCTCAATGCCTGGAACCAACGTCATTCCAGTCCCGCGGATCGCCTCGGTGGCTTCACCAATGCCGGCAAGAGTGTCGTGGTCGGTCAGCGCGAGTACGTCCACTCCGCAGGCCACCGCGTGAGCAATCAGTTCTGAAGGCGAATCAGACCCGTCGGAGTACCGGGAATGGGAGTGAAGGTCGATGCGTCTGGATGGCACTGCTCCATGCTACGTGTCAGACTGGTGGAGTGAGCGACCAGGAGACTCCGAAAGCCCCAGAAAACCGCTCAACCACACCGATTTCCGAAGCGTTTCGCGACTTCATCTCCACCGGGTGGGGTGACGTACCAAGCGAACCCGCAACCCCCCTTCCCCAGGCGCCCTTCGCTGCGCGGCGCAGAGCGCGACTCTCCGAAGAGTTCCCCGGGCTCGCCCTCGTCATCCCCGCCGGTGAGACGAAAACCCGCTCTAACGACACCGATTACCCCTACCGCCCGCACACCGCCTTTGTATACCTCACGGGCTGGGGTGCAGACACGGTCCCCGGCAGCATCGTGCTGGGAATTCCGCAAGACACTGGTCACCACTGGGTTCTCTTCACCAGGCCACCAGCACCGCGCACGAGCGACGAGTTCTATGCAAACCCCGCCATCGGCGAATTCTGGACCGGGCGACGGCCGGGCCTCACCGACGTGGCCACCTGGCTTGGCCTCGAGACCAGGGACCGCGCGGGCTGGTCGGATGAGCTGCCTATTCTCGCGAAGAGCGCAGTCATTCGAGAATCCGATAGCGCTCTCACCGAGATGATTGACGCGCTCCGCCACGCCGATGACCAAATTGCTGATGACACGCTTGCCCGGGTCATTAGCGAAATGCGCCTGGTGAAAGACGAGTGGGAAATCGGCCAACTCACCGCCGCAGTCGAGGCCACCCACCGGGGCTTTGACAGAATCATCGCCTCGCTCCCCGAGGCGAGCGCTCACCCTCGGGGTGAGCGCATCATCGAGGGAGTGTTCCACCAGGCTGCGAGGCTTGAAGGCAATGACACCGGCTATGGAACGATCGCGGCCAGTGGCCCCCACGCGTGTATCTTGCACTGGGTTACCAATGATGGGCCAGTGAAGCCTGGGGACCTGCTGCTGGTGGATGCTGGCATCGAACTGGAGAGTCTCTACACCGCCGACATCACACGGACCATCCCAATCTCAGGCTCCTTCTCTTCTCTTCAGCGCCGGATCTATGAAGCCGTGCTTGATGCGGCCGACCAAGCGTTTGCTGTTGTGAAGCCGGGCGCTCTGTTTAGGGACATTCACGAGACAGCCATGCGAGTGATCGCTCGGTACGTCCACGAGTGGGGTTTGCTCCCCGTCGAGCTCGAGGAGTCCCTAGCGAAGGAGGGTCAACACCACCGCAGATACATGATTCATGGGACGAGCCACCACCTCGGACTCGATGTTCACGATTGCGCGAAAGCCAGGCGTGAGATGTATATGGACAAAGAGTTGGAGCCAGGCATGGTGTTCACCATTGAGCCTGGCTTGTACTTCCAGCCCGATGACCACACTGTTCCCACCGACTGGCGGGGAATCGGAGTGCGTATCGAGGACAACATCGTGGTCACTGAAACCGGTGGTCTGAACCTCTCCAGGCACATCCCTCGGACCGCTGACGAGGTCGAGAACTGGGTGAAGGGAACATAGCCCTCGCTACACTAGGAGGTGCGCGGAAGTGGTGAAATTGGCAGACACGCAGGATTTAGGTTCCTGTGCCTTCGGGTGTGTGGGTTCAAGTCCCACCTTCCGCACAAGGTGAGCGGCTCGCTCTAGAGCGAGAACAGAATGAGCGATCCAGCCATCACGGCCATTCCCGCAAGGAGGCCGTAAACGGCCAATTGGCCCTTCCCGTACTGGCGGGCAGCCGGTAACAGACTGTCAACAGAGATATAGACCATCACGCCAGCCACTGCGGCAAAGACGATGCCGAGCACCGTGTCGGTGATGAAGGGCTGAAGAATGGCAAAGCCCAAGAGGGCGCCAATCGGTTCGGCAAGGCCAGAGAGCGCCCCAAAAGCGAAAGCGGTCGCTCTCGACTTCGTTGCATAGTAAATCGGCACCGCTACCGCAATGCCCTCTGGCAGGTTGTGAATAGCAATGGCCACAGCAACCGAGAGACCTACCTGAGGATCATCAAGGGTGAGGAAGAAGGTGGCCATGCCCTCTGGAAAATTGTGGAGCGTCACCGCCAGCGCCACACCAATGCCCGCTTTCAGCAGCGAGCTATTGGCGTAGTAGGAGCTTGGATCTTCATCCAGCGAGAGCGCCTGGTGTCGATCATCCAACTGTGGGTGCTCAAGATCTGGCAAGAATCTGTAGAGCACAGCCATCAAGGCAAGGCCCGCCAGAAACGCTCCCACGGTCATCGTGTTTCCCGGGGCATCCCCCCAGTCCGCGACCAGATAGCTCGTCGCTTTGGGAACGATTTCAATGAACGAGACATAGATCATCACTCCCGCGCTGAAGCCAAGCGCCAACGCAAGAAACGCTCTATTGGTGTGGTGCGCAAAGAGTCCAATCGCAGCGCCCACAGCAGTGGCAAGACCTGCACCGAGGGTGACAAGCCCCGCGAAAACCACTGCCGAATCCATAGTTTCGCGAGCCTAGCAGGAGCGTTGTCCACGAGGCTTAGGACACCCTTACTTGTCAGTCCTGCATCGACGGGAGCGCCGGTGTCCGCCAACCGCCAACCACACTGCGGGCATGAACTATCTGGTGATTGTCACTCTGCTGAGTGGTCTCCTCATTCCTCCCCCACCCTCGGCAATCTGGACCTGGCCCACCGAGGGGCCACGGGTCATCGTGCGAGACTTCCAAGCCCCTGCGACGCCCTGGGGTGCCGGTCATCGTGGCCTCGACCTCGGCGCGACTGGCTCAACAATCCGGGCGCCGCTAGCTGGGGTGATTTCGTTTAGCGGTGATGTTGCCGGGCGCGGCGTGCTCACGATTACCGGCCCGAGGGGAGAAAGGGTCAGCCTCGAACCAGTCGCCACCGAGCTAAGCCCCGGCGACTCCGTCGCCAAGGGCGAGCCGATTGCTGAGCTCCAGGGAGGACACTGCGCCGAGCTGTGTCTCCACGTGGGGCTTCGCATCGGCGAGCGCTACCGCTCGCCCCGACTCGAACTCGGTGTTCTGCAGAGAGCGGTTCTTCTGCCGTGGGAGACCTAGGCTCTCGGGTGCGCCTGCTGGTAGGCGGCACTCAGGCGCTCGGTCGAGACGTGCGTATAAATCTGGGTGGTGCCCAGCGATGCGTGCCCGAGGAGTTCTTGAACACTGCGCAAATCTGCGCCCCCGTCCAAAAGGTGGGTCGCGGCCGTGTGACGAAGTGTGTGCGGGCCAACGGGCCCGCTGCCCGGGTACTGCGAGAGCACTGCCGCGACCACCTGATAAACGCTTCTGGGGCCCAGGGCTTTCCCTGTTGAGGAGACAAAAACGTGTGCCGAATGGGCACCCGCAAGCAACGCGGGTCGCCCCGTCTCGAGATAACGCGCCAGGGCGCGCTGCGCGGGAATACCGAAAGGAACAACCCTTTCTTTGTTTCCCTTGCCCACTACCCGCAGGGTTCGCTCAGTCATATTCAAGTTTTCGACGCGAAGGCCAACCAGTTCACTCACGCGAAGAGCAGTCGCATACAGCACTTCAACAATCGCCCAATCGCGCAGAGCGACCGAATCTTCGGTGTCCGCGCGGTGGATCAGGCCCTGAAGAATCTCCTCCATCTGCGCCCTGCCCATCACTCGGGGCAACGAGGTCGAACCTGGCGGGGTACGCAAACGCGCTGCAATGTCACCGGTGGTGTGACCAGCGCTGACCAGCCAGGCGCTAAAGCGCTTCAGAGCAGAAACCTTGCGCCGTAGCGTCGTGCCCGCAACGCCAGCTTCAGCCTGAGACCACACCCAACCCCTTGCCAACTCCAGATCACACTCGGATGCAGTGGTGACGCGCTCTGTTTCAGCAAACTCAACGAACTGGGCAAGATCGGAGGAATACGCCTTCAGAGTGTTCTCCGAGAGCGCACGCGAGACCGCTGCCTCATCGAGGTAGCGAGCAAGTGCACGGCGGAGATCCATAGTCCCTAGCTTGCGCTGTTCTCTCTGAGTGGGGGCGCAGACACGCCACCGCTCTACGCGCCAGACTGCTCGCGATCAATTCCGCGGTTGAACTCGGAATCCTTCTTCGAGAACATTTCGCGCCGCTGCTCGTGTGTCATCGCCGCAATTCCTTCGAGACCAGAGGCGTCGTGGTGGGCAAGTTCCTTGGTCTCCTCGAGCGGAACAGTGGAGAAAACAACCTGGTCGGGATAGACGTGCACGAGCGAGGCGGAAAGACCGCCCGGAACAGCACTCAAGACTGTTCCCTCAGCACCCAGAAGATCAATGTTGTAGCAACTTGCAGCACACACTGACACCGGAACACCCGCGAAGGTGGAGAAGGTCGAATAGTGCAGGTGTCCTGCCAACAGAGCTCGCACGTCCGTTCCCTCAATAACCCGAGCGAGCGATGCTTGGTCCTCAAGCTCCAGAAGGCCCATCAATTCAATAGGCATCGGTATCGGCGGATGGTGCAGAGCAAGTATTGTTCCCCTCTGCGCCGGGGTTGCAAGCTCCGCTGCAAGCCAGTCCAACTGGGCAGCTGTGAGCGCACCGTGATGATAGCCAGGTACCGAGGTGTCCAAGGCAATGAGTCGAAGCCCGTCAAGATGGACCACGCGGTCCTGTGGCGCCCCGGTGGCGGGGCCACCCAAGAGCACCTCAGAGAAGGGCTCACGCTCATCGTGATTACCCATTACCCAGACGACGGTGGCGCCGAGCTGCTGCGCAAAGGGCTCGACAAGGTTCCGCAAGCGCTCATAGGCGCCACGCTCACCGCGATCGGCTAGGTCACCGGTGAAGACCAGCGCATCCACCCGGATTGCACTGGCGACTAAGCGCTCCAGGAGCCTGCGAAGCGGGGTGTCAGAGTCGATTGAGCCATAAAGAGCGCGACCATCGAGCAAATGGGTGTCGGAAACGTGCACAAGCACTCGCTCGGCCGAGGGGTGTTGACTGAAGCGCGACACGAGCACACTTTATACCTCGGCCAGGAAACCAGGCGCCCCTGCGCCGACTAACGCCAAATCCCCGGGCTCACTCAAGACCCCCGCTGACTGCTCTCGCACCAGACGCCAGCAACCAGCGCTTAGCGCATCGCTCCAGCGCCCAGGCACCACAGCAACGTCCCGGCCGAGCACTGCAGCGTGGTGTGCCGTGTTGAGCGCACCGGATCGGTGTGCCGCCTCGACCACCACAACCACCGAAGCCAGCGCCGCAATCAGTCGATTGCGATCGAGGAATCGCTCCGGGGCCGGTCGAAGTCCACACGGCGCCTCAGCTAAGAGCACCCCAGACGCAGCAATGCGAGAAAACATGCCGAGATTCTCTGCCGGGTAGAGGCGATCAAGACCTCCGGCCACCACAGCGACGGTGGGGATGCCACGCTCCAGGGCGGCACCATGCGCAGCGGTATCAATTCCGGTCGCCCCACCAGAACTCACCCCTCGTTTCCCCAGGATCTCGGTCACCACAAGCGATCGAGTGGCGCTGACTCCAGTGGAGCTGGCCTGACGGCTGCCGACAATGCTCACAAACCCTGGTGTGACCTGAAGCAGCCGTGGATCCCCCAAGAACCAGAGGCTCAGAGGCTGATGTTCCCCTAGATCACGGAGCTCCAGTGGCCAGCGAGAATCCCGGTCAGACATGACCCCCACACCCAGCTCCACCTGACGTGCGACCGAGAGCTTGGAGCGCTCAGGCGAATCGCGCGCCCGCCAGGAGTCAATGTGGGCGGCCAAGGACTCATCAACCTCCATAGTGTGCGCGAGCGAGCGCACCATGGCACGCGAAGAGTCTTTACTGCGCAGGCGCTCGAGTGCCACCACCGGCCCCTGGGCATGAACGAGGGCGTAGGCCCAGCGGTCGCCCGGATCAGCGCAAAGCCCCCAGGATGTCCTGGCAGCGACTTCTTCGGCATCCATGCCTCGAGCATGGATGCCGCCGTAGGCCGGCTCGCGCACCCACCAGAATGCGTGGAGAGTCCTCGGCGAACAGAGACAGTGGACAGTTACTCGTCGAGAGCGAGTTCCTTGGGGAGCTTGAGTTCTTTCTTGCCGAGCTCCTCAACGTTGATGTCCTTGAAGGTCAACACTTTGACGGACTTCACGAAGCGATCGGAGCGGTAGACGTCCCACACCCACACATCGGTCAGGGTGAGTTCAAAATAGAAGTCGTTCCCGCGTTCGCGAACTTCCTGCTGGACCTCGTTTGCCAGGTAGAAGCGCCGTTCGGTTTCGACGACGTACTGGAACTGCGAGACGATATCGCGGTACTCGCGATAGAGGGAGAGCTCAGCTTCCCTGTCGTAGTCGTCAAAATCTTCGGGTTCCATGGTGGGCTCAGTCTAGCTCTCTCGCGAAAACCACTTACAGCCGAATCCAGCTGGGACGGTGCTCGGGTGTGAGCCCGTGGCGCCGGATTGCCTCTTTGTGCGCGGCACTTCCATAGCCTTTATGGCCGTCAAACCCGTAGTCGGGATACTCCTTGGCAAGGGAGACCATGAATTCATCCCGATACACCTTCGCCACAACCGAGGCAGCTGCGACCGAGACGCAGTCGCGGTCGGCCTTCTCTCTTGTCACCACCCGGAGGGGATGTGGCAGATGTTTGGTGACGTAATCAACACTCCCGTCCAACAGCAAAACCGAATGACCAATGGCGACCCCCTGAGCCGCCAAGGAGAGGAGTCCGCGGACCACCGCAATGCCCAGAGCATTGTTGATGCCCTCGGCATCGACCTCAGCCGCACTGGCCTCTCCTAGGGCATGGTGCGGGAACATCTCGCGAATCGCTTGCGCAACCGGCCCGCGTCGTTTCTCCGTGATGGCCTTCGAGTCATACAGGCCCTCTGGCCAACTCTCAATGCTCGGATCCCAGACCACAAGACCAGCAACGACCGGACCAGCGAGGGGGCCCCTGCCCACCTCGTCACAGCCGATAACGCTGGTGGCACCCTGGGCCACCAGTTTCGCTTCGAACTCGAGCGTGGGTTCTACTCGACTGGCCGTGAGGGGTCCCTCGATTCGATACCGACAAATGTTTCCGGGTAGTTGCCAAGCCACTGCCAGCGCTCGGCGGGCCACGAAATGACAAAGGCCCGGCCAACCACGTTATCCACCGGGACGAACCCGCCGCCTGGTTTATCAGTGTTGCGCCTGGAATCTGCCGAGTTGTAGCGGTTGTCACCCATCACCCACAGGGATCCCTCGGGCACAGTGACGCTGAAGTCATCGCTGCTGACCTTGTTCACGCCCTCCGGAAGTGACAGGTAGGGCTCAGAAAGTGGTACACCGTTCACCGTCACGGCCCCGAGCTCATCGCAGCATTCGACGGTGTCGCCTGGTAACCCAATGACGCGTTTCACCAGGTGCTCGTTGTCGTTGGGGCTGGAGAGCCCCACCACCATCGACAGTCCATTCAGCACGCGGGAGAGGGGGTCGTTCTCGCTCACGCCAACCTGGAGGGAGAGCCACCCACCGGGATCGACGAAAACGACCACGTCCCCACGCTCGACCGGAAAAACGCGCGGAGTCAGCTGACTCACGATGATGCGATCATCTCGCGCGAGCGTTGACTCCATCGATTCGGTCGGGATATAGAAAGAGCGAATGAGAAACGTCTTGATCAAAAACGACACCAGAAGCGCCGCGATGACGATGAAGACGAGGTCACGCAACAACAGGAGCAACGTTTTGGACAATGACCGATTGGATCTCATCCGCACCACCGGGCATTCAGTGAACGCGCCACGATGCCACCACTTCCTTCATTGTGTTCCTGCCAGTCTGGCAGGACTCTCCTGAAGCGAGGCTTAGGAGTCGCGCTTTTCGCGAATCTTTGCCTTCTTGCCGCGAAGGGAGCGCAAGTAGTAAAGCTTGGCGCGACGCACATCACCGCGGGAAACAACCTCAATGTGGTCAATCACTGGGGAGTGAAGCGGGAATGTGCGCTCCACACCAACCTGGAAGCTGATCTTGCGAACGGTGAAGGTTTCCTTCACTCCGTGACCAGTGCGACCGATCACCACGCCCTGGAAGACCTGAATACGAGAGCGGGTGCCTTCCACGATGTTGACGTGGACTTTGACCGTGTCTCCGGCGCGGAAGTCCGGGATGTCACTGCGGAGGCTTGCTGCATCGACAAAATCGAGGGTTTGCATGTCTGAATCACTCTCTGCGCCGCCACAGGTCGCACGCGAATATTGGAATAAAGCTGTCTATGCCCCCGCCTGATGGCGGTGTGCTACTCCCCTGTGGCAGAGGCGCACTGTGGCACAAGGGCTAAGTCTGCCACAAAATGTGGCGACTGGCTATTTCCCCTACTAGGCTCAAGAGGCCCTTGAAGCGGGGCGCACTGTAGAGATTGTGAGACCACCATGGACGCCTCCCACGAAGTCCTGAACCTCCGCACCACCCCCATTCAGCAGCGCAGCACCGATCGCATGCAGAGTTTGTTGGATGCAGCAGCTGTCCTCATCGACGATGAAGGCATTGACGGGGTTACCACCACTGCGGTCGCCTACCGCAGCCGTTCCTCTGTTGGCGTCCTATATCGCTATTTTCCCAACGTCGACAGCCTTCTCAAGGCCCTTGCCCAGCGCAACATGCAGCGCTATATGGACCGTGTTCAAGACGGTTCCGACCGTGCGGGCGCAGCGCCCTGGTCGGCCTGGGACAACACCCTTGCAACCTACGTAGACATGTACCGTCACGAACCAGGCTTCCGCCACCTCGGGTTCGGCGACATCATTGTCGAGCGCTTCCTGGATGAGGAACCCACCAACAGCACGGTGATTGCCCGAATTTTCGCTCAGATGCTCTCCGAGGAGCACAACGTCCCCATCACCGACACAATGCTTTTCCATCTCGATGTGGCAATTGCCATGGGCGTGGCGATTGTGCACCGCGCGTTTCTTTATGACCCCCAGGGTGACGAGAAGTTCATTGAAGAGGCCAGAGTGCTGGTTGGCACCTACCTCAGGTCCCAACTTCCTTTGACCTCCTAGTGATTCCCCGTCATTCCGAGGCCCACGTCCAAGAGATGCGGCCGGTGGGAGCGTTTGTTGCCTCCGTTCTCACCGCTCTCAAGAGCGCCGCTCAGCCAGGCGTGTCTCTTCTCGAGCTGGATGCCCTTGCCCACGACATGATTCGGCAAGCCGGCGCGACGAGCTGCTACATCGACTACCACCCCTCCTTTGGCGGATCACCCTTTGGGAAGGTGCTCTGCACCTCGGTCAATGACGCCGCACTTCACGGGCTCCCCCACGACTATGCCCTTCAAGGTGGCGACCTACTGTCCCTGGATTTCGCGGTTAACCTCGGCGGCTGGGTGGCCGATTCGGCGCTGAGCCTGATTGTGGGCTCACCCGCGAACCCCGAAGACCAACGGCTCATCGATGTGTGCGAAGAGGCCCTCACAGCCGGAATCAACGCCGCGGTTCCGGGTAACCGCTTAGGTGATATCTCCTGTGCGATTGGCACCGTGGCCAAAGCCCACGGCTTTGAGGTCAACACAGACTTTGGCGGTCACGGCGTAGGGCGGACCATGCACGAAGACCCATCAATCCCGAACGATGGCGCTGCTGGCCAGGGACCAAAACTTAAGCCCGGCATGGTCTTTGCCATCGAACCCTGGCTCATGCACGGCACTAGTGAGATTTACACCGACGAGGATGGTTGGACACTACGCAGTGTCGATGGCTCACGCGCCGCCCACGTGGAACACACCGTGGTCGTCACGAAGAACGGACCGTTAGTGCTGACAGCCCGCTAGTCGGGCAACAAATCCGGTCGCATGCGCTTCGTGCGGGCAACCGACTGCTCGTGACGCCACTGGCGAATCTGTTCGTGGTGCCCAGAGAGCAGAACCTCGGGAACGTCAAGTCCGCGCCAGGTCCTCGGTTTTGTGTAGGAAGGGTATTCAACAAGTCCCTCTTCGTGGCTCTCTTCAGCAAGGGACTCGGGGTTTCCAATGACGCCTGGCACTAAACGCAGGGTCGCCTCAAGCATGGCAACGACGGCGACTTCACCACCGTTTAGCACATAGTCCCCAAGGCTCAACTCCAGCACCGTATGGGAGGCGCTGTAGTGGTCAATCACCCTCTGATCGATGCCTTCATAGCGTCCGCAGGCAAAAACCAGGTGGCCCAACTGCGCGAGCTCTTTGGCCTGCGCTTGCGTGAACACTCGACCCGCTGGGCTTGGCACAACAAGCACTGAATCCTTGGCGAGAACCTTGTCGAGAGTGACCCCCCAGGGCTCGGGTGACATCACCATCCCCGCTCCACCGCCGTAGGGGGTGTCATCAACGCTGCGGTGGGGATCGCTGGCCGCCTCGCGCAAATCGTGCACAGAAATATCGACCAGGTTCTTATCGAGTGCCTTGCCAATGAGTGACACGTCCAACACATCAAAGAAGGCCGGGAAGATGGTCACGATGTCGACCTTCACGAGGCACCCTCTTCCTCGAGGCTCTCAAAGAGGCCCCCTGGGGGCGTAATCTCTACCACCCCGGCGTCGCTGTCAACGCGAGGCACGAAAGCCTTCACAAAGGGCAATAAGACTTCGGAATCACCGGTATCAATAACCAGAAGGTCCTGAGCGGGTAAGTGCTCTACCCGGACCACCACCCCCACCTGCACACCCTCGCGCAGAACACGCAACCCCACTAGCTGATGGTCGAACCAGGCGTCGTCTTCGGTAGGGCGAAGCTCGGGGTCATGCTCCACCCACAAAATCGCTTTCACTAGTGTTTCGGCGGCCGTGCGGTCCTCAACGCCCTCAAAAAACGCCACCGGGCTACTGTTCACCTCGCGAACGCTCGCCAAGGTCAGTGTTTTTCCAAACCACGGTGAATCGGTGGGAACCTGAAGAGTGAACCGTGCGCCTGGCTTAAACCGCAGTTCAGGGTCATCCGTGTAGAGCTCAAGGCGCAGCCCGCCCTTTAGTCCGTGCGCCTTGACCAAGCGTGCAACGCGCAGTTCAACCCGCTGCGGGCGCGGTGCAGTGGACGAGGCGTCCGGAGACATCAGGAGTCGGTATCGACCACGTCAACCCGCACGCGCCGACCGTCGGCGAGAGCGTTGACTACGGTGCGAAGTGCTTTGGCGGTGCGGCCAGAACGGCCAATCACACGCCCCAGGTCCTCTGGGTGAACGCGAACCTCGAGGAGCTCCCCTCTCGGAGTGTCCACTAGCGTGACACTGACCTCGTCCGGGTGATCGACAATCTCCCGGACGAGGTGATTCAGTGCACGGTCAAGCATTACTACTCAGCCGGCTTTGTCTCAGCGTCGTCGGCAGGAGCCTCAGCAGCTGCTTCCTCAGGTGCTGCCTCACCAGCTGGTGCTTCCTCAGTTGCTGCCGGAGCCTCCTCAGCCGCTGCGTCCTCCGCCGGGGCCTCCACGGCTGCTTCCTCGCCGGCCGGTGCCTCGGCTGCAGGAGCCTCGTCAGCAACCGGGGCGTCAACAACGACATCCTCAGCGGGAGCGGCGTCTTCGACGGGGGCTGGCACAGGGGCTTCCTCGACGGGAGCCTTGACAACCTTCGGGCGAAGAACTGGCTTCTTCTTGCTGTCAGCCTTGAATTCTGTCTTGGGCTCTGCCACCGCAACGGTGTTCTTGGCGCCCTTTTCGCCCTTGAAGGTGCCCCAGTCGCCGGTGAGCTTCAGAAGCGCACGGACCTGCTCGGTGGGCTGAGCGCCAACACCGAGCCAGTACTGAGCACGATCGGAGCTGACCTCAATCACCGAGGGGTTCTCGGTGGGGTGGTACTTACCAATTTCTTCAATGACGCGTCCATCACGCTTGGTGCGCGAGTCGGCAACGACGATGCGGTAGTAGGGGGCACGGATTTTTCCCATGCGCTTCAAACGAATTTTTACAGCCACGTTTCTCCAGGTAGATAAGTCGTAAACAACCGACGATTACGTGGGGGCACAATCGTCTGGACGTCTTGGTGGGGAGTCCCACGCCTGATAGAGGGTCGGGCGGGAGTGCTCCAGCGCCCTATTCTGTCAGATTTTTTGCACTCCCGGGCACACGAGCCCTCTCCAGAGGATTAGTCCGCGCTGGGAGGCGCACTCAGGCCAAAACTGGAACCTGGCCCACTGGCTCCCGTTGGTCGGCCCAAGGCCTCGGCAGCACGCTTGGCGGGGTTGCCAGAGCGCGGCGCTGCCTTCTTTTTTGGCTTCTTTTTGCCCTTCCCCACCCCACCGGCGATGGGCCCCATACCGGGAATCTGTGGAACGCCGCCCTTGGCAACCGTTTTCATCATTTTCGCTGCTTGCTCAAAGCGAGTGACCAATTGATTGACATCCGTGACCGTCATCCCGGAGCCCTTGGCGATCCGCATGCGCCGTGATCCATTAAGGAGCTTGGGGTTGATGCGCTCCGCGCGGGTCATCGACTGGATAATGGCCTCAGTTCGTCCGAGTTCCTTCTCGTCAATGTTGTCGATTTGCTCTTGCATTCCCCTGGCGCCTGGCAACATGCCAAGCATCGAACCCAAAGAGCCCATCTTTTTGATTTGCTGCAACTGGCTCAAGAAATCATCGAGCGTAAAGGTTTCGGAAAGAAACTTTTCCTCGAGCTGCTTGGTTTGCTCTTCATCAAAGGCTTTCTGCGCCGTTTCGATCAAAGAGAGGATGTCACCGAGGTCAAGAATTCGACTGGCCATCCGGTCTGGATGAAAAACCTCGAAGTCATCAAGTTTTTCGCCCGTGGAGGCAAACAAGATTGGCCGGCCAGTCACACCTGTGACACTCAACGCCGCACCGCCCTTGGCGTCACCATCAAGTTTTGTGAGCACAACACCGGTGAAATCAACACCCTGGGCGAAAGCCTCAGCGGTGTTCACCGCGTCTTGACCGATCATCGAATCAATAACGAAGAGGACCTCATCCGGTGAGGTCACCTTGCGAATCTTGGCCGCCTGATCCATCATTTCCGCATCAACGCCGAGGCGCCCGGCGGTGTCGATAATCACGACATCGTGGTTCTTGTCGGTGGCGTAGGCAACGCCCGCCTTGGCCACGGCGACCGGGTCACCAACCCCATCACCCGGCTCCGGGGCAAAAAAGGCCACACCGGCCGCTTCCGCCATAAGACCCAATTGCTTCACCGCACCGGGGCGCTGCAGGTCACACGCCACCAGCACCGGGGTGTGACCCTCGGCGCGGAGCCATCGTGAAAGTTTGCCGGCCAATGTTGTTTTTCCGGAGCCCTGCAGACCCGCCAACATGATGACCGTCGGAGGCTTCTTCGCGAAGCTGAGGGAACGGGTTTCCCCGCCCAGAATCGCAACGAGTTCTTCGTTGACAATCGAGACCACCTGCTGGGCAGGATTGAGGGCCTTATTCACATCGTCTGAGAGTGCCCGCTCGCGAACTTTCTGCGTGAAGGACTTCACCACCTCGAGTGCGACGTCGGATTCTAGGAGTGCGCGACGAATATCGCGCACTGTTCCATCGACATCAGCAGGGGATAACTTGCCTTTTTGGCGGAGAGACTTAAACGTCTCGATCAACCTCTCCGAGAGGGAACTAAAGGCTGCCATGGAGCACAAGACTAGTCGAGAAAGCCGGGGGCAAAGGTAGGGGTGGGACCTTCTAGGCTTGGCTTATGCCACTCTTTCCCTTCCAATCCCATCTCCCGGACGTTGCCGAGGACGCCTTCATCGCGCCAAACGCAACACTTGTTGGTGAGGTGTCTATTCACCCCGGCGCTGTCGTGATGTTTGGCGCAGTACTGAGGGCAGACCGAGCAGCGATCACTCTGGGGACTGGATCCAACGTCCAAGACAACGCCGTGATACACGGCGACCCGGGTTTTCCCGCTGTTGTCGGACGGGATGTGAGCATTGGTCACGGCGCCATCGTGCACGGCGCAAGGGTTGATGATTCATGTCTCATTGGGATGAATGCGACCGTGCTGAACGGTGCCGTGATTGGTGAGGGATCCCTGATCGCCGCTGGAACCGTGGTTCTCGAAGGAACCGTTATTCCTCCCCACAGCCTCGTTGCTGGGGTTCCAGGAAAAATCAGGCGCGAGACCACGCTAGAGGAGCGAGCGCACATCGCCACCAACGCTGCGACCTATAGAGAGTTGGCCGCGACCTACCGTGCCGAGCTCTAGCTAGCCCGGTTTCTAGCTAGTAAGGGCTTTAGCAAACTGAGCCGGCGAGAAACCGGTCATGTCCCCGACCGATTCGCCCTGCCCCAAAAGCTTGATGGGCAGACCGGTGAGTTCCTGAACGCGCATGACAAATCCGGCCTTGGCGCTGCCATCGAGTTTGGTGAGAACCAACCCCGTTACACCTGCATGCTCGAGAAACGCCTCGGCCTGCACAACACCGTTCTGACCGGTAGTGGCATCCAGAACTAACAACACCTCCGAGACCGGAGCGACCTTCTCAATGACCCGGCGAATCTTGCCAAGCTCATCCATCAGCCCGGCCTTCGTGTGAAGACGGCCGGCTGTGTCGATGACGACAATCTCAATACCCTCGGCAATCGCCCGCTCCACTGCCTGATACGCGACAGAGGCAGGGTCTTGGCCCTCTCGCTCCGGCTTAACGATTGCAACTCCCGCCCGATCTGCCCAGGTGGTCAACTGCTCCACCGCCGCTGCCCGGAACGTGTCAGCGGCGGCAATAACTACGGATCGCCCGGCGTTGGCCAGAAACTTGGCAAACTTCCCAATGGTCGTGGTCTTACCGACTCCATTGACGCCAACAACGAGAACGACTGCTGGACGCTCGGTCAGTCGCAAGGTGGGGTCATAGCGCGCAAGCTTCTCTTCCACGGCATCCCGCAGGATGTCGATCGCATCATCCGCTTTGGTCGTTCCAATGCGCAAGACCTCGCTCCGGACAGTTGCCACTAGTTCTTCAGCGAGCTCCAGCCCAAAATCCGCACCAATCAGTGCATCTTCCAAGTTCTGCCAGGTGGACTCATCGATCCGAGCGGTCTCGGTGGCAACGCTCTTCGTGGCGCGCTTGAGAGCCTTGGAGGCGACCTTGCGGGTCGCTTTGGCGGCCACCTTGGGCGCGGCCTCAGGGGTGACCTTGGGCTCGTCAGAGGCGGTTTCGAGAGGCACCTCGGTAGTGACCTCGCTGACCTCGGGGGTGGCCTTGGCGCCGCCACCAAAGATCTTGCGCAGCGACCACGAGCCTTTACCCCATGCCATGGGGCAAGCCTAGCCAGGGCAACGAGAAATTAATCGTTGTCCGAGGGAACAAAACCGATGACCGGCAAGGTCTCCGAGGATTCCGCTTCGGCCTGATCAACAAGGCTGAGAATTTCAGCGGCAACGATGCCAGTACTCATCATCCCGGCAAGCGCAATGAGCGCCCATCCAGCCTGCTGTTTCCTCACCACAATCACACCCTACTCCGGGCTGCAACCGGCCAAAAACTACGACGCAACAGCTTCAGTGTCCTTGATTCGCTGGCCCACGACAGCACTGACGCCGTCCTTGCGCATCGAAACACCATAGAGCGCATCCGCGATCTCCATAGTCCTCTTCTGGTGGGTGATGACGATGAGCTGAGAGTCCTGCCGCAGTGACTCAATCACGCTCAACAACCGGCCAAGGTTCGCATCATCAAGTGCTGCCTCAACCTCGTCGAGGATATAGAAGGGACTGGGCCGAGCCTTGAAGATTGCGATCAACAGTGCAACGGCAGCCAGTGATCGCTCACCACCGGAGAGCAGTGATAGCCGCTCAATCTTCTTCCCAGCGGGCCGAACGCTGACCTCAATGCCGGTGAGCAAAAGGTCATCGGGCTGGGTAAGGCTCAAGGACCCCTGACCACCCGGGAACAAAATAGGGAACACCTCATCGAAGGCCCTCTGCGTGTCGGCAAAGGCCTCAGCAAAAATGGTCTGCATGGTGTCATCCAGCTCAGCCATGATGGCCTCAAGATCTGCCCTGGTTTTCTTCAAGTCAGCGAGCTGCTCGGTCAAGAAAATGTGCCTAGCCTCGAGTGCCTGGAACTCCTCGAGGGCCAAAGGGTTGACCCGACCCAACTGATCGAGCTTGCGCTTAGCCTTCTGAAGCCTGGCCTCCTGTTCGGCGCGGTCAAAGGGTTTCGGTTCACCGCCTTCTTCGGTGTCGGGGGGAACCGGCAGGTGGGGGGCATAGTCACCGAGGAGTGTCTCCTCGGTGAGGCCTAGCTCTTCCTGAACACGCTCCAAGAGCGTGGCCCGCTGAAGCTTCTTTTCATAAATCTGCATCTCAATCGAGTGCACCGAATCTGTGATTGAGCCAAGGCGTTCCCGAAGGGTGTTCTCCTGGGAGCGCAGCTGCGTCAACTCGCCCTGCATCGAGTGACGCTTCGCCTCCGCCGCCACGAGCGCCGCGGAGGATTGCTCGGTCGCCACCAACGCTTGAGCCATGATTCCGGGGAGCACTGCCAGAACCGATGTGGCGCGCGCAGCGCGCTCGATGCGCTCGTGGTGCTTAGCAAGCTCGCGCTTGGCGGCTGCTTCCTCATCAGCCATACGCCCGCGCAAGCTCGCAACAACGTCCCGCGCACTTCGAGCACGCTCTCTGGAGGCCTCGAGCGAAATCCGGGCTTCCAGCTCTTCGGCAGTCGCCTTCTCAAGGGAGGCAAGGAGCACGGTGCGCGCGGTCTCGTCCACGGAAGGTCTGGGGGCGCCATGGAAAGCAGCGCGCTGTTCTTCTGCAAGGACCAGAGCGTCGCGAGCGCTGTTCACCTGTTCTTCTGCCTCAGTGGCAGCAGTGACAAGCCTCGCAACCTCAGCCTCAGCCGCCTCAAGCGCCGCGCGGGCGCTGGAGAGCTGTTGGCCAAACTCAGCGCGCTTGGCATCCGCCTGGCGAACCTCGGCAAGAGCGGCCCTCACCTCGTCGGCACGGAGGGCCTTTTCTTCTGCGGCTTTTTCGGCCTCAAAGCGAGTGCGCTCCAGGGTGGTCGAGAGAGTCGTGAGAGCAGCATCGGCAGCGTCGCGCTCGGCGGCTAGTTCCAAACGGCTGCGCGACTCGCCACTGCCGGTGCGAACAACACCATCGGTGAAGACATCACCGGCGATGGTCACAATCGTCACTCCACGCGCAATTGCGCCCTTCGTTCCCCAGACTTTCTTGAGGGCGGCGAGGTCCGTCGCGATGTATGTCTTGGAGAGCAAGGCCAGGACTCCAGAGGGCCCCCGTACCACATCGCTCGCGCGGGAAAGACCAGCAATCTCGTCACCGATGATGTCTTCATCATCGGCAATGACAAGCTCAACCCGGCCTTTGTCTGAACCAGAGCGCTGATCCACCAGACGCAGCGCGCTCTGGCGCTCACTCACCAAAAGAGCATCTGCGAGTGACCCGAGCGCTCGGGCGATTGCGGTTTCATAGCCGGCGTCAACCCGGAGCGCATCAGCAACACTGCCACTCACGCCAGGAGCCCCGGCAATGTCGGGATCAGCGCCATCGGCCCGAAGAGCAAGGGTGAGAGCGGACACCTTCGCCGCGAGCGCTTCGCGCTCGCGCTCTTGCTGATGGAGGAGATTCCTTGTCTGCGCTTCACTGGTGTCAGCGAGTGCTAGCCGCTCCTCGGCCTCAGCGAGTGCCTTTTCGTAAGCTTCGGTGACCACGTCGGGGGCAACCGTGTCGGTGCCCTGCAGGGCCCGCAGCGACTCTTCGGCCTGGGTGGAGCGCGCTCTGGCCTGTTCGAGGGCAGCGAGTTGGCGGTCCCACTGGGCCTGTGAGCCCGTGAGCCGAGACTGCGCAACCTCAACAGCGGATTCCCGCTCCCTCAGTGTGTTGTCATACTCGGCAAGTTCGCCGACCATGGAAGCAATCTCTTGGTCAACAGCCGCGAGAGATGCCTTGAGCGTCAACACCGCGGCAGAGACCTCGCCCACTACAGCTTCCTGGGCGGTGACCAGCGCGAGGGCTTCCCGACCGAGCGCCTCCGCTTGGTCAATATCGGCCTGCGTCACTGTGGTGACGACCGGCGCCTCGGCCTCACTCTCCTCCCATGTGCCAGAGCGTTCGCGAGCAATCGATTCCAACGCCTTCAGCCGATCAAGAACGGCCCTCGCTGCAAAGTCTTCAGCTCGGGCGGCATCCAAACCGCTATCGAGAGCCGTCGACTCGAGTTCCTGGATGCGCCTGCGCACTCCCTCGAGCTGGTCTGCAAGCGTGGCACGCTCCGCGGCGCGCTCGCTCTCGCTGCTGTGAAAGTTATCGAGTGCTGCACCAAGACTCACCACGTCATCAGCGAAGACGCGCGCCTGCGCGTCCCGCACGACCGCCTGAATTGTTTGTGCTTCGCGGGCGATTTCTGCCTGGCGACCCAGCGGTGTGAGCTGGCGGCGAATCTCGCCAGCGAGATCGTTGAGCCTGGTCAGGTTCGCCTGCATGGATTCGAGCTTGCGCTGGGTCTTCTCTTTGCGCCGGCGGTGCTTGAGAATTCCGGCGGCTTCTTCGATGAAGCGACGGCGGTCTTCAGGGCTGGCATGGAGCACCTGATCAAGCTGGCCCTGGCCCACGATGACGTGCATTTCCCGACCCAGGCCGCTGTCGCTCAATAGTTCTTGAACATCCAGCAAACGACAGGGCTCTTTATTGATGGCGTACTCGCTGCCACCGTTTCGAAAGAGCGTCCGGGAGATCGTGACCTCGGCGTATTCAATGGGTAGCGCGCCATCGGAATTGTCGATGGTCAGTAGCACCTCAGCGCGGCCGAGAGGCGCCTTGGACGCGGTCCCCGCGAAGATGACGTCTTCCATTGAGCCACCGCGCAGCGTCTTGGCGCCCTGCTCCCCCATGACCCATGCAAGCGCGTCAACGACGTTGGACTTCCCCGAGCCGTTGGGGCCAACGACACAGGTGACCCCTGGCTCAAACGCAAATGTCGTCGGCTGAGCGAAAGACTTGAATCCCTTGAGGGTCAGGGACTTCAGATGCACCAGATACTCCGCTTCGCTTGCTCACCGATGATGACGCCAGTTATTTGCTCTGGACAAACTTACCGGGTGCGGGGTGCCCTCTGGCACCGGGGGCAACGGTGGGAGGAGCGGTTCATGAACGGCTCGCGGTGAATCGTCGACCCACAGCGCGAACACGGTTGACCATCCCGGCCGTAGGCCTCGAGAGAGTGGGCAAAGTATCCACTCTGGCCATTGACGTTCACGTACTGCTGATCAAAACTCGTTCCGCCTTCAGCAAGCGCTTTGCTAAGAACTGCACGCACCTCCTGGAGCAGAACCCGAGTGTCCGCAGCGCTGAGTCGGTGAGTGGGGTGAAGATAGTGGCGCTTAGTCGCCCACAGCGCTTCATCAGCATAAATATTGCCGATCCCACTGATCAGGTTCTGATCCAGCAGAGCCCGCTTGATGTCGGTGTGCTTGGAGCGAAGACGGCGACTCCAGGCAGCCTCGTCAAAGTAGGGGTCTAGCGGGTCCCTCGCGATGTGAGCAACGCTGGAGGGCACTACAGGCTCATCACTGCCGAGGCCGCCTGGACGCCCGTCAGACGTTGGCACCAACTCGTCGATTGCTAGAGAGCCAAAGATTCTCTGGTCGACAAATCCCACGCGCAAACGATCACCAGCGCGGGTCGTGACCTCGAGCAGAACCCGAAGGTGTGATCCAAAGTCTGAGTCGTTATCACCCAACAGCACCTGACCACTCATGCCCAGATGACACACAAGCGCAGAATTGGTCCCCTGCAAGGGGAACCACAAGAATTTCCCTCTGCGAACAGCGGCGGTGACCACTGCTCCGGTGAGGCGGGCGGTGAAATCCTCGGGAGGGCCCGGATGGCGCTTCAGCGACCGTGAATCGAACACGGTGACGCGAGTTATCCGCGCTCCGGTGATGACATCTTCGACACCGCGCCGAACGACCTCGACCTCGGGCAGTTCAGGCATCGCCTCGTTCGGCTTCGCGGATAGCGGCTAACGCCGCGCTCGCGGCAGCGAGCTCGGCGGCTTTCTTTGAACTACCGGTGCCGTGTCCAGCGGGGCTCGAGTCACCGGGGAAACCGTTGATGTACACATCGGCGGTGAAGATTTTGGCGTGGTCTGGGCCCGCATCACTGATGTTGTACCGCGGGACACCATTGCCCGTTCTAGCCCCCCACTCTTGAAGAGCGGTCTTCGGATCACTGGTTTCACTGCGTCGGTCGGCATCCAGAACGTAGTCGCCAAGGAGGCGCTCGACTAGCCCGGTGGCCGCCTCCGGACCGTGTTCCAGGAACACGACTCCAACCAAGGCCTCGAGTGCATCAGCCAACAGCGAGGGCTTATCCCGGCCGCCCGTGATTTCTTCGCCGCGACCGAGTCGCAGAAAATCCCCGAGGGATATTCCGCGGGCAACATCGGCAAGCGCGGTTGTCGAGACAATACTTGCCCGACGCTTAGCCAGCTCGCCCTCGGGCAGATCAGGAAAGTGTCGATACAGCGCGGCAGTAATCGCTTGACCCAGAACCGCGTCGCCGAGGAACTCGAGCCGTTCGTTGTCACTGCCGCCGTTTTCGTAAGCAAACGACGAATGCGTGAGTGCCTGCGCTAAGCCCTCCATCGAGACCGACACCTGGAGGGTCTCCAGGAGTGGGCTCGCATCGAAGACCGGATCGGTCTTCCCGGGACCAGTCACGTTAGACGTCGGCGACCTTACGGCCCTTGTACTCCATGAACAGCGGGGTGCCAGCGCTGTCCTCAACCACGCGAGCGCGGTGAGGGAGGCTGTAGACGGTCTTGCCGTTTTCCACGGTCTTCACCAGCGTGGGGACTTCAGCTGTCCACGCCGAACGACGATGGTGCGTTCTCGCACGGGATTTCTTCCGCTTAGGTACCGCCATGATTTTCTTCTTTCCCTGGGTCTTTCGTGGTCTTAGGGGGCCTGTTGCTCATCTGACTCGAGTAGTTTTCCTAACTCAAGCCAGCGCGGGTCAATGTCCTGGCCGCTCGTCTTGGCACTCTCACTGGTGAGTTTCTCGCCAGTTTTGGGGTCCAATCCGTAACACTCAGGCTTACATACCGGTTGGAAGGGGAGGTCTAGGACCACCGCATCCCGAATGATGCTCTCAAGCATCACAGAGTCATCAACCACCGTGTAGGAATCGGCCTCTGAAGAAGAATAGGTGAAAAGTTCCTGAAAATCGACTCGAACGGGGCGAGAAAACTCGTCGAGACAGCGCACGCACTCGGCGTGAGCGTCGGTGGCAACCTCACCGGTCACCAGAATCCCTTCGTGAAGCCCCTCTAGTCGCAGCTCAATCGTCATCGGGGTGCCCTCTCGAACGATCGCGACAGCCTCGCCATACTGCTCGGGAGCAGCGACATCCAGGGTGTGCTCGCGCATCTCCCCAGGGCTGTGCATGAGGTCTTTGACCCCAACCGTCAGGGGCGTGCGATTACGAGAAGCCACCCCGACAGTTTAGGAGGCTAGCGCTGAGAACGCCTCATCGTAGATGGCCAAAGCCGTAGCGACGTGCTCCGGAGTGACAATCAGAGGTGGCACTACGTGAATTCGGTTGTCCACCACGAAGGGCAAAAGTTTTCTGGCGAGCAGCTCCGACTTAAGCTTGCCCATCGTTGCGGCGTCCAGGGGCTCCCGTGTGACCGGGTCGGCAACCAAATCGAGGGCGAAGAAGCAACCAAGCCCGCGCACCTCCCCAATCATGGGGTGCTTCGCAGCAAGAGCGTTAAGTCCCGGGCGCAGGTGCTTGTCCCCTATCTCACGGGCGTTCTCGACCATTGCCTCGTCAGTCATCGCATCGAGTGCCGCGACAATGGAGGCCATCGCTAGGGGGTGACCTGAGTAGGTGAGGCCGCCAGGGAACATGGTGTTGTCGAAATACTGCGCGAGTGCGTTCGAGAACACGACCCCGCCCACTGGCACATAGCCGGAGTTCACACCCTTTGCGAAGGTGATCATGTCGGGAACCACGTCATGGGCTTGGAAGGCAAACCAGTGACCGGTCCGGCCAAAGCCTGACATAACCTCATCCATGATCAGGATGATGCCGTAGCGGTCACAGATCTCCCGCACACCCTTCAAGTAACCGGGTGGTGGAACCATGATTCCCGCAGTTCCTGGGACACCCTCGAGCAAAATCGTTGCAATGGTGGTCGGTCCTTCAGCCTGAATCACCCGCTCAAGGTGATGGAGTGCGCGCTCGCACTCCTGGGCTTCGTCTTGCGACCAGAACTCACTGCGATACAAGAATGGGCCGAAGAAGTGAACGTGCCCGGTCGCATACTCGTTGGGCTGACGGCGCCAGTCACCGGTGGCAACAATGGCCGCACCCGTGTTGCCGTGGTAGCTGCGATAGGTGGAGAGCACCTTGGTGCGTCCTGTGTAGAGCCGAGCTGCCCGAATCGCGTTCTCGTTGGCATCAGCGCCACCGTTGGTGAAGAACACCTTAGAGAAACCTGGCCCAGCCCGGTCAATGATTCGCTTGGCCGCCTGAACTCGAGGTTCCGAGCTTGCCGCCGGTGCCACGGTCGCAAGTTTTTCCGCCTGGTCCTTAATCGCCTGCACGACCTTGGGGTGAGAGTGCCCAATGTTGACGTTGACCAATTGGCTGGAAAAATCCAGGTACTCGTTGCCATCGGTGTCATAGACATACATGCCAGAGGCGTGGGACACCATCATCGGCGCGACGGCCGACTGAACAGACCACGAGTAGAAGTTATGCGCCCGGTCGAGTTTTTTGAGCTCGCTAGTCGACGAATCTGCCACGACAATCCCCCTTGTGAACCGTGACTACAACTGTGTGGGCTAAGACTACGGCAGTTCTGTCTTGGCCAAATATTCCGCCACTGCCCTCGGAACATAGGGCGTAACGTCGCCGCCGAGCGATGCGACTTGGCGCACCAGAGAACTTGAGACGTGGGCATTGGCAGGGTCTGGCAGCAGGAACACGGTCTCAATGCCGGCGAGATTCCGATTGACGATTGCCATGGGGGTTTCGTAGCTGATGTCCATTTGTGAGCGAATGCCCTTGACCAGCACCTTCGCTCCCACATCAGTGCAATAGTCCACGAGCAGACCCACGCTCCACGAGGTAACGACGACATTCCCGCTAATTCCGGCTTGCGCAATGGCCTGCTCGAGCAACGTAACGCGCTGGGCAATGGGCAACAGAGCTGATTTTGAGGGGTTGTGCACGACAACAACGTGAACTTCGTCAAAGAGTCCAGCAGCCCGCTCAATGACATCGAGGTGACCCAGCGTCACAGGGTCAAAAGACCCCGGAACGACAGCAACAGTGCTCATGGCTTAAGCGTAGTGAGCGACGGGTCTAATCGGCAGACAGAGCGCGAAAAAACTAATTCTTCGCCAAATAGTCAGCCGAGGCCTCATCCAGTCGCCGGGCGATGTCGAGGGCAAGATCTGGGTGGGCCGACAGGGTCGGGTCCGCCTCCACCAATTCGGTGGCGTAGCGCCTGGCCTGGTCAATAAGCTCGGCGTCTTGGGTGACTCTCACGAGCGTGAGGCCGGAGCGCCTGCCGGACTGCCGATCGCCGAGGACATCGCCTTCGCTGCGCAGCTCAAGGTCGATGGTGGCCAGCTCGAACCCATCAGTGGTGGCCGCCACCGCATCGACTCGCGCTCTGGCGGGAGTCTCGGGTTCGCAGTGAGTGACGAGCAAGCAGATACCAGCGTGCTCGCCTCGACCTACCCGCCCGCGCAACTGGTGTAACTGGCTCACTCCAAAGCGATCAGCATCAAGGATCACCATGACCGAGGCATTAGGAACATCGATTCCCACCTCAATCACGGTTGTCGCCACAACGACGTCGATGTCCCCCGCCGAGAACGCCTGCATCACGGCGTCTTTCTCATCCGGGGCAAGCTTGCCGTGAACGGCCTCGATTCTCGCCCCTGCGAGCTCTGGAAGGCCGCGAAGCAGCGGGAGTGTCTCGGCGACGCTGGCGAGAACGCGCGCCTCTTCGGTCGCCTCCACGCTGCTATCCACGGCGTCATCGTCCTCGGGAACTGAGGGCGCAATCGAGGGAACCACCACAAACCCTTGGCGTCCCCTCGCGATCTCTTCCGAGAGCCTCTGCCACACTCGCGGATACCAGCTGGGGTGGTCGCCAAGGGCGACCACGTGGGTGGAAATGGGTTGGCGGCCAGAGGGCACCATCCGAATTGTTGACACGTCGAGGTCGCCAAAGACTGTCATCGCAACGGTGCGGGGAATAGGCGTTGCGGTGAGGACGAGCACGTGTGGGTGTTCGCCTTTTTGACGCAAAGCTTCTCGCTGGTCGACCCCAAAACGGTGCTGCTCATCAATGACCACGAGGCCCAAATCGGCAAATGTGACGCGTTCGCTCAGGAGCGCATGGGTTCCCACAACAATTTTTGCCTGCCCGGATGCTGCTGCCAACAGTGCTTTCTTGGTCTCGGCAGCTCGTAAATTGCCGGTGAGGAGAACTGGATGCATCGACGCAGCCAGGTCAGGCCCCAGCGTCGCCACAATCGAGCGAAAATGTTGCCAAGCCAAAACTTCGGTGGGGGCCAACAGCGCACTCTGGCCTCCCGACTCTGACACGGTCACCATCGATGCGACAGCGACCACTGTCTTTCCAGAGCCCACCTCACCTTGCACAAGTCGATTCATCGGGTGTGGTTTGGCCATATCGTGCTGAATCTCCGCCAGCACGCTCTGCTGATCGCCCGTCAGCGAGAACGGCAAGCTACCAAGAAAACGCTCCGTACCAGGCCCCACCGCACGAGCCACCGAGGTCTGAGAGGCAGCCTGAATACGTCGCTGCACCAGAGCGCACTGCAGCACAAAGGCCTCATGAAAGCGCAGGGTCTCTCTAGCGCGGCGCCAGTCTTGTTCCTCGCTGGGTCGGTGAATCTTCTCCAGAGCCTCCTTCGAGGGCATCAAGTTCTCTCGGGAAGCGATAGCCTCCGGAATCGGTTCTGGCACCACGTCCAACACATCGAGGACCACGCCGAGAGCACGGGCAATCTGCCAACTGGCAACCTTGGCAGTTGCCGGATAGAGCGGAATTGGGCGCTTCGCCCACTCTTCGCCCTCGCTGCCAGTCAGCTCGCGCTCCTCAAAGAGCTCGTAGTCGGGGTGAGCGAGCTGGCGCTCACCCCGGTAGAGACCTACTTTGCCGGCGAAGATTCCCTGGGCGCCTGGGACCAAATCTTTTGCGCGCCAAGCCTGGTTGAAGAACGTGAGGGTCACAAGCCCTGTGCCATCAGAAATGATGACTTCGAGGACGCTACCTTTGCGCGCGCGCATGCCCCGCGTGGAGACAGAAACCACCTCAGCAACGAGAGTCGCCATCTCACCGACCGGGACACCCGCAATCGATGTGAGTTCACCCCTGGTGGCATAGCGCCTGGGGTAGTGGGCGACTAGCTGCCCGACCAGGGTGTAGCCAAAGGCGCTCTTGAGTGCTTGTGCACTCCGATCGCCCAACACACTGCCAAGCTTTGTATCCAGGCCAACACTCACCCCTTCACGGTAGCGCGCAGAGGCCACACACCCGACTAAGCCCGCTAGCGTTGTGGGATGACCAGGATCATCGGTGGCCACGCGGGCTCCCTGGGCCTGCGCACACCAGGGCCAAAAACCAGGCCCACCTCCGACCGGGTCCGAGAAGCCTGGTTCTCCAAACTTGACGCGAGTGACGCTCTCGAGGGCGCCCGCGTTCTCGACCTCTACGCGGGCTCTGGAGCCTTAGGACTCGAAGCCGCATCTCGTGGTGCGGCGCTCGTGACGATGGTGGAGGACCACGCTGGCGCGATTAGTGCCATCTCGGCCAACATCACAGCCATCGGTGCTGTCCTCCCCCATGCGCCAACGCTCGGCGCCACAAAAGCGCAGGTGTCGACCTTTCTTCGAGGGACACCATCGAACAGCTATGACCTGGTCTTCATTGACCCTCCTTACGAACTAGAGAGTCCAGTGCTCGATCAGGTACTCAACGAGCTTCTGCCCTGGCTAGCGCCTGGAGCGTGGGTCATGGTGGAACGCTCGACGCGTTCGCCAGCGCCGCAGTGGCCCCAGCGGCTCACGCCGCTGGATACCAAGAAATATGGCGAGACCGCCCTCTATTTCGCAGAGGCTTCATAAAACGGATCCCAACCGCCACGCTGTGTCCCAAGGTCCACGCCTTCTTGAACAACACGCGGCTCGGAGGTTGTCGCGCCGATCACGCCAACCTGCACGAAGCCCTCGGGTAGGGCGGTGCCCGGGGGGAAGGCTGCAAGAAGACCGTGGTCTTCGCCCCCCATCAGGCTCGCCTCGTCCCACGGATAATCGGAATCAAGCTCAATCATCACACCGCTGGCTTTCGCCATCCTGGTGGCATCCATCAACAACCCATCAGAAATGTCCATCATCGCTGTCGCACCGGCGTCATTCGCCACCACACCGAGATGAATCGGTGGCCGGGGTGCCAGGTGATGCGCAACAGAGGGATTGGACTGTGTCAACCGAGCGATTGCTGCACGATCACCACCTGCTTCTCTCAGTGCAACCAACCCGCGGTGGGAAAGGCCTAGTTCCCCAGCAACAGCGAGCACATCACCTGGTCTCGCGCCGGAGCGCGTCACCGGAGCGCGTCCACCCAGGTCCCCGAGCACCGTCACAGAGAGTGTCACCACCGGAGCTCTGGAGAGGTCCCCTCCGCTGACGCCTGAGAGAGGAGCAAGCTCACCAATCGCGTCCCGCACGCCGCGAGCGATTCCCAGGAGAACCCCAATCCGAGTCGATTCAGGGGCGGCAACAGAAATCTGAAATGCCGTCGGGGTTGCACCCATGGCCGCAACATCAGCGGCATTGCTGGCGATAGCTTTCCACCCCACGTCTTCGGGGCTTGACCAATCCCAGCGAAAATCGGGGCCTTCAATCATCATGTCTGTGCTGATGACAACCCGAGAGTCTGGAACGCGAAGAATCGCCGAGTCATCGCCTGGCCCCAGGCTCACTGAGGGTGCGGCGGGCAGGAGTGGGATGATCTGGGCAAGTGCTTCGCTCTCGCCAAGCTCACCTAGCTGCACGTCCTCGCTCATGCCACCACGCTAGCCTGAGAGACGTGGAGTTGACGACCAAGATAACCCTCGGGCTGACCGCTCTTGTGGTGCTCTCCGGGTGTGCGCCCACTGTCAACCTCGAGGCCGCCGATGAGGCGAACACCGTCGAATGCGCCAACATGACGGTCCGTTTGCCCGACACGATTGACGGTGAACCTCGGCGTGCTGTGAACGCCCAGGCAACAGCCGCGTGGGGCGACCCCGTCAGCATTATTGTTCGCTGCGGGGTGCCCATGCCGGAACCCACACCGCTTCCCTGCTTTGAGGTTGCAGGAATTGACTGGCTTCGCGATGATCGCGACGCCCCGCTTTTCATCTTCACCACATATGGCCTTAGCCCCGCCACAGAAGTCATTGTCGACTCCGAGCGAGCCTCTGGAACCGCGGCTCTGCTTGAGCTAGCCCGGGCGGTAGGTAGCCAATCGGAGCCCGTGCAGCGATGCATCGACCCGAGTGACGCCCTGAACTAAGAAACGGCTGAATTAGCCCCTGGGTCCATCCAAGCCGACGAGCTTCCCGGCAATGCCCCCTGCTGCTCGCAGCGCAACGCCCTGGCCAAAACCACTGTGGGGGAACACCACAGGGTGGTCTTTTGCCTCGGTGAGGGCGTCACGCAAGACGGCGAGGGCCGGGTGCTTGGGCGCCCATAGATACAGCGAAAGAGCTCCAGGGATGGAGTTGACCTCGTTCACAAACAGCTCACCCTTGGATTCATCCCACAGCAGGTCAACGCGAACAATGCCCTGCAGGCGGGTTACCTCAGCAACAGCCTTGGCCAGCTGGGCAGCCTTGTCGTGAATGGGCTGCGGGGCGTTGGCGGGAAATTCGCGAGGAGCATGGGTCAGGCCTGCGCCGGACCCACCGGCCAAATACTTCTCTTGATACGAATACAGCCCCGTCTTTTCGCCTTCGCTGCGCAGTGGCCGTTCAAGATCTGTCACCTCAAGAGCTGGATAGGTGCGGAAGGAAATATTCAGGTCGACAAGCTCTGGACGATAGGGCTCAACCACAGCGCCAGTCTGCAAATGTGCCGAGGATTTAGCGATCGTCCGTGCGGTTGCGATGTCATCGACAATCTCAATACCAATCGACGATCCGCCAAAGCGTGGCTTGACAATATAGGGCCCAGCAAAGCTGGGGTCCACCGAATCCCTCAGCGCCTCCCGTGGAAGACTCGGGATTCCGGCGGAGTGCATAAGTCCACCAAAGGCAAGCTTGTCCATCCCCACAGCGCCGGCAAAAACTGTGGAACCAGTGGCAGGGATATCCATGAAACTAAAGACGGCGGCGGCACCGCCGCCCTCACCGAGTCCCCCGTGAAAACACAACAGCGCGGCGTCAATATCGAGCGGCTTTTTGCCCAGGCCCTTCTTGGGATAGATACCAGGCTGACCGGAGAGAACGACGTCGAGCTCCTTGGAGCCAGAGGGTGCGCCTGTCAAAAAGTCTTTGGCTTCGGAGCGAGAGGGGACCTGGAACCAGGCCCCATTAGGAGCCATGTAGAGGGGCAGGACCTCATCGCCGCCCTCGACGAGGACGCGTTCCGCCTGCAGACCGGTGAGAATCGAGATTTCGTGTTCAGGGCTAGGCCCGCCGAATACCACTGCCCAGGTTGAGCCAGCCATAGGGTTCCTTCCGGAGCTCACGCCAGAGCAGCGCCTCGTTAGGGGTAATGATCTGGCAGGTCGTTCTCATAGAGAATAACGCCGTTGGCTCCCGCAGCGTGGAGGGCCGCGGTGACCGCGTCGGCGCGCGTGGCGAAGACTTGGGCTGCCCCGGCGGAGCCTGTGACCATAGCTTTGCGGTTCGTGAGACCCACCACCATCAACACGCCATCAGCGGCGATGACTCGCTCGGCCAATTCTTTGTTTCGCTGAAACTGAACCGGCCCAAGCTCGACCATTCCCGGTGTCACTACGACCAGGGGGCCACCACGACCCTTGGCAAGCGCTGATGCATCATCGACCGCGCGTGCTGCTCCCACGGGGTTCGAGTTGTAGGTGTCGTCGATAATCCAGACGCCATCTGGCATCTTCTGAACTTCGGCGCGGTGTGCTGCTACTGGGAGGTCAGCCAAGCGCGCGAGCGCCTCGTCCTGAGGGACATTCAAGACATAGGCAATACCGAGTGCTACGGCCACGTTGACACCGTGGCCGAAGGGCGGCACGGCCATCGGGGCCGGGGTGGCATCAGGGCCATATGTCACAAGGCCGAGGTCTGGATCGACAACCACATCCGCCTTTTTGCCTTGACCGCTCACGGTGACTACTGTCTTGCCCTCGCGGCGACACTTCTCAATCAGGGAGACCAATTCAGGCTGATCGACAGGCAACACAACGGTCTTGGCCTTCTCGGTGATTTCAGCTTTTGCTCGGAAAATCGCTTCTTGAGATCCCAGACGCTCCATGTGGGCTTCACCAATGACGGTGATCGCAGCAATGTCGGGGTTGAAGAGCTCGCACAGTTCACGAATGCGACCCTCCTGATTCATCCCCATTTCGGCCACAAACACGCTGGTGCCAACGACCAAGTGCTCGTTGATTGTTCGGGAGAGCCCCATCATGTTGTTGAAACTCGCTGGGGATGCCACGGTTTGGTGGGCTTTGCCCACGATATGGGCGACATATCCCTTGGTCGATGTCTTGCCATAGGACCCGGTGATGGCGACGACCTGGGGGCCCACACGCTTGAGCTTGCGCTTCGCATCAACTACAAACTTGTGAGAAAGTTTGCGCTCGACCTGCCAGAGAACGGCCAGGGCAAGGTCAGTGAGCGTTGCTCCGAGGAGTAGTGGCACCACAACACCGGCTGGCCCTGCCAACCACACAGCACCCGCCCCGGTCACCACCTGGAGAAACACAACAGCACCATAGACACGCTTAGCCCGAGCGGTCCACTGAAGTGCGCTGGTTGTCCCCTTGAGAGGTAACCGCCACGGCGTAGGAAAAATCAGCACCGGCGCGATGACGGCGAGCCAGGCCAATGGCGCAAGGCCCCATTGCGCCGGCCCTTGGAACGAGATGATGGCCAGCAGCACAGCACCTGCCCACCAGAGCACACCAATCGGCCGCCGCTCAAACCACAAACGCTGATTACGACTCACTTCACCGGGGAGATAGTGCACCCGTTGAGCAACGCGAAGCCACTTGACGTTCATTGCTGCGGCAACAGCAAGAGCCACAAGGATGGCTGCCAGCGTGATGATGAAATCCGCTGGGTTCATCGTGGTCCTTTACTGAGTAAGGGCCGCAGATACTGCTTCTTTTACGGCTTCCTCGAGGTTACCCTCCATCAGGTGCGAAGCCCCGGGAACCACACGCAGCGTGGCGTGGGGGAAATACTGGAGCGCTTTTTCGGCAGCCGCTACGGGTGCTGGTGCGTCGAGCTCACCCCATACCATCGTGACGGGGGCAACGACGCGAGTCGCGTCATCGAGGTAGTCCTCGGCCACGGTCTTGACCAGAATGTCGCGCATCACACCCCGAGCATTGCGATAGTCCTGGGATCCGTACTTCCGCCGATAACGCTCCATGGTGGCCTCTGGAATGAGCTTCTTGGCGTGGAGCACCTTGGCAATCTGAAACACGAGTGGCACGGACTTCGGCGGCGTAACCCTGGTCAGTGGGACCCCGGTCAAGACCACGGCACTGACCACCTCGGGGTGTCTCGCGGCCAAGCGCACCGCGACCCGCCCACCAAACGAGTGCCCCACAATAACGACGGGTCCGAGCTCCCGAAGCGCAAGCGCCAACTGGTCGGCGTATTCAGCGGTGGACCATGCTCCGCTGGGTTCTGGTGCCGGGCCAAAGCCCGGCAAATGAACGGCAAGGGCATCCTGCCCAGCAAGAATTCGCTCAAAATCGGACCCGCTTCGAGCCCAGCCGTGTAGCGCGATGATGCGGGGTTGTCCTGAGCCAAACTTTTCAGCGACCCAGTCGCTTGATCCCACTGTTCCTAACACGGCCGCCCTACTCGTCCTCAGGGGTGTCAGAGTCGGTGGCAAAGTGTGGCGCAAGTTCACGCGGATCGCGTTCTCCGTCGAGGACTTGCCCCACCTGGGTGACAATCGGCATCGCGATGCCTTTGCTCTTGGCGAGAGCCAGCACTGGCTTGACCGAGGCAAGTCCCTCGGCCGTTTGGTTCATGGTGCGAACGACGTCGGTAAAGCTGTGTCCTTGGCCGAGCATTCGCCCAGCCGTGTTGTTTCTCGAGAGCGGCGACTCACAGGTGGCGATGAGATCTCCCAGACCCGCAAGCCCCGACATCGTCTGCGGGCTTGCCCCGAACGCGGCCGCAAAAGCCGAAATCTCTGCAAGGCCGCGCGTAATGATGGATGCCTTAGTGTTCTCGCCGTAACCCACGCCATCCGCGATGCCCACCGCCACCGCGATGAGGTTTTTCAGGACGCCACCGAACTCGGTGCCCACGATGTCATCGTTAATGAAGGTCTTGAAGTAGCTGTTCGTGGAAGCAGTGGCAACCGCTCGAGCCGTGGCATCGGAAATCGATGATGCCACGGCGGCTGTGGGCTGTTCTTTGGCGATTTCGAGCGCGAGGTTGGGCCCGCTAACAACAGCAATTCGCTCGTGGCCAAAGCCACCAACCTGGTGCATGACTTCACTCATCCGCAGACCGGTTTCTGACTCAACGCCTTTCATGAGACTCACTACCGGAACATCCGCAGGAATCAACGGCGCCGCATCCGCCAGGTTTGTCCGTAAATGCTGGCTTGGAACCGCGAGATAGATTTGCTCGGCACCTGCAAGCGCCTGGACAAGGCTGTCCGTGGCATCGATGGCTTTCGGCAAATTGATGCCCGGCAGATAGTCCGTATTGCGATTGGTGTTGCGGATTTCCTTGGCGACCTCAGGTCGCCTGGCCCACAGGTTCACGGTGTTGCCGCCATCGGCTAACACCTTCGCGAAGGTTGTCCCCCACGAACCCGCTCCCAACACCGCGACATGAACCACTTCTAGACCGCCTTAGCCGGGTCAAAGCGCGTCGCTGGCGGCTTCTCGTTACGAAGCTGGCCGACCAGGTTGGCAATTTCGTCCATCAACATCTCGGTGGCCTCAGAGAGGATCTCTCTGGTGAGGGGCTTGCCATGGAACCTCGAGAGATCCAATGGCCCTCCAATGACAGCGTCAATGGTGGTCCTGGGAAAGACGCGGACCTTCTTCGCGTAGCGACCCATCAGGTTCTGGGTCCCCCAGTGGGCAGCTGGATACAAGGGAATTCCCTGCTCGAGCGCCATCCGAATGGCGCCCGACTTGCCGACCATGGGCCAGAGGTCTGGGTCCTTGGTCAGCGTCCCCTCGGGATAGACGATGACTCCCTGTCCTCGCTCAGCGAGCAGCGTCGCTGCTTTCAAAGGTTCGCCCAGTCGGGCGCCGGCTTCCCGCTCCACAGGAATTTGACCTGTAAAGCGCAATAACCAGGCCAAGCCTGGAACCTTGAACAACGATGCTTTTGCCAAAAACCGGGGCGTCCGCCGAAGCTTCCACACAACGACGCCCATAACAATGGGATCAATTTCGCTGTAGTGATTCGGAGAGAGGATGAAAGGACCCTTGGCGGGTAGGGCCGAGCCTGGCCTAATGCGAAGCTTCACCATCGCCCCAAAGATTGGGAGCACAAGAAAAGCAATAATGCGCCAGCGCAACTCAGCACTGCGCGTGACGCGCGGCGACTTCGAGGGAACCCGAGCCACCAGGGCTAACCCTTGAGCTCGAAGGTTGTACCAAGACCAGCAAGCTTGTCGAGCAAGTGCTCGTAGCCGCGCGAAATGATTCCCATGTTGCTGACTGTGGAGCGGCCCTGTGCAGTGACGGCGGCGATTATGTGGCTAAAGCCACCACGAAGGTCTGGAACACGAATGTCGGCACCACGCAAAGGGGTTGGGCCAGTGATAACAGCGGCCTGTTCAAGGGGGCGCCTCGGGACACGACGCGTGATGCTCGCGATTCCTTCTTTATAGACCTCAATGTTTGCGCCCATTTGACGCAACGCATCGGTGAAGCCAAAGCGGTTCTCATAGACCGTCTCGTGAACGATGGAGCGTCCCTCAGCCTGGGTCAGAGCGACAACCATCGGTTGCTGCCAGTCCGTCATGAACCCGGGGTGGACATCGGTCTCGATGACAACCGGCCTAATGCTGTCGCCCGGGTGAGTGAAACGAATCCCGTGGTCATCAACCGTGAATTGCCCGCCGACCTTTCGATAGACGTTCAAGAATGTCATCAAGTCTTTTTGCTCAGCGCCTCGGACATAGATATCGCCCCTGGTCGCGAGCGCCGCTGAGGCCCAGGACGCAGCTTCGTTGCGATCAGGAATGGCGCGGTGGTCATAGCCATTCAGTGAATCAACGCCCTCAATCACGATGGTGCGGTTTGGCTCGACAAGGATGATCGCACCCATCTTCTGCAAGATGGCGATCAAGTCCATGATCTCGGGCTCGATGGCGGCGTTCGTGAGTTCCGTAACACCTTGGGCGCGAACAGCCGTCAGGAGCACCTGCTCAGTCGCCCCGACACTCGGGTAGGGCAAATCAACTCGTGCGCCGACGAGGCGTCTCGGCGCCCGAAGGCGAATGCCTTCGTGGCTCTTGTCGAGTTCCGCGCCAAAAGCACGGAGAGCATCGAGGTGGAAGTTAATCGGGCGATCACCGATGCGACAACCGCCAAGGTCAGGAATGAACGCCTCGCCGAGTTGGTGCAAGAGGGGACCACAGAAAAGAATGGGAATACGGCTCGAGCCAGCGTGGGCATCAATCTCAGCGAAGTGAGCGCTCTTGACCCCGCGGGGGTCGAGTTCCAAAACCCCGTCTGCGACATCGGTCACCGTCACGGCGTGAGCCTCGAGCAATCCGCGGACAACCGCGACATCGCTGATGACAGGGACATTCTTGAGAATGCTGGGTGTGTCCGCGAGAAGCGAAGCAACCATGGCCTTGGTCACCAGGTTCTTGGCGCCGCGAACTTCTACTTCGCCAACCAGTGGCCGGCCACCCTCGAAGATGACCGTGTCAGGGGATGCGGCCTGGGGTGACGCCTTACCCGTCGAGGCTGCCACCTGACTCACCTAGCTACTCCTGACAGGCAGCGTTCTCGGTCGCCAAGCTTCCCGTCGTGCTTCAAACGCGGTGATTGCATCGTCGTGCTGAAGGCTGAGCGCAATGTCATCAAGACCCTCCATCAAACGCCAGCGCGTGTAATCGTCAATGTCGAACGGTGAACTCACCGCTCCACACCGTACCTCACGGGCCACCAGGTCGACCGTAACGCTCATGCCCGGGTGTGCCTCAGTTTCTTTCCACAGGGCTTCAACAACGCTCTCCGGCACAATCGCCGTGACAAGGCCCTGCTTCCCTGAGTTTGAACGGAAGATGTCCCCAAACCGGGAGGAAACAACAGCTCCAAAACCATAATCCCGCAGCGCCCAGACCGCGTGCTCACGCGAGGATCCCGTTCCAAAGTCAGGTCCTGCCACCAAAACACGACCGTGTGCATAGGGCTCTTGGTTCAGGATGAAGTCTGGGTCTTGACGCCACTGATAAAAAAGTGCATCGTCGTAACCCGTCTTGGTCACGCGCTTTAGGAAGTTAGCCGGAATGATTTGGTCGGTATCAACATTGGAGCGGCGCAGGGGAACACCCACACCCTCGACCACAGAAACCTTGTCCACTAGACGCTCACGCTCCTCTGGTCTGCATGAAGATCAGCCGGGCTCGAGAGTGTTCCTCTAATGGCTGTGGCAGCCGCGACCACAGGTGAGACCAGGTGGGTTCTGGCGCCTTTGCCCTGGCGGCCCTCAAAGTTCCTATTCGAGGTGGACGCAGCGCGCTCACCTGGAGCAAGCTGGTCGGGGTTCATGCCCAAACACATGGAGCATCCGGCAAAACGCCACTCCCCGCCAAACTCTTCAACAATCTTGTCGATACCCTCGGCTTCGGCCTCGAGCCGGACCCGCGCGGAGCCTGGAACCACCATCAGGCGGACATGGTCCGCCTTCTTCTGACCTTTGATGATGGAGGCAAAAGTCCGCAGATCATCCAGACGCGAATTGGTGCACGAACCCATGAACACCGTGTCAACACGGATGTCTTTCATGCGGGTGCCAGGTGTTAAGGCCATGTATTCGAGTGCTCGAACGGCTGCTGCCTTCTCGTTGGGGTCAGACATGGTCTCTGGATCAGGGACAACATCGCCCAGGGGGACCCCTTGGCCCGGGTTAGTGCCCCAGGTAACGAACGGTTCGAGCTCGTTAGCGTCGAGGAACACTTCAGCGTCGAAGACGGCGCCCTCATCGGTGTGGAGTGTCTTCCAGTACTCCATCGCCTTATCCCAGTCATCGCCTTCAGGGGCGTGAGGGCGACCTTTCAAGTACGCAAACGTCGTCTCATCGGGTGCCACCATTCCCGCCCTGGCGCCGGCCTCAATAGACATATTGCAAATTGTCATCCGGCCATCCATTGAGAGCGAACGAATTGCGCTCCCGCGATACTCAAGGACATAGCCCTGGCCACCGCCGGTCCCAATCTTGGCAATGATGGCCAAAATGATGTCCTTGGCCGTCACACCCGGGCGCAGCTCACCCTCCACGTTGATCGCCATTGTCTTAAACGGCGTCAAGGGCAGAGTCTGGGTGGCCAGTACGTGTTCAACCTCGCTTGTACCAATACCAAAGGCCATGGCGCCAAAAGCGCCGTGGGTCGAGGTGTGGGAGTCACCACACACCACCGTGATGCCCGGCATCGTCAACCCGAGCTGCGGGCCGACCACGTGAACGATGCCCTGCTCAACGTCACCCAGGGAGTGGAGGCGAATTCCAAACTCTTTGGCGTTAGCCCTCAGGGTCTCGATCTGAATACGGCTGGTTGGTTCAGCAATCGGTTTATCGATATCGATTGTGGGGGTGTTGTGGTCTTCGGTGGCAATGGTCAAATCGGGCCTGCGAACCTTGCGTCCAGCCACACGCAAACCATCGAAGGCTTGCGGGCTGGTCACTTCGTGAACGAGGTGAAGATCCACGTAGATGAGGTCGGGCTCGCCATCCTCACCCTTGGCAACAAGGTGGTCAGCCCACACCTTCTCTGCCAGAGTCCGGGGGGTGCTCGGTGCCATCGTGACATCTCCTGAACAATCGGGATAAGGCGACCTCTCGGGTCACCGGGTGCGCTCTGGGACAAGAAAAGCCCGCTTAGACGCTGAAGGAGGCTTAGCCTGTGCCAACTCCTAGGGTAACACCGAGGCAGACTTAGTGGCCCTTCGTCAGCGTCTCCTGAGGGGTACTGCGCATCTTCCACACGCTGGCAAGCACGGCAATCGCCATTGCCACCACGATGACAATCAAGGACTCCCAGGTGCCAATATCGGGAGCCCAGCTAACATGCTCACCACCGTTGATGAAGGGCAACTCGTTTTCGTGGAGGGCGTGAAGGACCAGCTTCACGCCGATGAAGGTCAGGATAAAGGCGATTCCCAGGTGCAAATAGGCGAGTTTGTCGACTAGGTGCCCCAACAGGAAATACAGCTGGCGCAACCCCATCAAAGCGAAGACGTTCGCGGTGAACACAATGAAGGGGCTTTCGGTAATTCCATAAATCGCGGGGATGGAATCGACTGCGAAGATGACGTCCGCTGTTCCAATGGCGATAAACACCACGAGCAACGGCGTGAACAGCTTCTTGCCGGCAACGGTGACGCGCACCTTCATCCCATGGAATTCATCGGTCATGTCAAGGCGCTTGGTCAAGAAGGTGATGAGGGCGTTTTCGCGCTCGACATCGTCCTCGCGACCGGAGAAAAACTGCTGGAGGCCAATGACGACAAGGAACGCGCCGAAGACATAGAAGATCCAGCTGAAGCTGGAGATCAACGCCGCGCCCAAGAGAATGAAGATTCCGCGGAACACAATTGCCAGAAGAATTCCAATCATCAGAATCTCTTGCTGGTATTTCTTGGGAACCGCAAAGGTCGCCATGATCAAGACGAAGACAAAGAGGTTGTCAATGGACAGACTGTATTCAGTAATCCAGCCGGCCAAGAACTCGCTACCGAATTGCTCGCCAGCAAAAAGGAACAGCAAGCCGGCGAAACCCAAGGCCAAGAGAACATAAAAGCTCACCCAGAGCGCTGACTCTCGGTTAGAGGGGTGGTGCGGCCGCCAAACGACTAGAAGCAGGTCAACGATGAGCACCAGAGAGATCACAACAAGCGAGCCGACTGTGAACCACAGAGGTAGTTGAGAAGTCACACAGAATCCTTAGGGGCGCTGCGACATCGGACGCGTCGAGGCCAAGGGACACCATACTCCGGTTTCCCCTCGCTTTCGGAGGAGAACCGCAGGGTGTGAAGCGTGACCCCAGCGGGATTCGAACCCGCGTTACCGCCGTGAGAGGGCGGCGTACTAGGCCACTATACGATGGGGCCGATCACGCAACGCCTTAGAGTATGGCACCAAAAAGCCCCGTACACCAAACGATTAGGCGAACACCTGGAGCGCCAGCGGCGCCACCCTCACCTCCACAGGGAGCGCGCTCATGCGCTCCCCATCCGCGTAGGCAATGACCCCGCTGGCGTCAACGCGAACCGAAGCCCCGCGGGCAATAATCACCCGGGGATCAGTGACGTGCGTGCCCTTGAACACCCTCGGGTAAATGCGCAGAAACTCTAGGCGACCGAGTGGCTTTAGCAGCAGCACGTCTACGAGCCCATCAACCAGGCTGGCCTCAGGCGTAACCTTCATTCCCCCACCAAAGCTTTGAGAGTTCGCCACTGCCACCAAGAGATACTCGCCCGAGAAATCCTTTCCAGCAATGCTGACCTCATAGGACAGGGGCTTGAGCTTCCACAGCTCAATCAGCAACGCCACCGTGTAACGGTGGCGGCCCTTCGGGAACTTAATCGCGTTCGCCCGCTCGTTGACGATGGCGTCAAATCCCGCTGAGAGAACACAAACATAAGGGGTGTCCGTGCCATCGGGACCCCTGGAGATCCCCACATCAATGCGCTGCGCTTTTTTGCCCAGAGCGCTCAGGAAGCGCTCGACGGCAGTGGGAATTGAGCCCAGTGGAATACCGAGGTGCCTGGCTAGATCATTACCGGTGCCAGCAGGAATTAGCCCGAGGGGAACACCTGCCTGCGTCGCAAGCTCAACACCCAGATGGGCCATCCCATCGCCGCCGACGACGACAAGCACAGAATCCTTGCGCAAGGCCGCACGGGTCTTGGCACGCAGATCGGCGTAACTGCCCTCTTGAACACCGACGACGTCGTGTCCCGCAGATACCAGTGCGTCAATAACGACCTGGCCAGCGCCCTGGTTCTTCCCAAAGGACGCCTGGGGATTAATCGCAACAACCACATGGCGCGCTGTCTTCGGTGACATAGTCACTCATTATGGCGGTTACTAGAGGTAACTCAGAGCAGTCTTTGCTGGGGTGCCTGGACTCGAACCAAGAACAACTGAACCAGAATCAGCCGTGTTGCCAATTACACCACACCCCACCGCACCGGGAATCATCCCCGTTGTGGACCCGACATACTCTAGCGCACCCCTAGAGCGTGGCGCGAAGAGCACGCAATCGGTGAAGGCTCGAGTCTTTGCCGAGCACCTCCATCGATTCAAACAGCGGAGGACTCACCCTCGCGCCCGAGATTCCCACGCGGACGGGACCAAAGGCATGCCTGGGCGATACTCCAAGGGACTCGACAAGCGCCTCACGCAGTGTCGCCTCCAGGGTGGCCGTGGCCCAGTCCTGAAGTGGTTCGAGGACAGCAAGCGCGGTGTCGAGAACAGTGGCAGCTTGATCGCCAAGTGTTGACCGAGCGTCATCAGCGATGACGAGCTGGTCGTCTGCGGTGAACAAGAACGCAACCATGGGTGGCACTTCACCAAGTAGGGCGACGCGCTCCTGGACGTGGGGCAAAATGCCCTTCAGAATCTCGTGGTCTCTCGGATCCGGTGACTCACCCACAACCCCGGCTTTCTGAAGGTAGGGAAGACAGCGAGCGGCGAAATCATCAGCGCTGAGCGCTCTGATGTGGTCGCCATTGATGGCCTCAGCCTTCTTCACATCGAAGCGCGCCGGGTTGGGGTTCACATCCGCCACGTCAAAGGCTTCGATCATTTCCTGCATGGTGAAAACATCGCGGTCAGCAGACAGAGACCAGCCCAGCAACGACAGGTAGTTGAGCAAGCCCTCTGGAATGAAGCCTCGGTCACGGTGGTGGAAAAGATTCGATTCCGGATCGCGCTTAGAGAGCTTCTTGTTGCCCTCGCCCATCACGTAAGGCAGGTGACCAAATCGTGGGATATGGCTCGTAATCCCCACATCAATAAGTGCTCGATAAAGGGCTATCTGGCGCGGAGTTGAGGACAAAAGGTCTTCGCCGCGCAACACGTGGGTCACACCCATGAGCGCATCATCGACGGGATTCACAAAGGTGTACAACGCTTGGCCGCCAGCTCGCGCCACTACGAAGTCTGTCGTTGCACCAGCGGGGAAGCTGACCTCGCCCCGAACAAGATCATCAAAACTCAGGTCGCCCTCTGGGACCCGCAGGCGCAGCGCTGGCTCGCGTCCCTCCGCGCGATAGGCCTGCTTCTGCTCTTCCGTCAGGTCACGCTCATGGTTGTCATAGCCCTGCTTTGGGTCACGACCCATCGCCTCATTGCGGGCAGTCATCTCATCAGCGGTGACATAGCTCTCATAGAGATGGCCGGAGGCCAACAGGGTGTCGATGACGCCCTGATAGATCTCCCCTCGTTGCGACTGACGGTAGGGCTCATGGGGACCCCCGACTTCAACCCCCTCATCCCAGGTGAGTCCTAACCAGCCGAGCGCGTCAAGAAGTTGGTGATAGCTCTCCTCGCTATCGCGCTCCTGGTCGGTGTCTTCAATGCGGAAGACAAAGGTTCCCCCGGTGTGCCTGGCATAGGCCCAGTTGAACAGCGCCGTGCGCACAAGACCCACATGTGGGGTTCCCGTGGGTGATGGGCAAAAGCGCACGCGCACATCGGCACCGGTGGCCTTGGAGAAGAGATCAGTCATGAGCACCCCAGTCTAGAAGGCCTAAATGTCAAAGGTGAGAGCCTCGCTTGAGACGCCCGGAACAGGAGAGGCGTGGCGCCAGGTCAGTAACGCTCTTCCCACCACGGTGGCGACAAGCGCCAAGGCCACAAACGACAAACCGTCATAACCCAGGAATGCCAGCGCCACACCGGCAAGTGCGCCCCCTATCGCACCGGAACCACTCATGGCGAGGTCAGAGATCCCCTGAACCTGGGGTCTGCGCGCGATGGAGGTTGATTCGCTTAGCAAGGTGGACCCGGCCACGGTTGCCCCACTCCATCCCAGCCCCAGCAGCACCAATCCCACAACAACGGCCATCTCATTCTCGGAACCGAATCCGGTGAGCAGAAGGCTTAGCACCAGAATCACCTGGCCCACGAAAATCGTGGGGATGCGCCCAAAACGGTCCGACATCACACCAAAGATGGGGGCCAAGGCATACATTCCAGCAATGTGGAGGCTGATCGTGAAGCCAACGATTGCCAGCGATGCACCGTGGTGAACAAGGTGGACCGGCGTCATTGCCATCACAGCCACCATGGTGGCGTGAGACAGCGCGATGGACACAATGGCGGTCCTGATCATGACGCGGTTGTCCTTCACATCCGCTGCATCAGGCTTGCCAGCGCGGGCAGCGCTGGCAGCGCGCTCCTGCGCGAGCAACAGAGGATCTGGTCGCAGTGCCAAAAAGTAAAGAAGTGCCGCAGTCGCCTGAGCGATGGTGGTCAACACGAAGGGGCCTGCCAGCTCTGGCAGGCCGAGAAGCCCACCAAGGAACTCGCCGGGGGTAATGAGATTTGGGCCAGACACAGCGCCGACTGTCGTCGCCCACACCACCAGCGACAAATCGCGACCTCTGGTTCCCGGGTCGGCAAGGTCGGTAGCGGCAAATCGCGACTGAAGGTTCACCGCCGTTCCCACCCCCACAAGAGCGAGCCCTGGCAAGAGCATAAAGACCGCGCCAAGAACGCTGGCAATGATGGTGACGAGACCGCCAAGCGACGCCAGCATCGCACCGGTGGTCAACGACACCGAGCGACCCTTCTTTGCCGCGAGCCTCGACAACGGGACGGCCGCGAGCGCGGCGCCCAGAGTGGAAAAAGTGGCGGCGAGGCCTGAGAACCCATCGGAACCAGCAAGCCGGCCGACCATGATGGCGCCCACCGCGAGGGTGGCGCCCATGCCCAACCCCGCCATCACTTGGCCCAGCATGAGAACGGTGCGAACCCGGCGCTGCAGAGCGGGAATCGAGATGTTAGAAGTGGCGGTCATCACGGTTCTTGGCAGGGTTCGAAAGTGTGCCCAAGCCCTCAATGGTGATGTCGATCGTTTGGCCATCGACGAACCCGCCAAGACCAGAGGGGGTGCCGGTGCAGATTACGTCACCCGGCAAGAGCGTCCACACATCAGAGCAGAAGGCGATTATTTCTGGGATGGAGTGGAGAAGGTCCTTGGTGTTGCCCTTCCGACGAAGCTCACCATCCACGAAAGTCTCGATCTCGAGATTGAAAGGGTCAATCTCAGTGTCGACATAGGGTCCCAGAGGACAGAACGTGTCATAACCCTTGGCTCTAGCCCACTGGCCATCAGCAAACATCACGTCCCTGGCGGAGACGTCATTGGCGATGGTGAATCCAAAGACCACATCGCGCCAATCTTCTGCCTTGACCCGCTTGGCAATCGACCCAATAACGATGGCAAGTTCGCCCTCGTGAACGATACGTCCCTCCACCGGAGGAATGATGATGGGGTCGCCTGGCCCAATAACTGCGGTGTTGGGCTTCAAGAAAATTAGCGGGTTATCTGGCCCATCGTGATTCATGTCCTGCGCGTGCTCGGCGTAGTTCATGCCCACACAGATCACTTTGGACCTAGGTATTACCGGAGCCAGGATTCGGACCGAGCCTTCGGGAACACGGACGTCGGTGGGATTAATCCCGTGGTACAGAGGATCGCCAGCCAAGACGACAAACTCATCGCCATCGAGAATCCCGAACTGGGGCTCTCCGCCAGCCTGGCTGAACCTCGCGACCTTCATAGCTTTAGCGTAGCGAGTGAGGGCTAGGCGTTCTGGTCCTGTTTCTTGAGCCTCGAGGTGAGTCGCGCACGCATCGTCTGGTCGAGTTCGACCTTACGAATACGGACAATCTCGGGCGTTACTTCAACGCACTCGTCCTCTCGAGCGAACTCGAGGCACTCCTCCAACGACAGTTCGCGCGGCGGGGTGAGCCGCTCGAGCTCCTCGGCGGTCGAGGAGCGGATATTGTTGAGCTTCTTTTCTTTGGTGATGTTGACATCCATGTCATCAGCGCGCGAGTTCTCTCCGACGACCATGCCCTCATAGACGGCTTCGGTGGGTTTCACAAAGAATGTCATGCGCTCTTGGAGGGCCATCATGGCGTTGGTCGTGACGACGCCGGCGCGGTCAGCAACGATAGAGCCCGAGTTGCGAGTGACGATTGAACCTGCCCAGGGTGCAAACCCCGCTGAGATAGCGTTGGCAATTCCTTGACCCCTGGTCAGCGTGAGGAAGTCTGTCCTAAAGCCGATCAGGCCCCTGGAGGGAACGGTGAACTCCATGCGAACCCATCCGGTGCCGTGATTCGACATTGTGTCCATGCGGCCTTTTCTGGCTGCCAGAAGTTGCGTAATCCCGCCCACGAACTCTTCGGGAGCGTCGATGGTGAGGGCTTCGTAGGGCTCATGAGTCTGACCATCGATCTTCTTCGTGACCACCTGTGGCTTACCCACCGTCAACTCGAATCCTTCTCGACGCATGTTCTCCACGAGGATGGCGAGCGCAAGCTCCCCTCGCCCCTGAACTTCCCAGGCATCGGGTCGGCCAACGTCAACAACCCGAATGGACACGTTTCCAATGAGCTCGCGGTCGAGGCGATCTTTAACCATGCGAGCGGTCAGCTTATGGCCCTTCACTACACCCGCCAACGGCGAGGTGTTGGTGCCAATCGTCATCGAGATTGCTGGCTCGTCGACAGTAATCGCTGGCAGTGGCCTGACATCGTTGGGGTCAGCAATGGTCTCACCAATGGTGATGTCTTCTATCCCTGCAACAGCGCAGATATCTCCGGCGGTGGCCTTCTCGGCGGGGTAACGCTCGAGTGCTCTGGTCTTCAGAAGCTCAGTAATGCGGACGTTCTGGACAGTTCCGTCGTGGCGAACCCACGCCACTGTCTGCCCCTTGGTCAGCTCGCCGTGGAAAATACGCAGCAGAGCAATACGGCCCAAGAAAGGTGAAGCGTCCAAGTTTGTGACGTGCGCCTGCAGGGGGTGCTCGTCATCAAAGTGAGGAGCTGGGATGTGAGCAAGAATCGCGCCAAAGAGAGGCTCTAAGTCGGCATTGTCGGGCAAGGACCCGTTAGCCGGCTGGTTCAAACTTGCGGCACCCTCACGACCAGAGGCATAGATGATGGGGAGCTCAAGAAGCGCATCAACATCAACATCGGGAACCTCATCGGCCAGATCAGAGGCAAGGCCCAACAGCAGATCTTGTGTTTCATGGACAACAGCATCAATTCGCGAGTCGGGACGGTCCGTCTTGTTGACCACCAAAATCACCGGCAATTTGGCAGCAAGCGCCTTGCGCAACACAAAACGGGTTTGTGGCAGGGGGCCCTCGCTGGCGTCCACCAGCAGAACAACACCATCGACCATGCTGAGGCCTCGCTCCACCTCGCCACCAAAGTCAGCGTGGCCGGGGGTGTCAATCACGTTGATTGTGATGTCTTTGCCACCAGAGTGCGGACCGTTGTAAGTAACGGCGGTGTTCTTGGCGAGAATCGTGATGCCTTTTTCTTTTTCCAGATCCCCCGAGTCCATCGCGCGATCGGCGGCGGCAGCGTGAGCCGAGAACGAGCCGGTTTGGGTCAACATAGCGTCAACCAGGGTTGTCTTGCCGTGGTCAACGTGGGCGACGATTGCGACATTGCGCACGTCATCGCGGGTGGCTAACGCCATGAGAACTTCCTTTGCATTACTGGGCGTGGAGGATGCAGAAACGATCTCCATCGAGCCCTGCTTCCCCATCCTACCGGCCACACAGGCTGGCGCCTTAGCATGGGACCATGGCACGAAACGCAGCGCTTCCCTCGCACGTCCTGATTTATGACGGCGACTGCGCTTTTTGCACCCTGTGGGTGAATCGTTTGGACACCTGGCTACCCGCTTTCCCCGAGGCGAAGACATCTCAGAGCGTTTCCCTCGATGATTACGCGCTGAGTGCTGATGATGTGGCCAAGTATGCGTGGTACATCACCGAAACCCACCAGTACGCGGGCCACTTGGCGGCAAGCGCGCTGCTCCGAGCACAACCGGCACTGTGGCTGCGGCTTCTCGGAGCCCTCATCGCACTTCCCCCAATCTCCTGGGTTGGAGCCCTCGTCTATGCGTTTGTTTCTCGTTTCCGTCACGCGCTACCTGGCGGAACACCGACCTGCGACCCGGCGCTACCCAAGAAGTAGGTCGTGAGTAGAGCGCGCCTCACCCTTGAGGTCCTTCTGGTCCTGGGCCTAAGCCTCGGGATGAGTGCGCTGTATTCAATCGTCAGCATTTCCGTTCGCCTCTCCAGGGAGGTCGCGTTATCTGAGCAAACCGCCACACTGAACCGTTCGCTCAGCGAATACGAGTGGGCGGACTTCATTTACCAAATCTTGGGGATTGTGTCGTCCCTGGTTCCGGTCGCGCTCGTGATGTATTTGCTGTGGCAGGCTCAGCCCCCGCGTTTTGGCGCGCTGGGCCTTGATGCGACCAGACCAGGCCGTGACATCGCTTGGGGTTTTGGGCTTGCCGCCCTGATTGGGATTCCAGGCCTTGGGCTTTACCTTCTGGGTCGAGAACTGGGGCTGACCGTGACCGTGGTACCAAGTGCTCTGGATGAGTATTGGTGGAGCATTCCCATGCTCGTGCTGCTGGCTCTTCGGGCGGGGCTCTTGGAAGAAATTATTGCGGTCGGCTACCTGTTCAATCGCCTACGCCTTCTCCACGTCCCCGTCATCGGCATCATTGTCATTCAAGCCTTCTTGAGGGCGACCTATCACCTCTATCAAGGCTTTGGCGCCTTCCTCGGCAACTTCGTCATGGGCCTCGTTTTTGGCTATTGGTATGCGAAAACAGGCCGCCTAGTGCCCCTCATCGCCGCCCACACCCTGATTGATGTGGTGGCTTTTGTGGGATATCCGTTAGCTGTGGATTCTTTCCCGGAAATTCTCGGGAACGTGAGTTAGGTTGAACCCTCGTGACTAGTCCCGATATTGGCCAGAGCGCCCCCGACTTCACCCTGCCAGGCATCACGATGGTGGATGGTGAGCCAGTCAAGGCTCACTTCACCCTCTCGGAGCGCCGCGGTCACCCCGTAATCCTTGCCTTCTATCCAGCTGATAACTCTCCGGGCTGCACAGCTCAGCTGTGCAGTTACCAGGACGAATTGGATGGATTTAGAGAACTGGGCGCCGAGGTGTGGGGTATCTCACGTCAGGCAGCTGGTAGTCACGAGAGATTCGCCCGCACCAAGCGCCTTGGCTTCCCCCTGCTCTCCGACGAAAAAGGTGATGTTGTGCAGGCCTACGGCGTCTCGCTCATGGGAGTGGGCATCAGGCGCAGCATCTTCATCATCGATGCCGAGGGAAAGATTGCGTGGAAGCACGTCGCCCTGGTGGGCGTCACCTTCCAGAGCGCCGAGACGCTCAAACGGGAGCTTCAGAGGCTCTAGGCAAACGCCTCAATCGGTGGGCACGCGCACACCAGGTTGCGATCACCAAACGCCTGATCCACACGACGAACCGGCGCCCAGTACTTGCTGGCAACCGCCGGAGCGGCAGCGAGGGACTCCCTCGAGTGGTCGCCTCCTTCGCGGCGCCGCATCTCCGCAGGATATGCGGCGATTTCGCGCGAGTAGGGGTGAGCCCACTCGCTGCTGGAAACACTCGAGGCAGTGTGTGGTGCGTTGGTGAGGGGGTTGTCCTCCGCCGGCCACACGCCAGCCTGAACCTGGCGGGTCTCTTCACGGATGGCAATCATCGCGTCGATAAAGCGCTCGATTTCGCCTAGGTCTTCACTCTCCGTGGGCTCAATCATGAGGGTGCCAGGAACAGGGAAGGACATCGTGGGGGCGTGGAAACCGTAGTCCACCAGGCGCTTGGCGATGTCGTCATTGGAGATTCCGGTCTCCGCGGTGATCGGACGGATGTCGATAACCGCTTCGTGGGCAATGAGGCCATTGTCGCCGGTGTAGAGCACCGGATAGTGCTCACGCAGACGTGCTGCGATGTAGTTGGCCGCGAGCACTGCCGAGGCAGTGGCGCGAGCAAGGCCATCGGGTCCCATCATGCGCACATAGGCCCACGGGATTGGCAAAATGCTGGGGCTTCCATAGGGCGCGGCCGACACGGGAGGACCCGTGTGAGCCACGGTCCCCGTGGCCTCAGTCACCTGGTCAAAGGGTGGGTGAACATCCATTTGAGCAAAGGGGTGACCTGGCAAGAAGGGAGCCAGGTGTGCTTTAGCACCCACGGGGCCAACACCTGGGCCACCACCGCCGTGTGGAATGCAGAAGGTCTTATGAAGGTTGAGGTGCGAGACGTCGCCACCGATGTCGCCATAGCGGGCGTACCCCACGAGAGCGTTCAAGTTCGCGCCATCAATGTAGACCTGGCCGCCAGCCTCATGAACAGCATCCGTGATTTCACGGATACCCGGCTCATAAACACCGTGCGTAGAGGGGTAGGTCACCATGAGCGCAGCGAGGTTGTCGCGGTGTTCCGCGATCTTTTCCTTGACGTCGTCGATGTCGACGTCACCGCGGTCGTTACACGCGACAACAACGACCTGCATACCGGCCAACACCGCGCTAGCGGCGTTGGTGCCGTGAGCACTCGAGGGAATCAAGCAGACCGTGCGGTGAGCGTCACCCCTGGAGAGGTGGTAGCCACGAATAGCCAGCAGTCCCGCGTATTCGCCCTGGCTACCAGCGTTTGGTTGCAGCGAAATCGAGTCATATCCGGTCAACTCAGCCAGCCACTGCTCGAGGTGGGACATCATGATCATGTATCCCTGGGTGTCCTCCAGCGGAGCGAAGGGGTGCAGGCCACCAAATTCTTTCCAGGTGACCGCTTCCATCTCCGTTGCGGAGTTGAGCTTCATGGTGCAGCTGCCAAGCGGAATCATGCCGCGATCCAACGCGTAGTCCTTGTCAGAGAGGGACTTGAGGTAGCGCATCATCGAGGTCTCAGAGCGATGGGTGTGGAAGACCGGGTGGTCCAGGTATCCGCTCGTGCGCAGCACACCCTTCGGCAACGCCATCGAACCAGAGGCTCCCACGTAGTCACCCAACTCAAAAGTCTCAGCCAGAGCCTGCTCGAGCGAGCCCTTCAACAAACCAGTGTTCTCACCGATTGTCGTTTCGTCCAAGGAGAGCGAAATCGTGTCCGCGTCGACCTGGTGGATGAGCAGGTTATTGGCCGCTGCCTTGGCGACCACGGACGCCGCCTTCCCGGGGAAGCGCACCTGAAGAGTGTCAAAGAACTCGGAGTGCACGACATCGTGACCCGCCTTGACCAGAGCGTCACGAAGACCAGCGGTCTTTTCAGCGACGCCCTTGGCGATTGCCTTCAGGCCATCGGGGCCGTGATAGACAGCAAACATGCCAGCCATCACGGCGAGGAGCACCTGAGCGGTGCAGATGTTGCTAGTCGCCTTGTCGCGCCGGATGTGCTGTTCCCTGGTCTGCAGGGTCAAGCGGTATGCGGGGTTGCCATCGGTGTCTTTCGAGACACCGATGAGGCGACCCGGCATTTGGCGCTCGAGGCCGTCTCTCACAGCGAGGTAACCAGCGTGTGGTCCGCCAAAGCCCAGTGGAATACCGAAGCGCTGCGATGTTCCTACAGCGATGTCAGCGCCGAATTCGCCGGGAGGAATAATCAGGGTTAGTGCCAACAAATCAGCGGCCACCACAGCGAGGCCGCCATGGGAATGCGCCTGTGCGATGGCCTGCGTGGGGTCGATGATCCGGCCAGAAGCGCCCGGGTACTGAACAAACACGCCAAAACATTCCGGCAACGGGGAGGTGAAGTCGCTCTCCACGAGTTCGATACCGAGCGGTTCAGCACGCCCCGCCAGGACAGCCTTGGTCTGCGGGAGCGCATCAGCATCGATTACGAACACGGAGCTTTCCTGACCAGAAACACGACGGGCCAACAGCATGGCCTCCGCCACAGCTGTGGCCTCATCGAGCATGGACGCGTTAGCGGTCGCCATTCCGGTCAAATCAGCAACCATGGTTTGGAAGTTCAACAGCGCTTCCAGGCGACCCTGCGAAATCTCCGGCTGATAGGGGGTGTAGGCCGTATACCAACTGGGGTTCTCCAGCACATTGCGCTTGATCACACTCGGGGTGTGCGTCCCGTAGTAGCCAAGCCCAATCAGTGAGCGACGAACGGTGTTGGCGTTTGCGAGCTCACGCAGTTCGGCAAGCGCTTCAGCCTCACTTGCTGCGGGAGGGATAACCGATCGCGCGATCTCCACCATCCGAAGGTGCCCGGGGACGGCGGCACTCATCAGATCCTCGAGGCTGTCATAGCCGAGGCGATTGAGCATCAAGGCCTGGGCATCAGCATCGGTTCCAATGTGACGGGTGGAGAAAGCGCTGGTCATCTCTTTAGGCTCCAATCAGTGCGCGGTAAGCAGCGGCATCCAAAAGCTCGGGCATGGCCGAGAAGCGCACCTTGATGAGCCACCCAGCGCCGTAGGGGTCAGCATTGACCGTGTCGGGGCTTGCCACCACAGAATCGTTTGCTTCGACAACTTCACCGGCTACGGGGGCGAAGATTTCACCCACAGACTTGGTGGATTCGACCTCACCCACAATCGCACCTTCGCGAATGGTGTCACCGACACCCGGAAGAGCGACGAAGACAACGTCACCAAGCGCATCGGCGGCGTGCTGGGTGATACCGATCGTGGCAACATCGCCATCGACCTTCACCCATTCGTGTTCTGCTGTGTAGGAGAGAGTCTCTGGTACAGCACTCATGATGTTTCCTTCTTTCTGGAATAAAACGGCAGTTTGGTAACAGTAACGGGCAAGTTCTGGCCTCGCACGTCCACGGCGAGCGCGGTGCCGGGCTGGCTCATGTCTGCATCGACATACGCCATCGCAATCGGGTAGCCAAGCGTTGGCGAGAGAGCGCCGGAGGTGATGTGGCCGAGCACCACTTCTCCCCCTGCACTAACCACCGGGTAGTCAGCGCGGGGCGCTCTACGGCCCTCAGCAACCAGGCCAACCAGGACACGGGTGGGCTCGGGGGCTCCTGAGAGCGCACCCTGACCGACAAATCGTTCTTTGCTGTGATCAACAACCCGAGCCATTCCAGCGCTTGCAGGTGTTGTCTCAAGCGATAGTTCGTGGCCATACAGCGGCATTCCGGCTTCCAGGCGCAGGGTGTCGCGGCAGGCAAGGCCACAGAGTGTCAGCTCGTGAGCCTCTCCAGCGACCTGGAGGTCCGTCCAGAGCGCCTTCGCGTTGGCTACTGGGACATAGAGCTCAAAGCCGTCTTCACCGGTGTAGCCGGTGCGGGCAATCCAGCCGGGAACACCGGCAAGGGTTGCGCCAAGAATCCGGTAGTAGCGAAGCTCGTCAAGGGAACCTGCTGGCTGAATGCTTGCAGTAGCCTCCAGAATGGCCAATGCTCGTGGGCCCTGCACAGCAAGAAGAACCCAGTCATCACTGACATCGGAAACGACGACGTCGAAGCCCGCGGTCCGGGAGGACAAGGCCTCAACCGCAGGGTGGCGGTTGGAGGCGTTAGCCACAATCAGATAGTGATCGCCATCGATGCGATAAACGATCAAGTCGTCAATGATGCCGCCGCTCTCGGCGAGCAGCAGCGAGTATTTAGCCTGCCCGTGCTCGAGCGCGGAGAGAGTGTTGCTCAGCGCATAGTCAAGAAACGCTGCAGCCCCGGGGCCATTAATCTCGATCTCTGCCATGTGGGAGAGGTCAAAGAGCCCGGCGGACTGGCGCACCGCATGGTGTTCTGCCAAGTCAGAGGTGTAGCGAACGGGCATATCCCAGCCGGCAAAGTCAGTGAAGCTCGCACCGGCAGCCGCGTGTTCTGCGTGCAACGCAGTCAGTTTGCTTGTCACTTGGCCTCCAGAGTCATAACCAGAAGAGTGTTCTTCCGTGACTCCCCCTCTGTCATTGGCCTGAGAGTTTCGCGCACTGTAGCGCTTTCACCGTCGGCGGGGGCGATAGTCGTCCCACTTTCCAGAGTGGCCTTGCTAGACGGTACTTTTTACCTGAGAGATTGGCGGGGAGGCTTGCTCCTTCGGTGACACCGTAGTTTCCGGTGTCTCTCCCGCATAGCGTGGGGCCCTGTGTTTGGTTATCTAGGCGAAACTTTAGCAGTGGGTTCCAGCCCAAACCTACGCCACACTGTGACTACTGGTTGAGGGTTCCACGACCTCAACCAGAGCCTCATTTCTGCGCAGCAACCCTGGCTTCCAGGGCGGGTCATAGCGGCCGAAAAAGACCGCCCCGACCGGTGAGAGACCGGATTCCACGAGAAGCTCTAGCAGTGTCGCCGCTTTACGATCAGCGCGCTCCTCCGACCAACCACCGGAAAACCTCAGGGCCGCCACGAGGCGGGGCCCCACCTCGTGGACTTCAACCCGACCATCGGCCGGGCGGGGAGCATCGGCGGGGTTCATACCCTCTGGCAACACAAAGCTGATGGTGTGGGTGGCCTGGGATCTCGGTGCGTGCAAAACCGGGGACGTCATCGCAATCTGCTGGCCCTTCTGGTTAGCGCCTGAGATATAGCGAACCAGTGGCCCAAATCCCCTAGAACCCGCACTATCAAAATCTCCGCCAACCTCACACGAGATCAGTGTGTGGGCTGGATAGTGTCGAAGTTCAGCACCAGGGCCAATCGCCCTCAGCACTGTGTAGGACTGAATCTGGGTCATGGAGCCAGTATGCCCCTCTAGAGGGTGGCGATGGGCCCGGTGCGAGGGTCGCCGATGCCAATCAGCGAATCTTCGTGGCGCTGCAGCACGTGTTCCCAACGAATTCGACGGTTCCGTGCAGCAAAGATGATCCACTTGAGGGTTTCTTCTCCACCCTTGCCAATGATTGCGCCGAGAACGCCGAGGGGAGTGAAGTAAGCGAGAGCGATTGCCAGTGGCAACCCGACCAAATAGGGCCCTGCAAAGTCGCCGATGATAATTCCGGTGGTGTCGTTGCCACTGGGCAAAACAGAGGCCAACAACAACATTCGGACAGTAATCGGCTGGAGGGCGGCGTTAATGAAAATCCCGAGCGTTGCCGCCCACAGCACGTCCGAGTCAAC
>CAYXSU010000002.1:0-28181 GCA_964467805.1 uncultured Microbacteriaceae bacterium
ACCCCAACGGGATTCGAACCCGTGCTACCGCCGTGAAAGGGCGGCGTCCTAGGCCTCTAAACGATGGGGCCGAAGCTATTCGCCGAAGCATAACAACAAGGTTCGAGTCTAGAGAGCGCGGGGTGCTAATGCAAACCCCGCGCAATTAGCGCCACACCCCGCCTAAATACTGGCCTCTGGGGGAGATGTGGCTATCGTTATATTTCGTGACCCCCGCACGCCCTCGTTTCGTCGTGTCCACACTTGCAGCCATTGGCGCTTTGGTGATGGTTCTGAGCATCGGCGTGCCCATTAACGCCCCCGCCTTCGCGGACGAATATCCGACCTGGGAAGAAGTTCAGGAGGCCAGACGCGACGTCGCGAAGGCCGAAGCCAAGGTTAAGCAGATCATGGCGTTGCTCGAAAAGCTTGAAAAAGAAGCCGCAGAAGCAGAAATGGAGGCCGCCCGACTCGGCGAGGTCTACTACGAGGCTCTCGCGGAGCTTGATGAGGCCACTTTCCGCCAACAGCAATTGCAGGGTGAGGCTGATGCAGCCCAGGTTCTTGCCGAGGAATCCAGGCTTCAGGCTGGCCAGTTCGTCGCCGAGCTCGCTCGCGTTGGGGGCGCTGATCTCTCGGCAACCCTCTTCATCAGTGGCGACGACGCCACCGAGCTTTTGAGCCGTATCGGCTATGCGGCCAAGATTGCAGAACAAACTGACGGCATTTATGCCAGGGCGCTCGCCGACCAGAATGCTGCCCAGTCGCTGAGTGACCAGGCTGAGGTGGCCCGCCAGATTAGGGAAGAACTCCAGGTCATTGCTGAGCAGGCGTATGAAGCGGCCAACGCCGCTGCGATGCGAGCTTATGCAGCGGTGGAAGCCCAGCTGGAGAACAGCGCGCGTCTCGAAGCCCAGTTGGAGGTGCTGATTGAGAAGCGAGAGGCCACCGAGGCCGACTACCAAAAGGGTGTGATTGAACGCGCGAAGAAGCAGACCGGAACCGTGGCCGGGATGATCGACCCAGGGCAAATTAGCGCCTCCGGGTGGGCGAAGCCCTCCGGGGGGTATGTCTCTAGCCACTTCGGGATGCGGGTTCACCCGATTTATGGGGTTGCAAGACTTCACGCGGGAATCGACCTTGCGACAGCCTGTGGTCGACCTGTTTATGCCGCACGAGCGGGACGGGTGAGTTACGCTGGCTGGCTTGGTACCTCAGGGAACTTCATCCGGGTGACCCATGAGGACGGTCTCACCACCGGTTACGCCCACTTGCAGAGCGGGTCCATCTACGTTCAGCTGGGCCAAACTGTCGCCACCGGCCAGTTGATTGGTCGTATTGGTAACACCGGCGGGTCGACCGGTTGCCACTTGCACCTAGAGACCAGGCAGAACATGGTCGCCCAGGATCCTTACCCTTTCTTCCTCAACCGAGGAATTCGACTGGGCTAAGTCCTAGTGGCCGGGAAAAGCAGCAATACCGGCCTGAACCACGGCCTCAGCATCGGCTGCTGAGCCCCAGCCTTCGGTCTTGACCCACTTGTTGGGCTCAAGGTCCTTGTAGTGCTCGAAGAAGTGCTCAATCTCTTTACGTGTGTACTCGGGAATGTCGCCCACGTCTTGGATGTGGTCCCAGCGAGGGTCACCGGCGGGAACAGCAACAACTTTGGCGTCGCTGCCGCCGTCATCGGTCATGTTGAACACGCCAACCGGGCGCACCTTCACGCCAACACCTGGAAAGAGTGGGTATTCGGCAAGCAGGAGCAGGTCCACAGGGTCGCCATCAAGCCCCAGCGTGTTCTCGAAATAGCCGTAGTCCGTGGGATATACGAAAGACGTATAGAGGACGCGGTCGAGATAAACCCTGCCGGTCTCGTGGTCAACTTCATACTTGTTCCGACTGCCACGAGGGATTTCGATAACGGCGGGGTAGTGAGCCATAACGGGGTCTCCTTGCTAAGAAAGTTTCGTGAAGTAACCTTACCGGGTGGACAAGCACGGCACTTCTGAGCGGCGTCCACGGTTGTCACCAGCTATGGCTGACACGAGGCGCGCTGTTCGAGAATGGGCGCAATCACTCGAAACGCCTTCCGAGGGCCTGTATCTCGTTGGGCTTAGTGGCGGCGGCGATTCTCTCGCTCTCGCGTGGGCGGCAGCCCTCGAACTCCCGAAACTCGGTCTTCAGGTCGGCGCCGTCATCGTTGATCACCAACTCCAAAAGGATTCTGCCGAAGTTGCAGCCAGAGCCACTCGCACCGCCGAAGGCTGGGGCTTAGCCCCCGTGTTGACCAAAGTTGTGCAGGTGGGCAGCGGCGGCGGGCCTGAAGATGCGGCACGTCAAGCCCGGTATGGAGCCTTTAGCGAAGCACTCAGGGAAACAGGCGCGCGGGGTCTGCTTCTTGCGCACACCGAAGACGACCAGGCCGAGACCGTGTTGCTGGGCCTGGCACGCGGAAGCGGCCCCGCAAGCCTCAAAGGAATGGCCAAGACCGATGGGCTCTATCACCGCCCGCTCTTAGGGTTGCGGCGAGAGGTTCTACGGAGCGCGCTGAGCGATGCCGGTGAGGAATGGTGGGAAGACCCCCACAACTCTGATCCCCGGTTCATGCGTGTGCGAGTTCGGACAGAAATCTTGCCGGCGATGGAGCGGGCGCTCGGCCCCGGCGTGAGGGAAGCGCTGGCCAGAAGCGCTGAGCTCTTTCGCAACGATTCCGCGGTCCTTGATGATCTCGCGCAGAACCTGTTTGCGAGCTGCTCACAGGAGCGCTCTCCTGGCCACTGGAGCGTAGAAGTGGATGCGCTTGCCGGTCAGCCAGAAGCTTTGCGCTCGAGAGCGCTTCGCCTACTTATCGCCAGCGTTGGCGCGCCAAGCCCCAGTTATCAGCAGATTCGTGAAGTTTCAGCCCTGGTTACCCACTGGAAGGGCCAATCCGAGGTTTCTCTCGCTGGGGCCCGTGTTGGTCGCGAGGGCACCGCCATTCACGCAAGAATTGTGTCCTAGAGCAAGGGGAGAAACCGGCCATGGAATTTAGCGACGTCGCGGACGACATCGAATCGGTCGTACTGACCCCGGAACAGATCGCCGAGGGCATTGCTCGCATCGCACGGGGGATTGAGAAGGACTTCCCCCACTCCACGCCGCTTCTGATTGGGGTGCTCAAGGGCGCTGTGATGGTGATGGCAGATTTGGCCAGGGAGCTCCGTATTCCCATTGAGATTGATTGGATGGCGGTCTCTAGCTACGGGCAGTCCACCCAATCAAGTGGCGTAGTGAGAATCGTGAAGGACCTCGACATCTCGCTCGAGGGCCGCGATGTCATCATTGTCGAGGACATTGTTGATTCTGGCCTCACACTCTCCTGGCTCTTGGAAAACTTCTCCAGTCGCCAGGCAGCAACAATCAAAGTCGCAACCCTCCTGCGCAAGCCCGATGCGATGAAGGTTGATGTGGCAGTCGACTACCTCGGTTTTGATATCGCGAACGATTTCGTTGTGGGCTTTGGCCTGGACTACGCCGAGTCATACAGGAATCTTCGCGGTCTCGGAGTGTTGAAGCCTTCCGTCTACAGCGACTAAGGGGTCTGTGCCCCGGGCGAACACTTGCCCGGGCGTCAGCCCGGCACGCTAGCCTGGTAGACAGTCGCTAGTGACAACTTTGATGGGGAAAGGTACCGCAGGCAGGTATGGCTCGGACAAAACCGACGTTTAAGTCGCTCATCAAAGGCCCACTGCCTTATGTCGTGGTGGGTGCTCTCGTCGTTGTGATTGGAGTGTCGTTACTTACTTCTGGCGGATTCCGCCAGGTGTCGACGCAGGAGGGCCTCGGCCTGCTTCGCGATAACCAGGTACGAAGCGCCACCATCATTGATGGCGAGCAGCGCGTTGATTTGGAATTGACCAGCAGTGTCGATGGGCTTGGCACACAAGTCCAGTTCTTTTATGTGGCCCCGCGCGGTGAAGAAATTGTCGACGCTGTTACCAATTCGGATGTTGCTGAGTTCACCGACGAAGTTCCCAAGACCAACTGGTTTGTCAGTCTCCTGGGCTTATTGCTCCCGTTTGTCCTGATTGGTTTGATTTTCTGGTTCCTCTTGAGCTCGATGCAGGGCGGCGGTTCGCGGGTCATGCAGTTTGGGAAGTCTCGGGCAAAACTCGTTTCCAAAGAGACATCCTCGGTCACGTTTGACGACGTTGCTGGCGCGGACGAAGCCATCGAGGAGCTCCACGAGATTAAGGAGTTCTTGAAGGACTCTGAGAAGTTCTTGAAGGTGGGGGCCAAAATCCCCAAGGGTGTTTTGCTCTATGGGCCTCCTGGAACGGGAAAGACTCTGCTCGCCCGGGCTGTCGCTGGCGAAGCCAACGTGCCCTTCTATTCCATTTCCGGATCTGATTTCGTAGAAATGTTTGTCGGGGTTGGCGCATCTCGCGTTCGTGACCTGTTCAAGGAAGCGAAGGAGAACGCACCCGCCATCATCTTCGTTGACGAAATCGATGCTGTAGGTCGCCACCGCGGTGCCGGAATGGGCGGCGGTCACGACGAGCGCGAGCAGACCTTGAACCAGTTGCTGGTGGAGATGGATGGTTTTGACCCCAAAACCAACGTGATTCTGATTGCGGCGACTAACCGGCCAGATATTTTGGACCCAGCCCTGTTGCGTCCGGGACGTTTTGACCGGCAAATTCAGGTCGATGCCCCCGACATGAAGGGTCGCCAGAAAATCCTTGAGGTTCACTCCAAGGGCAAGCCGATGGCGAAAGGCGTGGACCTGGCTGTTATGGCCCGGAAAACTCCCGGTTTCACCGGTGCCGACCTCGCGAACGTCCTCAATGAGGCCGCCCTTCTTACAGCTCGAGCCAACAAGAAGACCATCACGAACGAAACGCTCGATGAGGCTGTCGATCGCGTGATGGCCGGGCCTCAGCGTCGTAGCCGGATGATGAGCGACAAAGAGAAGCTGATCACGGCGTATCACGAGGGTGGCCACGCGTTGGCAGCTGCTGCCATGCGCAACACTGACCCGGTGACGAAGGTGACGATTCTCCCTCGGGGTAGGGCACTGGGATACACAATGGTTTTGCCACTGGATGACAAGTATTCGGTGACCCGCAACGAGCTACTCGACCAGCTCACCTACGCCATGGGTGGGCGGGTTGCCGAGGAGATCGTGTTCCACGATCCGACAACCGGCGCGTCAAATGACATAGAAAAGGCCACCTCGATCGCGAGGCGCATGGTGACCGAGTACGGCATGAGTGCTGGGCTTGGCGCGGTGAAGTTGGGGCAGGCCAGTGGCGAGGTGTTCCTCGGACGAGACATGGGCCACCAGAGGGATTACTCCGATGCCGTGGCCCAGAGTGTCGACGAGGAAGTCCGTCGGCTGATTGATCAAGCTCACACAGAGGCGTGGAAGGTCTTGAATTCAAATCGCGCCATTCTTGATCGTCTTGCCACGGAGCTTCTCGAGAAAGAAACGCTCGACCACGTCCAGCTGGCTGAAATCTTCCGCGGGGTGAAGAAGCTGCCGGAGCGACCCCAGTGGCTCTCGAGCGCTAAACGACCAGTTTCGAATAAGGGGCCGGTCTCAGTTCCTGCCAAGAAATCGTCGTCGACCCGAGCTGCTGGAAAGACGCCAGCGAGTCGGAGAGACCAGACGAAGCCGAGAGCGATGAGGCGTGAGGCTACCGACGGTGATCGTGGATAGCGAGGCGCTCAAGCGGGCAGTTCACGACATTCTGGTCGCAGTCGGCGAAGACCCACAGCGTGAGGGTCTCCTCAATACACCAGAGCGGGTTGCGGAGCTGTTTGCCGATCTTTACTCCGGGGTCGGCGTTGACCCGGTTCAGCTTCTTCTGGACGCGAGGCCGGTCGCTGCCGATGATGACGAACGTGGTGAGCTCGTAGCAATGCGGGACATCAGTTTTCATTCGCTGTGTGAGCATCACCTCCTGCCCTTTGACGGCGTGGTGAGTGTCGTCTATGCGCCAGGCGATCGGATTCTGGGACTTGGGACACTGGTCTCGCTCGTCGAGGTTGTGGCGCGCAGGCCTCAGCTTCAGGAACGCGTTGGCGAAATGATTGTCAGTGCTTTGGTGTCCTCAGGTGTGGCATCGGGAGCGCTGGCACTGATATCGGCTGTCCACGGGTGTGTGGCTTACCGAGGGCCCAAGCAGAAGCTCACCACCGTAACCGTGGCGGCGCAGGGCACTCTTGCTGAGGGCGCTCCCCGGCACGAGGCCCTGATGCTTGCTGGAGGAGAAGACTGGGCGTGAGGGCTTCCCGGCCAGTGCTGTGGGGCGTGCTGAACGTCACCCCCGATTCCTTTAGTGATGGCGGTGAGTTTCTGTCCCAGGACCTAGCGGTCGCTCACGCAGCGTCGCTAGTCGAGCAGGGCGCTGCCGTGATCGACGTGGGTGGTGAGTCCACGAGGCCTGGAGCACAACGCGTCGCCCCAGAGGTTGAAGCAGAGCGGGTCATACCCGTCATCGAAGCGCTCACCAAACGCGGCATTCTCGCAAGCATCGACACGATGAACGCCTCGACCGCGAGCGCTGCTATTCGGGCCGGCGCGACGATCGTGAACGACGTATCGGGCGGTCTTGCAGACCCCGACATGTTTTCGGTCGTGGCAAAGGCTGGGGTTGATTACGTAATCATGCACTGGCGAGGTCACAGCGATGTGATGGATGACCTTGCTCGCTATGAGGACGTGGCGAGCGAGGTAAGGAGCGAACTCCAGGAGCGAGTCGCTCTGGCGATGGAGGCAGGGATTGGTGCCGATCGCATCATCCTCGACCCAGGTGTGGGGTTTGCAAAGACACCAGCGCATAACTGGGCGCTACTCGCGGGTATCGACGAGGTGACCTCCCTTGGCCACCGCGTGCTGGTGGGTGCATCGCGTAAGCGCTTCTTGGGTGAGCTACTGCCTCGGGGCCATGCGATGCCAGAGCGCGATGAGCCCTCGGCCGTCTTGGGCGCTCTTCTTGCCGAGCGAGGAATCTGGGGGCTCCGCGTTCATAACCCACTGATTCATACTCGCGCGTTCGATGTCTGGCAGGCTTTATCAGAAGGGGGCGCACCGTGAATGACACCATTCACCTCAGTGGCATTGAGGTCTTTGCCCATCACGGGGTCTTTGACCACGAGCGTTCAGACGGGCAGCTCTTTGTCGTCGATGTTGATGTTGAGGTAGATGCGAGCGCTGCTGCGATGTCTGATGCGTTGGAAGACACCCTGGATTACGGCGCCCTAGCGGCGGCCGTGAGGGACGCCGTCGCGGGGGAGCCCATGAATCTTCTCGAGGCAGTAGCGATGCGAGTGCTTCGCGCCATCTTTCTTTTTGACCATGCTCACGCCGCACGCGTGACTATTCATAAGCCCGCAGCGCCAATGCCCGTGACGCTTGCCGGAGTGGCCGTCACGCTGTATCGAGAGAGATCTGAGGTGGTGTCATGACCGAAGGGTGGACACCCTGCGTGGTTGCGCTCGGATCAAACCTTGGCGATCGGGAAAATGTAGCTCACCGCGCGCTTGCTGACATTCGAGCTACCGAAGGCTTTGTGGTTCGCGCCGCCTCGAGTTTGCTGGAAACCATTGCGCTTGGCCCAGATGGCGCGGATCCGGAAGCCCCGCGATATCTCAACCAGGTCATTCTGTTGGACTCAGCCTGGTCAGCGGACCGAACCTTGGGGCTGTTGTTGGGCATTGAGCAAACTCACGGGCGAGTGCGCAGGGACGAGCGTTACGCCAATCGCACCCTCGATCTCGACCTCATTACGTATGGCGATCTTGTGAGTGAGAGTGAACATCTGAGTGTTCCGCACCCCCGGGCTCATGAGAGACGCTTTGTATTGGAGCCCTGGAACGAACTGGACCCGGGGGCTGTGTTGCCAGGGCGTGGCCTGGTAGCCACTCTTCTCAGTGGCCTAGCTCCGGATATCCCGTGACACACACCAAGCCCGTGACGATGATGATTGTCGTGATCATCGGTGGTGTGACGGCTTGGGCCCTCGAAGGCGTGCTCAGCGCCCTCGGCGAGCCGGTGCTTGTTCCGCCGTGGTCGTGGGGGTTGGGCCTCACACTTCTTGGGGCGCTCGTTCTCGCGCTAGCGTGGCCGATTCGACAGCGGCTGTTTTCAGGCTCACAGCGGGACCTACTCGATCCTTTCTATGCAACGCGTGTTGTGCTACTCGCCAAATCGACCACTGTCGCTGGGTCATTCTTTGTGGGGGCGGCGCTCGGGATTGGGGTGTTCTTTCTCACTAGGCCTGTGATTGCGGAGGACACCCTGTGGTCCAGTTCCGGGGCACTCCTCGGGGCCATACTGTTGATGAGTAGTGGACTGGTAGCTGAGCGGTGGTGCACACTGCCACCCGATTCGACGGGCGAATCGGCGCGGGAAGCGCCCGAAGGGGAAATCGCATGACATCTGGTGCAACGATCGATTGGAAGCCGGTCAGCAGCCGCTTTGTTTTTGTCGCTTTCGTCGAGACTTTGGGCGTGCTAGCTGGGCCGGTCTTTGTTGCGACGTTACCTCTGTGGGTTGACGACCCGGATGTGGAGAGATTCTCCTGGTACCCACTGGCCTTTATCGGCGTAGTCGCCTTGGTCACCCTTGCTTTGGTCCCCAGGAGAGTGCAGGCAATCGGATATAGCCTGCGCGATGACGACGTTCTTCTTCGCCGGGGAATTCTTTTTCGCAGGCAGGTAGCAGCCCCCTATGGCCGCCTACAACTTGTTGATATATCGCGAGGTCCACTGACGAGGCTCCTCGGACTATCTGAGCTTCGAGTGGTGACGGCCGCCGCCTCGAGTGGCGTAACCATTCCAGGGCTGCCGATTTCAGAGGCGGAAGAACTTCGTGACCATTTGATTGCGGTTGCCGAGTCTAGGCGGGCAGGTCTCTAGTAGTGGCTACACCCACTTTGCGCCAGGCGGCTGCGTTGCGCGATGGACGTTGGTACCGCCTGCACCCTCTCACCCCGGTGTTACAAGGCGGCATCGCTATTGCTGGCATCGTGGGCTTTCTTGTTGCTGCGAGCTTTGAGGCCGTAGTGTTCCGCGTCGCTCTTGACGTTGCGAAAGTCGACCCTGAGGAGATCGCCGACAGTGATTCGCTGGCCAGGCTGATTGAGTGGGCTGTCTCATTCTGGGGTGTGGTGGCGACCCTCGCCGTTCTTGGAGTCGCTGTCATCTGGCTCCAGTGGCGTCTCCACGTGGTTCGCATGGGCGACGATGCCATAGAGCTAAAGAAGGGCGTCCTGTTTCGCACTTCGAGGCGGGTAAGGCTTGATCGAATCAATGCGGTTGGGGTTCGCCGACCATTGATTCCGCGACTGCTCGGGCTTGCAAAACTTGACATTCAGGCAGCGGGAAACGATGCGAGCTTGGTCCTTGCTTATCTGCCTAAGGTCACAGCCGAGGAGGTTCGTCGGGAAATCATGGAGCCCTCATCGGCTGAAACCAAGGACTCCGGTGAGGAAACCTCTGGCGTGACGCGGGAGGTTGAGGTGCCCCTGTTTCGCTATCTCGCCTCACTGGTGGTGAGTGTGGAGAGCATCATTTTCGTGGTGGGCCTTGTGGTCGCCTCGATAGCGTCGATCCGCTCTGGGGAACTGGTCACCTGGATCAGCGTGGTGATTGTCCTGATTGTTTACGTCGCGTACTTGGCTGATCGGTTCTTTAGAGTCGGAAGCTTTGTCGTTGACACCGTTAACGACGACATCCGCGTATCACTGGGCTTACTCGCAACCAGCGTTGAAACAATCCCACCGGGTCGCATCCACGCTCTTCAACTGAGCCAGCCGTGGCCTTGGAGGGCTCTTGGGTGGTGGCGACTTGAGGCTAACCTTGCCTCCACGCCGGGAGCACAGGTATCCAAGGCCCCCTCTCACACGGTCCTTCTTCCCGTGGCAACTCAGGAGGAGGTTATGCGTGTTGTGGCGAAATGCATGCCGACTATCACCAGCGATCACGCGCGCGAGGTTGTTGTGTCTAGTCTTCAGACCACCCACACCCAATGGATTTCTAGCAACCCCAGTATCTCGGTGTCTATCGGTTCCCCTGAGCGGGCTCGTTATCGAATACCCCTGAGTTACCGAGTCAACGGCGGAGCGTTGCTCTCTGACCTGATTCTTCTGAGGTCGGGAACCTGGGTGAGGAAGCTTTCGATTGTTCCGCTAGCGCGGGTTCAGAGCTCGAGTATTTCTGTTGGGCCGTGGCATCAGGCTTTGGGGCTTGGACTCTTTGCGCTGCAGGGGGTGGAGGGCCCCGTCTCCACCCGCCTCCCAGCCCTCGATAGGGTTGCTCTCGAGCACTGGTGGCTGGAGGTTCAGAGGGGCATCATCAAGGCCATTGCCAAGCCCCAGTCGGCAAAGAAGCGTCGAGCGGTGAAGCGAGGAACGTCGTGATGGATCCCAGCCGTTTAGGCGTTGGCATCATCGGTGCCGGCCGAGTGGGCCCCGTTCTCGCCGCGGCACTGGCAGGCGCAGGCCACCACCTGGTGGGAATGAGCACACCTTCTGATGGCGAGCTCGAGCGAGTTACGAGCGTCGTCCCAGGAATCACCTTCCTTGGTGTTCCCGACATCATCGAGCGCAGTGAGCTGGTCGTTCTTGCTCTTCCCGATGGCGAGCTGGAGGGGTTCGTTTCCGGACTGGCTGAATCCGGGGGGTGGCAATCAGGGCAAATCGTTGCCCACACTTCCATCCGCCACGGCCTCGACGCTCTAGGGCCAGCCCGCGATTCGGGTGCAATCCCAATCACACTTCATCCCCTCATGGAGTTCACCGGCACGAGCATCGATCTGGTGCGGATGAGGGAAGCGTGGTGCGTAGTCAGCGCGCCCGCCGTCGCGACACCGATTGCTGAGGCGCTAGCTGTGGAAATGGGCATGGAGCCACTCGTTATTGCAGAGTCACTGCGGGAGCACGTGGCGAGCGCCATCGCTTTGGCCACCAGCTTCTCTGCGACGACCATTTATGAGGCGGCGTCTCAATTGCGCAGTGCGGGAGTTCCGAATCCGGGTGTGGTGCTCTCGACCCTGGTCCGCTCCAGTGTGGAGAACGCTTTGCGAGAAGTCGCTGGCAATACGGAGGATGTGGGGGCGCAAGGGTGAACGGTCTCACGATCGTCACGTCGTCGGCCGAGATGAGCGACATCGTCGCAGGTTGGAAGTCCCAGGGCGAGAGCGTCGCTTTCGTTCCCACCATGGGCTCTCTGCATGAGGGACATGGCGCCCTCATTCAGAGGGCTACTGAACTGGCAGATCGCGTCGTGGTGAGTATCTTCGTGAACCCCTTGCAGTTTGGCAAGGGCGAGGATTTCGACTCATACCCCAGGGACCGGGAGGCTGATGAGGCGTTTGTCCGTAACAGCGCTGTCGACGTGCTCTTTGTGCCAAGCGTTGATGAGATTTATCCACGTGGTCGGGAAACAACGGTCTCGGCAGGACCTGTGGGGGACCGCTTCGAGGGAGCATCTCGACCCGGGCACTTCGATGGTGTCTTGACAGTGGTGAAGAGGCTTTTCGCCATTGTCAGTCCGGATTTCGCCCTGTTTGGGCGCAAAGATGCCCAACAACTCTTCCTTGTCGAGTCGATGGTGCGCAATGAAGGTTTACCCATCACAGTTGTCCCGATTGACACGGTTCGCGCACCCGATGGACTAGCGCTCTCCAGCAGAAATGCATACCTAAGCGATGACGAGCGAGCCCGGGCTCGGGTGATTCCCGCGGCTCTGGACGAAGCGGAGACCACACGCACGCTCAGTGCGGCGCTGGCCCTCGTGCGGAAGAGGCTAAGCACAACACCTGGCATAGTCATCGACTACGTAGCGGGTGTAGATCCGGAGACATATCTGGAGCTCGATGAGGGCGCCCTCCCAGCCGAGGCAACGTTAATCCTGGCGGTCCGCGTTGGGGACACCCGATTGATTGACAATCGGCGCCTGCAGTTTCCTCAGTAGGCTAGCCACGACGACCTGCCGATGGGAACGAAGACGACTTTATGAGCGACCACGACGAGACTCCTGAGTCTCCCGAGGACATTGCCGAACAGCATGCCGTTCGGCTCGCCAAGCGCGAGCGGATGCTCGCGGAGGGTATTGAGCCCTATCCGGTGGGAGTTGCCATCACCACGACTATTTCTGAGGTTCGCTCCTCGTTTCCCGAGCTGGCGCCCGAAGAATCCACCGGGGTGCGCGTAGGTGTGGCGGGGCGAGTGGTGCACATGCGAGTCACGGGCAAGCTGGCATTTTTGTCGCTTCAGGAAGGGTCCGGCGAGCGCCTGCAGGCCATGGTGTCTTTTGGGGAAATCGGCGAGGACTCGTTTGAGCGTTTGAAGGATCTTGTTGATCTGGGTGACCATGTTTTTGTTGAGGGAGAAGTAGTCGCGTCCAAGCGCGGGGAGCTCTCTGTGATGGTCACGTCGTGGGCAATTGCCGCAAAAGCATTGATGCCTTTGCCTAACTTGCACAGCGAGCTCAACGAAGAAACTCGGGTGCGTCAGCGCTATTTGGACCTGATTGTTCGCGAGCAAGCCCGGGTCACGGTCCGCCAGAGGGCGCTAATCAACCAGTCTTTGCGGGCCACCTTTGCTTCCCACGGGTATCTCGAGGTGGAGACGCCGATGCTGCAGACCCTTCACGGTGGTGCAACTGCAAGGCCGTTCAAGACCCAGTCGAACGCATTTAGCACTGAGCTGTTCCTGCGGATTGCACCAGAGCTCTTTTTGAAGCGGGCAGTCGTGGGCGGGATCGAGAGAGTCTTTGAGATCAACAGAAACTTCCGCAACGAGGGTGCTGATTCCACCCACAGCCCAGAGTTCGCGATGCTTGAGGCATACCAGGCTTATGGCGACTACAACCAGATGGCCGACCTGACCCAGGAGCTGGTGCAAAATGCGGCCGTCGCCATTGCCGGTAGTCACACTGTGACCTGGGCCGATGGGACCGAGTATGACCTGGGTGGAACGTGGGATCGAATCTCGGTCTACGACAGCCTGAGCGCGGCGAGCGGAACGACGATCACTCCCCAGACCGATCTCGAGACCTTGATGGCCATGGCCGGAAAGCTCGACATTGAGGTGGCTCAACCCACCCACGGGAAGCTGGTGGAAGAACTATGGGAGCACTTTGTGATTGGATCCCTGAAGGCTCCAACGTTTGTGATGGACTACCCCGTCGACACCTCGCCGCTGGTTCGTGAGCACCGAAGTATCCCGGGCGTCGTCGAGAAGTGGGACCTCTACGTTCGAGGCTTCGAGCTAGCTACTGGGTATTCGGAGCTTGTGGATCCCGTGGTGCAACGAGCGCGGTTTGTTGTGCAGGCAGCCCTTGGCGCTAAGGGTGACGACGAAGCCATGCGCGTCGATGAAGACTTTTTGCGCGCTCTGGAGCACGGCATGCCACCGACTGGTGGCATGGGAATGGGCATCGACCGTTTGCTGATGGCCGTGACTGGTTTGGGTATTCGCGAGACCGTATTGTTCCCGCTGGTCAAGTAGACCTAGTCGTCGACTGGGAGCCCCCGCTTGAGGCGTTCTTCACGCTCAATTGCGGCGTAGGAGTCGCGTTCGGTGCGGTCTGCGCGAAGGATTGAGCGCATCACAAACCAGAACAGAATGCCCATGAGAATCGTGGGGGTCACTGAGAACAGCGCGTTTGCCCAGAAGTTCTCAATCATCGCCGACCTCCACCTAGTTCCACAGACTTAGAGCACCATAGACGGCGACCCCAAGGACGATAGCCAACAGTCCCAGACGCGCGGGAGGTAATGCCGACTTTTTGGGCTGCTGTTTTTCCATCCTCAGGGAAGTGTAAGACCAGAAACCGGGTATCTGCCGAACACGCGTGTAGGCACGATTCGAGTCCTCACGCTGGGGGCGAACAGAGCCCCACGCGCAGTGGCGAACCTTTACTCTTCAATTACGAGCTCAGAACAGGGCTCGATTGTCACAGAGGAGCTGGACACATGTTTGAGCGGTTTACCGACCGGGCTCGCCGAGTCGTTGTTTTGGCGCAAGAAGAAGCCAAGATGCTCAACCACAACTACATCGGCACCGAACATATCCTCCTGGGTCTCATCCACGAGGGTGAGGGCGTTGCCGCCAAGGCTTTGGAGTCCCTCGAGATATCACTAGAAGCCGTCCGCGAGCAGGTCCAGGAGATCATTGGACAAGGCCAGCAGGCTCCTACCGGACACATTCCCTTTACTCCGCGGGCGAAAAAGGTTCTTGAACTGAGTCTGCGCGAGGCCCTCCAACTAGGTCACAACTACATCGGTACCGAGCACATTCTGCTCGGCCTCATTCGTGAGGGTGAGGGTGTTGCCGCTCAGGTCTTGGTCAAGCTAGGCGCAGATCTCAACCGTGTCCGCCAACAGGTCATTCAGTTGCTCTCTGGCTACCAGGGCAAAGACCCCGTTTCGGTGGGGGGATCCGAAACTACGGGTGGAGATAAGGGTTCCCAGGTACTTGATCAGTTTGGACGCAACCTCACCCAGGCAGCTCGTGAAGGCAAGCTCGACCCCGTCATCGGTCGCGAGCGCGAGATGGAGCGGGTCATGCAGATTCTTTCTCGCCGCTCCAAGAACAATCCGGTTTTGGTCGGTGAACCCGGTGTGGGCAAGACCGCGGTTGTTGAAGGTCTGGCCCAGGCCATTGTCAAGGGTGATGTTCCGGAGACCCTTCGCGACAAGCAGCTCTACTCGCTGGATCTGGGCTCCCTCATTGCGGGGAGCCGTTACCGTGGCGACTTCGAAGAGCGTTTGAAGAAGGTCACTAAAGAGATTCGCACCAGAGGCGACATCATCGTCTTTATCGATGAGATTCACACCCTTGTGGGCGCCGGGGCCGCTGAGGGTGCTATCGACGCCGCGAGCATTTTGAAGCCGCTTCTTGCGAGAGGCGAGCTCCAAACCATTGGTGCCACAACTCTTGATGAGTACCGCAAGCACTTTGAAAAGGATGCGGCTCTCGAGCGACGCTTCCAGTCGGTGCAGGTAAACCAACCAAGCCCCGCCCACACGATCAACATTTTGAAGGGTCTGCGGGACAAGTATGAGTCGTTCCACCGCGTGTCCATCACCGATGGGGCAATTGAAGCGGCCGTGAACCTCTCCGACCGTTACGTTCAGGACCGCTTCCTTCCAGACAAGGCCATCGACTTGATCGATGAAGCAGGCGCACGCCTGCGGCTGTCGATTCTCTCCAGCCCGCCAGAGTTGCGCGAGTTCGACGAGAAGATTGCCGACGTCCGCACCCGTAAGGAAGCGGCCATTGAAGGACAAGATTTTGAGAAGGCAGCGTCGCTGCGCGACGAGGAAAAGACTCTCCTTGGCGAGCGTCTCCAGCTGGAGAAGAAGTGGCGAAGCGGCGAAGCCGGTGGCACCGGGGTCGTTGACGAGGGAATCATTGCAGAGGTTCTCGCTGCTGCGACCGGAATCCCCGTGTTCAAGCTGACAGAAGAAGAGACAGCCCGTCTGATGTTCATGGAGAAGGCGCTTCACCAGCGGGTCATCGGTCAGGAGCAGGCTATTTCGGTGCTGTCCAAGACCATCCGACGTACTCGCGCGGGTTTGAAAGACCCCAAGCGTCCGAGCGGTTCCTTTATCTTCGCTGGTCCTACCGGTGTGGGAAAGACCGAGTTGGCCAAAGCGCTTGCCGAGTTCCTCTTCGACGACGAGGACGCGCTGATTGCCCTCGACATGTCCGAGTTTGGCGAGAAGCACACGGTGTCGCGCCTCTTCGGTGCTCCTCCAGGATTTGTCGGGTTCGAAGATGGCGGCCAGCTCACCGAAAAGGTGCGCCGCAAGCCATTCAGTGTGGTCCTGTTCGATGAAATCGAAAAGGCCCACCCTGATATCTTCAACTCTTTGCTTCAGGTGCTCGAAGAGGGCCGCTTGACCGATGGTCAAGGTCGCGTGGTGGACTTCAAGAACACCGTCATCATCATGACGACGAACCTCGGCACCAAGGACATCACTGGTGGGCCGGTCGGATTCACCCTCGAGGGCAACACCGAAGCCAGCTACCAGTCGATGAGGGCCAAGGTGGTTGAGGAGCTCAAGAAGAACTTCAAGCCCGAGTTCCTCAACCGCGTTGACGAGACGATTGTGTTCCCGCAGCTCAACGAGGAAGAGCTCATGCAGATTGTGCACCTCTTCATCAAGCGCTTGGGCGACCGTCTGCTCGATCGCGACATGACCATGTCTGTCTCGGAGAGCGCGAAGAAGGAGCTCATTCGTCTTGGATGGGACCCCACCATGGGAGCGAGGCCACTGCGCCGCGCTGTGCAGCAAAATGTCGAGGACCCGCTGTCCGAGCGTATTCTGCAGGGCGTGCTCTCTCCCGGCCAACAGGTTGACGTTGACTTCGTCGATGGCGAGTTCACCTTCGTCGCGACTACCAGAGACGTGAAACCTGTCGAAGCCGGCGCCCGGGAAAGCTAGGCGCTACGCTGGCTTGGTGAATCCTGAGCAGACGATGGCCTGGGAGATTCGACCTGCCCGGACTTCGGACATCAGGGCCATTTCGGGGCTCATGACGCCTCTTGTTGAGCAGCGAGTTCTCCTTGGCAAAGACCTGGTGGTGCTCTTCGAGTCGGTCCAAGAATTCGTGGTTGCGGTCACGGCCGATGGCGACGTAATCGGATGTGGGGCTTTGCACGTCTTTTGGGAAGATTTGGGTGAAATTCGAACCCTCACCGTGGCACCGGACTTCCAACAGCAGGGAATTGGTCGGGCTCTGCTTGGCGCCCTCGAGAATCAGGCCCGGGAGCTGGGACTTCGGCGACTGTTTTGTCTCACCTTTGAAGAAAAATTCTTTGAAAGAAATGGCTTCACGCACCACGATGACAGCCTTGTTGACGACTCTGTCTATGTTGAGTTGGTGCGCTCGCCAGACGAAGGCATTGCTGAGTTTCTTGACTTGGCGCGGGTTAAGCCCAACACCCTTGGGAATTCGCGTTTGGTGAAGACTCTTGGCGCCTAAGCAATTTCTCAGGGGGCTCGCCGGTTCGAACACCCGAAAATTTGGTCCCCAGTCGTAACCTAGGGCTATGGCTCAGCCCCAACGACGACTTCCTGCTTCGGTGTATTGGCGCCGTCGGCTTGTGGTGTTCGGCGGTTTGTTGGCCGTCATCGCCGTCATTGTCTTGATTATCGTGCGGCCTGGTTTCGGAGTGGACTCCGGCCCAACCCAAGAAGAGACAGACGCCATGACCGAGGAGCCGACACTCGGTAACTGTCTTCCTAGCCAGATCGAGTTAGTAGCGAGGACTGATCAGACGACCTATGACAGTGGAATGAATCCGCAACTGTGGATGGGAATTCGAAACATCTCCACGGTGGACTGCATTCTGGATGTTGGAACCGATCTCCAGCGCTACGAGATAAGTTCCGGCCCAGATTTGATTTGGAGCTCCAGTCACTGCCAAACCGGGTCAGTGCCGCTCGAGATAACGTTGATGGCCGGTAGCGAGCAAGAGACCGTGAGCATTCCGTGGGACCGCACGCGCTCGAGCGTCGACGCCTGCGCCGCGACTGACTCCCGCCCTGTAATGCCAGGCGGTGGCGCTAGCTATCACCTCAAGGTCTTCTTGGGTGACCTGGAATCCGCTGAGACGCGCCAGTTCCTTCTGAACTAAAACGCGGGTGCGGTTTTCTTCGCGGGGCTTTCGGCAAATGCTCGGCGAATAGCTTCAGCGATGCTCGCGTGAGATTGGTCGAGCACCACATCGAATCCAAGGCGGGATGCTTCTGATGCCCTCTGAGCTGCCTGGGTAACCTGGCGAATCTCGCCAGCAAGGCTGATTTCTCCAATAGCGACCGTGGTGGGGGATAGTGGTGTGTCTTTGGCGGCGCTGGCAACGGCGAGGGCAATCGCTAGGTCCGCCCCGGGCTCAGTGATGCGAATGCCGCCGACTGTCGAGACATAGACATCGGCCTGCGAGAGGGTAATTCCCGCCCGACGCTCCAACACCGCAAGCAGCATTGCCACTCGGGAGGACTCAACTCCGTTGACCACCCGGCGAGGCTGAGGGGCGGAGCTTGGCACCACCAGGGCTTGAATCTCAACGGGCAAAGCGCGCCGGCCCTCCAGCGCTATGGTGATGCAGGTTCCGCTCACCGGTGTCCCGGTTCCGGAACGAAAGAGGCTGCTGGGGTCTGGGACCTCGACAATTCCAGACCCACTCATTTCAAAACATCCGACCTCATCGGTTGGACCGAAGCGGTTTTTGTGGGCCCGGATGAATCGCAGAGAAGTTTGCCGATCGCCCTCAAACTGGCAGACAACATCGACAAGGTGCTCGAGGGTTCGAGGCCCAGCAACCTGGCCGTCTTTGGTGACGTGGCCCACCAAGATGATGGGCATCGCGGTGTCTTTGGCGACCCTAATCAAGGTCGCCGCGACCTCGCGAACTTGAGCAACGCCACCCGCGGAACCTTCGAGGGCTCCTGAGGACACTGTCTGGACCGAGTCAACAATGAGTAGATCGGGATTGAGTGACTCGACGTGGCCAAGCAACGACCCGAGGTCGGTGTCGTTTGCCAGGTACAGGTTGTCATTGAGGCCACCGGTTCTCGATGCTCTCAAGTAGACCTGCCCCGCGGATTCTTCAGCGCTGATATAGAGAACTCTGCGCCCGCCCCTGGCGGCATGTGCCGCGACGTCAAGGAGCAGGGTGGACTTTCCAACACCTGGCTCACCCGAGAGCAGGATTACAGCGCCTGGCACAATTCCCCCGCCGAGTACCCGGTCGAACTCGCCAACACCGGTCGGGTGATGACCACTTTCAACTCCTGAGTGCTCAGTGATTGGCTTGGCAGCTTTGTCTCCCAGGGGGACAACCGCTTTGACCTGCTTGGATGCAGTGGTGGGGGCGCCAGTCTCGGTTACCGTGCCCCAGGCCTGGCATTCACCACATCGACCAACCCACTTCAGCGTTGTCCAACCGCAGTCATCGCAACGGTATGCGGGAGCAGATTTGGACATGCCACCAGCGTAGGGCTCAGCACCGACCAGGTGGGTGAGGCTTGGGAATGTGGGGTGATGTCAGGGATGGGGCCCGGTATACACTCGTAGGCGGTACCGTGTCCGAGCGGCCGAAGGTGCAACTCTCGAAAAGTTGTGTGGGTGAAAGTCCACCGTGGGTTCAAATCCCACCGGTACCGCCACGTTTTCCCGATCGGTGTGATTACAGCGCGATTCCTGCGCCGAGTAAGTGGCCAATTCCCCATGTCAGGGCCAGCGCAAGTCCACCACCGAGCGTCACGCGAAGTACTGGCCGGAGTATCGCACTGTTGCCGAGATACGCTCCGGCGCCGCCGGTGATGGCGAGTGCTACGAGGGATGCGAGAAAGGTCACGCCAATTCGCCAATCACTTGGCGTTAATCCGATGGCGAGCAACGGCAATGCCGCTCCCGCTAGGAAGGACAGCGCGGAGGACCACGCAGCATGCCATGGGTTCGTGAGCTGGCGCTCGTCTATCCCGAGCTCTGCGTCCAGGTGCGCGCGGAACGCGTCGTGATTGGTGAGCTCCTGCGCGACGAGTTGAGCCGTTTTCTTGCTGAGGCCTTTAGCTTCATAAATATCCGCCAGCTCCTGAAGCTCAGCCTCGGGCTGGTCAATCAGTTCTTGGCGCTCGTGAGCAATGAGGGAAGCCTCGCTGTCCCGCTGTGAGCTGACCGACACGTATTCCCCAATTGCCATCGATAGTGACCCTGCGATAACACCGGCAGTGCCAGCGATGAGAATCGCCCGGACGTCTTGGGTCGCGGCGGCAACACCGACAACAAGAGCAGCAATGGACACAATTCCGTCGTTAGCGCCCAGTACTCCGGCCCGCAAGCGATTCAGGTGGGCCGAAAACGCGACACGGTGTGGCTCTGGGCCATGGAGGTCAGACACCCCAACAGCCTACTCGCGACGACACGCTCCGCGAGTCGGACATTTCTTGGGGTGGGGCGAAAGATTTCCGATTCTGCAGACATAAACTCAGCAACGGAAGGCATGCAATGAATAACGACCACTCCACCTTTCGCGAAATCTATCGCGAATACTTGGGGCCGATTCGAGCGTACTTGGCTAGGCGCGTACCTTTTGGCGACGTTGAAGACTTAGCTGCTGATGTTTTTGCCGTTGCCTGGAGAAAGCGTTCGTCAGTCACGCCGGGTGAAGAACTTCCGTGGCTGTATCGGATTGCATCCTTTGTGGTTGCGAATCACCGGAGAAAAGAACGGCACCGTTTGGACGTTTTGTGGTTGTTTCACGAGCCAGATACTGCTCCCGCCGCGGATAGCTTTCTTGAGACCGATCCTGACTTGGCCAACGCCTGGAAGCTACTCACCAGCGCTCAACAAGAACTCTTGGCACTCGTAGTCGTAGAGGGACTTGCCGTTAGGGACGTCGCGATCGTTATGGGCACAACACCAAACGCGCTGAGTATTCGGCTTCATAGGGCGAAGAAAGTGTTGGCAGAGGGCATCGAAAAGTATCAGCGTGAAAGATTAATCAGCGAGGGGACATAAACCCACTATGAACAACATTGACAAGGATTTTGACGACCGGCTTCGTCGGGCCTTTCCTGCCGCATCCTCTCCCTCGACCGATGATGCCATTCTTGGCGAATCGTCCCTTAGCTCCAGGCGGCCGAGCGCACGCAATCCGCACGCGACCAGGAGAATTGCTTCGACCTCTGCGCTCGGTGCTGGTGCGCTTGCGGTAGTGGGTGTTGTGGTCACTTCCCTTGTTCTTCCACCCCAAGGTCCCCTATTCACCATGGCAGCGTCTGGCCAGGGTGCCACTTCCGCTGAGATGTCGAGCTCTGATGCGCGAATCGGGTTGTGGGTGCAGTACGAATACGAGGCTGGCGATGGCCTCGGGACTGATCCCGGTCGCGGTTCTGTGTACCAACTGGAACTCGATGGCACCCCGGAGGCGCTTCTCCAGCGGTTAGGCGAAACCTTCGATGTCCCCGGCGAAGCTCAGAAGAGCCAGTATTTTGACCCCCAATGGCCGAGCTACTTCGTTGGCGCGGAAGACTGGACCGAGCCTTCCATTGGGACGACCTGGACTGGCACCGGTAACTGGTACTACAACAACCCTGCTGCCTACCCGGAACCCGTCTGCACCGATGTTCCACTGTCTGAGGATGGCACCGAGGGCGGCTATCAAGATTGTGTTACCCCAGAGCCAACCGGAGATCTTCCTTCCGTGGCGGAGGCCACAGCAGAAGCGGTGGAACTGTTCCGGGCCACCGGTCTTGATGTGAGTGCAGACGACGTACGAGTCGTTGCCAACGATGCTTGGGGTGTTGGGGTCTCTGCTGCCCTGCACGTGAATGGGGTTGAAACCGCCCTGGAGTGGACCGCGTACTGGTCTCCTGGGCCGCTACTGTCTTCCGCCTCAGGTCACTCTGTGGTTGTTCGGGAACGGGGCGAGTTTGACACCATCAGCGCGGTCGACGCCGTTGATCGACTCGCCTCTGGCGCCTGGTGGGGCTCACCTGGCACGTCGTACTACTACGGGGCAAACGGTGCAGCCGAGGCCTCGACGAGAAGCGTTGACGCCGCCGTTGGCACAGTGGAGGACGATTCAGAGATTGCAGTAGATCCAGATGTTCTTCCCGAGCCTGAGGTTCCGGGGGATAGTTCAGAGATTGTCCCGGAACCGCTGCCCGAACCGCTGCCAGAACCTGTTCTTCCCGAGGAACCCGAGATTGTTCGCGTCACGGTGACAGACGCGGAGTCCACCCTGCTACTGGTGTGGGACGCCAGCGGCAACGCGTGGTTGGTCCCCGGTTACGTGATGCGCCATGGCGATGACGACTGGAGCTGGTCGAGCGTGATTTCCCTGATCGAGGGGATCATCGAGATTCCAGAACCAATGCCGATTGACGTCATGCCGATGCCGGAGCCCTACATCGAGGAATAAGCCCGAGCCAGCTAGGTGCCCTGCTGTGACTGCGGATTGGGGACTGCTCCGAGGATTCTCCAGCCCTCAGGCACAAGCACCAGTGAATAGCGCAGGGATCCGACTATTCCAGAGTTGGTGGTGAGCGTCATGCCGGTTTCCACTCGATCGAGCTCCGGATCCCAGACACACTGAGAGACGCTGAAGCTCGCCACATTCATAAGTGGAACAAAACCGTTGCGGATGACGTCCTCAAACTCCTCGAGGTTTACTGCGGCTTGAAAGTCGGGAGCGGCCATTTCATAGGCGCTGGGGAAATCCTCACGCCCAAACGCTTCAACCTGCGTGCGAATTGTTGTTTCGACGCCGCTGAGTGTGGTGTCATCACAGGGCTGAATTCCCTCGAGAGCGACGGGGGCCTCATTGACTGGTGTTCCGCAACCGGCGAGGACCAGGGTGAGAAAGCCCACGGCCGCCCCGGCTACTGCTCGACGTGTCATTGCTCCCCCTGTGCTGAGGGACACACTGCCCTGTCAACCTGAGTTATTTCCAAGAGCGTCGTCGCTCGTTTTTGGGAGTAAGTTCTAGCGTATGAATTCTCTCGTGCGCTTCATCACCGGCCCAAAAACTTCGTGGGTGACGCTTCTTATTGGTCTGATTTTCGCCGTCTTGTCCTTCACGGTCTTTGCGGCAGAGGAAACCGATGTGGCTCCGACCACAGGTTTGCCCGATGACGCAGAGGTCGTTCTTGTTGATGAGGCTTTGGCTGCGATGCCTAATGCCGGCGGAACAGCCGCCGTCATTGTCTATGCGGTGGAGTCCGGTGAATTCACTGATGAACAGCTCAGCTGGTTGGTCGGCGAGTTTGATCCGATGATTCAAATGCCTGCAGGCGGAGCTAACGAGAAGTTTCTGGAGTTTTCCAACGTCGAAGTGATGGGCGAGGCATTTGTTCCGCCCGCCACCGTGTCCGATGACAACACGACGGCCGTCATCACGGTCCCGATGGATGAAATTGACGAGGTTGAGCCCAGAGCAGAGCGCATCGCTGAGATTCGAGCTCTCGCGGCCGAGGACATGCCAGAGGGGATGGTCACCTATGTGACCGGTCCGGAGGGCTTCCAGGTGGATCTCGCGGGCGTGTTTGCCGGTGCGGACTTCACACTGATTCTTGCCACTGTCATCATCGTCATTCTGCTGCTGTTGGTCACCTACCGAAGCCCCATTCTGTGGATTGTTCCCCTTGCTGTGGTCGGAACTGCAGATGGAATGGCAGGTCAAATCGGACGCAATGTTGCTGCGTTCTTCGATATCGCAGCCGATGGGTCCATTACCGGAATCCTGTCGGTACTCGTCTTTGGCGCCGGAACGAATTACGCCTTGCTACTGATTGCTCGATACCGCGAAGAACTTATGGTTTTTGAGGACCGGCACGAAGCGATGGCTCGCGCTTTGAAGGGCGCCGGCCCGGCAATCATCGCCTCGGGTGGAACGGTAGCGCTGGCGCTACTGACCCTGTCCTTGGCTGAGCTGGGGGGAAACCGAGCGCTTGGTATCGTCTGTGCGACCGGCGTGGTGGTCGCAATGATTGCGGCCCTCGGAGTTCTGCCAGCGGCCATCGTTGTGTTTGGGCGCGGTTTGTTCTGGCCATTTGTTCCTCGCTTTGGCGATGTCAACAAGTCTGAGACTGGTTGGTGGGCGCGGCTGGGGACTCGGGTCAGTAAGCGCCCGGTCACGGTCGCGATTGTGGGCGTGGCGATTTTGGGCGCTCTCACGATCGGTGGAAACGGCGTAACAATTGGAATCCCCGAAACCGAACAGTTCCGGGTGAAGCCAGAGGCTGTCACCGGTATTGAAGTGCTGAGTGAGGCATTTCCCGCGGGCGCCAGTGCTCCCGCCCGGGTCGTCGCGAATAACGACCAGGCCGAGGACGTTGTCACTGCTGCGTTGACACTGGACGTTGTCGCGAGCGCGGAGGTCGTCAACTCTAACGACAGCCAGTCGCAGATTGATGTTGTCCTCGACGCTGAGGGCGGAAGCGAGGAAGCGTATGCGGCGATTGGTGAACTACGGGACGTCGTTCAGGCTGTTCCTGGCGCTAACGCTCTGGTTGGCGGTGACGACGCCACGAGACTGGCTGTGAAGCAAGCGTATGAGAGAGACCAGCTTCTGGTGATTCCGCTCATTCTGTTGCTGGTGTTTATCGTGTTGGTTCTGTTGCTGAAGGCCATCCTTGCCCCGATCCTCCTGCTCTCCAGCGTTGTACTGTCCTTCTTCTCGGCCGTTGGCGCAGCATGGCTGCTTTTCGAGAATGTTTTTGGAATGTCGGGCCTGGACTTCAGTGTGTTCCTGTATTCGTTCCTATTCCTTGTCGCTCTCGGTGTTGACTACAACATCTTCTTGGTCTCCAGGGCAAGAGAAGAAGCTGCCGCGTTGGCGGGCTCCGTCAGGCAGCCCACTCGTCAGGCAATGATCAAGGCGTTGGGCGCGACTGGCGGTGTGATTACGAGCGCCGGTATTTTGCTCGCTGCGGTCTTTGCTGTCTTGGGCGTGCTGCCGCTCATTGCCCTGTTCCAGGTCGGCATCATCGTCGGTATCGGTGTCTTAATCGACACTCTGCTAGTGCGAACCGTGATTGTTCCAGCAACTGCATTTATCGCTGGCGATGCCTTCTGGTGGCCACGCAAGAAGATGACCGCCGGGAAGTTCGCTTAGCGCTCTTCGAATCCCCAGGCCTGGCCATAGCCGCCCTCGGCTTCTGGCTTGGCCATGAGTTCGAGGAAGGGCTCGGCGTCAAAGGCCTCGGGGCCAAGAACGCCCTTGCCTGACCAGACGCCCTTGGCGAGCAATTCGAGTGCCACCGCAGGGGCAAGCGCTGTCTGCCAGACCACGCACTGTGAGTCGTAGTTCTCCATCGTCCACTCGTTATCACTGGCGTGATACAAGAACACCTCGCGCGGGTTTCCATCCTTACCCTTTCCGGTCACCCACACCCCAGCGCAGGTGGTCCCGGTCATCCGATCGCCAAGCGTGGCGGGGTCGGGAAGTACTGCTGCGACCAAATCGCGCGGTGACACCGCTGCCTTGCCGCGCTTTCCATCTGGGCCGGGTGCCGTGCGGACGGTTACCGGCGCGACCTTGTCGAGCCCCAAGAGATTCAGGGTTTTGAGGACTCCAATGAATTCTGATCCCAGGCCGTATTTGAAGGTCACGCGTTTGGCGTCAAGGAAACGAGGGACCAGGGAGACTTCCTCGTGCTCAACGTTCACACACTCCACGGGGCCGATTCCAGCGGGGAACATGAACACCTCAGGCTCACTAAAGGGTTCGGTGGTGAACCATCCGCGGTCTTTTTCCCAGATCAGCGGGGGATTGAGGCACTCCTCGATGGTGGTCCAGATACTGAAGGAGGGCGCAAAGATTTCATTGCCCTCGTCGTCCCGGACGACAAGGTTCGCTCCATCGCGAACACCGATCTCGTCAATTTCGCTGAATAGGTGGTCGCTCGCATACTTGGCGAACACGTCAGAGATACCAGGCTCAACACCCATGCCCACCAGAGCAAGGCGGCCGGAGGCTTCCCACTCGGCGGCCCGGTCAAACTGCCAGTCACCAAGTTTGATACCGGGGGTGTTGTGGGGGTCAGCGGGGTGGGGGATGGACAGGCTCATCGCCATGTCCATGTAATCGGCGTTCGCATCGAGTGCACCCTGGAAGATGCTCTGCACGAACGCGGGCTCGACGGCGTTCATGACGACGCTGGCGTTGTGCTTCTTGGCCAACGCGGTGACATTCTCCGGTGCGGATGCGTCGATGTGTTCGGCGCTGAACTGAGGACGGGCTTCGGGGAATCGCTGTGCAATCCAGTCGAGCACACCCTCCGCTCGCGAGGTGTCGTAGTCAGCAACGATTACGTGCTCATAAAAGTCGCGCGTCGCGAGAAGCTTGGCCAAAGCATTTCCGACGCCACCGGCGCCCACAAGAAGAATCTTCATGCCCTAAAGCTACCGTCTCAGTCGGACTGTACTCACGGAATCAGGATGAGTTTGCCCGAGCTCTTGCGGGCTTCCAAGTCGCTGTGGGCTTGCGCAGCGTTGGCTAGTGGGTACGAGCCCCCAAGTGTCATGGTGAGCTTGCCGGAGAGCATCGCGTCGAATACTTCACTGGCTCGCCACTGCAGTTCCTCACTCGTTTGGATGAAGTTAGTCAGCGAGGGGCGAGTGAGCACCAGGGAACCCAACGAGTTCAGAATCTGTGGGTCAAAAGGACCGACCGCGCCACTTGCCTGACCGAACAGCGCCATCATTCCGCGGGGCTTGAGGCTTCGCAAACTGCCCTCAAATGTCGAGGCTCCGACGCCGTCGTAAACGACATCGACGCCGACTCCGTCAGTCAGTTCGCGAACCCGGGGCGCGAAGGCCTCTTGGTCGTAACGAATGACGTGTGCTGCGCCCGCTGCGCGGGCGGCCACAGCCTTGGCCTCGGTCGAGACAGTGCCAATAACGCTTCCACCTCGCGCTGTGATCATCTGGCAGAGCAGCAGTCCTACGCCACCGGCTGCAGCGTGAACGAGAGCGGTGGTGCCGGGTTTCACTTCGAAAACGCTCGTGATCAAGTAATGGGCCGTGATCCCTTGGAGCATTGCCTGCGCCGCCTGGGTTGCTTCGATTCCTGGTGGAACAGCCACGGCCTTGGAGGCATCCAGTGCTACGACTTCTGCATAGCTTCCGAGGTTGCTTGTCCACGCCACGGTGTCGCCAACAGCGAAACCCGTGACATCAGATCCGACGTGGAGCACCGTGCCGGCACCTTCGAGGCCCGGGGTGTAAGGCAGAGTCATCGCATAGACGCCAGAGCGCTGATAGGTGTCGATGTAGTTGATGCCTGCTGCTGCCACCTTAACCAGTAGCTCGGTGGGCGTCATTGCGGGTTCAGGCGCATCAAGATATTCAAGGACTTCGGGACCACCGTGCCGGGTGACAACTATTGCTTTCATGAGGGTCCTCGCCGTGATCTCGGGAGACTCCAGACTAGGTGACTCGACCATTGGATGAGGGTTTGCTGGATTGTTTGCCTGTTGTTAACCAAGGGACTACTTGTTGTCTAGGTCCTCTGACAACCCTGGGGCAGGACAGAAATTTCTGTCCACACCAAGCCCAAGAGGAGAAACACCAGTGAAGAAAAACTTCATTGCTTCGGCCGCTCTCGCAGCTGCCGGACTGTTGGTTCTGTCTGCATGTGCAGGCGCAGCCGAAGAAGCCGAGGCACCCGCTGCTGAGGCACCCGCAGTCGAGGAAGCGCCCGCGCTTTCCGGCACCATCTTGCTCGATGGCTCCAGCACCGTTGGCCCCTTCGCGGAGGCTGCTGCTGAGCTCTTCATGAACGAGAACCCCGGCGTTGCCGTGACCGTTGGTATCTCCGGTACCGGTGGTGGCTTCGAGAAGTTCTGTAACGGTGAGACCGATGGCTCCAACGCCTCTCGTGACATCAAGGACGAAGAATCCGCTCTCTGTGCTGAAAACGGCATCGAGTACACCCGTGTGACCGTCGCTAACGACGCACTGTCTGTCGTCGTAAACGTGGACAACCCGCTCGAGTGCATCTCGGTTGAGGCTCTGAATGCAATCTGGAACCTTGACTCCACCATCGCAACCTGGGGCGAGATCCCCGGTATCGACGCTGGCGACCTGGCTGGCGAGGACCTCGTGCTCTACGGTCCTGGAACCGACTCTGGAACCTTCGACTTCTTCACTGAAGAAATCAACGGTGAGTCTGGCAACATCCGCACCGACTACAACAACATCGGTGAAGACGACAACCAGGCTGTTCAGGGTGTCTCTGGTGGCCTCGGCGCCATGGCATTCATCCCCTTCTCCTTCTACCAGGAGTACTCCGACACCGTGAAGGCACTGGCAATTGACAGTGGTGAAGGCTGCAACGAGCCCACCATTGACAACCTGCTCGCTGGTGTCTACACCCCACTCGGTCGCTCGCTCTACAGCTTCCCTGCTGCTTCGGCACTCGGTCGCGAAGAGGTCGTTGCTTTCTACACCTTCATGGTGGAGCGCAACGAGGAGATCGCAGCAGCAGCTGGTCTGGTCGCACTGACCGAGGACCAGAAGGCTGAGCAGCTCGCTGCTGTTGCAGCGCTTGCTGGATAGGTAGTCTGTAACACACTGGGACGATGGAGAGATTGGGAGATCTGAACTAATGTCTTCATCTGTGGTGTCGGCGCGGAGTGGGGCTCGTCGAGTCTCGCTCCGCGCCGAGCACCCCCACTACGGGGAAAAGGT
>CAYXSU010000002.1:28281-174048 GCA_964467805.1 uncultured Microbacteriaceae bacterium
GTGGGGCTCGTCGAGTCTCGCTCCGCGCCGAGCACCCCCACTACGGGGAAAAGGTGATCATCACCTTCCTATTCATCACCGCGGTAATTTCAATTGCAGTCACGACGGCCATTGTGATCGCCCTGCTGCAACCACTGCCGCGGTTATTCACCGAGATTTCGATCGTTGAATTCTTCACGGCAACCGAGTGGTCCCCCGGCTATGCCGAGCCGAAGTATGGAGTTGTTCCCATTGTGGTGGGCACATTGATGGTGGTCGTTACCGCCCTCCTGGTCGCTATTCCACTGGGCTTGCTCTCGGCAATTTATCTTTCTGAATACGCGCCGGAGCCTGTGCGCAAGACCATCAAGCCCATCCTCGAAGTTCTCGAGGGAATCCCTACTGTCGCGACCGGCCTATTCGCGTTCTTCTGGCTCAGGCCGTTTCTCGAGTACTTGACCCCATGGCTGCCCTGGGGGGGACTGTTCTCCACCGGTGTCGCCGGCATTGCGGTGGGGCTCATTATTGTCCCGCTGATTTCGTCGGTCGCCGATGACGCTATGAGGTCAGTGCCCCGCGCTCTGCGCGAGGGCGCCTACGCCCTCGGCGCGGGAAAGATGCGCGTAGCACTTCGTGTTGTTGTCCCGGCAGCGTTCTCTGGAATCATCGCCGCTTTCGTTCTTGGCGGTTCGCGCGCGGTGGGGGAAACCATGATCGTGCTGTTGGTCGCTGGAGCGGGTTCTCCAGGCCTTAACTTCAACCCCTTTGAGGGAATTCAGACAATGACCGCGTACATCGCCTCCCGCGCAACCGGTGAAATTGCGGTGGGCTCCATTGTCTACGACACGATTTTCGCCGTTGGCGCGTTGCTGTTCACCATCACGCTCCTGATGAACATGATTGCTATCCGCTTCGTGAACCGCTTCCGGGAGGTTTACGACTAATGGCTGATTCCTTCAACAGCATGCCTGCCCGCGGGCGTTTCGCCGCGGCCGGCGCCGGCTTGGCCGTTCAGAACCGCTTCGCTGCGGGTGATCAAAAAGGCAAGACCGCAAACGTTTTGTTTGTTTCGGTCATGCTTTTGGCCCTCACGATTTCGATGGTTGCGATTGTGGCGATTTTGTTGTGGGCCTTTGTTGAAGGGCGCACTCGCCTTGACCTTGATCTCATTTTCAACGGCCCATCGACTGTCAACCGCGCGACCGCCGGGTTTAGCGTTGCCATCCAGGGAACCCTTCAAATTATCGGCGGGGTGATTGCCATCATCATCCCTCTGGGAGTAGGCGCAGCGGTGTATCTGGAGCAGTTTGCCGACAAGACCAAGTGGTGGAACCGCCTGATTGAGCTCAATATTCAGAACCTGGCTGGAGTTCCCTCGATTGTCTTTGGAATCCTCGGTCTCGCGTTCTTTGTGAGAGGGCCGTTCAATCTCGGGTTGGTGGCAGCTGCTGGTTCAGCAACAATCGCGCTGTTGGTCTTGCCGACGGTGATTCTTGCATCGAGGGAAGCGATTAAGGCAGTGCCATCGTCCATTTTGGAAGGCTCCCTCGCTCTTGGCGCCACCCGCTGGCAGGCGGTTTGGTTGCAAGTGTTGCCTGCGGCGATTCCCGGCATGTTGACCGGCGTCATCCTCGCGGTCGCTCGGGCTATCGGTGAGGCTGCACCGCTCCTGCTCGTCGGTGCGCTCACCTTCGTGACGTTCTCACCCAACTTCTTCGAGGGTGGGTACTCGGCGCTTCCGGTGCTCATTTACCAGTATGCAGGTCGCCCGCAGGAAGAGTTTCAAATTTTGGCTGCAGCGGGCGTGTTGTTGATGTTGGCTGTGTTGTTTGTCATCAACTCATTCGCCATCTGGCTTCGTGCCCGCTATGAGAGAACGTGGTAGGAGAGGGAATCATGAACGTACCTATTGGAGAAGAAACTGTGCCCACCGAGGTCTTTACGCTGAAGGATGTCTCTGTCTACTACGGCGCTAACCTGGCTGTGCAGGACGTGAACCTGCCCATCTACGAAAACGAGATCACCGCGCTGATTGGCCCCTCGGGCTGTGGCAAGTCGACCATTCTTCGCAGCCTCAACCGGATGAACGACTTGATCCCGGGAGCGAAGGTGACCGGCGAAGTGCTTTATTACGGTCAAGATGTCTATGGTGATGATGTTGATCCGGTTCAGGTTCGTAAGACCGTGGGAATGGTCTTTCAGAAGCCAAACCCGTTCCCGAAGTCGATTTACGAGAACATCGCCTTCGGGCCGAAGACGCTCGGCGTCAAGGGAAACATGGACGACATCGTAGAGCAGGCTCTTCGCGGAGCAGCGCTCTGGGATGAGGTCAAAGACCGTCTGAAGGACAACGCGTTTGGCATGTCCGGCGGCCAGCAGCAGCGCCTCTGTATCGCCCGCGCGATTGCCGTTCAGCCAGATGTCATCTTGATGGACGAGCCTTGCTCAGCCCTTGACCCGGTTTCCACCTTCAAAATTGAAGACTTGATGAACGAGCTCAAGAAGGATTACACGATTGTCATCGTGACCCACAACATGCAGCAAGCTGCTCGTGTAGCAGACAGGACGGCCTTCTTCACGGTGGCCTCCGATGACGCTGCGGGAAGCAGGATTGGCGTGTTGGTGGAGCACGATCGGACCGACAAGATCTTCTCGAGCCCTGCCAACCAGAAGACTCTCGACTACGTCACCGGTCGCTTCGGCTAGGTACCGCCCGGCGTAAGCTGGCTTGGTGGCTCATTCTTTTCCGGGTAATCCGACAGATCGATCGACGGCCGAGGCCCTCGATCGAGGCGACGCTCTCGCGTCGTTTCGGGCGGAGTTTTTTCACGCGGATCCAGAGCAGTGCTACCTGGATGGTAACTCTCTGGGTCGCCTTCCCTTGGCAACGATTGACGCTGTCAACTCGTTTTTGACCAGCGAGTGGGGCACCGAGCTTGTCGGTGGGTGGTCCCACTGGATTGACGAAGCGCAGGTAGCTGGCGACCTCCTGGCTAGGGCGACCTTGGGAACGGGCCCAGGACAAACTTTGGTGTGTGACACCACCTCCATGAACTTCTACCAGCTGGCCCTTGCGGCGATTGCGGCGAGGCCTGGTCGGAAGACCGTCATCATTGACTCCGCAAACTTCCCAACCGATCGATACATTCTCGAGGGCATCGCCGCACAACATGGCCTGAAGCTCATCACGTTGGACACCGATGGCAGCGGGGGACCTGGCGCCGTGTCTGTTGCAGCTCTAGAGGAGCGGGTCACCGCTCAACTATTGGCGCCCTTCTTGAGGGACGACGTCGCTCTCGTCACGCTGCAGGCCATCAACTACCGCTCGGGCGCCAGGCCAGAGCTTCGTGAGATTTCACGGGCCGTCAAGGCCGCGGGAGCATTCATGCTGTGGGATTGTTCCCATGCCGGTGGCGCCATCGATTTGGACTTCGATGGAAACGACATCGATCTCGCCGTTGGCTGCACATACAAATACGGCAACTCAGGTCCTGGATCACCTGCTTGGTTGTTTGTGCGGAAATCCCTTCAGGCGGAGCTCCATGTTCCGATTCAGGGGTGGTTCGCCCAGAGAGACCAGTTTGTGATGGGGCCGTGGTTCGAGAAATCGGGCGATATCCGCGGTTTCCAGGTCGCGAGCCCCTCCATTATGGGTATCCGCGCTGTTCAATCCAGCTACCAGATGATTGAACGGGCGGGGATCAAGGCGATTGAAGCGAAGGCGGCGCTTGGCACAGAACTCATGATCGCGCTCGTTGATGAGTGGTTAGTTCCGCTCGGCTTTGAACTCGGGACACCCCGACAAGCGGCCCACCGCGGAGGCCACATCATCATCACCCACCCTGATGCAGCTCAGATTGCGCTGGCGCTGCGCAAGATGAAGAACGTGGTTCCCGATTACCGGGAACCCAATGCCATTCGGCTCGCGATTTCACCTCTCGCTACTTCCTACGCTGAGGTCTGGGACGGGTTTGATCGACTCCGAGATCTCGTGGCCAGTGGTGAGTACCGAAATGTAGCGCCAGACGAAAGCCGAGTGACCTAATGACTGGCGCTCACGAGAAGGCCGTCACCTATACGAGCTACCTCAAAGTGGAGGAACTGCTCTCTTTGCAGGAGCCGCTGTCTGAGGGCCCAGAGCACGACGAACTCCTCTTCATCACCATTCACCAGGTGTATGAACTCTGGTTCAAGCAGATTCTCCACGAGCTGGCCGCGCTGCAGCCTGCTCTGGAGAGAGGCGACACACATCGCTCTCTTGCTCTCCTGGGTCGCGTGCGCACAATCATGAAGATTTGTGTGGCCCAGATTGATGTTCTGGAGACGATGACGCCTCTGCAGTTCCAGTCATTTCGCTCGCGCCTGTCCTCAGCCAGCGGATTCCAGTCAGCGCAGTTCCGCGAGCTCGAGGCTGTCCTTGGCCGTCGCGACTACGCCGGCGAAAACGCGGAACACGGCAGTGGAATGAAAATGGCAGAGCACTTGGTTCCCGGCTCTCCAGCTCGCATCGCCGTCGAGGCAGCAATGTCGAGACCAAGCGTCTGGGATTCCGCTCTTGCTTACTGCAACGCCAGGGGCCACGCGATGCCCTCTGACGTTCTTCATCGCGACGTCACCACCCCGTGGGAAGCCCGAGAGGATGTCCAGCGGGTGCTCATCAACCTTCACCACACCGATCCAGAGTCGTCACTGGTGTGTGAAGCGTTGGTGGATCTTGATGAAGGTTTGGGTGAGTGGCGCTACCGCCACGTGAAGATGGTGGAGCGGACCATTGGCCGCAAGAAAGGCACCGGAGGATCTGCAGGAGTCGCCTATCTGGCAAGCACCCTCTTCAACCCCTTCTTTCCGGACCTCTGGGACATTAGGAGTCAGCTGTAGGGCTGCTCCTAAACAGTGAGCGCCTGCTCGGCGGCGTGTATTCGCAGACATCGCCTGGACACAGCTGGGGCGGGGTCTTGGCGAAAACTCGATAAAGCTCACACCCCACACAGATTCCAAACGCTGCTTCTAGGAACATCAGGGCCAGGCAGAAGCTGCAGAACAGCAGCATGTATTCGCTTTGTATGCCGAGGAAGCCCATGCCAAGACATGCGATAAACGCCATGCCAAACCCCAAAGACCACGCCAGCAGTTTCTGTTGTGCCCCAACCCACTCGGGGCGTTGCCGGCGAACGATGAGAGCGCCGAGCACCATCGAGGGTGCGAAACGATGGTCTAACCCGATGCGGATTCCCATATCAATCATGAAGAGGAGCCCAAATCCACGAACAGGTTGAAAGTCGCCGGTGTAGAAGGCGTAGTTGACGGCAAGGAAACCAATGAGAAAGAGGATGCCGGCCGCAGCCCGCACTGCTCGTTCGTTGACGACCGGAATGTCGAAGCCCTCGACTCGTTCGCCAAAGCTTGGGCCCTTGGCTGAGGTTTCTGCCATAAGGACACTATACCCCAGGGGGTATAGTGTCCTTCATTGTCTGGCGAAGGCGAATACCCTAAGGATGTGACCATTGTGAAACTATCGCCGGAGGTTCAGAGCGCCCTCGAGAATTCTCTGCCGGTTCTCGCCCTGGAATCCACCATCATCGCCCACGGACTACCGAGGCCCCAGAATCTTGAGTCGGCCAAGCGCTGGGAGGCCCAGGTCCGCGCGGCCGGTGTGGTGCCAGCAACAGTGGCCGTGATTGACGGAGTCCCTACGGTTGGTCTCAGTGAATCGGAACTCGAACGTATAGCTCAAGAGGACGTTCCTAAGGCCAGTGTTCGCGAACTCCCCGTTCTGGTCGCCGCGGGACGCTCGGGAGCGACTACTGTCGCGTCCACCGCCTATCTTGCAAGCTTGGCGGGGGTGCGCGTCTTCGCGACCGGCGGTTTGGGCGGGGTCCACCGCGGGGCCAGTGAGACTTTTGATGAGTCAGCGGATTTGTCCGTCCTTGCCAGCTCACCCGTCACAGTGGTGTCCGCCGGAGTGAAGTCGATTCTTGACATCGGCGCAACCCTCGAGCGCCTGGAAACCCTTAGCGTGCCCGTCATCGGCTATAGGACGACGGTTTTTCCCGCCTTTTGGTTGAGAGAGAGTGCTTTTTCGCTCGAGTGGTCCCTTGACACCCCGGCAGAGATTGCAGACGTTATGGCGGCTCGGGATGCCCTGGGTCTTCAGGCAGGCATTGTCGTTGCAAACCCCGTGCCGGAAAGCCAGCAGTGGGACCCAGCGACTCACGACCGCTTGCTCTCAGAAGCTCTCGAAGAAGCAGATCGGCACGGCATCCGAGGTAATGAGGTGACACCCTTCTTGTTGGCCCATGTTTTGGAGAATTCAGGCGGTGCGAGTCTGCGGGTGAACTTGGACCTCGTGACCAGTAATGTCGCGGTGGGTTGCGAGATTGCGGCCGCATGGGCCAAGCGCCCATGAGCGCCCTATCGAGAGTCCTTGTCGTCGGCGATGTGATTGACGATGTGGTTGCCCGGGTGGAAATGCCCCTGCGACCCAATACGGATACCCCGGCGCGCATCGTTCGGGAATCAGGTGGCTCAGCAGCCAACACGGCAGTCTGGCTTGCCGCAGAGGGTGTTCACGTTGATTTCGTTGGTCGAGTGGGACATTTTGACGCGCAGCGCTTTGAGGTCGAGTTTGCTGCGGCGGGGGTGACCGCTCACCTCGAAAACGACACCGAGCTGGCGACTGGAACCATCGTCATCGTGGTCGAGGGAGCCATACGGTCGATGTTGAGCGATCGCGGGGCTAATGCTGAACTTGATCCAACTCGCATCCCGTTGGCATTGCTGGAATCAGCCAGTGTGGTTCACCTCACCGGCTACAGCATCTTCCACCACCACACACCGGAGCTGATGAGGTCTTTCATTACGAGTGCTCAGCGCGCAGGGTGCCGAGTGATGGTGGACGCCTCGTCCTCAGGCTTCCTTCAGGACTTTGGAATCAGCCGTTTCCTTGACCTGATTTCAGGAGCAGACATCCTCCGCTGTAATGAAGACGAGGCGGCGATTCTCTCTGGGGTGTCTGATGTTCCAGGCGCGGTGACGCTGCTTGCCAAGCGATTCCCGGTTGTCGTCGCGACATTGGGTAGCGAAGGCGCTCTCGTTTGGGAGGAGGGCACGTTGACGCAGGTCCCTGCGGCCCCGATTGACGAAATGGTGGATCCCACCGGTGCAGGCGACTCGTTTAACGCAGGCATCCTCGCCGGGTTGGTAGCTGGGGGCAGTGTTGTCCAGGCCGCGCACCGGGCAGCCGAGATTTCAGCAAAATGCGTTACTCAGCTGGGCGCTCGGCCTTGAGTTCCGAAAACGCGGCCAATGCCTTGTCTCTGCTGGCCTTCAGGTCAATAATCGGCGCGCTCGGGTAGTCGGGGGTCCCAATCTCTGGAACCCACCGAGAGATGTATTCCTGCTGGGGGTCAAACTTTTCCGCTTGAAGCATGGGGTTGAAGACTCGGAAGTAGGGGGCCGCGTCAGCGCCGCTTCCTGCCACCCACTGCCAGCTGGCGGGGTTATTTGCCTCATCGGCGTCCACAAGGGTGTCCCAAAACCACGCTTCACCAATCCGCCAATCAGTAAGCATGTTCTTGATCAAGAATGATGCTGTGACCATGCGCACACGGTTGTGCATGTATCCGGTGGTCCAGAGCTCGCGCATTCCAGCGTCCACCAGGGGGACCCCGGTCCGCCCCTTCTGCCACGCCCGCAGGGCGCCCGCTTCAGGTTCACCCCAGGGGAAGCGATCGAACTCCGGTCTGAAGTTCTTGGAGGCAAGCTCGGGGAAGTGGAAAAGGATGTTGTAGGAGAATTCCCGCCACCCGATCTCGCTCAAGAACTTGGCTTTGTTTTTTTCTGCCTCTGCTGGAAGGGTGCGCTCAAGCGCGTGCCAAATGGTGTGTGGACTAATTTCGCCGAAGCGGAGGTGAGGGCTCAGTCGTGAGGTTGTCACCGGGCCTGGTTCATCCCGCCGGTGGTAGTTCTTCAACACATTCGCCACGAAATCATCTAGACGATTTGCGGCTCCCTGCTCGCCTGGATTCCACATCTCGGCAAGGCCGGAGGACCAGTCTGGGGAAGTCGGCAGAAGATTCCAGTTGTTGACATCGTCTGAGGCAACCCCACTCATGCTCGCAAGCTTTGACGGTGCGCTCAGCGGAACGCGGGGTGGCTCGGATGCCAAGCAGGCCCGCCAGAACGGCGTGAAGACGCGGAACGGTCGGTCTTCGCCCGTTCTGATGGTCCAGGGCTCGAAGAGCAGGTTGCCAGCGAAACTCTCGCAGATCAGGCCCGCATCTCTGAGTTCAGTCTTGAGCGTTGCGTCGGCCTCGCGGGTTAATCCGTAGCGCCGGTTCCAGAAGACAGCGCCCGCTCCGGTTTCGCGCGCCACGTGGCGGACGATGTCCGCTGCGCTGCCCCGACGCAGGACGAGCGATCCGCCAAGCGCTTCGATGTCGTGTTCGAGGGAGAGGAGCGAGTGGTGGAGCCACCACTTGGTGGCGCCGCCTAGTGGCCTGGAACCGGGGCTTTCTTCGTCGTGAACGTAGAGCAGAATCAGCGACTCGCCTCTGGCCACAGCCGCGTCCAGAGCGGGGTTATCCAAGAGTCGCAAGTCGTTGCGAAACCAGACGATGCTCGGGCTTGAGGTCATTTGGTTAGCGTAGAGGGCTTGGCTGAATGGTGTCCATGTGGCGTTCCCTTAACGTGATGAGGGCCGGCCGCTGAGGCGAGCGACCGGCCCTGTTCCCTTGCACCAAGAGTGTTTTGTAATCACATGAGCGAGAGCTGCTAGAGCACGCAACTGACGATGCCGCCAATATATAACAAAATGGTAACGCTGTCTAGAGCAAGATTTATCCCGAAAAACTCGCCTAAATCATGTCGGGCGACGGAGCTTCGCCATAGTGAATCGTGACATCCGCGTGCCGGTCGAACCGATAGCCGGCCCCCCGAACGGTGCGAACAATGTCTTCATAGCGGCCAAGTTTCGAGCGAAGCCTGCGAACGTGCACGTCGATCGTGCGGGAGTTCGGAATATCGTCCTCACCCGCCACCCACAGCGCATCGATAATGACTTCCCTGCGGACTGTCTGCCCTTCGCGAAGTACCAAGAACTGCAACAGTGCAAACTCTTTGAAGGTCAGTGGCGCAGCCTCGCCATCGATGGTGACTCGCTTGCGCGAGATATCGATGACCACAGAGAGCACCCGCTCTGTCTGGGCTGGCTTGAGTTTTGCCAGTGCTGCCGGGTCGTGCAGAGCCATGCGAACAATCTCTAAGTTGTTGCCCCCTGACCCTGTCGGGGCGAGCGCAATCGCCGCGTGGGTGTCCGCGCTTGGCACATGGTGGGCGACGGTTTTCTTGAGTTCCTTGACCAGGGTTTCCAGAGAAATCCCCGCGTCTCGGGCGTCACCTTCCGTGACGCCTACATAGAGAGCGAACCCGCGCGGTTCGCGAGGTGAAGAAGAGGTAGTCATTGCTGTCGATTCGGTAGGGGGCCTAGAGACCCTCGGAAGAAGGGGACGTTAGTCACACATTCGACAGCAACACTCAGGCGCTCCCACGGGGAGCATCGACAGGGCCAGAGTGTTCATGCGCCGATTATTGCCGGCTAGTGAGCCAAGCGTCAAGTCCCCGGGAACTACCCAACAGTCCCGTACAGGCGATCCCCGGCATCGCCGAGGCCTGGGACGATAAAGCCCCGCTCATTGAGCTTTTCGTCGAGAGCTCCAAGGACGACGGTGACCTTCAACCCGAGGGTTCCCTCCTCCACAGCCTTCACTCCCTCTGGTGCGCCAAGCAGACACACCGCCGTGATGTCGGATGCCCCCTTGTCGGCGAGGAACCGAATGGCTTGGAGTAGTGACCCACCGGTTGCGAGCATGGGGTCCAGAACAAAGCATTGACGATCGGACAAGTTCTCTGGCAACCGTTCCGCATAGACACTCGGCTTTAGAGTTTCTTCATCGCGGACCATGCCGAGGAAGCCGACTTCGGCGCTCGGGAGCAGAGCGACCATTCCCTCCAACATGCCAAGGCCTGCCCGAAGGATCGGGACAACGACCGGTCGCGGTTTCGCGAGCTTCTTGCCCACAGTCTTCTGAACGGGTGTAGTGATGTCGCGGTCTTCAACCCGAATGTGGCGGGTCGCTTCGTAGGCGAGTAGGGTCACCAGCTCGGAGGTCAGGGCCCGGAATACGGGCGAGGGCGTGTCCTGGTCACGCAACACCGAGAGCTTGTGGGAGACCAGAGGGTGGTTGGCGACGTGTAAATCCATGACGCTCACCTTACCCCTCGGAATCGGGGTCATGAAGCTGGATAAAGTGGGGCACATGGCGAGTGATCACGATCTCATGGGGCTTGCGTTGGACGTTGCCCGAGAGGCCCTCCACACCGGGGATGTTCCCGTCGCCGCACTCGTTGTAGATGGTGCCGGGGTGATTGTGGCCAAGGCATGTAACCAAAAGGAGCGAGACCATGATCCGACCGCTCACGCGGAGGTGGTTGCTCTTCGCCTAGCGGGCCATGCGCTGGAAACAGCGAACCTTTCAGGCCACACTCTTGTCGTCACTCTTGAGCCCTGCGTGATGTGCGCCGGGGCAATAACCCAGGCCAGAATCTCGCGCGTCGTTTTTGGTGCCTGGGATCCCAAAGCTGGGGCTGCTGGTAGCGTCCACGATCTGGTTCGCGATCGGTCACTACCTCATCGTGTTGACGAGGTTGTCGGTGGAGTGCGTGAAGGAGAGTGCGCGTCGCTACTTACGGACTTCTTCGAGCAGACCAGAGAGTCCTAGCTCACCACTCCCGGCCACAACACCGCGATAACGAGGTTTGCGATGGCGAGGGCGCCGGCCACGTGGAGCAGAGGCAAGAGTTTGCGCTGCGAGGCGCCGGCCTCGATCTTCTTCTGGCGCCGATATGCGATCAGTGCCACGACGAAAATCACCAGGGCCAACACGGTCTTGACTGCAATCTTCGTGTGATCAAGAGACATGTCGGGTTCGTCAGCCAGACGCATTTCAGCGAGGCCGGTTAGCAGAAGACCAGTCACAAGTTGGACGATGCCACCCGCGAGCACCCAGGAGAACGCGTAGCCGGTGTGGGCTCGCATCTGAATCAGGAACGGCCCGATGATCATGGCCAATCCGAAGAAGTGAAGTATCAGAGTGATGTCTCTCACAAGTTCCACGGGGTTCTCCTCGTTAGTCGGACGCTTTAATCACAATAACGTCGGTCGGTGGGTCTTCCCTGGAAGGGTCCCTGACAAGTTCGGGTTCGATGTAAATCTCCGCGGTGTCGGTTGTCACTTCCCGAACTCGGCGTTTGGCTTCGTCCAGTGAGTGGGACAGAACATAGACAGGCAGAGAGTCAATGAGTTCCACCGTTGCAGCAATCACCCAGTGACCGTCTGGTTCGGAGACAGCGCTTAGACGCAGGACAGACTGAACATCGGGTGCGCCCGATAATGCCGCAAGGATTGGTTCACGCTCTGGCGCTTTACCGTGGGATTTCTTCTTGCTACTCATGACATCACCCGCCACTTCCCCGACGTTGGGTCTCTATGGTCCACTCAATCTACACTGGCCCCATGGTCACAAAACTTCCCCGGATTGCAATCCTCGGCACTGGCAACATGGGCGGGGCGATTCTTCAGGGACTGATCCGGCCAGGGGTAAGCGTTGCGGGGATTCGCGTCACCACGGGTTCTGAGGCCTCGGCAAGCAAGCTCCGTGCGACCGGTGTGGCTGCTGAAAGCCTTGAGGCCGCGCCGAATGCAAACGCGCAAGCCGTTCGTGATGCCGACATCATTGTGCTGGCAGTCAAGCCAGCACAGATTTTGGGCCTCCTTGCAGAGATTGCCTCCTCCGCCAAGCCAGAGGCGATCATGGTCAGTGTTGCCGCGGGCGTCACGCTGGCGACCATGGAACAGGCATGGCCTGGGGCCGTGGTGCGCACGATGCCGAACACTCCCGCTGAGGTTGGGCTCGGTGTCACGGGCATTGCTCGCGGCTCGCGGGTCAGTGATAACGAGATGGCGACCGTTCGGGCGATGTGTGAAACGTTTGGCGCTGTGATTGAGGTTCCGGAATCTGAGATCAACGCCCTGAGTTCTATCTCCGGTTCTGGGCCTGCCTATGTGTATTTCTTTATGGAGCGTTTCATCGAGGTGGCCAAGGAGCGCGGCTTCAGCGACGAGGCTGCCCGCGTGATGGTGGAGGGCGTCTTCCGCGGAGCCGCCGAACTTCTGGCGCACTCGGGGGAATCCCCGGAAAAGCTGCGCGAGGCAGTGACCAGCCCCGCTGGCACGACCGCGGCGGCTCTGGCTGTTTTCGGCGACGCCGACATTGCTGGCATCATTCGCGCTGCCACCGACGCAGCGATTGCCCGAGCTGAGGAAATGGCGAGGAGCTAGTTACTTGTCGAGGGCAGCGAAGGTTTCGATGTCTTCGTTTGTGCCAGAGACAATGATGAGGTCGTGGTTGCTCACCACAGTGTTCTCTGTGGCATAGGTGAAGGGCTTCCCCGGAGACTTCACGCCGACCACTGTGATGTTGTATTTGGAGCGCACCTTCGAATCCGTGAGCGACAAACCTCGAATGGGCTTGGGTGGGTACATCTTCACCAGAGCAAAGTTGTCATCGAAGCGGATGAAGTCGATCATCCGGCCGGAGACCAAGTGAGCGACGCGCTCGCCCGCCTCGCGCTCCGGATAGACCACACGGTGGGCGCCGATGCGCGTGAGGATTTTGCCGTGCGACTCGCTGATTGCCTTTGCCCAAATCTGGGGGACCTTGAGGTCCACGAGGTTCGTCGTAATCAGCACACTGGCTTCAATCGACGAACCGATAGCGACGACGGCAATGGGGAAGTCGCCAGCCCCAATCTGCTGGAGCGCGTTGAGGTTGGTCGCATCCAGGACGGCGGTGTGCTTCACCCGGTCGGCCCACTTTTGAACGAGAGCGGGATCTTCGTCTATCGCGAGGATGTCGCGACCGAGCTTGTCCAGCTCGCCCGCCGTTGCGGCACCGAAGCGCCCTAGTCCGATAACAAGGACAGGTGCGTCGTGGGGAATTTTCTCAACCAACGATTGGCCTTTCTTTTGCACGGCGGTACACCGTCTGACGGTGGGTTCCACTGAGAGCTGTTGCCAGCGTCACTGTACCAACCCGACCCAGCAACATGGTTGCTGCCAGGACATATTTGGCTGCGTCCGGAAGCTCGCTACTGGTGAGACCAGCGCTCAGGCCACAGGTGGCAAACGCAGAGATCACATCAAAGAGGACCTTCTCGAGCGGTTCATCGGTGATGGTGAGAATTGCGATTGTTGCGAAGACCACAATGCTTGCTCCCCACAGCACCACGCTCACGGCGAGGCGAACAGTGTCAGAAGGAATCCGTCGCTCATAGACGACGATGTCCTGGTCACCTCGGGATTCGGCGAATGCAGCGAGGAACAGAATCGCGAGGGTTGTCACCTTGATTCCACCTGCGGTGGAGGCCGAGCCGCCACCAACAAACATCAGCATGTCCAGAACCAGTAGCGTCGCTCCACCGAACTCGGAGGTGTCCACAGTATTGAATCCACCGGAGCGAGACATCATCGAGGTGAACAGCGCCGTCATGGGGCGATAGAGCACATCCTGGGTAGCGAGGGTCTTCTCGTTGCCCCACTCGAGTGCGGCGATCGCGAGCGCTCCGACAACCAAAAGAATTGTGGTCGTCGCGAGGGTGAGCTTGGCGTGCATTCCGACGCGTCCATGCGAGAGCGTGAGGCCGCGGCGGCGACGGCGACTCGTCTTTACAGCCCGAGCGAGTGCATAGATGACGGGGAAACCGAGGCTTCCCAAGAAAACGCCGATTCCGATGGTGAATACCATCACGGGGTCATTGGCAAAGGGCGCAAGCCCGTCGACGAGTGGCACAAAGCCTGTGTTGGTAAATGCAGAGACGGCGAGGTAGCCACCCTGCCAGAGCGCGTCAACCGGGTCGAGGCCAGCCATCAACAAGCGGGGGATAATGATGGCGGCGAGCGCTGCCTCGATCGCAATCACGCTAATGAGGACGGTGCGCAGCAGTCCCTTCACATCACCCAAGCGCATTCCGTGGCCGTCGAGCCCCTCGCGCTCGTGGAGCCTGGAAGGGTCGACGTCCACAGCAATCATCTTTCGAGCAGAAAGCCCGAGGCGTTTGGAAGCGATCACCGCGAGCAGTGTCGCGAGGGTCATCACACCGATGCCACCGACCTGCATCGCGAGGAAAACCACGGTGTGACCGAATGGCGACCAGTGGGTCGCCATATCCACGGTCGTTAACCCAGTGACACAAATCGCAGAGACCGCCGTAAACATAGCGTCTGCCAGGTTGGTGGCCTCACCCGAAGCGGCGGCCGCTGGCAGCATCAGCAAGGTGGTGGTGATGACGGTCAAGATGAGGAACGTGCCGATAGTCAGCGTCGAGGCCTGGCCACCCAATAGTGACTGGGCCTTGAAAAGAACACCGCGGAAACCACCGGGCGCGGCAGTTGATGCGCCCCGCGAAAAGGATCGAGACCGACGGGGGATTCTCGATGACTTACGACGTGTGAGAGACGTCAGCCACGACGACACGGAACTGAGCCTTCTTCCTTATCTGAATCTCAGACAGCGCTCGCCATGGTACTCCTCCTTGGGGCCTTGTACGCTACTCAGTTATGACTGACCTCTTTGATGTGCTCGCTGACGAAACCCGCCGTGACATCGTGACTCTTCTCCACGGTGCAAGCGGCGACGATAACGAGATGAGCGTGGGCGAGCTCGTCGAAGCGCTAGGGATCACTCAGCCGACGGTGTCGAAGCATCTGAAAGTCCTGCGTGAATCGGGCGTCGTTCGGGTCCGCGAAGATGGGCAGCACAGGTTCTATCGACTCGACAAGGCTCCACTGGTTTCGCTCAACGATTGGCTTGCAGGATTCACGGGTGGCCCGGCGTCGCACAACGCTGAGCCATTTATTGACCTCACCGTGCTCGGTCGGGCAACGGGGAGCCTCATCAGTGATGGCGTCGACCGGGCCTGGAACTTCATTACCGGGATTCGAAAGTAATCCCTTTACACGCTTGCGCACTAGCTCTAGGGTTGCTCAGGTAACGATTACCCCACCAGCCACCTAGGCCCCAGCACAAGCGAGAGAACGATGACCTCCCCTCTGTCCCAGATGCGCTTCCTCACAGTTAACGAGGTAGCCGAGATGATGAGGGTTTCAACCATGACCGTCTACCGGATGGTGCATTCGGGCGAGGTCCCAGCAATTCGCTTTGGCCGATCATTTCGGATTCCCGAGTCGGCGGTGGAGCAGTGGCTCTATGCTTCGGGTTCTGGTGAGAATCTGAACCAGGTCGGGTAGGGCAGAAACCCTGCGCTAGACTCCACAGGCTGTCTAAATCGAGACACAGTTCTTTGCACCCCCGTCTAAAGGAAACTTAATGGGCTCCGTTATCAAGAAGCGTCGTAAGCGTATGGCGAAGAAGAAGCACCGCAAGTTGCTTCGCAAGACTCGTCACCAGCGTCGCAACAAGAAGTAGAAGCGTCGAGCTAGAGCGCTGGCCCCTGCCCTGCAGTGGTCAGCGCTTTTCTCTGCCCTTTTTGGTCCTTGACTTCTCGTGCCGACCGGTGCCCTTGGGCCAGATGATCGGCCAACCTCGCTCACCGGCAAGCGCGAGGAGCCCCGGGTCTGGGTTGACGGCAACCGGGTTGCCGACCAGCTCCAGCAGGGGCACATCCGCTACTGAGTCCGAATAGGCGTAGCACTCGGTGAGGTTGGCTCCCAAGGATTCCGCAAGCTCCTTTGCGGCCTCTGCCTTCACCGGCCCGTGGACGAGCTCGCCCTCGATTTCTCCGGTAAAGCGACCGTCATGAATCTCTAACGTCGTCCCGAGCGCGCCGCTCAGGCGAAGGTCTCGCGCGATGATGCCAGCCAGAACGTCGGGGCTCGCGGTGAGCAGCCACACCTGGCGACCGGCGTCCATATGGTTCCTCAGCTCCGTAAGCACGTCCGGAAAAACTTTCGGTGCAATCGAGCGTCGCCATGCGCTCTCGCCAACCTCGATGAAGTCGGCCAAGGAGTGGCCGGCGGCCAGGGCCTGTGCCCGCTCCCGGGTGGATTTGACTCTTTTGGTGGTTTCGCCTTGCTTGATGAAGGAGCGCTGATGAAACAGAGCAGGAATGACATGGTGCCATCTGATGAAGCCTGATTTCCACGCTTCGATGGCAAACATGTAAATGCTGGCTCCACGAACCAGGGTGTTATCGACATCAACAAACACCAGCACGGGAGAGCCCGAACTCATTTTCGATTTCGACGTCACTGTCCTCATCTGAACTTCAGCATAGGGTGAGTCTGTGCAGAGCATCACGGTGAGACTGATTGGCAAACCCGGTTGCCACCTCTGTGACGATGCCGATTTGGTCATCCAGAGCGTTGTGAAGAAGTTTTCTAATGTCGCGGTCGAACACCGTAATCTTCACGACAACCCCGAGTGGGAGAGTGAGTACGCGGAGAAAATCCCTGTGATTCATATCGATGACCAGGAGTTTGCCTATTGGCATATTGACGCGGGCGCGCTTGCCGAAGCACTGGTTTCCAGCGGTGGTCTTCCCCAACCCCTCGAATCAGAGTAGAAAAGAAGCCATGTCCTCCACGAGAACCCCCGACCCAAATCCCGGCTGGCTCTCTGATGACGAGCTCACCGAGATTCGCTCACGCCTGCCGCTTCTCTACGTCGAGGCCGTTCCCGTTCGACTTGATGGAATGGGTCAGGTGACTGAGGTTGGTTTGTTGCTTCGGGTCTCTGCGGAGGGTTCCATTGCACGAGCGTTGGTCGCTGGTCGCGTGATGTTCGGTGAGAGCGTCCGCGACGCCCTCTTCCGCCACCTCGAAAAAGATCTGGGCCCGATGGCCTTCCCCCAACTGCCCCCTTCTACGCAGCCCGCTCATGTCGCGGAGTACTTCCCCTTCCCCGGTGCAAAGTACGTCGACACGAGACAGCACGCTGTCTCCTTGGTCTATGTGGTCCCGGTTACAGGGACGTGTGAGCCGCGTCAGGACGCCCTTGATATGACCTGGATGACCCCGGAAGAAGTTACATCGGACGAGGTGTTGCGGGAATTGGAGGGCGGACGGGGCGCTTTGCTAAAGGCTGCGCTCGCTAGCGTCGGGGCTCTGCCCTAGCGCTTGCCAGCGCCGTCTACCAGTTTCGCGCGAGTCGCTTCATCACGGTGTGCCGCCACCACCAGAAGAAGCGAAAGCCGATCCAGAATGCTGGGCTCAGCGCACCTGCATCCCACTCGAGTGTGTCGGTCAGGATCGTTGGCCCTCGACCACTGGGTTCGAGAGCCATCGTGTGGTGGAAGTGCTTCATGACTCCCAATGTCCCGCCGAGCCCGCGTCCGTTATCAACAAACACAGAGCGCTCCGGGGTGCGTGAGCTGGTCGGGTTGATTTCCTGTGTGCCCAGTGGAATAAACCCAAAAGCCTTAGCGCCAACGACATAGCTCTTGCCACTCTCGTAGTGCTCGGGAAATGATGAGGGCCGCAGTGGGGTGAAAGTGAGAAATGGCCTCGATACCTGTTGGAAGACCCGCGGATTGTGCAACGCGAGGAAGGCGTCTGAGACCGTGCAGGGGAGTTCCACTTGGCGCGTAAAGCTCATCACGTCTCTTAGTCTTCCCTACCCGGGTGACCATCAGCCGAGAAGCCTAAGCTTCAGGTATGAAAGCTCTTTTGAACAACGTAGTAATTGCCGAAGCCGCCGAAGACCAGCTGGTGAAGATTGAAGGCAACTGGTACTTCCCGCCCTCGGCACTGAAGAATGAGTACTTCACCAAGAGTCCCACTCCCTATGTCTGTCCATGGAAGGGCGAGTGCCAGTACTTCACCCTGACGGTCGATGGCCAGGCATTCCCCGATCGCGCGTGGTCATATCCCAATCTTCGCCCCGGGGCGGTTGAGCGAGTGGGCACAGACTTTGCGAACTATGTCGCGTTTTGGAAGGAAGTCACGGTCGAGGCGTAGGTTCTCTCCGTCCAGACAATCAAGTGGCTGGGGTTGAACCGCCGCTCACACTTTGCGCAGGACATCGGCCTGGATGGTCTCCTGAACCGAATGATTTCGTGGCCGCTCGGGCATAACCCCAGCCACTTGGCGTGGTCCGTCGCAGCTGCCGATGTGTGAGTGCGTTGCCCGCGGTAACCGATTGAGCGCGCGATTACCAGCCACTTCTCTCCGTGCCCTACCCGAACCCCGGCCAAAGCGTGGGCAATCTCATGCAAGAGAACTTGTTCAGATTCATCCTCGGATCCCGCTGCGCTGAGATAACGAGAGAGCGTGATGCGTCGATACCGATGACTGCACTGCCCAAAGCGGGTTTTCGCGTTGTCCCATGCAAATGACCAGTCAGTCAGAGAATGAGCGGCGAGCAACGCAGCCGCTCGCGCTTCCACCCAGTCTCTTGATGCCACCTTCGAAGGGTAGCCAAGCCGAGTGACATGCCGAGGGATTCATCCACAGAAGCGTTTCGCCCTCGAAGTCAAGTAAGGGTGGACAAATCGTTATCAAACCGTATACACTAGAGGTTTGCTTCCCTGACTTCTCCTGCCCTCATATTGTGGTCGGTTGGAGAGCCCCGAGAATAGTGGCGGGGTGAACTCGTTGAGCTGAGTTCTAGCGGAAGTTTCCCCATGTTCGGTCACTCATATTGAGGCTCTCTTTCGAGCCCTGGAGGTAATTTCTCTTGGCTGCTGCGCGTTCCGCATCTACTACATCCGCCAAGAACGGTCGAGTCGCTCAGCGTCTCTCGTTCGCCAAAATCTCTGACACCCTCGAGGTCCCGGATCTGCTTGCACTGCAGACTGAGAGCTTTGAATGGCTTGTTGGTTCTCCCACCTGGAAGAAGCGCATTGCCGAGGCCAAGGCCGAAGGCAATCCCGTGGTCTCCACTAAGAGTGGCCTCGAGGAAATCTTTGAAGAGATTTCTCCCATCGAGGACTCCTCCGAGACCATGCAGCTTTCGTTCACGAATCCCTACCTCGAAGAGGAAAAGTACTCCATCGACGAGTGCAAGGAACGTGGCAAGACCTACGCCGCTCCTCTCTATGTAGAGGCCGAGTTCATGAACCACCAGACCGGTGAAATCAAGACCCAGACGGTCTTCATGGGCGACTTCCCTTTGATGACCGAAAAGGGAACCTTCATCATTAACGGCACCGAGCGTGTTGTCGTTTCCCAGTTGGTCCGCAGCCCCGGCGTGTATTTCGAGTCCGCCGTTGACAAGCTCAGCGACAAGGAAATCCACTCTGTACGGGTTATCCCGAGCCGCGGTGCTTGGTTGGAGTTCGAGGTGGACAAGCGCGACCAGGTCGGCGTTCGCATCGACCGCAAGCGCAAGCAGTCCGTCACTGTCTTCTTGAAGGCCCTAGGTCTCACCAGTGAAGAAATCGCGAAGCACTTCGCTGGTTTCTCTTCCATTCTGGAAGCCCTGGAGAAGGACACGATCCTCACCAAGGAAGAAGCCCTCAAGGATATTTACCGCAAGCTGCGCCCAGGTGAGCAGGTTGCGGCTGAGGCAGCTCGTTTGCTGATTGACAACTTCTACTTCAACCCCAAGCGCTATGACCTCGCGAAGGTTGGTCGTTACAAAATCAACCGCAAGCTCGGCCTCGAGCTTCCGTTGGACACTTCGGTTCTGACTGTTGATGACATTGTTGCCACCATCAAGTACTTGGTTGCCCTTCACGAGGGTCACGCCACGATTGCTGGCACCCGCTCGGGCAAGAAGGTCGACATTCGCCTCGATGTGGATGACATCGACCACTTCGGCAACCGTCGAATCCGCGCAGTTGGTGAGCTGATTCAGAACCAGGTTCGCACCGGTCTCTCCCGCATGGAGCGCGTGGTTCGCGAGCGCATGACGACTCAGGACATTGAGGCAATTACGCCGCAGACCCTGATCAACGTGCGTCCCGTCGTCGCTGCAATCAAAGAGTTCTTTGGCACCAGCCAGCTCTCGCAGTTCATGGACCAGAACAACCCACTCTCTGGTCTTACCCACAAGCGTCGTCTTTCGGCACTGGGCCCTGGTGGTCTCAGCCGCGAGCGAGCAGGTGTCGAGGTTCGTGACGTTCACCCCTCGCACTACGGCCGCATGTGCCCAATCGAAACTCCTGAGGGTCCGAACATTGGTCTGATTGGTTCGTTGGCGTCTTTCGCTCGTATCAACGCGTTTGGATTCATCGAGACCCCCTACCGCCGCGTGGTCAAGGGCAAGGTCTCGAAGAACATTGATTACTTGACTGCAAGCGACGAAGACGAGTTCGTCGTCGCCCAGGCTGGTACGCCTCTTAACGCCGATGGCACCTTCGCCGAGGACAAGATCCTTGTGCGCAAGAAGGGTGGAGAGGTCGAGTTGGTCGCACCTGAAGCGGTCGACTACGTCGATGTCTCGCCCCGCCAGATGGTCTCTGTTGCGACCTCTCTTATTCCGTTCCTGGAGCACGACGACGCTAACCGCGCACTCATGGGTGCCAACATGCAGCGCCAGGCTGTTCCTCTGCTGCGCTCGGAGTCCCCGTTGGTGGGAACCGGCATGGAGTCCTTCGCTGCTGTTGACGCCGGTGACGTGATTGTTGCTGAGGCTCCCGGTGTTGTCACCGAGGTGTCTGCTGACCACGCAGTGGTCAAGCAGGACAAGGGCGGCACCAAGACCTACTACCTGAGGAAGTTTGACCGCTCGAACCAGGGCACCAACTTCAACCACCAGATTCGCGTGAGCGTGGGCGACAAGCTCGAGCTCGGTCAGGTCATCGCTGATGGCCCGGCAACCGAGAACGGTGAATTGGCGCTGGGTAAGAACCTGCTCGTGGCATTCATGTCATGGGAGGGTTACAACTTCGAAGACGCGATCATCTTGTCCCAGAACTTGGTCAAGGACGACACTCTTTCCTCGATTCACATCGAGGAGTACGACGTGGACGCCCGCGACACCAAGCTGGGTAAGGAAGAGATCACCCGCGACCTCCCGAATGTTGGCCCCGAGCTCTTGGCTAACCTGGACGAGCGCGGCATCATCCGTATTGGTGCTGAGGTTCGCCCTGGCGACATCCTCGTTGGCAAGGTCACGCCCAAGGGTGAAACCGAGCTCAGTGCTGAAGAGCGTCTGTTGCGCGCCATCTTCAACGAGAAGAGCCGCGAAGTTCGCGACACTTCTTTGAAGGTTCCACACGGTGAGCAGGGCACCATCATCGGCGTCAAGGTCTTCGACGCTGTCGATGGTGACGACGAGCTTGGCTCTGGCGTCAACCAGCGGGTCGTCGTCTACATCGCTCAGAAGCGCAAAATCTCTGAGGGTGACAAGCTCGCTGGTCGCCACGGAAACAAGGGTGTTATCGCCAGGATTCTTCCTGTCGAGGACATGCCGTTCCTTGAGGACGGAACCCCTGTTGACATCATCTTGAACCCACTGGGTGTTCCCGGCCGTATGAACTTCGGCCAGGTCTTGGAAATCCACCTCGGGTGGGCAGCCAAGCAGGGTTGGAAGGTCAGCGGTGACCCAGCGTGGGCTAAGCGTCTTGCCGCCCAGGCCAAGGAAGCACTTCCTGGCACCAAGGTCGCAACCCCTGTGTTCGATGGTGCGAGTGAGGAAGAGATCGCAGGTCTGCTCGACTCCACCCTCGTGACTCGTGATGGCAAGCGTCTGGTGGATTCCTCCGGAAAGGCACGTCTGTTCGATGGCCGCTCCGGAGAGCCCTTCCCCCAGCCTGTATCGGTGGGTTACATGTACATCCTGAAGCTCCACCACCTCATCGACGACAAGATTCACGCTCGTTCGACAGGGCCGTACTCGATGATCACCCAGCAGCCACTTGGTGGAAAGGCGCAGTTCGGTGGACAGCGCTTTGGCGAGATGGAGGTGTGGGCTCTCGAGGCCTACGGTGCCTCCTACGCGCTCCAGGAGCTTCTGACCATTAAGTCGGATGACATTCTCGGTCGCGTGAAGGTCTATGAGGCCATCGTCAAGGGTGAAAACATCCAGGAGCCCGGCATCCCCGAGAGCTTCAAGGTCTTGATGAAAGAGATGCAGTCGCTGTGTCTCAATGTCGAGGTGCTCTCAGCGGATGGTCAAGCCGTCTCGCTGAAGGACTCTGATGACGAGTTGTACCGCGCTGCGGAAGAACTTGGCATCAACATCTCGACTCGCTTCGAGTCTTCGTCCGTGGACGAAATCTAAGTAACGACCGAGCCAGAACTAACGAGAGAGATACATCGTGCTGGAAGCAACAACGTTTGAAGCCCTGCGTATTGGCCTTGCCACCTCGGAGCACATCCGCGGCTGGTCATACGGTGAGGTCAAGAAGCCTGAAACCATCAACTACCGCACCCTGAAGCCCGAGAAGGACGGCCTCTTCGGAGAGCAGATCTTTGGGCCCAGTCGTGACTGGGAGTGTGCGTGTGGCAAGTACAAGCGCGTGCGATTCAAGGGAATCGTCTGTGAGCGCTGTGGCGTTGAGGTCACGAAGTCCTCGGTTCGTCGCGAGCGCATGGGACACATCGAGCTGGCCGCACCGGTCACCCACATTTGGTACTTCAAGGGTGTCCCCAGCCGTCTCGGTTACCTCCTCGACATGGCACCGAAGGACCTCGAAAAGGTCATCTACTTCGCCGCCTACATGATCATCAACGTGGACGTGGATGCGCGCCACCGCGAGATGCCTGAGCTTGAGAAGGAACTTCAGCTCGAAATCAAGCAGTTGGAGAAAGAGCGCGATGCGCTCATTGCTGACCGCATGACCGAGCTCGAAAAAGAGCTCGCCGAGCTCGAGGCGAACAGTGCCAAGGCCGACCAGAAGCGGAAAGCTGATGACGCTGGCAAGAAAGACATCGCAGCGCTGCGCAAGAACTTCGATGACGACATCGCTCACCTCGAGCGCGTCTGGGAAGACTTCCGCTCGCTGAAGGTCGGCGACCTTCGTGCCGAGGATGCTGTCTTCCAGGACATGCAGGACCGCTACGGCATGTTCTTCGATGCCCATATGGGTGCCGAGGCAATTCGCCAGCGCCTGCTCGACTTCGATCTTGTGAGCGAAGCCGAGAAGCTTCACGATGAGATTGCCAATGGCAAGGGTCAGCGCAAGATCCGTGCGATCAAGCGCCTCAAGGTCGTCAACGCCTTCCTGCAGACCGGCGCTTCGCCGGCCTCCATGGTCTTGGAAGTTGTTCCGGTGATTCCACCGGAGCTGCGCCCCATGGTTCAGCTGGATGGTGGCCGCTTTGCGACCTCTGACCTGAACGACCTCTACCGCCGCGTGATTAACCGCAACAACCGTCTTCGCCGTTTGCTTGACCTTGGTGCACCAGAGATCATCGTCAACAACGAAAAGCGCATGCTGCAGGAAGCTGTCGACGCACTCTTCGACAACGGTCGTCGCGGTCGTCCCGTTACCGGGACCGGTAACCGCGCTCTCAAGAGCCTCTCCGACATGCTCAAGGGTAAGCAGGGTCGTTTCCGCCAGAACCTTCTGGGTAAGCGCGTTGACTACTCCGGCCGTTCCGTCATTGTTGTGGGCCCCCAGCTCAAGCTTCACCAGTGTGGTCTGCCCAAGATCATGGCACTTGAGCTCTTCAAGCCCTTCGTCATCAAGCGTCTGATGGACCTCGGTCACTCGAGCAACATCAAGAACGCCAAGCGCATGGTTGAGCGTTCCAGGCCAGAGGTCTGGGATGTTCTCGAAGAGATCATCCGCGAGCGACCCGTGCTGTTGAACCGTGCACCAACCCTCCACCGCTTGGGTATCCAGGCATTCGAGCCTCAGCTGGTCGAGGGCAAGGCGATTCAGCTTCACCCGCTGGTCTGTGCTGCCTTCAACGCTGACTTCGATGGTGACCAGATGGCAGTTCACCTGCCTCTGTCGGTCGAGGCCCAGGCCGAAGCCCGCATTCTGATGCTGGCCTCGAACAACATCCTGAAGCCCTCGGACGGACGCCCGGTCACCGTGCCCACCCAGGACATGATCATTGGTCTGCACCACCTCACCACCCTCAAGGAGGGCGCAACGGGTGAAGGCCGCGCGTTTAGCTCAATCGCTGAGGCCATCATGGCCATGGACCAGCACTCCCTGAGCTTGAACGCCAAGATCAAGATTCGCATTGCGAGCCTTCACCTGAAGGATGCACCTGCTGGATTTGTTCAGGGCAGTTCGGCGATCCACGAAACGACTCTGGGTCGTGCCTTGTTCAACGAGTTGCTTCCCGCGGACTACCCCTGGGTTGAGGCTGTTGCTGACAAGCCGATGATTTCGTCAATCGTGAACGATCTCGCCGAGCGCTACCCGAAGGTTGCTGTTGCCGAGACCCTTGACCGAGTCAAGGACGCTGGCTTCTACTGGGCAACGCGCTCCGGTGTGACGGTGGCATTGAGCGATGTGCTCACCCCGAAGCACAAGAAGGACATCGTTGCGAAGTACGAGAAGCTCGCTGCCAAGATTCAGTCGCAGTACGACAAGGGTCTGATTTCAGACGTCGAGCGTCGTCGCGAGCTGGTTGAGGTCTGGAGTGCGTGTACCAAGGAAGTCAACGACGAAATGCGTTCGAGCTTCCCCGAGGACAACACCATCAACCGCATGGTCACCTCTGGTGCTCGTGGTAACTGGCTGCAGGTCGGAAACATCGCCGGTATGCGTGGTTTGGTTTCCAACCCACGTGGTGAAGTTATCGCTCGCCCGATTATCTCGAGCTACCGCGAGGGTCTCTCCGTGGCCGAGTACTTCATCGCAACCCACGGTGCCCGTAAGGGTCTGGCTGACACAGCTTTGCGTACCGCAGACTCTGGTTACCTGACTCGTCGTCTGGTCGATGTGGCACAGGATGTCATCATTCGTGAAGCCGACTGTGGCACCTCCAAGGGAATCACCTTCACCATCGCGGTCAAGGACTCCGAGGGTGCGTGGGTTCGCGCCAACAACGCCGAGAACACGGTCTACGCCCGTAACCTCGCCGCTGATGCAGTTACCGACAAGGGTAAGGTCATCGCGGAAGCTGGTTCCGACGTCGGAGATGTGCTCATCAACGAGCTCGTGTCCGCGGGAGTCCGCGAGATTACCGTTCGGTCTGTGCTGACCTGTGAGTCGGCAGTCGGTGTGTGTGCCGCGTGTTACGGTCGCTCTTTGGCTTCTGGTATCGCGGTTGACCTCGGTGAGGCTGTGGGAATCATCGCAGCCCAGTCGATTGGTGAACCCGGTACTCAGCTGACAATGCGTACCTTCCACACCGGTGGTTCTGCCTCGGCAGACGACATCACCCAGGGCTTGCCCCGCGTGACCGAGCTCTTCGAGGCCCGTACCCCCAAGGGGGCAAGCCCGATTTGCGAGGCAAACGGTCGCATCTCTGTGGAAGAGACAGACACCCAATACAAGATCACTCTGACGCCAGACAATGGTGACGAGCCCGTCTTGCACACCGTCTCCAAGAGAATGACTCTCCTGGTGAGCGATGGCCAGAACGTCGAGCTTGGTCAGCAGATCCACGAGGGCCTTCTTGACCCCAAGGACGTGCTCCGCGTCAAGGGCGTGCGTGCTGTTCAGCAGCACCTCGTCGATGGCGTTCAGGGCGTCTACGGCTCGCAGGGTGTTCCCATCCACGACAAGCACATCGAGGTCATTGTTCGCCAGATGTTGCGGAAGGTCACTGTGGTTGACCACGGTGAGACCAACCTGCTCCCTGGCGAGCTTGTTGACCGCGCTCGCTACAACATCCTCAACCGTGAGGCACTCGGCGAAGGCAAGAAGACTGCTTCCGCGCGCCAAGAAGTCATGGGTATCACCAAGGCATCCTTGGCCACCGAGTCCTGGCTCTCTGCAGCGTCCTTCCAAGAGACCACTCGTGTTCTCACCGAAGCGGCCATGCAGGGCAAGCGCGACCCATTGGTTGGCCTCAAGGAAAACGTCATCATCGGAAAGCTCATCCCAGCCGGAACCGGCCTGGGCGCTTATCGCAATGTCACGGTGGAGCCGACCGAGGAAGCTCGTGCCGAGCACTATCCGGCCAGACTCTTCGCGGCTGACGATGCGTTTGGTGCAACCGATGACCTCTCGTTTGTGGACTTTGAGTCCTTTAGCTCCGAAGACTCGGGCTCTGAGGGCGGTTACAAGTAACCACAGCACGAACTGCAAGAAGGGGCCAGTTAATCTGGCCCCTTCTTCGTTCCTGGGGATAACGCTGACGCCTGGGTCGCCGACCCATCTAGGGTCGGGGAATGGTTCTCGAGCCGATCTTGGCCCTCATGCACGTGGGTGTGGGGATCGCGGGGCTTCTGCTCTCGCGAATAGACCTGCGAGAGCACCGTTTGCCAAACTGCGGGACCGGAACTCTCGCTATCGGCTTGGGTATTTTGTCTTTAGTGGCTAATGATTCCGGGCGCACTGCGGGCGGGCTGGTTGCCTCGGCATTCAGCGCAGGTGTTTTTGCCCTCGCTGCTGCCCTACCCCCGCATGCGCTCGGTTGGGGCGACGTGAAACTGCAGGGTGGGCTCGGTTTTTACCTGGGGTTTTTTGATCCGCAACTGGTCTTTGTTCAGTGCGTCGGGGCGTTCCTGGTTGGTGGGATAGTGGCGCTGATGGGAATTCTTCGGAAAAGCCATCTAGCACGCGATCCCGTTGCATTTGGGCCTGCTCTCGTGGCAGGGACAGCACTGGCCGTGATTGCCGGAAAATATGCGGAAATCATTTGACCCAGGGCTTTTTCGCCATTAGTCTTGGAATTTGTGTGTGCGATGGCACGCCCGTCTGTGTTGCCAACTTTGGCAAGACATGACACGGGTCATCACTTCCACATTGGGTTGTGGGCGAAACCAGCGGAAACACTGGCGAGCCGGCCCCCACGGCATACCAAGCAAAGGCGCGAGAGCGCAGCTTGGTGCGATGTCGCTGGGTGGTGGAGAAGTATCCAACACCATCCAGTAACCACCATCAATTAGCTGTCACCGTGCAGCACAAATAAGGAGTGAACTGTGCCAACGATTCAACAGTTGGTCCGTAAGGGACGCAAGCCCAAGGTCCAGAAGACCAAGGCGCCTGCCCTGAAGGCCAACCCCCAACAGCGCGGCGTGTGCACCCGTGTGTACACCACGACCCCCAAGAAGCCGAACTCGGCTTTGCGCAAGGTCGCCCGTGTGAAGCTTTCCAACGGTACTGAAGTGACCGCCTACATCCCCGGTGAGGGCCACAACCTCCAAGAGCACTCGATGGTGCTCGTTCGTGGTGGTCGTGTGAAGGACCTCCCCGGTGTTCGTTACAAGATTGTCCGCGGTGCTCTTGACACCCAGGCCGTAAAGAACCGTAAGCAGGCCCGCAGCCGCTACGGAGCGAAGATGGAGAAGAAGTAATGCCTCGTAAAGGTCCCGCTCCTAAGCGTCCCGTTGTTGCTGACCCCGTATACGGGGCTCCCATCGTTTCTCAGCTTGTGAACAAGATCCTTGTGCAGGGCAAGAAGGGCCTCGCCGAGCGCATCGTTTACGGTGCTCTCGAAGGCGTGGCCCAAAAGAGTGGTCAAGAACCCGTCATCGTCTTGAAGAAAGCGCTCGACAACGTTCGCCCAACCCTCGAGGTTCGCTCGCGTCGCGTTGGTGGATCTACCTACCAGGTGCCCGTTGAGGTGAAGCCTCACCGCGCAAACACCCTGGCTCTTCGGTGGTTGACCAGTTACGCCAAGGCTCGTCGTGAAAAGACGATGACCGAGCGTCTCACCAACGAAATTCTTGACGCATCCAACGGCCTCGGTGCTGCTGTGAAGCGTCGTGAAGACACCCACAAGATGGCTGAGTCCAACAAGGCCTTCGCCCACTACCGCTGGTAGGACGCGGCTTTAGGCCAAACCCGACCACCTAATCTCCGGAGGAACACTGTGGCACTTGACGTGCTAACCGACCTGAACAAGGTCCGCAACATTGGCATCATGGCTCACATCGATGCGGGAAAGACCACGACGACAGAGCGCATTCTGTTTTACACCGGTATTTCTCACAAGATCGGTGAGGTCCACGATGGCGCAGCCACCATGGACTGGATGGCTCAAGAGCAGGAACGCGGCATCACGATTACCTCCGCTGCCACCACCTGTTTCTGGGACAACCACCAGATCAACATCATTGACACCCCCGGCCACGTGGACTTCACCGTTGAGGTGGAGCGTAGCCTTCGTGTTCTCGATGGCGCTGTTGCAGTGTTCGATGGCAAGGAAGGTGTGGAGCCACAGTCTGAGACTGTGTGGCGTCAGGCTGACAAGTACAACGTTCCTCGCATCTGCTTCGTCAACAAAATGGACAAGCTGGGTGCTGACTTCTACTACACCGTCGACACCATCATTAAGCGCCTCGGTGCCAAGCCTCTGGTTATCCAGTTGCCAATTGGTTTCGAATCCACCTTCGTTGGAGTTGTCGACCTTGTCGAAATGAAAGCGATCGTGTGGCCCGGTGACTCTAAGGGCGATGTCACCCTGGGTGCCGAGTACGAAATCCAGGAGATCCCCGCGGACATGCAGGCTAAGGCCGAGGAATACCGCGCGCAGCTCATCGAGGGTGTCGCTGACGCCAACGAGGAGCTGCTCGAGAAGTTCCTGAGCGGTGAAGAAATCACGACCGCCGAGATCAAGGCGGGTATCCGCCAGCTCACCATTGCTGGTGCCGCCTACCCGGTTCTCTGTGGTTCGTCCTTCAAGAACCGTGGCGTGCAGCCGATGCTGGACGCCGTCGTTGCTTACCTGCCCTCTCCCGTCGACGTCCCTGACGTTGAAGGACACGATGTTCGTGACGCAGAGAAGATCGTGATGCGCAAGCCCTCCGCGGCAGAGCCCTTCTCGGCTCTGGCGTTCAAGGTTGCCGTTCACCCCTTCTTCGGTCGCCTCACCTACATTCGCGTCTACTCGGGTGGTATTGAGTCCGGCGCCCAGGTGGTCAACTCCACCAAGGACAAGAAGGAGCGCATCGGAAAGATTTTCCAGATGCACGCCAATAAAGAGAACCCCGTGGATCGCGTGTCCGCCGGCCACATCTACGCCGTGATCGGCCTCAAGGACACCACGACCGGAGACACCCTGTGTGACCCCGCTCACCCGGTTGTTCTGGAGTCGATGTCCTTCCCCGAGCCCGTTATCGAGGTTGCCATCGAGCCCAAGACCAAGGCTGACCAGGAGAAACTCTCCGTGGCTATCCAGAAGCTGGCCGAAGAAGACCCCACGTTCCGCACTGAGCAGAACCAGGAAACGGGCCAGACCGTCATCAAGGGTATGGGTGAGCTTCACCTCGACATCCTGGTTGACCGCATGAAGCGTGAGTTTAACGTCGAGGCCAACGTGGGTAAGCCTCAGGTTGCCTACCGCGAGACCATTCGTAAGTTGGTTGAGAAGGTCGAATACACCCACAAGAAGCAGACCGGTGGTTCTGGTCAGTTCGCGAAGGTGCAAATCAACCTCGAGCCTCTCGATGTCACGGGCGAGACCATGTACGAATTTGATAACCAAGTCACCGGTGGTCGTATTCCTCGTGAATACATTCCTTCGGTGGATGCTGGAATTCAGGACGCGATGCAGGTGGGCGTTCTGGCGGGCTACCCAACCGTCGGTGTCAAGGCGACACTGCTGGATGGGCAGTACCACGACGTCGACTCATCTGAGATGGCGTTCAAGATTGCTGGATCGATGGTCTTTAAAGAGGCCGCCAGGAAGGCAAATCCTGTTCTGCTCGAGCCGTTGATGGCTGTCGAGGTGCGGACCCCAGAGGAATACATGGGCGATGTCATCGGTGACCTCAACTCCAGGCGTGGGCAGATCCAGAGCATGGAGGACGCGACCGGCGTTAAGGTTGTTCGCGCACTCGTGCCGCTCTCGGAAATGTTCGGATATGTGGGGGACCTGAGGTCGAAGACCTCCGGTCGCGCCGTGTACTCGATGACTTTCGAGACGTACTCTGAAGTCCCGAAGGCTGTGGCCGACGAGATTATTCAGAAGGGCAAGGGCGACTAAGCCCAACGAATAGGCTCGCCTGGCCTGCAACAACAAGACAAGTAACCAAGAATCTGGGCCCGCAAAGTTCAGATCAACAGTCCCGAGGAGGACCATAGTGGCTAAGGCCAAGTTCGAGCGGACCAAACCGCACGTCAACATCGGTACGATCGGTCACGTCGACCACGGCAAGACCACTCTTACCGCTGCTATTTCCAAGGTGCTCGCAGACCGTCACCCCTCAGCAGTCAACGTGGTGCGCGACTTCGCGTCCATCGACTCTGCTCCGGAAGAGCGTCAGCGCGGTATCACCATCAACATCTCCCACGTGGAGTATGAGACCGACAAGCGTCACTACGCACACGTTGACGCCCCCGGTCACGCCGACTACATCAAGAACATGATCACCGGTGCTGCTCAGATGGACGGTGCAATCCTCGTGGTTGCTGCCACTGACGGTCCGATGGCACAGACCCGTGAGCACGTTCTGCTCGCCAAGCAGGTGGGTGTTCCTTACCTGCTCGTCGCGCTGAACAAGGCCGACATGGTCGACGACGAGGAAATCCTCGAGCTCGTTGAGGTCGAGGTTCGCGAGTTGCTCTCCAGCCAGGGCTTCGACGGTGACAACGCTCCCGTTATCCGTGTTTCTGGCCTCAAGGCTCTCGAAGGAGACGCTGCATGGGGTGACAAGATCATGGAGCTCATGGACGCAGTCGACAACAGTGTTCCTGACCCTGTTCGCGACAAGGACAAGCCCTTCTTGATGCCCGTTGAGGACGTCTTCACGATCACTGGTCGTGGAACCGTTGTCACCGGTCGCGCCGAGCGTGGCACGCTGACCATCAACTCGGACGTCGAGATCGTGGGTATTCGTCCCACGCAGAAGACGACCGTGACTGGTATCGAGATGTTCCACAAGCAGCTCGACGAGGCATGGGCCGGCGAGAACTGTGGTCTTCTTCTTCGCGGTACCAAGCGTGAAGACGTTGAGCGTGGCCAGGTCGTTGTTGCACCGGGTTCTGTAACCCCGCACACCAACTTCGAGGGCACCGCCTACATCCTCTCCAAGGAAGAGGGTGGCCGTCACAACCCCTTCTACACCAACTACCGTCCCCAGTTCTACTTCCGTACCACGGACGTAACTGGCGTCATTTCGCTGCCTGCTGGCACCGAAATGGTGATGCCCGGTGACACCACCGACATGACCGTTGAGCTGATTCAGCCCATCGCCATGGAGGAGGGCCTCAGCTTCGCCATCCGTGAGGGTGGACGCACTGTGGGCGCCGGAACGGTGACCAAGATCATCAAGTAGTTCCCTTGCACGAAGGGCCCGGAGGTCATCCTCCGGGCCCTTCGTCATTTATGGGGGCAGTATTCTTGGTGGTGGCCATCGCGATTCGGCTTAGAAAGGTCCTCCTGTGAGCGCAAACTCGACAATCCAGCGCGATCTGCTCCCCGACGTTCTGCGAGGCTTCGCACTGTTCGGGATCCTCTTGGTCAACCTGTCGTTCTTCTCAATGCACTCGAGCGAGGGAATTCGGGGCGAGGACGTCGTGGGTCTGGGAAATTCGATCGCCACGGTAATCATGATCACGCTGTTCCAAGGCAAGTTCTATCTGCTGTTCTCGTTCCTCTTTGGGTATAGCTCTTACTACGTGACCAAAGGCGAGAAAGCAGGGCGCCCCCGTTTTGCGCTTCGTTCTCTGGTCCTCATTGCTTTGGGGGCGATTCACTTCACCCTCCTCTGGCACGGGGACATCCTGTTTCTGTATGGAGTCTTTGGACTCGTGCTCCTCGCCTTCATGTTCAGGAGTGAGCGGGTGCTGAAGGTGTGGGCATGGGTGTTGTGGTCTCTCTCAACACTGCTGATGGTCTCTTTATCTCTCCTGACCTGGCTGGCTGAAGAGTCAGGCGTCGATTTGGGCGAGTTCACTAATGGCCTCGACGATGTGATGAGGGGTGGCACATTCGCCGAAGCGATCGAGCCGCGACTCGAGCTCTGGGTGATTGGAATCACCAACGGGCTCCTGCTCCAGGGAGGGCTGGTTTTTGCCGCGTTCCTCGTCGGTGTTCTTGCGGCTCGCAAAAATCTCCTGGGTTCGGATTCTCTGGCCCTTCGCACGGGCACGATGCTGCGTTGGGGTTTTGGTGTGGGTCTGCCGCTACAGCTTCTCGCCGCCCTGCTGTATGTGACCAACGAGGTCTCTGGCGCCCCCTCTGAAGCCGTTTATCTGGGTTCCCTGACCATGGGATTCATGACGGCGCCGCTACTCAGCATGGGATACCTGGCTGTGATTGCCCTCTTGGTCGGCAAGAATTCACCTGCGGTGGCCTGGATGCGCTATCCCGGCCGGGCATCGCTCACGAACTATCTCCTTCAATCCGTGTTCCTCAGCATGATCTTCGGAGCGTGGGGGTTGGGCCTTTTCCAAGCGGTCGACTACTGGGTCGCCATGGTGATCGCGGTCGCCGTCTACGCCGTGTTGGCGGGTGGAAGCGCCCTCTGGTTCCGCAGGTTTAGGCAAGGGCCCATGGAGGCGCTGATGGCTACCCTGACGCGAAAAAACCGACGTCCTTCTAAGGATCGTTGACTTTTCAATGCGCAGGCGGGTTAGAACCAGGTGACGGAGTCCTTAGTTGAGCAACTCGGACTGCTCGGCGTGTTTATTGCGGGCGCGGTTCCCTGGTTGGAAGCCGTCGTCGTTATACCGGTAGGCATCCTGTTGGGGTTACCTGTGGTGTGGACGGTGGTTTTTGCCCTGGTGGGCAATGCGGCGACAATCGTGTTGTTCGCCGCAGGGAGTGAGCGGATTCTCGCGGCGATAGCCAAAAGGCGTGAAAAGCAGGGAAAACCTCCCCAGGATGATAGCCGCACCGCCAGAGCCAAGCGCATCTTTGTTCGTTACGGGGACGTCGGGATGGCTGTCGTGGGGCCACTACTCATTGGCACTCAGTTTGCGGCGGCAATCGCCGTATCGCTGGGGGTCAGCGTGTGGCGGGCGAGTGTTGTGCAGTCGCTCGGCGCTGTTGCGTGGGGCGCGCTCGCCGCTTACGCGACCGATTCCTTGCTGCTTGGCTAATGCCCCGGCTGATCGTTACCGCTTGTGGCAAGAGTGGCAAAAGCCGCGGTTGCGGGCCGGCAAAAACGCGACACGCCCGGGTTGCACTAAATGCAGGGCTGTGGCATAGTTTGTGAGGTTCAATACGCACTTCACTCGTGAGGTGCTCACTGCCAGGTAGTGCATAGGATTGCGACTTCGCAAGACATCTAGGCCGCGGGTAGCAGAACACAACGTCATCGACGGACCCGCTTCGCAAGCCTTGGTTTGTGTCTGCTGGAGAGTGCCCCTGGGGCCAACCGAAGTGTGTTGATAGAAGAACAGTGGTGTGTGCCACTCGGTGCGAAAGCGCCGGGTTGCCTGAAGTGTGCAGGGCGAGAGTTCTGTACTAGTGAGAGAAAGAGAAAACCATGGCGGGACAAAAAATCCGCATTCGACTGAAGTCATATGACCACGCAGGTCTCGACGTTTCAGCCAGGAAGATTGTTGACACGGTCACCCGTGCCGGAGCAACCGTCGTTGGTCCCGTTCCGCTTCCTACGGACAAGGACGTGGTTGCTGTGATCCGCTCACCGCACAAGTACAAGGACTCGCGCGAGCACTTCGAGAAGCGCACCCACAAGCGTCTCATCGACATCATTGACCCCACCCCCAAAGCGGTGGACTCCTTGATGCGTTTGGACTTGCCCGCCGACGTCAACATCGAAATCAAGCTTTAAGGAAATAGACCATGTCGACTGTGACTACAACTAGAGGGGTACTGGGCATCAAGCTCGGTATGACCCAGGTCTGGGATGCGAACAATCGCTTTATCCCCGTGACCGTGGTTCAGGTTGCCCCCAACGTCGTGACCCAGATCCGCACCATGGAGAAAGATGGCTATGAGGCCGTCCAAATCGCCAGCGGTCAGATCGACCCTCGCAAGGTGACCAACCCTCTGAAGGGCCACTTTGAGAAGGCTGGCGTTACTCCACGCCGCCACGTGACTGAGATTCGCACCAGCGACGCTTCCAGCTACGAAGTGGGCCAGGAAATCAACGCCACCGTATTCGAAGCAGGCCAGCTTGTTGATGTCATGGGCACCAGCAAGGGTAAAGGTTTCGCGGGTGTCATGAAGCGCCACAACTTCAAGGGCGTTTCTGCTTCCCACGGCGCGCACCGTAACCACCGCAAGCCAGGCTCCATCGGCGCCTCCTCGACCCCCTCTCGTGTCTTCAAGGGCATGCGCATGGCCGGTCGCATGGGTGGCGAGCGTGTCACTGTGATGAACCTCGCTGTTCACGCAGTGGATGCCGAGCGCGGCTTGCTTCTGATCAAGGGCGCCGTCCCCGGCGCCAAGGGTCGTTTGGTGTTTGTTCGTAACGCCAGGAAGGGTGCCTAATCATGGCTGCATCTGTTGACGTCCTCGACGCATCCGGCAAGAAGTCCGGCTCCGTTGAGTTGCCCGCCAACGTCTTTGACGTTGTCACCAACGTGCCCCTGATGCACCAGGTGGTGGTTGCTCAGCTTGCAGCAGCTCGCCAGGGAACGCACAAGGTCAAGGGTCGTGGCGAAGTTTCCGGTGCCGGTCGTAAGCCGTTCAAGCAGAAGGGAACCGGTCGTGCCCGTCAAGGTTCGATTCGTGCTCCTCAGCACCGCGGTGGTGGCATCGTCCACGGACCAGTGCCCCGCGATTACTCGCAGCGCACCCCCAAGAAGATGGTGCAGAAGGCTCTTTTGAGCGCACTGTCCGACCGCGCACGCGCTGACCGTATTCACGTGGTGAAGGGGCTTGGAACCGACAAGGCTCCTTCGACCAAGATTGCGTCTGCCCTCATTGCGCAAACCGCTCCTGGTCGCAACGTGTTGATTGTTGTCGGTCGTGACGATGTGAATGGCCAGAAGAGCGTCCGCAATCTTCCCGGCATTCACGCTGTTCACCCCGATCAGCTCAACGCCTATGACGTTCTCAACAGTGACGACATCATCTTCACCGCTGAGGCATTTGAGACCTTCGTGGCAGCGAAAGCTGACACGGCCAAGGGAGGCAAATAATGAGTATTCACGCGCTTGCTTGGAACAAGGATCCTCGTGATGTCATTGTTCGCCCGATTGTTAGCGAGAAGAGCTACACCCTGATCGACCAGGGCAAGTACACCTTCGAGGTTGACCCCCGCGCGACGAAGACCGAAATCAAGCTGGCCGTCGAGAAGATCTTCAATGTGAAGGTCTCCTCGGTCAACACCTTGAACAAGACCGGTAAGACTCGCCGCACCAAGTTTGGGGCTGGAAAGCGCAAGGACACCAAGCGTGCCATTGTCTCTCTCGCCTCTGGCTCCATCGACATCTTCACGGCTGTGGGATAGGTAGGAAGAACATGGCTATTCGCAAATACAAGCCGACGACCCCTGGTCGCCGTGGCTCTTCTGTTGCTGATTTCCAGGAAATCACCCGCAGCACGCCCGAGAAGTCGTTACTGAAGCCACTGCCAAAGACCGGTGGTCGTAACAGCAGCGGTCGCATCACGACCCGTCACATCGGTGGTGGCCACAAGCGCCAGTACCGCGTGATCGACTTCCGTCGCGATGACAAGGATGGCGTGAACGCCAAGGTTGCTCACATTGAGTATGACCCCAACCGCACCGCGCGCATCGCTCTGCTGCACTTCATCGATGGCACCAAGCGCTACATCATCGCCCCGAACAAGCTTCGTCAGGGTGACATTGTGGAGTCAGGTCCCAACGCCGACATTAAGCCCGGCAACAACCTTCCTTTGCGCAACATCCCCGTGGGTACCGTAATCCACGCGATTGAACTTCGTCCCGGTGGCGGTGCCAAGATGGCTCGCTCGGCTGGAGCTTCGGTTCGTCTGGTTGCTAAGGATGGCCCCAACGCCCAGCTGCGTTTGCCCTCCGGTGAAATCCGCAACGTCGACGCTCGCTGCCGCGCCACCATTGGTGAGGTCGGCAACGCCGAGCAGTCCAACATCAACTGGGGTAAGGCCGGCCGTATGCGCTGGAAGGGTGTTCGCCCGACCGTCCGCGGTGTTGCCATGAACCCGGTTGACCACCCCCACGGTGGTGGTGAGGGTAAGACCTCTGGTGGTCGTCACCCTGTGAGCCCTTGGGGTCAGTCTGAGGGGCGCACCCGCTCCCCGAAGAAGGCCAGCAACAAGCAAATCGTTCGTCGTCGCACCGTCGGCAAGAAGCGTTAGTAGGAGAGTAAGACATGCCTCGTAGCCTCAAAAAGGGACCCTTCGTGGATGACCACCTCCTCCAGAAGGTGTTTCGTCAGAACGAAGCCAACACCAAGAACGTGATCAAGACGTGGTCGCGTCGCTCGATGATTGTGCCGGCAATGCTCGGGCACACCATCGCAGTACACGATGGCCGCAAGCACATTCCCGTGTTTGTGACCGAGACCATGGTGGGCCACAAGCTCGGCGAGTTTGCCCCCACCCGCACTTTCCGTGGTCACGAAAAGGACGACAAGAAAGGCCGTCGCCGCTAAGCGCGGTGATGAGGAGGTAGTCACATGGTTGAATCCATCGCACGGGTGCGCAACATCCGCGTTACCCCACAGAAGGCTCGTCGTGTCGTCGACTTGATCCGTGGCAAGCAGGCCCAAGAGGCCCTTGCAGTTCTCAAGTTTGCCCCCCAGTCGGCCAGTGAGCCCATCGCCAAGGTTGTTGCCTCTGCAATGGCCAACGCGCGGGTTACCGCTGACAAGGACGGCATTTTCCTGGACGACCAGGACCTGTTCGTTGCTCGCGCCTTTGTTGATGAGGGCATCACCCTGAAGCGCTTTAGGCCGCGCGCTCAGGGTCGGGCATTCCGTATCAACAAGCGCACCAGCCACATCACCGTTGTGCTGGCAACGCCCGACGAGGCCTCGGTGAACCCGGGCCGCTCATCACAGAAGGCTGGCAAGTAACTATGGGTCAGAAAGTTCATCCGTACGGTTTCCGACTGGGAATCACCACCGACCACGTGTCGCGCTGGTTCTCTGACTCGACCAAAAAGGGTCAGCGTTACGCAGACTTCGTTGCCGAAGACGTGCTCATCCGCAAGTTCCTCCAGAAGGAGCTCGACCGAGCCGGCATCGCACGCATCGAGATCGAGCGCACCCGTGACCGCGTCCGCGTGGACATCCACTCGGCCCGCCCCGGAATCGTCATCGGCCGTCGTGGTGCCGAGGCTGAGCGCATCCGCGCTGACCTCGAGAACATGACCAAGAAGCAAATTCAGCTGAACATTCTCGAGGTCAAGAACCCCGAGAACGAAGCCCAGCTGGTTGCCCAGGGTATTGCTGAGCAGCTGAGCGCTCGTGTGGCCTTCCGCCGCGCGATGCGCAAGGGTCTTCAGGGAGCACAGCGCGCCGGCGCAAAGGGTATTCGTATCCAGGTGTCTGGCCGTCTTGGTGGCGCTGAAATGAGCCGCTCCGAGTTCTACCGCGAGGGTCGGGTTCCACTGCACACTCTGCGTGCGAACATCGACTACGGCTTCTATGAGGCTCGCACCACCTTTGGCCGCATTGGCGTCAAGGTCTGGATTTACAAGGGCGACATCACCAACAAGGAACTGGCTCGCGAGCAGGCTAACGCCCGCTCACAGCGACCTGACCGTCCTGCTGGTGGGCCTCGCCGTGGACCGGCTGCTGTGGCAGCCGCTGAGGCAGCGCCTGTTGCTGCAGGGGGAGCTGAGTAAGCATGTTGATTCCTCGCAAGGTCAAGTTCCGTAAGCAGCACCACCCCAAGCGTGGCGGTCACGCCACCGGTGGAACCACTGTCTCGTTTGGTGAGTTTGGTATCCAAGCCACTACGAGCGCTTACGTCACCAACCGTCAGATTGAGGCAGCGCGTATCGCGATGACTCGTCACATCAAGCGTGGTGGAAAGGTGTGGATCAACATCTACCCCGACCGCCCGCTCACCAAGAAGCCCGCGGAAACCCGCATGGGTAGTGGTAAGGGTTCGCCGGAGTGGTGGATTGCCAACGTCAAGCCAGGACGCGTCCTCTTTGAGGTCGCCGGCGTGAGCGAAGAACTCGCTCGCGAGGCCATGACTCGTGCGATTCACAAGCTTCCGTTGAAGGCACGCATCATCAAGCGCGAGGAGGGCATGTAATGGCTGTGGGAACGAAAGAACTTACACCTGCTGATCTCGACACGTTCGAGGATGAGCGCCTTTTGGATGAGCTTCGCCGCGCAAAGGAAGAGCTCTTCAACCTGCGTTTCCAGTCGGCCACTGGCCAGCTGGACAACCACGGCCGTGTTCGCGCCGTGAAGCGCGACATTGCTCGTCTTTACACCGTCATTCGCGAGCGCGAGCTTGGGATTCGGGCGGCGCCGGCTCCGATTGAGAAGCCAGCGAAGAAGTCTGCAAAGAAGAGCGAAAGCTCCGAGCCCGAAGCTACTGAGGAGAGTGCATAATGGCCACCGATGTGAAGAAGGGCCACGAGTCCGCAGCTCACGATGTTCGCGACAAGGATGCCCGTGGTTACCGTAAGGTTCGCCGTGGTTATGTCACCAGCGACAAGATGGACAAGACCATCGTCGTCGAGGTGGAAGACCGCGTGAAGCACCCCCTCTATGGCAAGGTCGTGCGCCGGTCCTCCAAGATCAAGGCCCACGATGAGCAGAACACCGCAGGTATTGGCGACTTGGTGGTCATCACCGAGACCCGTCCGCTCTCTGCAACCAAGCGTTGGCGTCTAGTCGAAATCGTTGAGAAGGCGAAGTAACCCATGATTCAGCAAGAGTCCCGTCTAAAAGTGGCCGACAACACCGGTGCCAAGGAACTGTTGGCGATCCGTGTTCTCGGTGGATCCGGACGTCGCTACGCCGGCCTCGGTGACGTCATCGTCGCCACGGTCAAGGACGCAATTCCTGGTGGCAACGTGAAGAAGGGTGAGGTCGTCAAAGCCGTCATCGTTCGCACCGTCAAGGAGACCCGTCGCGTCGATGGTTCCTACATCAAGTTCGACGAGAACGCCGCTGTGATCATCAAGAACAAAGAGGGCGAGCCCCGCGGAACCCGTATTTTCGGTCCCGTTGGCCGCGAACTCCGCGACAAGCGCTTCATGAAGATCATTTCGTTGGCTCCGGAGGTTATCTAACAATGGCAAAGATCAAAAAGGGAGACCTCGTTCAGGTCATCTCTGGCGCAAGCGAAGCCCGCGGCGGTGACCGTGGTAAGCAGGGTCGCGTCATTGAGGTGCTCGCTGAGCAGAACCGCGTCCTCGTCGAGGGTGTCAACTACGTCAAGAAGCACATCCGTGTCGGCCAGAGCAATCGTGGTGCCAAGACCGGTGGCATCGAGACCCACGAGGCACCCATCCACATCTCGAATGTTGCGCTCGTGGACCCCAAGTCCAAGAAGCCCACTCGCGTGGGATACCAGACCAAGACCGTGACCAAGAACGGTGCCACCAAGCAGGTTCGCGTTCGCGTTGCGAAGAAGTCAGGAGAAGAGCTCTAATGGCCACCTCAACCGCTGAGGCCAAGGCACCTTCGGTGCCTCGTCTCAAAGCTGTCTACCGCAAGGACATCGTTCCTGCCCTCACCGAGCAGTTCGGTTACACCAACCCTCACCAGGTCCCAGGCCTAGTGAAGGTCGTGGTGAACACCGGTGTTGGTGAAGCAGCGCGCGACTCCAAGGTGATTGAGGGAGCTGTTCGCGACCTCACTCAGATCACCGGGCAGAAGCCCGTCGTGACCCTTGCGCGCAAGTCCATCGCTCAGTTCAAGCTGCGCGAGGGTATGCCCATTGGTGCTCACGTGACCCTTCGTGGCAACCGGGCATGGGAGTTTGTTGACCGTCTGGTCAACCTCGCCCTTCCTCGCATTCGTGACTTCCGTGGTCTCAGCGACCGCCAGTTCGATGGCAACGGAAACTACACGTTTGGCATCACCGAGCAGTCGGTGTTCCACGAGATCAACCAGGACAACATCGACCGCGTTCGCGGTTTCGACATCACTGTCGTCACCACCGCGAAGACGGACGATGAAGGCCGCGCCCTTTTGCTGGCGTTGGGATTCCCCTTCGCCCAGCGGAACACAACCGAGGCCTAAGGGCCACATAACTGACAAGGTCGGCCCGGGTGTCCCCGGAGTCGAAACCAGCCAGAGAAAAGAGAAGCACCATGACCATGACAGATCCGGTCGCAGACATGCTGACCAGGCTGCGCAACGCTAACTCGGCACACCACGACTCCGTGTCGATGCCGAGTTCTAAGTTGAAGACCCACCTCGCTGACATTCTCAAGCGTGAGGGTTACATCGCTTCGTGGAAGACCGAAGATGCCAAGGTGGGCAAGGCCCTGACCCTTGAGCTGAAGTACGGGCAGAACCGCGAGCGCTCCATTGTGGGTATCAAGCGCGTGTCTAAGCCCGGTCTTCGCGTCTACGCAAAGTCGACGGAAATCCCCAAGGTCCACGGCGGTCTTGGCATCGCAATCTTGTCCACCTCGTCTGGTCTTCTGACCGACAAGGAAGCCAACAAGAAAGGCGTGGGTGGGGAAGTCCTCGCCTACGTGTGGTGATTACTGATGTCACGTATTGGTCGTTTACCTATTGATATTCCCTCGGGCGTGGACATCACGATCGATGGACAGCACGTCGCAGTGAAGGGCCCCAAGGGCGAACTTGCACTCACCGTGAAGGAGCCCATTGAGGCCTCCAAGGTTGAGAACCAAGTCATCGTCACGCGCCCGGACGACGAGCGTTCTTCCCGTTCTCTGCACGGTTTGAGCAGGACCCTGATCAATAACCTGATCATCGGTGTCACCGAGGGTTACAAGAAAGAGCTCGAAATCGTCGGAACGGGTTACCGTATTGCCTCCCAGGGCCAGGGCGTCGAGTTCCAACTCGGCTACTCTCACCCCATCACTGTGCAGCCACCCGAGGGCATCACCTTCACTGTGGAGGGCAACACCAAGCTGGTTGTCAGTGGTATCGACAAGCAGGCCGTTGGTGAGGTAGCTGCGAATATTCGCAAACTGCGCAAGCCAGAGCCTTATAAGGGCAAGGGTGTTCGCTACGCCGGCGAGAACGTTCGCCGCAAGGCTGGAAAGGCTGGTAAGTAATCATGGCTTTCTCGAGAGGAAAGAGCCGTTCGGCCGCGAGAGATCGCCGTCACACGCGCTTGCGCAAGAAGGTTGTGGGTACCGCAGAGAAGCCACGTTTAGTCGTGACCCGCTCGGCCCGCCACGTATTCGTCCAGGTAGTCGACGACCAGAAGGGCCACACAGTTGCTTCTGCGTCGACCATGGAAGCGGACTTCCGCTCCTTTGCTGGAGACAAGACCGCCAAAGCCAAGCGCATTGGTGAAGTCATTGCTGAGCGTGCAAAGAAGGCCGGCGTTGCCGCTGTCGTCTTTGACCGCGGTGGTAACCGCTACGCCGGTCGCGTTGCCGCAATTGCTGAAGGCGCACGAGAGAGTGGATTGGAACTGTGAGCGAAGAAGTTAAGGACGAAGCAGTGGTGGAAGAAACTCCGGTTGCTCCTGTCGTAGCTGAAGAAGACACCTCGTTGGAGCCTCGTGAGGCCCGTCGTGGAAGTCGCGAGCGTAACCCCAACGCGCGTGAGCGCGGTGCCCGCGACACCGAGAAGAGCCAGTTCCTTGAGCGTGTTGTCACTATCAACCGCGTGTCCAAGGTCGTCAAGGGTGGTCGTCGCTTTAGCTTCACCGCTCTAGTCGTCGTCGGAGACGGAAACGGCATGGTTGGCGTTGGCTACGGGAAGGCCCGTGAGGTCCCGACCGCCATCTCCAAGGGTGTTGAAGACGCGAAGAAGAAGTTCTTCCGCGTTCCCCGGGTTGCCCAGACCATTCCTCACCCCGTTCAGGGCGAGGCAGCGGCAGGTGTGGTGCTCTTGCGCCCCGCAACCCCCGGTACCGGTGTTATCGCCGGTGGACCGGTCCGTGCGGTCCTCGAGTGCGCCGGTATTCACGATGTCTTGAGCAAGTCGTTGGGATCCTCCAACACCCTCAACATCGTGCACGCCACTGTCGCAGCTTTGAAGATGCTCGAAGAGCCCCGCGCTGTTGCCGCCAGGCGCAACGCTGAGTTCGATGAGATTGCCCCCGCGCACTTCATCCGTGCTGAGAAGGAAGCTGCTGCGGCAGCGAAGGCTGGTGCCTAATGGCTAAGAAACTCAAAGTAACCCAGATCAAGTCGATCATTAGCGAGAAGCCAAACATGGCTCCCACGCTTCGCAGCCTTGGCTTGCGCAAGATCGGCCAGTCCGTTGTCCGTGAAGATACGCCCGTGAACCGCGGGTATGTGCGCACCGTCGCACACCTGGTGAAGGTCGAGGAGATTGACTAATGGCTGAAGAGAAGAAGCCAGCAGCAAAGAAGCCTGCTGCAGCGAAGCCCGCTGCCGCTAAAGCTGCCGCGAAGCCTGCTGCCGCTAAGAAGCCAGCCGCCAAGGCACCTGCCGCGAAAGCAGCACCAGCTAAAGCCGCAGCAAAGCCCGCCGCCAAGCCAGCTGCAGCAAAGCCTGCAGCCAAAGCCGCTGCGAAGCCTGCGGCTAAGGCTCCCGCTGCGAAGGCTGCTCCGGCAAAAGCTGCAGCAAAGCCTGCCGCCAAGACGGCTCCGGCTAAGCCCGCAGCTGCCAAGGCACCTGCTGCGAAGGCTGCTCCTGCCAAGGCTGCTGCGAAGCCTGCCACCGAGGAGAAGAAGGCTGCCCCTGCAAAGAAGGCCGCTCCCTCCAAGAAGGCCGCAAAGCCGGCAGCTGACACTCGTCCCGGTGTGGTGAAGCTTCACCACTTGCGTCCTGCTGTTGGAGCAAAGAAGGCCAAGACCCGTGTGGGTCGTGGTGAGGGCTCTAAGGGTAAGACCGCTGGTCGCGGTACCAAGGGCACGAAGGCTCGTTACCAGGTGCGTCCTGGTTTCCAGGGTGGACAGCTGACCTCGGTCATGCGTGCTCCCAAGCTGCGCGGATTCAAGAACCCCTTCCGTGTTGAGTACCAGGTCGTCAACGTCGGTCGTCTGGCGGAGCTCTACCCCAAGGGTGGAAACGTCACGATTGCTGATCTCGTCGCCAAGGGCGCTGTTCGCAAGAACCAGAAGGTCAAGGTTCTAGCCGAGGGCGACCTGAGCGTTGCGTTGAGCGTTTCTGTCGACAAGGTCTCCAAGCAGGCCGCCGACAAGATCGCCAAAGCCGGCGGTTCAGTAAGCGAATAGGTTCTGAAGGGCGGTTACCGGAAGCTTCCGCTTTCTGTAACCCCACTTCAACCCGGTAAGCTCGAAACCGCGTGCTGTAGGGCACCTGGCAGGAGGATGATGTGTTTAGCGCTCTAGGGAGAGTCTTCAAGACCCCTGACTTGCGGCGAAAAATTGCGTTCACCCTGTTTATGGTGGGGCTCTTCCGTCTCGGATCGTTTATCCCTGCCCCGTTTGTCGATTACCGCAACGTTCAGCAGTGTCTCGCTGGCACCAGCGGCACAGCCGGGCTTTATGAGCTTGTCAACCTCTTCAGCGGTGGCGCTTTGCTCCAGCTGTCGATTTTTGCTTTGGGCATCATGCCCTACATCACCGCAGCAATCATTACGCAGCTACTGCGCGTGGTCATTCCGCACTTTGAGTCTCTCCACAAGGAGGGCCAGGCTGGTCAAGGCAAGCTGACGCAGTACACCCGCTACATGACCATCGGTCTTGCCCTTCTGCAGTCGACCACCCTGATTACTGTGGCCCGCAGTGGCGCGCTCTTTGGCGCGAACTCTGGAGTCCCTGCCTGTAACCAGCTGCTCTCGAACGACGCCTGGTACGCCATCATGCTGATGGTCATCACCATGACAGCCGGCACAGGACTGATTATGTGGTTCGGCGAGATGATCACTGAGCGCGGCGTGGGTAATGGAATGTCGCTGCTGATCTTCGTATCGATTGCCGCAACCTTCCCCTCGTCCCTCTGGGCCATCGCCCAGGCCGAGGGCTTCGAAATCTTCATCATCGTTTTGGCGGTGGGTCTGGTAATCCTCGGGCTGGTTGTCTTCGTGGAGCAGTCGCAGCGCCGCGTGCCGGTTCAGTACGCCAAGCGCATGGTCGGTCGCCGGACGTTTGGTGGGTCCAACACCTACATTCCGATCAAGGTCAACATGGCAGGTGTGATTCCGGTCATCTTCGCCTCGTCTTTGTTGTATTTGCCAGCTCTTCTTGCTCAGTTCAACCAGCCAGGGGCTGGTAGCGAGGCACCGGAGTGGGTTGTCTGGATTCAGAACAACTTCACCTCCGGCGATAACCCCCTCTACATGGCGGTCTACTTCCTCCTGATTGTTGGCTTCACGTACTTCTATGTGGCCATCATCTTCAACCCCGAAGAGGTTGCGGACAACATGAAGCGCTACGGCGGATTCATTCCGGGTATTCGCGCTGGCCGTCCGACTGCCGAGTACCTCGACTATGTCTTGACCCGCATCACCCTCCCGGGCTCGCTCTATCTCGGCCTGGTGGCGTTGATCCCTTTGATTGCGTTAGCCACGGTGAATGCGAACCAGAACTTCCCCTTCGGTGGTGCAAGCATCCTGATTATCGTGGGTGTCGGTTTGGACACCATTAAGCAGATCGACTCTCAGTTGCAGCAGCGCCACTACGAGGGCCTTCTGAAGTGATGGCCGAGGGCACCAGAATCCTCCTGATTGGTCCCCCCGGCGCGGGTAAGGGCACTCAGGCGATTGAGCTCTCGAGTGCTTTTTCCATCCCGGCGATTTCGACGGGCGACATCTTCCGCGAGAACGTGCGCAACGAGACGCCTTTGGGCCTTCAGGCCAAGGGCTTCATGGACGCGGGTAACAACGTTCCCGATTCCCTCACCAACGATCTGATCACCGACCGCCTCGCTTCCCCAGATTGCGCCGGGGGTTTCCTTCTCGATGGGTACCCTCGCACGACTGATCAAGTCCGGCACTTGGACAATTTCTTAGCGGATCACCACACCAAGCTCGATGTGGTTGTTCAGCTCGTCGCCGAGCCAGACGTTGTCGTTGAGCGCTTGCGTAAACGCGCTCTGGAGCAGGGCCGCACCGATGACGACGAGGCAGTGGTCCGCCACCGCCTCGATGTCTATGCGGAGCAGACTGCCCCGCTTATTGATGTCTATTCCACTCGCGGGCTCGTATCTGCGATTGATGGGATTGGCGAGATTGCAGAAGTCACCAGCCGCATCATGAATGCCCTCCACGCCCGGGGAATCACACCGTAAATTGACCGCTATCTAGGACTTGTGCGAGATAGCGCGCCGGCCTAAGATAGAGATTTGGTGTGAAAAAGGCTTTCGAGACTTTTCTGCTCCAACGCATGACCAGCAGTACTTCACCAGTTAACAAGATACGAGGCTATGGCCAACAAAGACGGCGTCATCGAAATCGAAGGTTCGGTAGTCGAAGCCCTTCCTAACGCGATGTTCCGAGTCGAGTTGACCAACGGTCACAAGGTTCTTGCTCACATTTCGGGGAAAATGCGTCAGCATTACATCCGAATTTTGCCTGAAGACAAGGTAATTGTTGAGTTGAGCCCCTACGACCTGACCCGTGGCCGCATTGTTTACCGGTACAAGTAACCACTGGATAAGGAACGGCCCGGGAATCCGCTCGGGCACGAGGCCAGCGACAACAAGGAAAAGATCATGAAGGTAAGCGCCAGCGTCAAGCCGATGTGTGACAAGTGCAAGGTGATTCGTCGCCATGGCAACGTCATGGTGATTTGCGAGAACCCGCGTCACAAGCAGCGTCAAGGCTAAACAACTCAATATCTAAAGGCAGAGTCGAGAACCCGCTTCGGTGGGGGACTCCTCGGGTGGAGGCCCGGGCACAGATTCTGTCGAAGACCTCCACATGCAGCAGGAGAAAGCACATGGCACGTCTTGCCGGAGTCGATATTCCCCGCGACAAGCGGGTTGAAATCGCCCTAACCTACATTTACGGTGTTGGCCGTACCCGCTCGCAGCAGACTCTTGCTGCCACGGGCATCGACCCCAACACTCGCGTGAAAGATCTCACCGATGACCAGCTCTTGGTTCTTCGTGAGCACATTGAAGGACAGTTCAAGGTGGAGGGTGACCTTCGCCGTGAAGTTGCCGCAGATATTCGCCGCAAGGTTGAAATCGGAAGCTACGAAGGTATTCGTCACCGCCGTGGTCTTCCCGTTCGTGGTCAGCGCACCAAGACCAACGCTCGCACCCGCAAGGGCCCTAAGCGCACCGTTGCAGGCAAGAAGAAGGCCAGCTAGGCCTCCCCTTTTGGTATCAGACCACACGATCTAGAGTCACGGAGAACACACACATGGCAGCACCAAAGTCCGCCGTCCGCAAGCCGCGGCGTAAGACCAAGAAGAACGTCGCTGTGGGCCAGGCCCACATCAAGTCGACGTTCAACAACACCATTGTTTCAATCACTGACCCAACTGGCGCCGTTATTTCATGGGCGTCATCGGGTGGCGTGGGCTTCAAGGGCTCTCGCAAGTCGACCCCCTTCGCCGCTCAGTTGGCCGCCGAGTCTGCAGCTCGCCAGGCACAAGAGCACGGCATGAAGAAGGTTGACGTATTCGTCAAGGGACCGGGCTCCGGTCGCGAGACGGCAATTCGTTCTCTCCAGGCCGCCGGCCTGGAGGTGGGCTCGATTACCGATGTGACCCCTCAGGCTCACAACGGTTGCCGTCCGCCCAAACGTCGTCGCGTCTAGTTCCAGGTGGCGGATCTGACCCCAGCATCGCCACCACCACAAGTCCCCCACAAACAAACAGGTAGACACGGTCTAGGCCGTAATCCTCAACCGAGTGTCATATAGCGGACACTTTGCCGAAAGGAAACCACAGTGCTCATTGCACAGCGCCCCACCCTCACAGAAGAAAAAATCTCCGAGTTCCGCTCAGCCTTCATCATTGAGCCCTTGGAGCCCGGTTTTGGTTACACACTGGGTAACTCAATGCGGAGGACTCTCTTGTCCTCGATTCCTGGTGCCGCTGTCACCAGCATCCGCCTGGATGGAGTTCTCCACGAGTTCTCGACCATTGCTGGTGTGAAAGAAGACGTCACCGAGATCATTTTGAACATCAAGAACCTTGTTGTCTCAAGTGAGCACGACGAGCCGATCACCGCGTACCTGCGTAAGCAGGGTGGTGGCGTTGTGACCGCTGCCGACATCCAGGCCCCTGCCGGTGTCGAGGTGCACAACCCTGAGCTCCACATCGCGACCCTGAACGACAAGGCTAGCTTCGAGCTCGAGCTCACCATTGAGCGCGGTCGTGGCTATGTCTCCTCGGTTCAGAACCGCAACGAGTATGCAGAGGCCGGACAGATTCCGATCGACTCGATCTACTCCCCAGTCCTCAAGGTCACTTACCGCGTTGAGGCAACTCGTGCCGGTGAGCGCACCGACTTCGACCGCCTCGTGGTCGATGTTGAGACCAAGCCTTCGATGAGCCCCAAGGACGCCGTTGCTTCCTCTGGTCGCACCCTCGTTGAGCTCTTCGGTCTGGCTCGCGACCTGAACGCCGAGGCCGAGGGTATTGAGATCGGACCCGCTCCTGTTGAAGCCGTTCTGTCCAGCGAAATGGCCATGCCCATCGAGAGCCTCGATCTGTCTGTGCGCAGCTACAACTGCCTCAAGCGTGAAGGCATCAACACCGTCAGCGAATTGGTTGCTCTCTCTGAGCACCAGCTCATGAACATTCGCAACTTCGGACAGAAGTCTGTTGACGAGGTTCGCGACAAGTTGGTCGAAATGGGCCTGTCGTTGAAGGACCCCATGCCCGGATTCGACGGCGCAGCGTTTTACAGCGGCCTGGAATCAGAAGAAGAGTACTAAACCGGTGGTTTCCCACCGCTCAGCGTGACACACGGAAGAGAACACAACAATGCCTAAGCCCACTAAAGGACCCCGCCTCGGAGGCGGACCTGCCCACGAGCGCTTGATGCTGGCGAACCTGGCTACCGCCCTGTTCACCCACGGACGCATCCAGACAACCGAGACGAAGGCCAAGCGCCTGCGTCCCTTGGCTGAGCGCATGGTCACTTTTGCAAAGCGCGGTGACTTGCACGCCAGGCGTCGCGTGATGACGATCATCCGTGACAAGTCGGCTGTGCACAAGCTCTTCATGGAGATCGCTCCTCTGGTGGACAAGCGTGAAGGTGGATACACCCGCATCGTCAAGACTGGTTACCGCAAGGGTGACAACGCCCCCATGGCAGTGATCGAGCTCGTTCTCGAGCCCGTGAACCCCAAGCCAAAGACCAAGAAGGCGAAGCCTGAGCCCGAGAAGCCCACTGTTGTTGCCGCTGAGGCAGCTACCGAGGTCGTTGAGGAGCTCAACACGGTTGAGGCGGCTGAGGAGGCAACCGAATCTGTGGAGGTAGCGGTGGAGGAAACCACCGAAGCGCCCGCAGAGGACGTTGTTGAGGAAGCTCCTGCAGCCGATGAGGCTCCAGCTGAGGAACCCGCTGCGGAAGAACCCGTAGCTGAGGAACCAGCAGCCGAAGCCGCTGACGAGGCTCCTGCCGAAGAAGAGACCAAGTAGTTCAGAGTTTCTACCCTCGGCTCTACACTGTCTGAGGTGAGAACCCGGCTTCGTATTGACCTCGCCTATGCAGGCGGAGGTTATTCGGGCTGGGGCATTCAACCCGGCCTCAAAACGGTTCAGAATGAGCTCGAACAGGCGCTTGCCACAGCACTGCGCAGTGATCGCTCTCTAGTTCGCACAGTTGTCGCTGGCCGCACGGACGCTGGCGTTCACGCGCTTGGGCAAGTGTGTCATTGTGATCTTCCCGAAGGGGTCGAGCTCAGTACCGCGGGGCTTGCGAACCTCGGCAAGAAAGTCCAAGGTGCCCTGCGCCAGGAACCCATCACCATCAACCGGATTTCACTGGCACCGGAAGGATTCGACGCGAGGTTTTCGCCGCTGTCTCGCACCTATCAATACCGCATCGCGGATTTGCAGGCGGTGAACAACCCACTGCACCGCGCCTTTACCGTGCAGAACACCTATCCGCTCGATTTTGATGCGATGGTGAAGCTCGGGCACGCCCTTGTGGGCTTGCATGATTGGGCTGCGTTTTGCCGGCCCCGCGTTGGCGCGACAACTATCCGGGAGCTTCAGTCTTATGAGTGGGCGCGTGATGATGACGGGGTGCTCGTTGCCACCATCACCGCCGATGCTTTCTGTCACTCGATGGTGCGCGCACTCGTAGGAGCAGCGGTGGCCGTGGGCCGCGGAAAACTCACCATCGCGCAGGTGTTGGCCATTCGTGAGGCCAAGAAGAGGACGAGTGACTTCGTCATCATGCCGCCCCACGGGCTCGCGCTGGTGTCGATTGCCTATCCTGATGATGCGGAGTTAGCTGCGCGTGCTGCTCTGACCCGCAACAAGAGAGCTGCTGACCCGGATTGACCCCTGTGGTTATGTCCTCTAAGCTGGGACGCTGGTGCCAGTCGCCGACTGTGTACTTGGTTGAGCCCTCCACCGGGTAGTTCTCTCAGGAGAACGCCCACCGGAGTGGGATTCACGAACTCCTCGAACCGAAAAGGAATGTCGCATGACGCGCACTTTTTCACCCAAGCCTGCTGATGTTCAGCGCAACTGGCTGGTTATCGACGCCACTGATGTGGTGCTGGGACGCCTCGCGTCCCACACGGCCGCTCTTCTGCGCGGCAAGCACAAGCCGACCTTTGCCCCCCACATGGACATGGGTGACCACGTCATCATTGTGAATGCGGACAAGGTGGCGCTCACTGGGTCCAAGTTGACGCAGAAGATGGCGTACCGCCACTCGGGTTTCCCAGGTGGACTGACTGCCACTAGCTATGCGGATCTTCTGGAGAAGAACCCCGTCCGAGCCGTGGAAAAAGCGGTTCGCGGAATGCTCCCCAAGAACACTCTTGGTCGCGCCCAGATGGACAAGCTCAAGGTCTATGCGGGTGCCGATCACCCTCACCAGGCTCAATTGCCTAAGCCCTACTCTCTCGACCAGATCGCGCAGTAGCGCTAGAGCCTTAAGGACGTAAAAAATGGACAAGCCAGAAGAGACCGTGGAAGCCGCAGAAGCTGTGGAGATTCCCGAGACCTACACCACCGAGACTCCTGCTAACACAGTTGTTGAGAAGAAGCCCCGCCCCGCCCTCACCGTGGGTGGAAACGCCGTGGGTCGCCGCAAGCAGGCGATTGCCCGCGTTCGCTTGGTTCCAGGTTCTGGAAACTACACCGTGAACGGCCGCACCCTCGAGGCGTACTTCCCCAACAAGCTTCACCAGCAGTTGATCAACGACCCGTTCACGGTTCTTGATCTTGGTGGCAGCTATGACGTTGTTGCACGCATCACCGGCGGTGGCCCTTCCGGCCAGGCTGGTGCACTGCGCCTGGGCATTGCTCGCGCGTTGAACCTCATCGACGAAGAGAACAACCGTCCCTCGCTCAAGAAGTCTGGGTTCCTGACCCGGGATTCACGCGTGAAAGAGCGTAAGAAGGCCGGTCTCAAGAAAGCCCGTAAGGCGCCTCAGTACTCGAAGCGTTAATCGCTTCCACGACGGGTCGCACCGATGGGTCGCTTGTTTGGCACCGACGGGGTCCGGGGTCTCGCTAATGGCGAGCTCACCGCGGACCTTGTCGTTCGCCTATGCCAAAGCGCTGCTGTCGTGCTCACCAAGGGTCGTCACGCCGAGGAGCTGAAGGCTGAGGGCCGCAGGCCCAGGGCCGTTGTGGCACGAGACCCGCGGGTTTCAGGCCAATTTCTGGCCTCCGCCGTATCGGCGGGCTTAGCTAGCTCGGGTATTGATGTCTTTGACGCGGGTGTCGTCCCCACGCCGGCGGCCGCCTTCCTGGTGAAGGACGGTAATTTTGATTTTGGGGTGATGGTCTCCGCCTCTCACAACCCAGCACCGGACAACGGAATCAAGTTCTTCTCTTTTGGTGGGACAAAGCTCCCCGACGAGGTCGAAGACCGCATTGAGGCAGCGATGTCGGAGCCACCACTCGCTCCTACGGGCGATGGTGTTGGCCGCATTACCCGTTTTGCGGATGCGGAAGACCGTTATGTCCTCCACCTGCTGGCGACTCTCGATTGCAGTCTGGAAGGGCTCCACGTTGTCGTTGACTGCGCCCACGGCGCGGCCTCTGGTATTTCCCCTCGCGTGTTTCGTGATGCCGGCGCAACGGTCACGGTGATTGGTAGTGAGCCCGATGGTTTGAACATCAACAAGGGCTACGGATCTACTCACCTGGAGGCCCTCCAGGAAGCGGTGCTCTCCCTCGGTGCTGATTTTGGTATTGCCCACGACGGCGACGCCGATCGGGCTCTGGCGATTGACCACCTCGGACGAGTGATTGATGGCGATCACATTATGGCGATTTTGGCCGTGTCGATGAAGGAGGCGGGCACACTAGCGAAGGACACCCTGGTTGCCACCGTGATGTCGAACCTGGGCCTTCGGAAGGCGATGGAGGCCCACGGGATTCACCTCAAAGAGACGGCGGTTGGTGACCGCTATGTCTTGGAAGAGCTCGCTGCCTCAGGGCTTAGCCTTGGCGGGGAGCAGTCTGGCCACATCATCATGAGTAAGCACGCGACCACTGGTGATGGCATCCTGACCGGTATTCAACTGGCCAGGGAGGTTGTCCGCACCGGGCGCACACTGGCCGAACTTGCTGATGTCATGGACGTGTTCCCGCAAGTTCTCAAGAACGTTTCCGGTGTTGATCGTTCTCGTTTGGCTACGGATGAGGTCGTCGCTGCGATGGTTGCAGCAATTGAAGACGAGCTTGGCGATAGTGGGCGGGTTCTACTAAGGCCCTCTGGCACTGAGGCGCTCGTGCGGGTCATGGTTGAGGCAGCCGATGAGCACACTGCCCACCAGATGGCAGATCGTCTCGTAGACATCGTTCGCACTCAGCTGGCGATTTAAATCCGCCGCAGAGAAATCTTGTTGACTCGGTGATCTGAGTCTTTCTGCAGGACCAGCGACGCACGGGGTCTGGTAGGCAAGATGTTGTCGTGCAGGTTTGGCTCATTGATTGTGCTCCACAGCCGCCTCGCCTCAGCGCGAGCCTCGGCTTCGCTGAGGCTCGCGTAGCGGTGGAAGTAGCTGCGCGGGTCACTAAAGGCGCCCTGCTGCAGGTGCAGGAAGCGCTCCTCATACCAGGCAGCGATATCTGAAGTTCTCGCGTCGACATAGATGCTGAAATCAAAAAGGTCGCTCACCGCAAGGGCAGAGTTTGTGGCCGGTGGAGCCAAGACATTGAGTCCTTCAATGATGACAATGTCGGGGTGGGAGATTTCCTCCGTTTGGTCAGGAACTCTGTCGTAGAGCAAGTGTGAATACACCGGGGCGGCAACGGGTGAGACTCCACTTTTGATCCGCGAGACAAAACGCAGCAGAGCTCGTCTGTCATAGCTTTCTGGGAAACCCTTGCGTTCGAGCAGGCCCTTCTTCTTGAGCTCTGCTAGTGGGAGCAAGAATCCGTCGGTGGCGATTAAGGCGACGTTCGGAGTGTCGGGGTTTCGCTCCAGCAGGGTCTTCAGAACCCGGGACGTGGTGGATTTGCCGACCGCGACGCTGCCGGCAATTCCGATGATGAAGGGAGTGTGGCGGAGGTCATCGCCGAGGAACTGCCTAGTCATGTAGTGGAGGTGGCGTGAGCCCTCCACATAGAGAGCCAACAGTCTCGCTAGTGGTTGATACACCTCGGTGACTTCGTTCACATCGAGCATGTCGCCAGCGGATCGAACCCTCGCGAGATCGTCTTCAGTCAGCGGCAAAGGCGAACGAGGGGCAAGCTCTGCCCAGCTAGCGCGGTCATAATCAGCAAACGGGCTGCCGTTGTCGAGACCTGTGGACGCGTTGGCCATCACACCAGGGTAGTGCGCCGGCTCTCTGGGCGCCCATCGCCTAGACTCGCAGTCATGTGTGGAATTGTCGGCTACGTCGGTGAGAGGTCCTCTATTGAGGTCCTCATTGGCGGTCTGAGGCGTCTCGAATACCGCGGGTATGACTCCGCCGGTGTCGCCATCGTTACCCCAGATAAAGGCTTGGTTTCTCACAAGCGCTCCGGAAAACTTGGCATTCTGAGCGACGATTTAGGCCACAGCCCGCTTCCCGAGGGCCACACCGGTATTGCGCACACCAGGTGGGCGACCCACGGCGGTCCGACTGACGCCAATGCGCACCCTCACCTTGGTGATGGGGGCAAATTGGCGTTGATTCACAACGGCATTATCGAAAACTTTCACGAACTCAAGCAGGAGCTTCTTGCCGAGGGCGAAGAGTTTCTGAGCGAAACCGACTCCGAGGTTGCAGCCCTGATGGTGGGGCGCAGTTACCGCGAGCACGGCGATCTCACCAAGGCCATGCAAGAGGTTGTCGCACGCCTTGAGGGCGCATTCACCCTCTTGGTCGTCCACCAGGACGAACCAGGCGTCGTAGTGGGGGCTAGGCGGAACTCGCCTTTGGTTGTCGGACTAGGAGAGGGAGAAAACTTCTTAGGCTCCGACGTTGCAGCCTTTGTTGCCTACACAAAGAAGGCCATGGCACTTGGACAAGACCAGATTGTCACTCTGCGCTCCACAGAAGTCAGTGTGATGACCTTCGATGGTGACCCCGTTGAGGCAGCACCCTTCGAGATTGACTGGGACGCCACCGCTGCTGACAAAGGTGGTTGGTCAAGCTTTATGGCGAAGGAAATCTCTGAGGAACCAGAAGCCGTCGCTAACACGATTCGGGGACGCCTTGGTGACGACGGAACAGTCATCCTCCCCGAACTCGATGCACTGGTTGGCGATGGCAGCGCTATCAATCGAATCATCTTTGTCGCGTGTGGAACGGCCGCCTATGCCTCGATGGTGGGGGTCTACGCGATTGAAAAGTGGTCGGGGATTCCCGTCGCCGTTGAGCTCTCCCACGAGTTCCGCTACCGCGAGCCAGCTATCGACGAGCACACCTTGGTTGTCTCGGTTAGCCAGTCTGGTGAAACCATGGACACCTTGATGGCAGTGCGTTATGCCGCCGAGCGGGGGGCCAAGACTCTCTCAATCTGTAACACGCAGGGCGCCACCATTCCCCGTGAATCCGGCGCCGCGCTCTATACCCACGCGGGACCGGAGGTGGCCGTTGCCTCCACCAAGGCTTTCCTTGCCCAGGTTGTGGCCTGCTATTTGCTTGGCATGTATTTGGGCCAGGCCAGAGGCCTGCTTGGTGCCGAGGAATCAGCGGCGCTTGCCGATGACCTTCACAAACTTCCTGCCCAGATTGAAGAAATGGTGACCACTGGTCCTCGCATCCAGGAGCTTGCTCGCTGGATGGCCGATACCCGGTCGGTTCTCTACCTGGGCCGGCATGTGGGCTACCCCATCGCCCTCGAGGGGGCACTGAAGCTCAAAGAGCTTGCCTACATCCACGCGGAGGGCTTCGCCGCCGGTGAGCTCAAGCATGGGCCCATTGCGCTTATTGAACCTGGCCAAATTGTGTTTGTGATTGTGCCAAGCCCCAGAGACCCGATGTCCCTCCACAGCAAGGTTGTCTCCAACATCCAAGAAATTCGTGCCCGCGGAGCACGCGTTATTGCGCTGGCTGAGCAGGGTGATGCCGCAGTATTGCCCTTCGCGGACGAGGTCATTCCTATTCCCTTGACCTCCACGTTCATGGAGCCACTGCTGGCCGTCGTTCCCTTACACATCTTTGGTATGGAGCTCGCCGGAGCGAAGGGCCTTGATATTGATCAACCGCGTAACCTCGCAAAATCTGTGACCGTGGAGTAGCTCCCGGAGCATTGCGATGACCGTGTTGGGTGTGGGCGTGGATCTCGTTGATATCGAGCGCTTTAGCCGCGCCCTCGAGCGCACTCCTGCGCTCCGAGCGCGACTCTTTGGCCCCCTCGACACGCAGCCCGCGGAACTTGCTCCCCAGTCACTCGCTGCAAGATTTGCCGCCAAAGAAGCCACGCTGAAGGCACTGGGGGGCAACGTCGCAGGGTTTTCCTGGCACGACATTCAGGTGAAGGGCGAGCGCGGGCAACAACCCCAGCTCGTCCTCTCCGGCGGAGTGGCCGAGCGGGCTGCCCACTCAGGCGTTACGACCACCCACCTGTCGCTATCTCACGATGCCGGCATGGCAATTGCTTTCGTTGTGGTTGATGGCGAGGCCCGCTCGTGACGAGTTCAATGAGAGAAGCACTCATTAGGCCTCACGCCATCTCTCACAACGTCCAGGCAATCCGACAGGCCACTTCTGCCGCCAAGACTCTCGTTGTCGTGAAGGCGGATGGCTATGGCCACGGTGCCCTAACTGCTGCCCGCGCAGCACTCGAGGGTGGGGCCGACTGGCTTGGAACCGCTGATGTTGATGAAGCTATGGAACTGCGCCGGTCTGGAATCACGGCGCCCATACTGGCCTGGCTGTTTGGGCCAAACGATGATCTCTCCGCTGCCCTGGGCAATGCCATCGATGTGGGAATCTCTTCCGAGGCTCAGCTCGCCCAGGTTGTTTCCCAAGCGAGCCCCGGAACAGCGGTGAGGGTTCACCTCAAGATTGACACTGGCCTTGGTCGAAGCGGTGCCACCATGGACCAGTGGGCGGCCTTTTGTGAGGCGGCTGCCACCGCGGAGCGCGCCGGGAAAGTCAGGGTAGTTGGTGTCTATAGTCATCTCTCCGGCGCCAGCACTGAGGCAGATGCTGCCCAAGGGGCTGTCTTTACTCGTGCCTGTGACCAGGCGAGAGCAGCTGGGTTGAACCCGGAGCTGTGTCACATTTCTGCTAGTAACGCCGCCAGTAATTCACCGCAGCTTGCCTCTGACATGGTGCGCATCGGCGTTGCCGCGTACGGGGTTCCCGTGCCGGGGCGATTCACAGAGCTCGGGCTTCGCCCGGCCATGCGGCTGAGTGGGCAGGTGGTGTTGACCAAAAGAGTGCCGAGCGGCCAGGCGGTGGGCTATGGCCAGACCTATCGGACGACAGCAGAAACGACACTGGCGCTTGTTCCGCTGGGATATGCCGATGGTGTGCCCCGCCACGCGTCCTCTGCTGGGCCAGTGGTGATTGCTGGCGAGCGCTTCAGCGTTTCGGGCCGGATTTCCATGGACCAGTTCAGTGTTGACGTTGGCGACCATGTGGTGCGCGAGGGCGACTGGTGCGTGCTCTGGGGTGACCCTAGCGAGGGACACCCGAGCGTTGAGGAGTGGGCTGCGGCCGCTGGAACCATTGGTTACGAAATGATCACCCGCGTTGGCCCCAGGGTTCCTCGGGTGATGGAGCGATGAAGCTAGAGATTCCTACCAGCGAGGCCATGGAACGCTTCGGCGAATCGTTCGCCCGGGTGGCCAAAGCCGGTGACGTCATTATCCTGACCGGTGAACTTGGCGCCGGGAAGACGACTTTTGCACGTGGCTTTGGGCGAGCGCTGGGCCTAGCAACGCCGATGTCGAGCCCCACCTTTGTGGTGGCTCGCACCCACCAGCCGAGCGCGGCTGGTGGACCCCCGGTCGTCCACATTGATGCCTACCGGATTGGGTCCTTCGCCGAAATGGCAGATTTGGATGTTGATTCGGATTCGAGCATTGTTCTGGCTGAATGGGCCGCCCCATTTGCAAGCGCGCTGTCTGATTCATGGCTCGAAATCGTGGTGGAGCGTCCCGTAGCGACAGAACTGGTCGATATTGAGTCAGACGAGCCACGGCAGGTGAGCATCAGCGCTCACGGGCCTCGCTCGGCGAACTACGATCGCTTTCTCCAGGTTCTGGGGGAGTTCCCGTGATTCTCGCGATTGATTCGTCGATGGGGACCTCGGTCGCAGTGGTGTCGCCCGAGGGGCAGGTTCGCTCCAGCGTCCAGAGCGATGACCCCCGGGCTCATGCGGAACTGATTGGCGTGCTACTCACGAGTGCACTTGAGCAGGCTGGCGTGGGCGCGGATGACATCTCAGGCGTTGCCATGGGCATTGGTCCTGGCGCCTTCACCGGCCTGCGGGTCGGGATGGCAGCTGCTCAGGCTTTTGCGCTGTCGAGAAATCTGCCGCTTTATCCGGTGGTGAGCCACGACGCGCTGGGGTGGTCAGTCACAACAGAGACCGTTGTGGTCACGGACGCGCGCCGGGGAGAAGTTGCTTTTTCTCTCTACTCGCCAAGCGCCCGCCTGCGTCGCGTCCGCGGCCCCGAACTTTCGAGCCCGGCTTTCCTTGATGACGCTCTTGGCGATGCGGTCACCCTCCCCCGAATTGAGGGTACGAGTATTGACGCTTCGCTGTTGGCTCTGGTTGCTCTCGATGCGCGCTCCCAGGGACTAGAACTCCTAGAGCCCACACCAATGTATTTGAGGGCACCCGATGTGACGGTGAACCCATGACTTATCTGCTCTCCCGCGCAGTACTAGAAGACCTCCCCGAGATGATCTCGTGGGAGGGGGCTCTTTTTGGTACCGACGCGTGGTCACCGGAGGTCATGGTTGCTGAACTATCCCACCCAGCCAGTTACTACCTCGTTGCTCGACCAGATGGCGACCATGGAATCGTTGGGTATGCGGGTTTGCGCGCAGACAGCAGAGCTGGGGATGGTGACATTCAGACGGTTGCTGTGGCACCGGACCATCGAGGCAGAGGCCTGGGTCGGTTACTCGTCGAAGCGCTGGTTGCCGAAGCGCGCCAGCGCTTAGTAAGCAGAGTTTTTCTGGAGGTTCGAGCCGATAACGATGCGGCCCGCGGGCTCTACGCGAACTTGGGATTCCAGGAAATCGACCGTCGCACCGGGTACTACCAACCAGATGGGGTCGATGCGATTGTGATGAGTCTTGCACTTGGTTCCCCAGAGCCTGGGTGGGCGGTGGGCAATGACTGAGCCACTGGTGTTGGGAATCGAAACCAGCTGTGACGAAACAGGCGTGGGAATCGTTCGCGGGAACACTCTTTTGGCCAACGTCGTGGCCTCCTCCATGGATGAGCACGCCAGATACGGGGGAGTGGTGCCAGAGGTCGCAGCACGCGCCCACCTTGAGGCAATGCCCTCGGTCCTGACCGAGGCCCTGGAGAAGGCTGGCGTTACCTTTGCTGATCTCGATGCGATTGCGGTTACCACGGGCCCAGGGCTCGCTGGAGCATTGATGGTGGGGGTTGGGGCGGCTAAGGCATTGGCGGTGAGCCTCGGTATTCCTCTCTATGCGGTGAACCATCTGGTGGGCCACGTGGGGGTTGAGGTCCTCCGCGATATCGAGGAAAGGCTTGTGACACCCACCATCGCACTACTGGTTTCCGGCGGCCACACCTCGCTACTGCTTGTCAACGATTTGGTGTCCGATGTCGTGATGCTGGGTGAGACCATCGATGATGCCGCCGGCGAAGCCTTCGACAAGGTTGCCCGTGTTTTGGGTCTTCCCTATCCGGGTGGACCTCACATCGACCGAGTCGCCACCGAGGGCGATTCGACCTATTTCCACTTCCCTCGTGCATTGACCCAAGCCAAAGACCAGGAGCACCACCGCTATAACTTCTCTTTCTCTGGACTCAAGACTGCTGTTGCACGCTTCGTAGAGGCAAAGAACCACGCGGGGGAGCCACTGGAGGTGGCCTCCATTGCCGCGTCGTTCCAGGAAGCTGTGGCTGACGTGTTGATCGCGAAGTCGATAGCGGCGTGCAAGGAATACGGTGTTCCCCGGCTACTTCTTGGTGGCGGGGTTGCCGCCAACTCCAGAGTCCGGGCGCTTGCCGAAGAGCGCTGCAAGGAAGCGGGAGTGGAGCTGCGTATACCGCCGCTCTCGCTCTGCACCGACAACGGGGCCATGATCGCTGCAATTGGGGCCGAGCGCATGATGAAGGGTTTTGCTCCCTCGGCGCTCGATAGCGCTGTGGATTCGACCATGCCGGCCTCACAGGTGCAAATGTGACCGTATCGGCTGGGAACGTGCCACAGTAGTAAGTGAAACTTCGATCCACGTTGATTCGGGAGGCCCAAGCCGATGGATGAGCAGCGCGACACAGAGCGTCCGAGCCAATCGCCCATCGGAGGGCTTCGGGTTCGCGAGGTATCCCGCGAAACCAAGGGGCCACTAACGGCACGGAAGACAGCAACGCCAGGGTTGGCGTGGAGCAAAACGTCGCTGTGGATGGGTATTGTCAGCCTCGCCCTGGCACCCGCGTTTGGCATCGGGGTGATTCCGGCAATTCTGTCGATTGTCGTTGGCCACGTCGCCAAACACCGCGAGCCACAGGGTATGTCCCGTGCGCGAGTGGGCTTGGCGCTGAGCTACATCGCGTTGGTGGTTGGCACGGCGGTTCTAGTCTTCGTCGCCTTGCCCATTGTCTTTGCGTTCCTCGTCAGCGCCGGTTACATCCTCGCCGACTGAGCCCAGGCGCTTCGCCAAAAGCGCCGTCTTCTTGCCCTTCACGCGGGTGAGGATGAGCGTTGCGCTGCCAGAGCCCGAGAGAGGCAGGGCCTTTCGCAGCTCTGCGGGATCGACATCGATCCCGCGTTTCTTGATTTCTATGTCCCCCAGGTTTGCGCTGCCAACGAGTGCGGTGACGTTCTTCACTGTGTAGGGGACATCCTCGATGATGTGGAAGCCCTGCATGAGTGGACTGTGGTGGGCCGCGGAAGCGCTGAAGTACGCAATGCTTCCGTCGATCATGGTGGCCTTCACAGAGCGAGCGAGGTCCCCAATCAAGCGAGCCCTGATGATGGCGCCATCGGGTTCGTAGAGGTATTCCTGGAGGTCGCCCACTTCAGCGTCCGGGGAATCAGCACCAGCAACCATCTCTGCTGTGCCTGAGCGCGAGATTACCAGCGCGCTCCTGGTGATTCCCTCTCGCTTCAGCCCACCGCTCCACAGGACCATCTCAACAACACTTCCGTGGTGTGAGACCCACTGAGCCTCGACGCCCGCTGGAATAAGGTTGCGGTCCATGCCAGGAGCAAGCTTGATTCCAGTGGAGAGCTTGGCGGCCATCTCAAACACCCAGTCCAGCGATGGGGACCAATCCTGGGGGTTGTGAAGCCTAGTCGCGCCCTCTCTGCGGGCCGGATCAATCCATAGCCCCTCCGCGCCAGAGAGGTCAACGTCCACAACATCGGCATTAATGACCGTGGTCTCTGGAAATGGCGCCAAGTTGTAGCTTGCCAATGCTGCTGTTGCGGTGTCTCGCTCGATGGCTGTGACCCGAATGCCTAATCCAGAGAAGGCCAAAGAATCGGCGCCAATCCCGCATCCTGCGTCGATGACGGATGTTATTCCGGCCTCGCGGAATCGCCCTGCATGATGGCTTGCCACATCGAGTCGTGTTGCCTGTTCTAGGCCCTCCTTGGTGAAGAGCATGCGGGTGGCAAAGTCGCCAAACTTTTCCTGGGCTTTTGCGCGGAGAGAAAGCTGATTCATCACCGCGTGGACACGCTCGAGGGGGTGTGAGGCCTTCCGGAGCCGGCTTACCGTCGCCAAGACATCGTCTTTGCTAGTGGGCGAAGGAGTCTCGTCCAGAAGACGTAGGGTCTCGGGAGTGAGTAGCGCCTCCACTTCTGGGTAATCCACAGGCTCATTCTCTCAGTCCGACACGACCTGGCACTCGTATTGCGCGAGTGCTAATGGGTTCGCTACAGTTGGGTTAGCACTCGGATAGTGAGTGTGCTAACGAATAGTCTCAGAAAGAGGTCAACCGTGTCGGTCTCCATCAAGCCGCTCGAAGATCGCATCGTGATCAAGCAGGTTGAAGCAGAGCAGACCACTGCTTCTGGCCTGGTCATTCCTGACACCGCGAAAGAAAAGCCTCAGGAAGGCGAAGTAGTCGCAGTGGGCCCAGGTCGCTTCGACGACAACGGCAACCGCGTCCCTATGGACGTTGCTGTGGGCAATCGTGTTCTGTACTCCAAGTACGGCGGAACCGAAGTGAAGTTTGGCGCAGACGAGTACCTCGTCTTGTCAGCTCGCGACGTCCTTGCCATCGTGGAGCGCTAAGAGCGATCTACACGTCATTACAAGAAGGCCCACACATCGTGTGGGCCTTCTTAGTTGTCGGGCCGGGTATAGCCTTGCCCGGTGGGTGAGTCGAAACTGCGACGAGACGGACTGCTGTCCGCAGCCGCCGCATACGGCCTTTGGGGGTTTCTGCCCGTCTACTTCGTCGCCCTCCAACCCAGTGGCGCCGTCGAAATCGTTGGGTGGCGAATCGCTCTATCGTTGATTTTTTGCGTCGCCATTCTTGTGGTGATGCGCAGAGCTCGAATGACGTTTGGTCTGCTCGCTGGTCGGGCGATGGTGGGCTGGAGTGCCTTGGCTGCGGTGTTGATTCTCATCAACTGGGGGGTTTATGTCTATGCGTCATTGAACGCCTTCATTGTGGAAGCTGCGCTTGGCTACTTCATCAATCCCCTGGTAACAGTGGGCCTTGGCGTCATCGTCTTGAAAGAGACGCTCCGTCCGCTCCAATGGGTTGCGCTTGGCCTTGCTGTGGTCGCCGTAGTCGTCTTGGCCATCGGATACGGGGCATTCCCGTTCATTGCACTGACTTTGGCGTTTTCCTTTGGTTTCTACGGTTTCGTGAAAAACCGGATGGGCCCGGGCGTCAAGGCAATCGATAGCTTGAGCCTTGAAACCCTGTGGCTTGCACCGCTGGCGATTGGCCTGCTGGTGTGGGTCGCCGTGAGCTCCGGGTTGACCCTTGGTACCTTAGGCCCCTGGCACACTCTGCTGCTTCTGTCAGCGGGCGCTGTCACCTCAATCCCACTGCTGTTTTTTGGCGCTGCCGTGAGACGGCTGCCACTGTCTGTCCTGGGGCTCATGCAGTATTTGGCCCCGGTTTTGCAGTTTCTGTTCGGGGCCGTGGTGATGGGTGAAGATATGCCCCTCGAGCGCTGGATCGGCTTTGCGATTGTGTGGTTTGCTCTGATTTTGCTGAGTGCGGATGCCCTGCGTAATCGCCGGAACCGGTTGCCATTACCGCCCAGTTAGGCGGCTTTCGGCCTAAGTAGGCCGAATTCCGTGTTTCGGCATGTTACACGGATGTAATCAAATTGGCTTGTCCCAGCCGCAATCTGGGCCTAAGTTAGTTACCTGTGGCTGTGTTTCGCATGGCCACTTTCTTTACACCAAGTAAATATAAGGAGCAACATGAGCGTATTCAAGAAAGCAGGAATGGGTTTCTCCATCCTTGCTGCTTCCGCGCTGGTGCTCAGCGGCTGTGCAGCTGCTGAAGAGCCAGTCGCCGAGGAGACGACCGAAGAGGCCGCTCCCGTCGGCGACCTGACGCTGAAGATCGGTACCGCGCTTCCGCAGACCGGTAACCTTGCCTTCCTCGGACCCCCCGAAGAAGCAGGCGTCGCGTTGGCTATCAAGGACATCAACGAGGCCGCAGCCGGAATTTCGGTTGAGGTTGTTTGGGGTGACTCCGGTGACACCGACAACAAGGCTTACGAGACCGAGATCCCCCGTCTTCTGAACGAGGGTGTCAAGGCCGTTATCGGTGCCGCTTCGTCCGGTACTTCTCTGCAGTTCATCGACCAGCTGGTTGCCGCGAACGTTATTCAGTTCTCCCCGGCCAACACTTCAGCTGCTCTCACCACCTACGAGGACAACGGACTGTACTGGCGTACCGCTCCTTCTGACGTTCTCCAGGGTGAGGTGCTCGGAAACTGGATTGCTGAGGACGGTCACCAGAACATCGCCATGATCGTTCTGAACGACTCCTACGGAACCGGTCTTGCACAGTTCACCACCGAGGCCTTCGAGGCTGCTGGTGGAACCGTGCTTGCCGCACCTACCTACAACACTGGTGACACCAACTTCGACTCTCAGATTGCCGAAGTTCTCGCAGTTGACCCTGACGCCATTGTTCTGATCACCTTCGAAGAGATCAAGACCATTGCTCCTGAGCTGTTGAGCCAGTACCCCGCCGACCAGGTCTACCTGGTTGACGGTAACCTCGCCAACTTCTCTGAGGACTTTGACGCCGGCCTCCTGGAAGGCGCCAAGGGAACCCTCCCTGGTCTGGACACCAACGCGATTGGTGAGTTCACCACTCGCATGAACGAGAACTGGGTTGCCGAAGGCAACGCTGACCTCGCTGGTGTCTTCTCCTACGGTGCAGAGTCTTACGACGCAGTCGTACTGCTCGCACTGGCTGCTCTTGCCGCAGGAACTGCAGACGACGCAACCGCAATCGCTGGAAAGCTTCGTGAGGTTTCCGGTGGTGAAGGAAATGGAACCAAGTGCTTCAGCTTCGCTGAGTGTGCTGAAATCATCCTCGGTGGCGGCGTAGCTGACTACGACGGTGTTTCCGGTCCCATCACCTTTGATGAGAACGGTGACCCGACTGAAGCAGCAATGGGTCGCTACATCTACATCAACGACAACACCTACGTTCCTTACGAGGGCTAAGTCGAGTCGGTAGACAGATAGCCTGTGGGGCCTCGGGGAAACCCGGGGCCCCACAGCATTTAGGGCGCATAACCTCACCGAGCCCATGACGATTCAGCGCCAATGCGCCAGCGAACCGCGGCACACGCGGAGGAGCAGAGTGAATCGCGGCTAGGTGCCGAGGGTGCCGAGGTAAAGGTTGATGACCTTGGGGTCGTTCAAGAGCTCGCGTCCGGTACCCGTGTACGCGTCTTTTCCTTGGTCAAGGACATAGGCGCGGTCACAAATCTGTAGACAGCGCCTGGCGTTCTGCTCGACCATGATGGTCGTCACTCCGGCCTTGTTGATTTCCGATACACGAATGAAAGCTTCGTCCTGGCGAACAGGCGAGAGGCCGGCTGATGGCTCGTCGAGTAGCAACACCTTGGGGTCCATCATGAGGGCCCGCCCCATCGCCACCATTTGGCGCTCACCACCGGAAAGCGATCCAGCACGCTGTTTCAGCCGCTTCTTGAGCTCCTCAAAGAGCCCCACCACGAAATCCAGCCGCTCAGCGTAGAGCTTTGAGTTCTGGAAGACACCCATCTGCAGATTTTCTTCGATCGTCAAGCTCGGGAACACGTTGTTGTTTTGTGGCACCATCCCCACACCGCGCTCAACGAGCTTGTTTGCCTTCAGGCCAGTGATGTCAGAGCCGTTCAGGTAAATGTGGCCTTCACGAATCTTCACCTGCCCGAAAATGGCCTTGAGCAAGGTCGACTTCCCGGCACCGTTAGGGCCGATGATCCCGATTAGCTCACCCTGGCGAGCCTCTAGAGAGCATCCGTTGAGAATATTGACGCCTGGAAGATATCCGGCGACCAGGTTGTCGACGTGGACGACCGGTGTTTCGGCTACTGCCATGAAAGTATCTCCTCGTCGCTTTACTCTGTGATCTGCGGGATTCGGCCGGTGACAGTGCCCAAATCCAAATCCTGATGAGAGCCCAGGTAGGCGTCAATGACGGCTGGGTTCTTCATCACCTGATCGGGTGGGCCCTCGGCAACCACCTTGCCCTCTGCCAAAACAACGACCCAGTCGGCGATGTGGCTGACCATGTGCATGTCGTGCTCCACGAAAAGTACCGTCATCCCGTCTCGCTTCAAGTCCAGGATGTGCTGAAGCAGGGACTCAGTCAACGCCGGGTTCACACCCGCCATTGGCTCGTCGAGCATGACTAGGTCGGGCTCGCTCATCAGGGCCCGCGCCATTTCAAGAAGCTTCCGTTGTCCACCTGAGAGGCTTGCCGCGAAGTCATCTTTCTTCGTGTCGAGTTTGAACTTTTTCAGGATGCCCATCGCCTTGTCGGCGATTTCCTGATCTTGCTTTTTCCAAATGAAGGGGAAGAGCGAGTTCAAGACCTTTTCGCCCTTTTGGTTCTTGGCTCCGAGCTTCATGTTCTCGAGCACCGTCAGTAGCCCGAGTGCCTTGGTCAGCTGGAATGTTCTCACCTGCCCCATTTGAGCAAGTTTGAATGCGGGAACACCAGCGATGCTCCTTCCGTTGAAGGTCCAATCGCCAGTGTCTGGCTTGTCGAACCCGGTCAGGAGGTTGAAGAGCGTGGTCTTGCCGGCGCCGTTCGGGCCGATGAGTGCCGTGATGACCCCGCGCGGAATCTCTAGGTGGTCAACGTCAACGGCGGTCAGGCCACCAAACTGGCGATGGACCTTGTCAATGGTGATTACCGGGTCGACTTTCTTCACACCGGGAGCGATGTCACCAATGTGAAGACCTATGGTCTTTTCGACCTTCTCTGGTTTGGCGTTACTTGACAAACGTCAACTCCCTCTTGTCTCCCAAGATTCCTTGGGGCCGGAAAATGACGAGCAGCATGAGTCCCACACCCACCAGAACGAATCTCAGGGTGGCGGCCTGTTGCGAAGACAACATCGGCAGAATTCCGGAAGAAACGAGCGCTGGCAAGACGTTACTGAGGAACGCTTGTAGAACCCAGAAGATTACTGCTCCTAGGACGGGGCCAAACACCGTTGCGGCTCCACCGAGGAGCAGCGCCGTCCAGACGAAGAAGGTGAGCGAGGTTACATAAACGCCGGGGCTCACTGCGCTGGGTAGGGCGTACACGATGCCTCCGACTGCAGCGATGACTCCACCGATCACCAGCGCCTGCATCTTGTATGCGAAGACGTTCTTGCCGAGAGCGCGAACGGCATCCTCATCCTCGCGGATACCCTTGATGATTCGACCCCAGGGGCTCTTCACCAAGCGCCACACGAATAGGGTCGTCAGACTTAACAGAATCAGGCCCAGCACCAACACCCAGAACTCGACTTCGTTGTAGGTCCAGGGACCAAAGCCATAGGTTCCTTCGGGGAAGGGGTTTGATGCCCTGAAGCTGGCGTGATACCCAAACAGTCCGTCAGCGGACCCCGTCACCTCCTCAAAGGCAGTGGTGAGAAAGAGCAAACGGAGAATCTCCGCTGCGGCAATCGTGACAATCGCGAGGTAATCTCCTCGAAGCCGGAGGGTGGGAACACCCATTAGTACCGCGAAACCAGCTGCGGCAACAATCCCGATGAGAGCACCAGCCCACCATGGAAGGCCAAACGTCAGGATGGAAATGGCGTAGCCGTAGGCTCCAATAGCCATGAAGCCTGCAATTCCGAAGTTCAAGAGGCCAGCAAACCCGAAGTGCACGGCCAGACCGAGAGCGGCCAAGGCGAATGCCATCGTTGCCGGGCTGAGCAGCGCCTGAAGTGTGTTGGAAAGAATTTGTCCCCAGTCCATGAGCGTCCCTACCCTATTCGTTCTTTCCGACCCAAAATACCCTGGGGTCGCACGAGCAAAATGGCAATCAGAAGAACGAGCGCTCCTACATACTTCAAGTCCGAAGGAATGACCAAGGCGGAGGTCTCAACCATGATTCCCACCACTAAGGCACCTACAAGGGCGCCGTATGCGGTTCCCAGACCACCTAGCACGACGGCTGCGAACATTAGCAACAAAATCTGCGCGCCCATGTCCCACTTGATGCCAGGCCGGAAGTAGGCCCAGAGAATGCCAGAGAGGCCCGCGAGGGTTGACGCCAGAATCCAAACGAACCGGATTACGCGGTCCACGTCGATACCCGAGGCGGCAGCGAGGGCGACATTGTCAGAAATCGCCCGGGTCGCCTTACCCGTCTTCGAGTAGGTGAGCCATGCGGCAAAGGCGACGATGACGGCAATGCTAATCCCCATACTGACGAGGTCGATCACACTCAAGGCCACGGCGCCGAAGAGTTGAATTTTGTCGCCACCGGCACCCGGGAGTTGGGTCGTCCCACCGCCAATGAAGAACTGGTAGGTGTAGCGAACGGCGAGCGAGAGGCCGATGCTGACAATCATCAGCTGGACGAGCCCAAGGCTTCGACGCCTCAACGGTCGCCACAATCCAGCGTCTTGGGCCCACCCGACTCCGGCGGACGCTGCAAGCGCCAGAGGTACGGCAAGCCAAATCGGAACCAACGCCGCAAATACGAACGCGATGATGGCGCCAAAGGTGACAAGCTCGGCGTGGGAGAAGTTGGAGAGCCCGGTCGTTCCGTAAACCAGTGAAAGACCAATTGAGGCGAGACCCAGCATCAACCCGAAGTTGATTCCACTAATGAGCCTCGAGACCACTTGATCGAAAAGACTCGTGACCTGGCGTTCGCCCTCACCGATGAAGAAGTTCTTTACGACGCGACCGCTGGGACCAATCTCCGCGGGTTGCGTGGCGCCACCCTCAAGGACCGCGATTCCTTCCGGAAGGGTGTCTTCCACAAGGGTGACCTCCCAGGCGCCCGCTTCAGGAACACCAACGGCCCACTTTCCATCCGCATCGGTAACGGTCTCCGCCGAGTAGCCAGGACCCGTAACAATGATTGTTACACCGGCGATGGGCTCGCCTTCGTTCTTGACGTTTCCAGAAATGCGGAAGTCGTACTCTTCACCGACCTCATCCGCGAAGGCAGGTGTCGCGATTGTGCTCGCGAGCAGGCCAAGCAGAAACACCACGAGGATTTTGAGGAGATTGGTTGCTCGCCCAGAGGCGATAAACGGTGGGTTCATGGGCTGTACTTCACTAAGGGCTGCCACTGACCTGGTCACCGGTGACCTCCCTTGCATCGTCATTGACGGGTTTGGCGAAAACTACTTGTGCTCGCCTCCCCGAGGACGCGACGAACCCATTATGCCGGTGTTTCCGCACCAGGTCTAACCGGATACGATGTATCGCAACCTATATCGTGAGTTTTGAGCCCGTGTAAAGCGGAAGTCGGGGGTTGTACGTGGCAGAAACGAGTCCGTTTGCGTTCGAGGGTTTGACCTACGACGACGTGATGTTGTTGCCCGCTCACACCGATGTCATCCCGAGCGAAGCTGATACGACTACTCAACTCACCAAGCGCATCAAGGTCCATGCACCTTTGGTCTCCGCCGCCATGGACACTGTCACTGAAGAGCGCATGGCTATTGCGATGGCCCGCCAGGGCGGCCTGGGTGTTTTGCACCGCAATCTCTCCATCGACGACCAGGCGAGTGCCGCCGACAAGGTCAAGCGAAGCGAGTCTGGGATGATCACTAACCCGGTCACGATTACTCCCGATGCGACAGTGGCCGACGTTGATGACCTCTGTGCCCGGTTCCGGGTTTCTGGTGTTCCCGTCGTCGAGGGTGACGGTGTGCTAGTGGGAATCATCACCAACCGAGATATGCGCTTCGTCCCTCGTGCCGAGGCCCACACGACCTTGGTCAAAGATGTGATGACGAAGGGCAACCTCGTCACAGCCCCCGAGGGAATTTCGCAGAGCGAAGCCCTTGCGATTTTTGCCACCCACAAGATTGAGAAGCTCCCTCTAGTTGACAAGCAAGGGCGACTTAAGGGCCTCATTACCGTCAAGGACTTTGACAAGAGCGAGAAGTATCCCCACGCCACTAAAGACTCTGAGGGTCGCTTGCGCGTGGGCGCTGCGATTGGGTTCTTTGGCGACGCGTGGGATCGGGCTGGTGCACTGCGCGATGCCGGCATCGACGTTCTCGTTGTTGACACGGCCAACGGTGACTCCAAGGGTGTGCTCGACATCATCGCAAAGCTCAAGAAGGACAAAGCCTTTGCAGCCATTGACGTAATCGGTGGCAACATCGCTACAAAGGCTGGGGCGCAAGCTCTCATTGACGCCGGTGCGGATGCTGTGAAGGTGGGGGTTGGCCCAGGCTCAATCTGCACCACCAGGGTCGTTGCCGGTGTTGGCGTTCCGCAGATCACGGCAGTCTATGAAGCATCGCTCGCGGCTAAGCGAGCCGGTGTCCCGCTCATTGCTGATGGCGGCTTGCAGTATTCCGGTGATATCGCCAAGGCCTTGGTGGCTGGTGCTAACTCGGTCATGCTTGGTTCGCTACTGGCAGGGACTGACGAAAGCCCGGGCGATCTCATATTCGTCAACGGAAAGCAGTTCAAGAATTACCGCGGCATGGGTTCCTTGGGCGCGCTCCAGACTCGTGGCACGAAGACCTCCTATTCCAGGGACCGCTACTTCCAGGCCGATGTGCCAAGTGATGAGCAACTCATCGCCGAGGGCATCGAAGGCCAGGTTCCTTACCGCGGTCCCTTGGGCTCGGTGGTGTACCAACTGCTCGGCGGCCTTCGTCAATCGATGTTCTATACCGGGGCCGCAACAATCGATGAGTTGAAGGCCAAGGGCAAGTTTGTTCGCATCACTCCTGCCGGCTTGAAGGAGTCCCACCCCCACGACATTCAGATGGTCGTGGAGGCCCCCAACTACCGCCGCTAGAGCACACTCGGTGCTTCGCCGATAGGCTAGTGCCCGTGAATGAGGTTGAGGTAGGACTCACGAAGCGTGCCGTTCGGGCGTATTCCTTTGACGACGTCGCGGTCGTTCCGAGCCGTCGCACCCGCGACCCCGAAGACGTCTCCATTGAATGGAAGATCGATGCATTCACTTTCCGCTCTCCAGTAATCGCCGCTCCTATGGACTCGGTCATGTCGCCCGCCAGCGCAATTGCGATGGGGAAGCTTGGCGGACTGGGCGTTTTGAACCTTGAGGGTCTCTGGACCAGATATGAAGACCCCACCAAGGCGTATAAGGAAATCGCTTCTCTTTCCGAGGATGAGGCAACCCGGGGCCTGCAGCGCATCTATGCCGAGCCCATTAAGCCAGAGCTCATCAAGTTGCGTCTTGCAGAGATTAGAGATGCGGGTGTTCCTGTCGCCGGCGCTTTGAGCCCGCAGCGCACCCACGAGTTTTCCGAGACGGTACTCGGTGCTGGAGTTGACCTCTTTGTCATCCGTGGCACCACCGTGAGTGCCGAGCACGTGAGCAAGAACCGCGAGCCACTGAATTTGAAAGAGTTCATCTATCAGCTTGACGTTCCTGTCATTGTGGGCGGGGCTGCCACCTACACTGCTGCTCTGCATCTGATGCGCACCGGTGCAGCCGGCGTGCTGGTTGGGTTTGGTGGCGGTGCCGCATCCTCAACAAGGGCATCGCTTGGCATTCACGCTCCGATGGCTACGGCTATTTCTGATGTTGCTAGCGCCCGGCGCGAGTATTTGGACGAGTCCGGTGGACGCTACGTCCACGTCATTGCTGATGGTGGACTTGGCCGAAGCGGCGACATTGTCGCGGCCATTGCGACCGGAGCGGATGCGGTGATGCTCGGCTCGACCTTGGCCAGAGCAGCTGAAGCACCCGGCCAAGGCTGGCACTGGGGGCCCGAGGCCCACCACGCCACCATGCCCCGCGGATATCGGGCTTGGGTGGGACACGATGGGCCTTTGGAAGAGGTTCTCTACGGCCCGGCCCACTCTGCTGATGGCCGCACCAACTTGATGGGTGCGCTGCGTCACTCGATGGCGACGTGTGGTTATTCGGATCTCAAAGAATTCCAGCGCGTAGAGATTGTGGTCTCTCGGTAGTTGCACCCGGTGTTTTGTAAGCCCCGCCCTTTACGCTTCTAGGCGTCGGTGATGTGAGGAGACTGCTGTGTGGCGCATAGCCGTAAGGCCTAAGTGGATCGCCGCTCTTGTGCTTGCCTTGGTTGTCGCCGGTGTCTTCGCAGCCCTTGGCCAATGGCAGCTAGAGCGCAGCATCGTCGAGGCCACCGTGATCGAGCGCGACACGGAGAACACGGTGCCACTAGAGAGTGTGGGCTCCCCCCAGTCGGTGATCACCACAGATGCCAGTGGCCGAATGGTCAGCGTGGCGTGTTCCTTTGTCCCAGGCGATGACGTGGTCATCACCAACCGACCCACCAGCAACGGAACAGGGTCGTGGTTGGTTCGCCACTGCCAAACCCCGGAAGGAGCATCGCTTGCTGTGGCGCTCGGGTGGTCGATGGAGAACATCACCTCTGCAGAAATTCCCGATCCCCAGTCCCCCTTGGTGGGGCGCTATGTGCCAACCGAATCTCCTCAACAGTCTGACTTTCGGGCGGGGGAGCGCTCCGCGCTCGCCGTTCCCGAATTGCTGAACCTGTGGTCCGATCCTGGACCTGTCTATGGGGGTTATCTCGTGCTGGCCGCGGCACCGGATGGCTTGCTCACGATCGGGACCGAAGCCCCAGCGACGGAGCGGCAACTCAACTGGCTCAACCTCTTCTACGCCGCTGAGTGGGCAATCTTTGGAGTCTTCGCAATCTATCTCTGGTACCGACTTGTCAAGGATGAGTGGGAGCGCGAACTCGAGGAAGCATCCAGCGAAGCCCCCTAAACTTGGGTTATGGCTCAAGGCTCCCCCGTGGCACTCTCCAGCGCCCAGGTGGAGCGGGTCTCGATTGCTCTGAAGTGGTTCCGTCGTGCCGCCAACGTGACCGGCGTCTTGCTTCTTCTGCTGGCTGTGGAGATCATCGCGAAATACGGGTTTGGCAGCGAGCTAGAAATGTTGGGCCCCGAGGGCTTCCTCGCCTTTGTTCCCAACGACACCGTGCAGGCCATCAATCTCTCCTCGGCAATCCTGATTGCCCACGGCTGGTTCTACGTTGTCTACCTGTTCAGCTGTTTCCGTGTGTGGAGTCTGTTGCGCTGGCCGTTCTGGCGTTTCTTGTGGCTTGCCTCCGGAGGGCTGTTCCCGGTCTTTTCGTTTTTCTTGGAGCGCTGGGCTCACCGGGTTGTTGAAGAGATCATTGCTAGTGCCGGGAGCGACTCGTGAGTGAGCATCGGCCGGTTCTGGTTGTGGACTTTGGTGCCCAGTACGCTCAACTCATTGCCAGGCGTGTCCGCGAAGCAGGCGTCTATTCGGAAATCATTTCTCACCACGCCAGCGCGTCGGAGATTGCCGCGAAGAACCCCCTTGCCATCGTGCTGAGCGGTGGGCCCTCGAGCGTCTATGAAGAAGGATCGCCGTCTCTGCAGGCGGGCATCCTCGAGCTTGGTGTTCCAGTCCTCGGTATTTGCTACGGCTTCCAAGTTATGGCCCAGGCCCTCGGGGGCGATGTGGGGAAAACAGGACTCCGTGAATACGGTGCAACGGAGACGACCGTCAACCCGCGACTTACCCCCCTCTTTTCCGGGCAGCCCGAGAAGCAAACCACCTGGATGAGCCATGGTGACCAGGTGCAGACCGCCCCACCGGGCTTTGAAGTCCTGGCTTCGACCGATGCCACGGGAGTGGCGGCGTTTGGCTCAGAAGAAAAGAAGATGTTCGGGGTGCAGTGGCACCCCGAGGTTAAGCACTCCGAGTATGGGCAAGGAGTGCTGGAGAACTTCCTCCACAAGGTTGTCGGCCTGGATCGCAGTTGGAATAGCGGCAATGTAATTGCCGAGCAGGTCGATGCAATTTCTAGCCAGGTCGGCGGGGACCTCGTGATCTGCGGGCTTTCCGGGGGGGTCGATTCTGCTGTTGCCGCCGCCCTGGTTCATAAGGCAGTCGGAGACCAGCTGGTCTGTGTCTTCGTCGACCATGGCCTTTTGCGTTTAGGGGAGCGCGAGCAGGTAGAGAAAGATTTTGTTGCGGCGACAGGCGTTCGACTCGTCACCGTGGATGCCGAAGAGCAGTTCCTCAGCGCGCTTGCCGGTGTGAGCGACCCGGAGACCAAGCGCAAGATCATCGGTCGAGAATTCATTAGAACGTTTGAAAGCGCTGCCGCCGAGATTGTCGCTGAAGCCAAAGACAGCGGTGCGCAGGTGAAGTACCTCGTGCAGGGAACCCTCTATCCCGACATTGTTGAGAGTGGTGGGGGTTCAGGGACCGCAGTCATCAAGAGCCACCACAACGTGGGCGGGCTGCCCGATGACCTCGAGTTTGACCTGGTGGAGCCACTGCGCGCACTGTTCAAAGACGAGGTTCGCGCGATTGGCCGTGAACTCGGTTTGCCAGAAGCTATCGTCGGCCGCCACCCGTTCCCAGGCCCTGGCCTCGGTATTCGGATCATTGGTGAAGTGACCAAGGACCGCCTCGACACGCTGCGCGCTGCCGACAAGATCGTCCGGGAAGAGCTCACGCTGGCTGGCTTGGACGCAGAAATCTGGCAGTGCCCGGTGGTCCTACTGGCTGATGTGCGCTCAGTCGGTGTTCAAGGTGATGGCCGCACCTATGGCCACCCGATTGTGCTGCGCCCGGTCTCCAGTGAAGACGCCATGACGGCCGACTGGAGCAGGTTGCCCTACGACGTCTTGGCCAAGGTGTCGAACCGCATCACCAACGAGGTCCCCGAAGTGAACCGCGTGGTTCTCGACATCACCTCGAAGCCGCCTGGCACCATCGAGTGGGAGTGAGTTAGTTGAGGTTCGCCACTGAACCGCGCACTGTGAAGTCGGTCGGGAGAACAACTGACGTGGGCGATGTCCCCGGTTGATTGATTTCTTCCAGTAACTGGCGCACTGCCACGTTTGCGAGAAGTTCCACCGGGCGCGATACGACGGTGAGCCCAGGAGCCATGGCTTGGGCCCACGGGCTGTCATCGACGGTGACCAGCGAGATGTCGCGACCGATAGTGAGTCCGCGAGCGCCGGCAACTGTCAACACCGCTAGAGCCATGTCGTTGTTGGAGGTGATGATTACCGTCGGAGGATTGTGGCTCTCGAGGAGTTCTTCGACAGCCTGTTTGGCTTCGCCGGGGATTTCTCGCACAAAACGCCACTGCGCAGTCACCGCTTGGTCGGCCCCATTCTGAACGCCCTCTGCAAACCCTTGAACACGGTCCGCAACGGTGGAGATCAGCGTGGGTGGCGGCACAGACGCTATACCTTCGGCATGCGATGATGCCACCAAGAACGCAAGCTTTCGATGACCGCGTTGAATAACGTTCTCGACCGCGACCCTCGCTCCAGCTCGGTCATCGGTAGTGACAGTACTGCACTGAAGGCCCTTGACGAGGCGGTCGATTAGGACCAGAGGACGCCCGTTGAGGGCCCTTGGGCTGAGGTGCTCTGCCGCGGTGGGCGAAGACGGGACAACAATCAACCCGTCAACACGTTTCTCAATGAGCGTCTCTACGGCTTGCTTCTCAAAGCTCGTATCTTCGTCGGTGTTGGAGATGAGAACCTGGTAACCATTGGCCCGAGCGGCATCGACGATGCCTTTCGTCGCGCGGTCGAAAAAAGCGTTCGTAAAGTCCGCGACAATTACCAGCCCAATCGTTTTGGTCGTGCCGGCGCGCATCGCGCGGGCAACTTCGTTTGGTCGGTAGCCAAGCGTCTGCGCCGACTCCATGACTTTTGCGACGGTGGTAGGACTAATCCGACCGTAGCCCCCAATCGCACGCGATGCTGTGGCGCGCGATACTCCAGCGTGCCTGGCAACGTCGTTGATGGTGGGGTTGTGTCTTGGACTGTTCATGAGTTGTGGACTTGGGTTACCTAACCGTAATCAAATTCTCAGGACGCCAGGTTGCGGGATTTCGTGTGGCGGTGACACAATGCTATCTAACATATGTGAGAACGTTCTCGCACTTGGTCCACCAACACTAAGGAGAAGCATGAAACTCTCGAAGAAAGTACTCGCTTTCCTCGGCTTGGCTTCGACCAGCGCCCTTTTGGTCGCTGGTTGTGCTGCAGGAGCCGAAGAAACCGCTCCAAGCGCAACAGAAGACGAGACGGCGGCAGTAGCCGACGACATCACCATTGCATTCGTTATGGGTGCAGAATCTGACCCCTTCTTCCAAGCAATGAAGCTCGGTGCTGAAGAAGAGGCAGCCGCTCAAGGCGTAACACTGATTTGGCAGGGAGACCCCGCCAACTACTCCCCTGAGACACAGATTCCTATTGTGGATTCAGTGCTTGCGCAGCAGCCCGACGGTCTGGTTCTCATCCCGACGGACCCAGTAGCACTCCAGCCTTCCGTAGAGAAGGCTGTGGCCGCGGGAATTGTCGTTGCCAACGTTGACACCCGTGTCGAAGACTTGAGCAACGTGCTCACCTTCATCACCGGTGACAATGCAGACGGTGGTGCAAAGGCTGCGGACGCGATTGCTGAAGCAATCGGCTACACCGATGGAGAAACCTACGAGGTCGTGATCGGTCTGACCAGCGCCACCGCTACCACCAACGTGAGCCGCCTCGAAGGTTTTGAGGCTCAGGTTGCAGCGGAGTACCCCGGGATTCAGATTGTGGATGTTGCATACTCTGAAGCAAACCCCGAGCGTGCGGCAACTAACGTCAACAACTGGTTGACGAAGTACCCGAACCTCGCCGGTATCTTCGCTATCGACGGCACCAACGCATCGGGAGCGGCCGCTGCTCTCGAGGCAAACGGTCTCGTGGGTCAGGTTGCTCTGGTTGGCTACGACGCCTACCCTGACAACGTGGCCAAGATCAAGTCCGGTATCTTCACTGCCCTGATTGCTCAGGACCCAGCAGCTGAGGCCCGCCTTGCCATTCGCACAATTGTGGAGTTCCTCCGTACCGGTGCGACCGAAACAGCCGCTGAGGTTGTGATCCCGAACGTCACGCTGACGATTGAAACATCAGACGCTGACTTCGAGAAGTACACCTACGTCGCCGGCTAAACAGCGACAGAAGGTCCAATAACGAAGGAGTTAGTGTGGCCAACAGCAGTCAACAAGTAGTGGATACCCCTTCATGGAGTAGCCGCGCGAAGCAGTTAGCTGGGAATCAATCAGTCATCCTTTTGGCTGTGTTGATATCTCTGGTGGTGTTTTTCAGCATTCTCGAACCGCTGTTTTTCACTGCGCAGACTGCCGGCAACATCCTCACCGACTGGGGATCTGTCGTGCTGATTGCTGTTGGCGCCACCTTCGTCATCATCAGTGGTGGCATCGACCTCTCGGTCGGTGCCACCATTGGTCTTAGCGGTGTTGTTGCCGCCTATTTCATGGTCAACGTTCTGGGTCTTGACCAAAGCGCCTCGGGTGATGAGGTCACGTACGCGCTTGCACTCGGGACCGTGGTCTCCGTGGCCGTTGGTCTGCTTGTGGGCCTAATCAATGCCACACTCATCAACCTCGCAAAGATTCCCCCATTCATAGCGACCCTCGCGACAATGGGGGCTGGCGCTGGCTTTGCGGTCATCATTTCGGACGGAATGCCGATTGGTGGGCCCAACGATTTCTCTCTGATCTCGTCCTTTGATCGTGACACGAACCCGTTCTCGTGGCTCGTCTTGGGTTCCGCCCTCGTTGTCGTTGTCGCGGGATTGTTCCTCCATAAATCTCGTTTTGGCCTCTATACCTATGCGATTGGTTCCAACGTGTTTGCCGCCCGTGCGGCCGGAATCAACGTGGAGAGGCACCTCCTGAAGGTTTACATGCTTGCGGGGGGACTGGCAGGCCTTGCAGGAATGTATGTCTATATCCGACTCGGTGCTGGCTCGCCGTCTTCTGGCACATTGCGGGAGCTCGATGCGATTGCGGCCGTCGTGATTGGCGGGGCTTCGCTCATGGGCGGTGTGGGCCGCATCATCGGCACGGTTCTCGGAACGCTTATTCTCTTCACCGTGCAATCTGGACTCATCATGATCGGTGTTGCTCCAGATTGGAAGAAAGTTGTTGTTGCGGTGCTAATCGCGGTTGCCGTGGCTGCGCAAACTTTGCGCTCGAAGGGGAGGACCTAATCGTGGCTACCGGAGAAGTTCTCTACGAGGTTCGAGGCGCGTCGAAGAAGTATGGCTCCGTGGTCGCCCTCGACGACGTTAATTTCCACGTGCGATCAGGAGAGGTGGTCGGGCTAGTTGGAGATAACGGCGCGGGAAAGTCAACGCTTGTCAAGATTCTCTCGGGCGCTCACAAACCTGACTCTGGTCAAATCTTTCTTGAGGGCCAAGAGTGGAGATGGGATTCGCCGCGGGATGCTTTGGATGCGGGAATTGAGACGCTGTATCAAGACTCGGGCCTTGCGCCCCACCTCACGGTTAGCGAAAACGTCTTTCTTGGCAGAGAAAAGACCGTTCGGGGCCCTCTCGGCAAGTTGGGCTTTCTCGCTCAGAAGGCGATGGAGAAGGAAGCGCACCAAGACTTGGAAGCCGTGGGCATCGCAGTCCCCGCGTCTAATCGTTCGGTCTCGCAGCTCTCAGGTGGTCAACGACAAGCGGTCGCGATTGGCCGAGCGGTCGCGTGGGCACGCAAGGTCATCATTCTTGATGAGCCCACCAATCACCTTGGCGCACGACAGGCTGCCGAAGTGCTTCACATCATTCGGGGAGCCAGAGCCAAAGGCCTTGGCGTTGTGTTGATTTCCCATACGCTTCCCCACGTTCTCGAGGTCACCGACAGGATTGTGGTCCTGCGGCTCGGCAAAGTGGTGGACGAAGCGCCCACGTCATCATTTGACGGAGACAAACTAGTCGGAACAATCACGGGAACGATTCAGACCATAAAGCTCGAGGGCGACTAGGGGTCCCGCCTCTCAATCGCGTTTCCCTGGAGAGCAACCGAACTCGGGCTCTCATCGAGGGGAGATTCGTGATGGAAGAAGCCCAAACACGGGGGCTTCTTCCATCACGAGCAGTCACTCACCGCGCAGGATCGCGAGGATTCGCAAGATTTCGACATACAGCCACACGACGGTGACGACAATGCCAAAGGCTGCTTGCCAGGCGAAGTTGCGAGGCGCACCGTTCTCGACGCCAGCCTTGATGCTTTCAAAGTCCATGACCAGTGAGTACGCGGCGAGGAACACAACGAGGACGCCGATGATGAGACCCAGCGGGATGCCGAACACCTCGTAATCCCGGAGTCCGAACTGGCTCTCGGTCACGCCAAACACCTGCAGGCCAAAGTTGACCAGCGAGAAGACCAGGTAACCCACCATGGCGACCAACACAATGCGGGTCATGCGCGGTGAGGTGCGAACCTTGCCATTGAGGAAGAGGAACAGAGTGACCCCGACAACGCCGAGCGTTCCAAATACAGCCTGGGTGACAATGCCATCCCACATGGTGTTGAAGATGGCGGAGAGGCCACCCACAAATAGACCTTGGAATGCTGCGTAGGCAAGAATCAGCCCGCGGGAGGGCTCCTTCTTGAAAATGTTCACCAGTGCCAGCACGAGGCCGACAATGAAGCCGGGGATGGCCAACACGGGGAAAGCCCATCCCACGAGAGCACCGGCAAGCAGAACACCGAAGGTGATCAGGGTCTTCATGATGGTGTCCTCGTAGGACATCCGACCGGTCTCAGCGGCAGTAGCAGCGGGGCGACCGTAGATTTCGTCTAGCTCCTGGGCGCTCGGAGCGGCGTAGCGGTCCTCAGTGAAGACCGCGGAGCGGGAGAACGCGGGGTTTGAGTTGGACATGGTTGCCTTTTCTGTGACGGTACAGGGGACCTTGCGGTCGCCTTATTCTACTGGGGCTCCTGGGGGATTGCTGGGGAAATTCTTTAGGCGACCTGAAGCCAGGTGAGTGCCAGAACGGCCCCGGCGACGACATAAGCCACGGTCCAAGCCCAACCCAACGCCACCGCCACCCACGCAATAGCCTCGCCGCGCTGCGCGCTGCGTCTGATTTGTCCAACGGCGAGGTACCCGAACACGACGGCCAGAGGGCTCACCGCCAGAGCGAGCACGAGGGAGACGATGGAGAGAACATTCCAGCCCGAAAGAGCCACGCTAGGTTCAGCGACCTGGCTGTGTGACGCAGTGGGGTGGTCTATTCCTGGCTCGTTGCCCCCAGCGACGACAGGAATCGCCTCGGTCTGTTGCAGAATACGGTTTGTGTCGAGAGCTTCCAGAGGGTCACCCGGGCCAGATGCGGTGACAGGCTCGATCAGCGGAGCATCGCCCGGGGACTGCGAATCATTAGTGGGTGTGCTCACTCTCTAAGGCTAGCGAACCTATCGGTGGAGGGCTCTAGACTTGGGCCGATATGTCCCAGTTGCCAGAGGTTCTCCTAGATGGGCTCAACCCTCAGCAACGACAAGCGGTCGAGTTTCGGGGCAACGCCCTGCTTATTGTCGCCGGAGCCGGTTCTGGCAAAACGAGCGTTCTGACACGTCGTATTGCTGGTCTCCTCGCTACACGTGAGGCGTGGCCGAGCCAGATTTTGGCCATTACCTTCACCAACAAGGCTGCTGGCGAAATGAGAGAGCGCGTGGAGTCGCTAGTCGGCGAAGCCGCCGGGAGCATGTGGATTTCCACGTTTCACTCGGCGTGTGTGCGAATTCTGCGCAAAGAGGCTGAGCGTTTTGGTTATTCGTCCTCGTTCACCATTTACGACTCTGCGGACCAAAGGGCACTGATCAAACGAATCCTCAAGGATCTCGACGCAGATGGACTGGGGCTCACTCACGGTGCCGTGATTGGCAAGATGTCGAGACTCAAAAACGAGCTCGCCGATGTTGATAGCTACCGGCGTGTTTCCGGGTCGAACGATCCGGCAGATGCGCTTTTCATTGAGGTGTGGGATAGGTATCAGCGAGAGCTTGCTAAATCTCAGGCCTTTGACTTTGACGACTTAATCGGCCAAACCGTCTACCTCTTTCGAGCCTTTCCGGAGGTGGCGGCGCGATACCAGACGCGTTTTCGCCACGTACTCGTTGATGAATACCAGGACACCAACCACGCCCAATACGCCCTCATCCGAGAGCTCACCAGGGATGTGCCAGCGGCCCTGGTGCCGACCGACTCGAAGGTCCCTACTGCCTCAGACGGTTCGGTGCCGGGTGCGTCACTTACCGTGGTGGGCGATTCGGACCAATCGATCTATGCCTTCCGTGGTGCGGACATTCGCAACATCACCGAGTTCGAGCGCGATTTCCCTGGCGCCGAAGTGATTCTGCTGGAGCAGAACTACCGCTCCACACAAAACATTTTGGATGCTGCGAACGCGGTGATTGGCAACAATTTCGATCGCAAAGCCAAGAATCTGTTCACGGAGATCGGCCAGGGCGACGAGATCATTGGGTTCACCGGCTATTCCGCCCACGATGAAGCCCAGTTCGTAGCCGACCAGATAGTGGCCTTGAGCGGTGAGGGAACGCCGTATTCGGACATGGCCGTGTTCTATAGGACTAACGCGCAGACGCGGGCGCTGGAAGACATCCTTATTCGCTCGGGAATTCCGTATCGCATCATTGGTGGCACCAAGTTCTATGAGCGCGCGGAAATCAAAGACGTCATGGCGTATTTGATTTCCATCGCAAACCCCGCAGACTCGCTTGCTCTGCGCCGTATTCTCAATGTCCCCAAGCGCGGGATTGGGCCTGCAACTGAGACCTCCCTGGTTTCCTTTGCCGATCGAGAGGGCATCACGCTGCGTGAAGGCCTGCGTCGCTCCGATGAGCTTGGGCTTGGACCGAAGGTGACCCAGGCGATGCTGTCTCTGGCCAAGGCTCTTGATGAAGCCGACGAGGTGGCTGTCTCTGGATCACCGGTGCAGACGATTGAGAAGATTCTGCAGACCACCGGCTACTTAACCATTTTGCAGACAAGTGTTGATCCCCAAGACAATGCCCGCGCCGAGAACGTTCAGGAACTCGTCTCGGTCACCCGAGAGTTTGGTCGCAATAACCCAGATGGGACACTGGTCGATTTCTTGACGGAGGTGTCCTTGGTCGCAGCCGCTGATGATCTTGATGACGCCTCTGGAACCGTCTCGCTGATGACTCTTCACACCGCGAAAGGGCTGGAATTCGATGTTGTGTTCTTGACTGGCCTCGAAGAGGACCTTCTGCCCCACCGCATGAGTGCGTTGGAGCCAGGCGGTCTCCAAGAAGAACGACGGCTTCTGTATGTGGGAATCACACGGGCCAAGAAGAAACTCCACATCTCGCTGGCGATGACCAGAAGCACTTTTGGCGACACGGCAATTGCCAGCCCCAGTCGCTTCTTACAAGAAATCCCCTCTCACCTGATCTCTTGGCGGGAATCCTCGGCGGCAACCGGCGGCCACGGACACGTGTTGGGCACTTCTGTCCGCAGCTCTGGCTGGCAGGGTTCTGGCTCCTCCAGGCCACGGTCTCTTGAGATGAGCGATGCGTTGCCGAAGGCCCCAAAGGCAACGCAGTGGGCTAACCGTGTGACTTCAAGCGTTCGGGACAACGGCGACCTCTCGCTAGTTGTGGGCGATCGCATCGTCCACGATGACTTCGGTCAGGGCAGTGTGACCGGCGTCACCGGTGAGGGACCAAAGCGCGTCGCTGAGGTGCAGTTCGATACCGCCGGGCGCAAACGCTTGCTGATCAAGATTGCGCCAATTTCGAAGATTTAGCGCTTGGCTCGTGCCGGCGCCACCCCAATCACGGGGTAGGCTAGGCGAGGCTGTCGGCCCTCATCGTCGAGTGTTTGCTCCCAGGCAGTCGCAGTGAAATCTCATTCCTAGCCGAACACCCGGAAGGACTCTAGAGGCGTGGACCTTTACGAATATCAAGCCAGAGACATGTTTGAGCGCCACGGTGTTCCCGTCTTGGCAGGCATTACTGCTGACACTCCAGAGCAGGCACAGGCTGCGGCGGAGAAGATTGGCGGGCTGACGGTCGTCAAGGCGCAAGTCAAAACTGGTGGCCGCGGCAAGGCTGGTGGCGTTAAGGTCGCTCCGACCCCCGCCGATGCGCTCACCGCCGCGCAAGCAATTCTCGGTCTCGACATCAAGGGCCATGTGGTTCGCCGGGTGATGGTTGCTGCTGGTGCGGACATCGACCAAGAGTTCTACTTTTCGGTGCTCCTTGATCGCGCCAACCGCAACTACCTGGTGCTCTGCAGCTATGAAGGCGGCATGGAAATCGAGCAGCTCGCAGAAGAGCGCCCCGATGCGCTCGCGCGCATTGCAATCGACCCAGCGACAGGGATTTCCTTGGCCAAGGCCAAGGAGATTGCGCAGGCTGCTCGTTTCCCTCACGAACTCGTCGACCTGGTCGCGCCCGTGTTCGTGAAGCTCTATGACGTCTTCACTGCCGAGGATGCCACCCTGGTGGAGGTCAACCCGTTGGTATTGACGAAGTCGGGTGAGGTCATCGCCCTTGATGGCAAGGTGACCCTTGATGAGAACGCTGAGTTCCGTCAGCCCCACCACGCCGAGCTTGCCGATTCTGCCTCGGCTGACCCGCTGGAGGAGAAGGCCAAGGCCCACGATCTCAACTACGTGAAGCTCGATGGCGAGGTGGGTGTCATTGGCAACGGTGCCGGTCTTGTCATGTCAACACTCGATGTTGTCGCTTACGCGGGAGAGAAGCACGGTGGCGTCAAGCCGGCGAACTTCCTTGACATTGGTGGTGGAGCGTCAGCTGAGGTGATGGCTGCCGGTTTGGACGTTATCTTGGGCGACCCTCAGGTGAAGAGCGTGTTTGTGAACGTCTTTGGAGGAATCACCGCGTGTGACGCGGTCGCCAATGGCATCGTGCAAGCACTCGCCATGATCGGAGATAACGCAACCAAGCCGCTCGTTGTTCGCCTCGATGGCAACAGCGTCGAAAAGGGCCGTGAGATTTTGGCCGCTGCCAACCACCCGCTGGTGACTTTGGCATCAACGATGGACGAAGGCGCCGACATGGCCGCCGCGTTGGCTTCGAAGTAAGGGAGTGGGACATGTCGATTTTTCTCGATAAGAATTCGAAAGTCATCGTTCAGGGCATCACCGGCGGTGAGGGCAGCAAGCACACCGCTCTGATGCTTGCCGCTGGCACCCAGGTCGTCGGCGGCGTCAACGCCCGCAAGGCTGGCGAGACCGTCACCCACGGGGAGATCACTCTCCCGGTGTTTGGCACTGTCGCCGAGGCGATGGCTGAGACCGGTGCCACCGTCTCGGTGGCGTTTGTTCCGCCAGCATTCGCTAAGGACGCTGCGATGGAAGCCATCGACGCGCGTATTCCTCTGCTTGTTGTGATTACCGAGGGAATCCCTGTTCAGGACACCGCTGAGTTCTGGGCTCACGCCCAGAAGGTCGGTGGCACACGAATCATTGGCCCCAACTGCCCCGGCATCATCACGCCTGGTGAGGCGCTTGCCGGCATTACGCCGGCGACCATCACGGGTAAGGGCCCGATTGGCCTTGTGTCGAAGTCTGGCACCCTGACTTACCAAATGATGTTTGAGCTTCGCGACATCGGATTCTCCACCGCCATTGGTATTGGTGGAGACCCGATTGTTGGAACAACCCACATCGACGCACTCGAGGCGTTCCAGAATGATCCCGAGACCAAGGCAATAGTCATGATTGGTGAGATTGGTGGCGACGCTGAAGAGCGTGCCGCAGAGTTCATCAAGGCGAATGTGACCAAGCCCGTTGTTGGCTATGTCGCTGGATTCACCGCCCCAGAGGGCAAGACGATGGGTCACGCAGGCGCTATCGTTTCGGGTTCGGCTGGTACAGCGCAGGCGAAGAAAGAAGCTTTGGAAGCTGCCGGCGTCAAGGTGGGGAAGACCCCAAGCGAGACCGCCGCACTCATGCGCGAGATCATGAAGGGCCTGTAGGTCGCACCTGCTTGGTAGCGCCCCTCGGCGATAGGCTCGAGGCGCCATGAATGCCCGGATTATCAGCTTTGCCACGGTGCTCGACATCGTGGTTTTAGTGGGCTTGGGTCTTGGCATAATTTTCGCGCCACTGACGTTGATCTGGGCGTTTGACGACGGTTTCTCAACCGATTTGTTGATGTCCTGGGCGGCTGCCGTTGATATTTGGCTGTTGGGTCATGGAGTTCCTCTTTCCTTCACAGTCCCGCCAGATTTGGCTGATGCGCTGTCATTGGGTGCCCTCAGCAGAAATTTCACGGTTGACGTTGCGCTATTGGGTATTGGCCTGCTGACGCTTCTCTGGGGTTTCCGGATGGGGCGTCGTGAGACGACTGCTGCCTATCCGCTGCTCGTCTGGACGCTCGCGGTCGGGACCCTCGTTCTTCTCTCGCTCGCCCTTGTGGTGTTTCTGCCGCAGCAGGTGGTCTCGATGCCTCTGATCGATGCGCTGGTTCGACCGGCGCTCTTCTTGGCAACGGGTTTGGCTGTTGCCGCGTGGGTGGGGCCCCACTCTTCAGGGAAGAATTTGCTCCACAGCGCATTGCCGGACTCATTGGCCGACATTCTTCGCGCTGGTTTCACTGCGGGTAGTGCTGCGGTGGCTGGTGTGGTGTCCTTCGCGGCCCTCGCCGTTGCGGTGCTCCTCGTTGGCTCCTTTGCCACAGTAATCACCATTTTCGAGTCGCTCCAGCCAGGCGTGATGGGGTTGATCGCCCTCGCTGTTGCGCAACTGGCGCTCTTGCCAACACTCATCGTGTGGGCGGCCACATGGATTGTGGGCCCTGGCTTCACTCTTGGCACGGGGGCTCTTGTGTCGCCACTTGGCACAAATCTTCAGATTGTGCCGGCACTCCCTGTTCTTGGAATCGTCCCGACCGACCCGCCCGCTTTCGCTTTTGCGGTGGTAGCGCTTCCGGTGTTGGTGGCCTTTATCCTGGGCGTTGCGCTCGGCCCGCGGGTGGTCGACCGCGGGGGACTAATCAGCAGCCTCACCGACACCGACTTCTTTTCCCAGCCTCTGGTGAAGCTCGCTGCCACGGCGGCTGTTGCCGGCGCCGTCAGCGCCGGCTTTGGTGGTCTGTTGGCGTCGTTGACCTCGGGGTCTCTTGGGCCTGGCAGATTCCAGTTGGTCGGACCAGACGCTTCCGCTGTGATGCTGTGGTGGGGGCTTGAGGTCGCCCTCGGTGTTCTGATGGGCTCAATCGCGGGCGTCCTCAATCGTTCCGCCCAGAGGGCGGGCTGATAGGTGAGTGCTGCGACGGCGAAACTTGTGGTTCTGATCTCCGGCAGCGGCACCAACCTTGATGCACTATTGAGCTCGTTGCCAGGCTCCGGGATCCCGGCCGAAGTGGTCGCCGTTGGGGCTGATCGGGATGCGAGTGGGCTTGAGCACGCGCGGCGCCGGGGAATCCCGACGTTTGTTGTCAACCCGGGGGACTTTCCCGATCGGAGCGCCTGGGGCGAGGCCCTCGGTGACGCGATTGCTCCCTTCGCCCCGGACTGGATTGTCTTGAGCGGATTCATGAAGCTTTTGCCCCCTGGACTGGTCTCGCGGTTCAGCCCAAAGATTCTGAACACTCACCCGGCTTATCTACCTGAGTTTCCTGGTGCCCACGGTGTTGCCGATGCTCTGGCTGCTGGGGTTGAGGAAACGGGAGCGTCGGTCATTGTTGTCGACGACGGTGTCGACAGCGGACCGATTCTCGCGCAACGACGGGTACCGATTCACCCGGGCGACACCGAAGCGGCTCTGCACGAGCGCATTAAGGTGGTGGAGCGAGAGTTGTTGCTCGACGTGCTCGCCCAGGTAGTCAGCAATCAGAAAGGTGACTCTGCCCGATGAGCGAAGCCCCTAGGACGATGCCGCGGCGCGCCTTAATTTCTGTGAGTGACAAGACTGGGCTCATCGACCTGGGGCGCGCCCTGTCCGAAGCCGGCATTGACATCATCTCGACTGGTTCGACCGCACAAACCCTTCGTGATGCTGGTATCCAAGCGCGCGATGTGAGCGACGTGACGGGCTTCCCCGAATCTTTGGATGGCCGGGTCAAGACTCTCCACCCGAAGATCCACGGTGGGATTCTGGCCGATCTTCGCAAAGACAGTCACGTCGCGGCATTGGACGAACTGGACATCACCGCTATTGGGCTTGTCGTAGTGAACCTCTACCCCTTCGTTGCGACCGTTGAATCGGGTGCCGTGGGCGAAGAGGTCATCGAGCAGATCGACATTGGCGGGCCGGCCATGGTTCGAGCCGCCGCAAAGAATCACGCGAATGTCGCAATTGTCGTTGACCCGGGAGCCTATCCAGCCATTATCGAGGCGCTGGCTAGCGGGGGCACCACTCGTGAACAGCGACAAGCGCTGGCACGTGATGCGTTTTGGCACACTGCCCGCTATGACGCCGCGGTGGCCGGGTGGATCAGCGACGGTGATTTCGCAAGCGTCCACGGCCAGAAGCTCGGGGATCTGCGCTATGGAGAGAACTCACATCAACAAGCGGCGCTCTTCGCCAACACGGCGGGCCATCCGGGATTGGCCTCTGCGAGGGTTCTTCAGGGCAAAGAGATGTCCTATAACAACTACGTGGATGCCGATGCGGCGCTCCGCGCTGCCTATGACCACGAGGCTCCCACGGTCGCAATTATCAAGCACCAGAACCCGTGCGGTATTGCCAGTGCGAACTCGCTAGTGGACGCACACCAGTTGGCCCACGCGTGCGACGCGGTGTCAGCGTTTGGCGGCGTCATTGCCGCCAATCGTCTAATCGATGCCAACACCGCGCGCTCGATTGTCGAAATCTTTACTGAAGTTGTCGTGGCTCCTGGCTTTGCGCCAGAAGCTCTGGAGGTTTTTGCCCAGAAGGCGAATGTTCGCATTGTCGAACTTCCTGAAGGGTTTGCTCCGGAGTCATCGGAGATTCGCCAGATTTCCGGCGGCTTTCTCCGCCAAGACGCCGATCGCCATTTCGCCCCGGCTAGTTCGTGGACCCTGGTTGCAGGCGAGCAGCCGGACCCAGCAACGATGGAATCCCTGGAGTTTGCCTGGCGGGCTGTTCGGGCGGTTAAGTCCAACGCCATCTTGTTGGCCCAGGGAATGGCGAGCGTGGGGATTGGTATGGGCCAGGTCAACCGCGTCGATTCCTGCCACTTGGCGGTAACTCGCGCGGGAGAGCGAGCTCAAGGCAGCGTTGCCGCTTCTGATGCTTTCTTCCCCTTTGCCGATGGCGCTGCGGTATTGATCGAGGCGGGGATTCGGGCGATTGTTCAGCCCGGTGGTTCAGTGCGCGACGATGAGGTAATCAAGGCCGCCGCCGATGCCGGTGTGGCAATGTTCTTTACCGGAGAGCGCCACTTTTTCCACTAACGAAGTGGCATAGAGCCGATGACATCCCCGTAGTCGCTCTGCCCGGTTTCGATAAAGCCGAGCTTGCGGAAGAAGTTCCCGGGACCTTCGTCACCGGCTTGCCAGAGGACGGACAAGTGGTCGAACCCTCGACGGAGGGCTTCCTCCTTGACGGCCTCGATGGCGAAGCGCCCGACCCCTTTGCCTTGAGCGTTGGCGGAGACGCTCACCCGCCATACACAGCAGCGCAATTCGTCGATACCGAATTCAGGGTCAAAATACGCACGTACGAAACCGACCACTTCCTTGCCGGAGCGAATCACACGGCTCCAGGTGTTGGCGACCGCGATGGTCGCATCCGCCTGCTCGTAGGTCACGGGGTTAGCAAAACGTTCCTGACCGGGCAGTAGTTCCAGGGTGTTGGCCTGTGCTGCTGTGTCTGCGGAGAGCTCTTCCAGTGTTAAGGCGTCCATTTATCCACCATAGGCGCTTGTGTGGAACATGGGAAAGGTATCTTTATGTAAAGATACTTATGGTGCCATTCGCCCTACACTGGCGTTGGTTGTGTTGAACTCGTCGTTGAAAGGACGAACCGGTGGAAAAAATAAAGGTTGAGGGCGTTGTCGTTGAACTCGATGGCGACGAAATGACGCGAATCATCTGGCAGTTCATCAAGGACCGCCTCATCCACCCTTACCTCGACTTGCCACTGGAGTACTACGACCTCAGCATTGAAAAGCGCGACGAAACCGATGACCAGATCACCATCGATGCGGCTAATGCCATCAAGAAGCACGGGGTTGGTGTCAAGTGCGCAACAATCACTCCCGACGAGGCGCGGGTCAAGGAGTTTGGCCTCAAGAAAATGTGGCGAAGCCCGAATGGAACCATCCGCAACATCTTGGGTGGGGTTATCTTCCGTGAACCCATCATCATTTCCAACATCCCACGGCTTGTTCCTGGCTGGAACAAGCCGATTATTGTCGGCCGTCACGCCTTCGGTGACCAGTACCGCGCTACGGACTTCGTCTTTGACCGCCCGGGAACACTGACCATTAGCTTCCAGCCCACCGATGGCAGTGAAGCTCAAAGCTTTGAGGTTTTCCAGGCTCCAGGCGGCGGTGTTGCGATGGCTATGTATAACCTCGATGAATCAATTCGCGATTTCGCCAGGGCCTCGCTGAACTACGGTCTAGCCCGCAACTACCCGGTCTATCTGTCCACCAAGAACACGATCTTGAAGGCCTATGACGGCCGGTTCAAGGACATCTTCCAAGAAGTTTTCGATGCAGAGTTCAAGGAGGCTTTCGATAAAGCCGGCTTGACCTATGAGCACCGCCTTATCGACGACATGGTTGCCTCCGCACTCAAGTGGGAGGGCGGTTATGTGTGGGCCACGAAGAACTACGACGGTGATGTGCAGAGTGACACTGTTGCGCAGGGCTTTGGATCTTTGGGTTTGATGACCAGTGTGCTGACTACACCCGATGGCGCAATCGTCGAGGCAGAGGCCGCGCACGGAACCGTAACCCGCCACTACCGCGATCACCAGGCCGGAAAGCCGACCTCGACCAACCCGATTGCGTCGATCTTCGCCTGGACCAGAGGCCTCATGCACCGCGGGAAGCTTGATGGCAACCAGGCGCTGATTAACTTTGCCGAAACCCTAGAGGATGTTGTCATCAAGACCGTCGAGTCTGGTGCGATGACTAAGGACTTGGCCGCGTTGGTGGGCAAAGACCAAAAGTGGCTGACCACTGAGGACTTCTTGGCTGCCCTGGATGACAACTTGAAGGCGCGCCTCGGGTAGTAGCAAAAATACCCCCGGGGGTATATAGTGGTGGGCGAAACATCAGTTGCCTCAAAAGGAGAACAATCGTGTGTAGCCCAGCGCGCTGTAACCGTTGCAGCAAAGTGACGTGGACCGGATGTGGAGAGCACATTGACGAAGCATTGGCGGGCTTTGCTCCAGCCGAGCTCTGCCAGTGCGGCTAGACCACTAAAGCGTTCATACCCCCGCGGATTATCGCGGGGGTATGTCATTTCCGGCGGGGATACTGTCCTGACTGACAATCCAGTGGCCAAGGCCCAGGTTCAGGGTTTCGAGGGGTTTAGACTGGATTCACGCAACTGGCGTAATTGATGGGTCACCATCGGGGAGCGTAGTGTGTGGGCCGTGCGCCTGGGCTGACACGACATAACATCCACCGTGTACAAGGGAGAATGCCGTGAGCCCCATCGACAAGTCCTTCAGCCAAAGCCTCGCTGAGCTTGACCCAGAAATCCAGGATGTTCTTGACAAAGAACTGGGTCGCCAGCGTGGCACGCTCGAAATGATCGCCAGCGAGAACTTTGTTCCCCACGCCGTCCTGGAAGCCCAGGGCAGCGTCCTGACCAACAAGTACGCCGAGGGTTACCCCGGAAAGCGCTATTACGGTGGCTGCGAATTCGTGGACATCGCCGAGAACCTAGCCATTGAGCGGGCAAAGAAGCTCTTCGGTGCAGCGTATGCAAACGTCCAGCCCCACTCCGGTGCCAGTGCCAGCGCTGCCGTCTTGCACGCCCTTGCCCAGCCGGGTGACACGATCCTCGGACTCGAGCTCGCCCACGGCGGTCACCTCACCCACGGAATGAAGCTCAACTTCTCGGGCAAGGTCTACAACGCCACTGCCTATGGTGTTGACCCCAACACGTTCCTGATTGACATGGACCGGGTCCGTGACGCGGCACTCGAGCACAAGCCCAAGGTCCTGATCGCCGGGTGGTCTGCCTACCCCCGTCACACGGACTTCGCCGCCTTCCGCGAGATTGCTGATGAGGTGGGGGCTTTCCTCTGGGTTGACATGGCGCACTTCGCTGGTTTGGTTGCAGCCGGTTTACACCCATCCCCCATTCCTCACGCTGATGTCGTTTCCACGACCGTCCACAAGACACTCGGTGGACCGCGCTCGGGCATCATTCTCAGTCGCGATGAGAGCCTCGAGAAGAAACTGAACTCTGCGGTGTTCCCAGGACAGCAGGGTGGCCCCCTGATGCACGTGATCGCTGCCAAGGCAGTTGCCTTCAAGCTCGCGATGGAGCCAGCATTCAAGGAACGCCAGGAGCGCACCATCCGTGGTGCACAGTTGCTGACTTCTAGGCTCACAGCGGATGACTCGAAGGCTACAGGCGTTGACGTCCTGACTGGGGGAACCGATGTTCACCTGGCGCTCGTGGATTTGCGCAATTCGCCCATTGATGGCCAACAGGCAGAAGACCTTCTTCACCACGTGGGCATCACGGTTAACCGCAATGCGGTCCCCTTTGACCCGAGGCCCCCGATGGTGACCTCGGGTGTGCGCATTGGAACCCCAGCGCTTGCGACCCGTGGCTTTGGCGACACTGAGTTCACCGAGGTCGCAGACATCATTGCTCACACATTGATGCCAAAGCCCGACATTGCAGCTCTGCAGGGTCGCGTTCACGCGTTGACGTCGAGCTTCCCGCTCTATCCAGAACTCGGTTAAGCGAAGCGTGGTTGCCACACGTCTCGATGGGGTTGCCACAGCATCGGCCATGAAGGCCGAGCTGGCAGATGATGTTGCCTCACTCCGGAACCAGGGAGTCACGCCAGGTTTGGGAACGATTCTGGTGGGCGATGACCCTGGCTCAGAGTGGTATGTCTCTGGGAAACACAATGACTGCGCTGAGGTGGGCATTGCCTCCCATCGGATTGATTTGCCTGCAACCGCCAGCCAAGCTGATGTTTTTGCCGCTATCGACCAATTCAATGCTGACCCTCAGGTCACTGGCTACATCGTGCAGTTACCACTGCCCGCTCACATCGACACCGATGCTGTACTCGAGCGGATTGATCCGATTAAGGATGCGGATGGTCTTCACCCGGTAAACCTAGGCCGGCTAGTCAACAAAGTCTCCGGAGAGATCACCTCACCGTTGCCCTGTACCCCGCAGGGAATCGTGGAACTGGGAAACCGCTATGGACTGTCGTGGGCGGGAGCACACGTGGTGGTGTTGGGCCGCGGTGTGACCGTAGGGCGACCGATTGGCCTTTTGCTCACCAGGCGTGGTCTCGATGCAACGGTGACCCTCACCCACACCAAGACTCGAAATCTCGACCAACTTGTGAAAAGCGCCGATGTGGTGGTCGCAGCGGCTGGGGTTGCTGGCATTGTCACCAGAGATATGGTGGCGCCTGGCGCCTGGGTATTTGACGTTGGGGTGAGCCGAAGAGTTGTTGATGGTTCCCCACGGGTTGTTGGCGACGTTGATCCCGCTGTATGGGAGGTGGCCTCTCATGTGTCACCAAATCCCGGAGGGGTCGGTCCCATGACGAGGGCGCTGTTACTTCGTAATGTTGTGGATACCGCACGGAGGAGTGTGTCTGGTGGCTAAGTTGTATTTCCGCTACGGAGCGATGAATTCGGGTAAGTCGACATCGCTGTTGCAAGCCGCTCACAACTATGAAGAGCGCGGGCAGCGAGTCATTCTTGCCAAGCCCATGATTGATACCAAGGGTGATCGAACCATCGTCTCCCGCTTGGGTGTTGCCAGAGAGGTTGATCTGGTTATTGGCCCCGCCACCGACGTCGTCACCCTGATTGACAACGAGGTCGACCGGGTCAGCCGTGACGGGAAGGGCTCTCCGGCCTGTGTGCTGGTGGACGAATCCCAGTTCCTCTCACCCCGGCAGGTCGATGATCTCTTCATCATCGCGGTGAGACGTGGAATACCCGTTCTCGCCTACGGAATCAGAACGGACTTCCAGACGGTGGCGTTCCCAGGGTCACGTCGCCTGCTGGAGATTGCCCACTCCCTGGAAGAGCTCAAAACCATCTGCCGCTGTGGCAAGAAGGCGGTGTTCAACGCCCGTAAAGCGAATGGAAAATTCATCTTCGATGGCGCCCAGGTCGCCATCGATGGCGTCGATGTCACGTATGAATCTCTCTGCGGCGACTGTTACTTGGATGAGAGCGGTGGCCGTCTGGCCAGTGGTTACCAGCCAGTGGGTGAAGTCACAGAACTTTCAGGACCGGACTCAGACTTTAGCTAAACGTCGGGGTGACAGGATTTGAACCTGCGACCTCGTCGTCCCGAACGACGCGCGCTACCAAGCTGCGCCACACCCCGTACTGGTGATTTCTCACCGGCAGGGCCTCAAGCGTACCCGATATCCTCCGAGACCAAAGTGATGAGAATGGCCTCGGGCGGGCAGAAAAGCCGAATGGGAGCATAGATGCTGGTCCCCAGACCTGCGGAAACATTGAGATAGCTGGAGCGACTGCCGTGGCGCCATTGGCTGAGGCCCCTGGCTTGCGCGGTGGGGAGGTCGGAGTTCGTCGTGAGCGCCCGGCCACCGGGTAAACAGACCTGCCCGCCATGGGTATGACCGGCAAAGATAAGCTCCGCTCCGTGGGTGACCAGAGCATCGAGCACTCGGCGGTAGGGTGCGTGAGTGACACCGATTGTGGTGATCGAGCTGTGCGCCAACGCCCGGTCGTCCACAGACTCCCGCAGGTCATCAACAATTCCGGGTAACCGTGCGAGGGCATCTTCGCCGTAGTGAGCATCGCCAACACCGACGAAGTCCAAGGTTTGGCCTTTGATGTCCAGCCGCGTGGCACCGTTGTCAATATCGGCCCAGCCAAGGTGGCGGGCATAGAGATCTTTAAGCCCCTCGAAATCCAGAGGCGTCCCTGATTCGTGTCCCACGGTTGAGGGACCCGCTAGATAAGAGAAGGGATTCTTGAACCTCGGCGCCACTCGGTCATTAGACCCGTGGGTAACCACACCTGGAATTCCAGCCAGGGGAAGCAAGGCTTCGGTCAACGCTGAGAGACCATCGGGGTGACCCAAGAAGTCTCCGGTGCCGACAACGAGGTCCGGGGCTGTGGCCGCGAGCTCGCGAATCCATGCGATGGCCGCCGAATTCCAGGGCGCCATATGGATGTCGCTGAGGTGAAGAATGGTGATTGGTTGGCTGCCGGGATCAAGAATCGGCACCACGTCGTGACGCAGAGTAAAGCGGTTCTTCTCCACCAGGTTGCCCCAGGCCCCAACGCCAAGCGCTAGAGCGCCAGCGAGAGCAAGGCCTGACCCGCGGGCCATTAGTCCAGGAACAGGTCGTCGGTGGGCGCCGGTTCGGCTCCGCAGTTCACTTGAATCTGGACGCCTGTGTAGTTCCAGACCTGAGAACCTCCTCCAGGGGCGTGTCCGGCGACGACACCCTCGTTGGGGTTGCTCCCGGAGCTTCCGGCGACACAGCTGAACACTCGGGCGCCCGTCATGTTGACGGCGTCCATGGCTTGGTTTGCGGCCGTCACACTCAATCCGGTGAGGTTGGGCATCACCAGGTTCCCGGTGGATTGCCCGCCTCCTTCCCCGGAGACCACGCGAACGGTCATTCCTCTGGCAAGCAGGGTGCCTGCAGCGGGCTCAAATGCGTTGACCCGACCACCGACGGCGCCCGTGGTCACTTCAAGCTTCAAGCCGAGGCTTTCCATCAAAATGGTGGCTTCATCGGTTGTGAGACCGGTGATATCTGGGAGGGTGATGCCGCTTCCCTGGAGGAGGCGCGCAGGGGGAGCGGGGAAAGCCTCACCGCCGTACTGTTCATTGGCAGTTTGCATGATGACCCGCCAAATGTCGTGACGAAGCACGGTGCCATTGCGATAGCGGCTGAGACGATAATCGCCCACAATGTTGCCGACCCACACCGAGGTCGCAACATTCGTGCTGGAGCCCACCATCCAGGTTTGAACCTGGCTGTCTGTTGTTCCCGTCTTGCCGATTACGGGGACGTCACCGCCTGGGTTAGACCGTGTTCCGGTTCCGCCGGTAATCACAGAGCGCATCGGTGCTGCAGCTGCGGCCGCAACGTCGGGAGTGATGCCCTGGCGGCAGGATGGCTGCTGGCCTGGAATCTCTTGGCCGGAGGCGGTAACAAAGCGGTCCACAACAATCGGTTCACACACAACACCCTTGTTGGCAATCGCCGCGAAGGCAGTGGCCATGGTCAAGGGAGCAATTTCGTTGGTGCCAAGTACGGCTGACGGGTTGGTTTGGAGAACGCCGCCATCGGCGCGATTAACCCCTAGCGCCTCGGCTGCCGCTCTAATTTCACACTGGTCAAGCTGTTCAGCCATCGAGGCATAGGCAGAGTTGATGGACCGGACGGTAGCTTCAAACACAGTTGCGGAGGGGATGATCAAGTCCGCGGAGTTTCTAAAGGGCCACGGGCCAAACCAGGGTCCGCCGCCATCACCACAGGTGTCTAGGAAGGTGGACTGGTCGAGCTCCAGCCGGGAAGCATCGACGACTTCGCTCAAGCCGTAACCGCGCTGCAACCACGCCAGCAGCGCGAAAATCTTGTAGGTCGATCCGACCTGGAAACCACTGGATCCTCCGTAGGGACGGTCAGTCGAGAAGTTCACTGCAGTGGTTTCTGGGCCACCTCCATCCTCTGAGTCGTCAAAGATTTTGTTCTGTGCCATGGCAAGGACCCGACCGGTGGTGACTTCAACGCTGGTGGCCGCGCTACCCAGGTCAAAGAGTTCTTCATTGCTGGGGACGAGTTCCCAGACGCGGTCCTGGGCCACGGTCTGCAGAGACAGGTTCAGAGTCGTGTACACATCGAGTCCGCCGATGCGCCACCTGCTGATGCGCTCCTCGGGAGTTGCTCCCAGTGGCTCGAAATTCTCGACGTTCTTGACTACGTAGTCACAAAAATACTTGGCGTATTCGTTGGCTGCGATGCAGCCAGCGCTTGGTGGCGAAATGTTGACGAAGCTGTCGTTGACCGGAATCGCGATGGCGGTGTTGTACTCCGCTTCGCTCAGATAGCCCTCGCGATACATGTTTCCCAAAATCACATCACGACGGGCTTGGTTGGCCTCGTAGTTCTCTGGGTTGCCCAGGTTTCTGGTGCTCGGGTACTGCACGATGGCCATCAGGCTTGCGGCCTGAACGGGTGTCAAGTCGGCGGCAGAGGTCCCGAAGTAGCGCTGGGCAGCGGATTGCACGCCGTATGTGTTGCCACCAAATCCGGTGATGTTCAAATACGCCTGGAGGATTTCTTCTTTCGAGAACTGCTTCTCCAGACCAATCGCAAGTTTCATTTCATTGAGCTTGCGTTGGAAACTTGTTTCGATGGCTGCCTGGTAGGCGGCTTGGCGCTCTTCCTCAGTGGGCAAGAATTGCGAGCGCTGGATATAGGCGTTCTTCACCAGCTGCATGGTCAACGTGGAGGCACCACTCTCAATGTCTCCGGAGATGACGTTGCCAAGCGCCGCGCGAACCACGGAGTTAACGTCAACACCGGTGTGCTCATAGAAACGACGGTCCTCACCAGCGATGGCCGCGTTGATGAGGTGTGGTGACATGTCCTCCAGGCTCACCTCTTCGCGGTCCTGGAAGTAGACCTCGGCAATCTTGGTGTAACCATCGGCGGGGTCATTGGTGTTGTATGCCCACAGCGTGTTCTTCTGAGCCTGTTCGCCGATTTCGATGAACTCAGGAAGAGAATCAAAAACGCCAATGGCGCTGTTTGCTCCCACGCTTGCGACAGCAAGGGTCGGAGCAATCATGGCGGTAATCATGAGTCCGGCGAGAGCGCCGAACCCGGAGATCCCAAGGAGAGCTTTGGCGAGGTTACCGGGCGTCGTTCCTGGTTCGGACATGTCTCCAGGGTACCCAATGCTTACCTATGATTAGGTGAAAAGGGGTTTCCATGACGCGCTACGAGTACATCACCACGCCGCTAATCATTCACAACACCACCGCCATCCTCAATAACTGGGGTGAGCAAGGCTGGGAGTTGGTCCAGATCGTGACCGGCCCAGAGGGTGGCCTCGTCGCTTATTTCAAGCGTCCTAAGGAGGACTAAGTGGGCCAAATTAGCGCTCGACTCAACGATTTGGGAATCACGATTCCCCAGGTGGCAAAGCCCGTCGCTGCTTATGTTCCAGCGATGACCACCGGCAACCTGCTCTTCACCGCCGGTCAACTGCCTTTCGTGGATGGTGCGCTTGCCGCTACCGGAAAAGTGGGAGCCGAAGTGTCGGCCGCCGAAGGCGCCGAGCTTGCCCGCATTTGCGTGCTCAACGCCCTCGCTGCCGCGCAGAGTGTCTTGGGCTCTCTGGAGACCATCACCCGAGTGGTGAAGGTCAATGGTTATGTCGCTTCCCACCCCGATTTCATCGGGCAACCGCAGGTTCTCAACGGTGCCTCCGAGCTCTTGGCAGAAATCTTCGGCGACAAGGGCCTTCACGCGAGAGCCGCCGTTGGCGTTGCAGTGTTGCCACTGGATGCCCCGGTTGAGGTAGAGCTGATCCTGGAGTTCGCGCCTAGTCGTTGACCGCGGTGTTGATTGTTCGCACCACGGTGGTGTCGGTCAACGTCGTAGTGTCACCGATCTCACGACCTTCGGCGATATCGCGAAGCAGACGCCGCATGATTTTGCCAGAGCGCGTCTTCGGCAATTCACTCACCACGAAGACGTCGCGGGGTTTGGCAATCGCGCCAATCTGTTCACCCACCCACGCCCGAATCTGTTGGGACACTTCGTCATCGCTGAGTGTGCCGACGAAACGCGACTTGAGAATAACGAACGCCACTACCGCTTGACCGGTCGTCTCGTCGGCGGCCCCCACGACGGCAGCCTCGGCAGTCATCGGGTGGGCCACAATCGCTGACTCAATCTCCATGGTGGAGAGCCGGTGTCCGGAGACGTTCATGACATCGTCAACCCGCCCTAGCAACCACACGTCGCCATCGGCATCGAGGTGAGCCCCATCGCCTGCGAAGTAGCGATCGCCGAACTTGGCCCAGTAGGTCTCCTTGTAGCGCTCTGGGTCGCCCCAGATGCCGCGAAGCATGGAAGGCCACGGCTCAGTAATCACGAGTAGCCCGCTGCCATCTGGCCCTACCGGGACCCCATCCTCGCTCACGACATCGAGGGTGATTCCCGGCATCGGAACTTGTGCGCTGCCAGGTTTGGTTGCGGTGATTCCCGGCAATGCGCTGATCATGATGGCGCCGGTTTCTGTTTGCCACCAGGTGTCGACCACCGGGGTCTTGCCCCCACCGATAACATCGCGGTACCACATCCAGGCTTCTGGGTTAATGGGCTCTCCGACGCTGCCAAGCACCCGCAAAGAGCTCAAGTCAAACTTCTGCGGAATCTCGCGCCCAAGTTTCATAAACGTTCTAATGGCGGTGGGTGCTGTGTAGAAGAGGCTCACCCGATACTTTTCGATGATTTCCCACCAGCGCCCGGGGTGCGGGGTGTCCGGTGTTCCCTCATAGATCACCTGGGTCGCGCCATTAGCCAGTGGCCCATAGACCACATAGCTGTGGCCGGTAATCCACCCAACATCGGCGGTGCACCAGTAGACGTCGGTCTCTGGGTGCAGATCAAAGATGTTTTTGTGCGTAAACGCAGCCTGGGTCAGATATCCACCGGAGGTGTGCATGATGCCCTTTGGCTTACCGGTCGTACCTGACGTATACAAAATAAACAGGGGGTTCTCAGCCTCAAAAGCTTCTGCGGTGTGCTCATCTCTTTGGTTCGCGATTTCGTCGTGCCACCAGAAGTCCAAGCCTTCATTCCACTCGACATCGTTGCCACCGCGCTTGACCACGATGACCGAGCGGACATTGGTCTTTCCGTCGGCGAGGGCCTGATCCACGGCAGGCTTCAGCGCGAAAACGGAGCCTTTTCGGTGACCGCCATCGGCGGTAATCACGAGGGTCGCATCGGCGTCATCGATGCGAGCTCGAAGGCTCTCCGCACTAAACCCGCCAAAGACGACGGAGTGGATTGCACCAAGGCGTGCGATGGCAAGCATCGCTACGACGGCCTCAGGAATGAGGGGCATGTAGAGAATCACGCGGTCGCCAGCCTTCACCCCGCGGGCGATCAGCATGTTGGCGGCCTTCTTAACCTCGGTCGTCAGCTCCGCGTAGGTAATGGCGCGGGAATCGCCAGGCTCCCCCTCAAAGTGCAATGCCACTCGATTGCCAAGACCAGCCTCGACATGGCGGTCTAGACAGTTGTAGGAGACATTCAGGGCACCATCGGCAAACCAGCGCGCGAAAGGGGGACTCGACCAGTCCAAGGTCTGAGTGAAGGGTTTGTGCCAGTGCAGGAGACCGCGAGCCTGGTCTGCCCAGAAGCCCAGGCGATCCTGAGCCGCTGCTTCATAGAGCCCGGGCTTCGCTATGGCTTGGGCCTGGAATTCAGGAGACGGCGGGAAACGCCGTTCTTCGTGCAGAAGGTTGCCACCCTGGGGCGAATCGGACATCTTTATCCCTTATCAATCGACTCGCGCTACCTGGAGGCGCGATGCGAGCACCGACGAAGTAAGTGTAGAACAGGTCGGGCCTGTGCAAACCCGGGGCCCCTCGCACCGTTGTCCACAGTTCAGCACAACACCCACCGCAGGGCGCCGTGGCAGGCGATGCTGTTCGAATGCCATCCCCGACCACGCCGTTGTGGGCACAGCTCCATCAGAGCATTCCTCCTGCACTGCGACGGAATCTGGGGGTGCTCGCCGAGTATGTCGATGATCCAAGGGTCACCGACATATTTGTTCGTGGCTCAGGGGCAATAGCGGTCAACACCGGAGACGGGTCGAGCCCGGTGAGGGGGCTGGGTGTTAGTCCTGGCGAAGCCATTGAGCTCGCCAGGCGCCTGATTGAATCCGGTGGCAGGCGTCTCGATGAGGCCCAACCCATGGCCGATGTGAACCTGGGGCATGGAATCCGAGTTCACGCGGCCATTCCTCCTGTTGCGCGCCTAGGTGCAGAGATATCGCTGCGCATTCACCGGCATGCGAAAGCTTCCCTTGACACGTTGGCGCTGCGGGATAGTCCACGCCTCATCCCACAGCTGATTGGCCTGGTCCACTCACGTCAGAGTCTGCTCATTACCGGTGCCACTGGCTCGGGCAAGACAACCTTGGTGGGGGCACTCATGGCCTATGCCGGGGCCAACGAGCGATTGGTAGTGCTCGAAGACTTGGCGGAGCTTTCTATCGACCACCCCCACGTTGTGTCGCTCGAGTGTCGGGTGGCAAACCTTGAGGGGGCTGGCGAGATAACGCTCGCCAGGCTCGTGAGAGAGTCCTTGCGCATGAAGCCAGACCGCCTGATTGTCGGCGAGTGTCGGGGAGCTGAATTGGCAGACCTCCTGCAAGCTTTTCTGACCGGCCACCGCGGGGGAGCAACCACCATCCATGCCGGGAGCATCGAAGAGATTCCAGCCCGGCTTGATGCGTTGGGCGCGCTCGCTGGCCTTAGCGAAAGGCAACTGACAACACAAGCCATCAACTCCTTTGACCGAGTGATCCACCTCGAGACGGGAAATGACCAGCAGCGGCATCTCACCCAAGGGCGTCTCATTCTTGGCCCAGACGGGAGCCTCGATGTTCTCGTGGATTCCTAGATTTCTTGCGCCACGGAACACCCCGGCACCAGACCCGGTGGAGGCGATCCGCACCCTTGCCGCGCTGCACCAGGCAGGTCTGTCCCTACCCAGCGTGTGGGCTGAGCTCGCGAGCGACCCACGCTACGGAGAAATGCCAGTAGCAATAACCGGCGCTATAGAGGGTGGGGTGAATCCTCACGAAGCTTTGCAGTCACTCACCAAGAACGCCGACGCGCCGTGGAGGGCGCTCGGTGCGTGCTGGGCTATCGCCCGAGAGAGTGGAGCACCGCTTCACCCGGCTCTCGAAGCCCTGGCCGAGGCGCTTGGTGACATCTCGAGAACGAAGCGCCAGATCAGCGCGGCGCTTGCCGGGCCGAAGGCGACCATGCGGCTTGTCATGGCGCTGCCGATTATTGGTGTGATTGGTGGTGAACTCGGGGGTCAGTCGAGCGTCGCCTTCTTGTTTGGCACCGGACTGGGTGCCTCTGTGCTTGCCCTGGGTGTGGCGATGATGCTTGGCGCCTGGTGGTGGTTGAGGTTGTTGGCCGAGCGAGCGACACCAGACCCAGACGCCCTGGGACTTGAGATGGATCTCTTTGCTATTGCCACCGGCGGTGGCGCGCTGCCCGAGCGCGCTCAAGAGTTGGTGGGGGCAGTGTGTTCTGAGTACTCACTAGAGATGGGAGAACCGCAGAGACTAGGGAACCTGGTGGCTCTTTCCCGACGAGCGGGAGTGCCTGTTGCGGGTCTTGCCAAGGCCAGCGCCACACTGCGCCGAGACCTCGGGCGCACCAACACCGAGGAGCGCCTGGCACGCCTAGGTGTCTCGGTCGTGATGCCTCTTGGCCTGCTAGTTCTTCCAGCTTTTGTACTGGTCGCAGTCGTTCCGATGGCGGTGGCGTTGTGGGAGGGGTCGTTCGCGTAGATGTCCACCGAGCAACGCCAAGGTTGAACCCTCCGTAACCTCACCGCCTCGCCACTCCACACACCCCATCACTGCCAGGGTGTGCCCGTGGCCAGCCGGTCACCCACGACAAGGAGACATCATGAATGAGTTCAACCGCCTAACAGAGGGCTCTGATACCGAGCGGGGGGCAGCAACAGCCGAGTACGCCATTGCCACAATGGCTGCCGTCGGATTTGCCGGCCTGCTCGTAGTCATCATGCGCAGCGATGAAGTACGGCAAATACTGACCGACCTGGTGCGCAGTGCCCTCACCTTCACTGGGTGAGTCCGGCGCCATCACCGCCGAGTGGGTGATCACTCTGCCCGCTCTCGTGATGGTGGCCGCTCTGCTGACCAGCGGGCTAGGAGCTGGTGTGGCAGCGCAACGCCTTCAGGCGCAGGCCAGTGATTACGCCCGAGTACTCGGTCTCGGGGGTGATCCCACTGGCCTGCCGGAGGGTGCATCGCCTGGCTCCGCCGAGCTCAGTTACCCACCCGATCTTGTGTGCGTGCGCTTGAGCGATGAACTCGCGACGGGTCTGTGGGCGCTGGCACCTCTTCGTCTGGATGCCAGTGCCTGTGCTCTCGATACTGCAGTGCGCCCGACTCCTGGTGCCATTAACCATGGGTGAGAGGGGAAGTGCCAGCGCGGTTGCACTGGGGTGGATCGCGATGCTTGTGCTCGCCACGGGAGTGTTTGCTGAGGTGGCAACCCACGTGCTGATTGCCAATCGACTGCAGGGTGCGGTGGACCGAGCTGCCCTGGGTGCAGCCGATGTCCGGATGGGCGTGGTGGCTGGTTTGCCGTGTGACATCGCCCGCCAGATTCTGCAGGACGAGCAGTTCTCTCTTGATTCTTGCGAGCTCGAGGACGATGGTGCGCGGGTTGCGGGTGGCATGTCTTGGCGAGGTGTTTGGCATTCGGCCCGCGCTCACGCTGGAGTGGCTAATGGTGGACAGAAATAATTTGTTGTGTATCGTGAGCCCCGTTGAGATTTTCCGTCTCAGAGTTACAGCGCTCGTGTCGAGGAATTCCCCACGAGAGTTACAGCGCAAGGAGAAGCGTGGCCCCGAGTAAAAAACTCGTCATCGTCGAGTCGCCAGCTAAAGCGAAAACGATTGGGAAGTACCTGGGCGATGGCTACGAGGTCATGGCTTCCGTGGGTCACGTGCGCGATCTTGCTCACCCTAGAGATTTGCCCACCGACATGAAAAAGGGCCCTTCTGGAAAGTTCGGCATCGATCTCGAGAATGACTTCGCCCCGTACTACGTGACCACTGATCGCGGTAAGAAAACGGTTGCCGATCTGAAGCGCGCCGCCAAGACCGCATCCGAAATCTTGCTCGCAACAGATGAGGACCGCGAGGGCGAAGCCATCGCGTGGCACTTGCTCGAAGTCTTGAAGCCCAGTGTCCCGGTCAAGCGCATGGTTTTCCACGAAATCACCCAGCACAGCATCACCGAGGCAACGAACAAGACCCGCGAGCTGGATGTCGCCCTTGTTGACGCCCAGGAAACAAGGCGCATTCTCGACCGCCTCTATGGGTTTGAGGTCTCTCCGGTTCTCTGGCGTCGGGTGAGCGGTGCTAAGTCCGCGGGCCGTGTTCAGTCCCCAGCACTTCGACTGATTGTCGATCGCGAACTCGAGCGTCGCGCTTTTGTGACCGCCAGCTATTCCGACATCGAAGCGGTTGTTCATAAGAGCACCGGTGAGAAATTCACCGTTGCTCTCTCGCGCCTCGACGGTCGCAGGGTCGCATCTGGCCGGGACTTCTCTGAAGAGGGAAAGCTCACCTCCGACGCGGTCTTGCTGCAAGAAGAGCAAGCAGAAGCTCTGCAGACCGTGTTGCGTCAGCCCTCTGTTGCACCCACCGTTCTGAGCGTTGAACCGAAGCCATACACGAGACGCCCCGCGGCACCCTTCACCACCTCGACCCTGCAGCAAGAGGCCGGCCGCAAACTGCGGTTCTCTGCCCAGCAGACGATGAGCATTGCGCAGGGGCTTTATGAAAACGGCCACATTACTTATATGAGGACCGACTCTGTCTCCCTGTCCTCCCAAGCAATTAGCGCGGCCCGTGCTGCTGCAACGGAGCTTTATGGCGCGAAGTCAGTTCCTGGAGAGCCGCGTCTGTATAAAGGCAAGTCGAAGAACGCGCAGGAAGCTCACGAAGCCGTTCGCCCGGCAGGCGATCGCTTTGCTACCCCCTCTTCTCTCTCCAGCGTTCTGCGCTCTGACGAGTTGAAGCTTTATGACCTCATTTGGAAGCGCACCGTTGCTAGCCAAATGGTGGATGCCAGGGGCGAAACGGTGACCGTCACTCTTGAGGCGACCCCTCTTCCGGACAGTGATTTCACCTCTGCCCAGTTCACTGCCTCGGGAACGGTCCTCACGGAACGCGGTTTCCTCCAGGCTTACCAAGAGGGCAGCGACGACGATTCCGCCACCGAGAGTGAGTCCGACGACGACGCTCTGTTACCGAAGGTGGCTGTTGGAGAATCACTCACGATTAGTGACGTCCTGGCTAAAGCCCACACCACTCAACCGCCTGCCAGATACACGGAGGCGAGTCTCGTGAAGGCACTGGAAGAAAAAGGCATTGGTCGGCCTTCGACCTATGCCTCGATCATCTCCGTCATCATCGACCGGGGTTATGTCGTGCGCCGGGGAAGCGCATTGGTTCCGCAGTGGATTGCTTTCCCCGTCACTCGTTTACTGCACGAGCGCTTCTCGGACCTAGTCGACTATGACTACACCGCAGGCCTCGAAGAGGACTTGGACAGCATTGCCAGGGGCGAAACAAAGAGAGGCGAGTGGCTTCACCGTTTCTACTTCGGTGATGACAAAAACCGCGGTCTCAAGAAGGTCGCCGAAGATGCCACCGAGGAGATCGATGCCAGGGAGCTCAACACCCTGGAAATCAGCCCGACGATCAACCTCCGGGTGGGCAAATACGGCCCATTCCTCGAAGTCACAGACACCGAGACCGGTGAGGTTCGAAATGTCAATCTTCCGCCAGAACTCGCACCCGATGAACTGACGCCCGAGCGTGCACAAGAACTGGCAGATGCACCGCCGGTTGTCGACCGTGTCCTCGGCGTTGATCCGGCCACTGGCCGAGACATCGTTGCCAAGAAGGGCCGGTTCGGCCCTTATGTCACCGAGGTTTTGCCTGAACCCGAAGAGCCACCGGCCACAGAGGACGCCCCCAAGAAAAAGAAGAAAGTCGCTGCCGAAAAGCCGAAGACTGCCTCGATTTTCCAATCAATGGACCTTGAGACCATTGATTTGGAGACAGCGCTTCGCCTGCTCGCGCTCCCGCGCGAAGTCGGCATCGATCCTGAGTCTGGCGAGATGATTACCGCACAAAACGGTCGCTATGGCCCCTATCTCAAGAAGGGAAACGACACTCGGTCACTCGATAGCGAAGAGAAGATTTTCGAGATAGATCTGGAGGGCGCCCTTGCCCGATATCGGGAGCCCAAGTATGCCGGTCGACGCCAGGCCTCAGCTCTCAAGACCTTTGACGCTGACCCTGTCAGCGGCAAGCCCATCCTGCTGAAGGACGGCCGTTTTGGTCCTTATGTAACCGATGGGGAAGTCAACGCCACAGTCCCCCGAGGTATGCCGATCGATGAGCTCGATTTTGAGCAGGCTGTTGTGCTCATTGCCGACAAGCGAGCTAAGGGCCCCGCTCCGAAGCGCGCTGTAAAGAAGAAGGCCCCGGCAAAGAAAGCCACTGCTAAAAAGACCACGACTAAGACGGTAAGCAAGGCCGGCGCCAAGAAGACCGCCACCGCAAAGAGTGGGAAGCCTAAGTCGCTCACCATTACCGAGGCGGCTGACTAATGGCCGGCGTATTCATCACCTTCGAGGGCGGTGACGGTTCGGGGAAGACGACGCAGATTAGGCTTCTTCAGCAGTGGCTTGCCGACAGAGGTCACACCGTCGTAGTGACGAGGGAGCCCGGTGGCACGGATCTCGGCAACGAGCTGCGCGACATCATTCTGCACAGCACCGGCTTTATTGCGCCCAGGGCAGAAGCGCTTCTCTATGCAGCGGATCGCTCACACCATATATATACGTTGGTGCGTCCAGCCCTAGACCGCGGTGACATCGTCGTTCAAGACCGCTACTTCGATTCTTCCGTCGCCTACCAGGGCGCTGGTCGGGTCTTGGATGCGACCGAGGTGCGTGACCTCTCTCTCTGGGCCACGGAGCGCCTGATGCCGCACCTCACGGTCTTGCTCGATGTTCCTGCAGACGTTGCGAAAGCTCGCCAACTCGAGGACGACCGGCGCTTTGATCGCCTCGAAGCTGAAGCCGAGGACTTCCACCAGCGCGTGCGGGAGAGCTATCTCGCGCTTGCCGAGGCTGAGCCAGGTCGCTTCCTTGTTCTTGATGGCACGGCGTCGGTGGAGTCCATCCACGAGGCAATCACTAAGCGTGTGTCAGACCTGGTCGGCTAGCCTGGGCCTATGACCCTCTGGGATGAGCTCGTTGGCCAAGACCACGCGATTTCCCTGATGAAAGACGCCGCTAGACCCGGCTCTACGGCGATGACTCACTCGTGGCTGATTACGGGCCCTCCCGGCTCCGGGCGGTCAACCCTTGCTCACGCTTTTGCCGCCGAACTCCTCGGGGTTGGTAGTGATCCGGTGCGCAGTGCACAGGTTGTCGCTGGCGCTCACCCCGACGTCTCCATCCTCGCGACCGATCGGGTCACGATCACGATTGACGAAGTCAGAGCCCTCGTCTCCTTTTCCTATTTCTCGCCCTCCACAGCGAACTACCGGGTCGTCATCATTGAAGACGCCGACCGGATGACTGAGCGGACCTCGAACGTCCTGCTCAAGGCGCTCGAGGAACCACCCCCGCAGACCGTCTGGATTCTGTGCGCTCCAAGTCCCGCTGATGTGTTGCCCACTATTCGCTCCCGCATGAGAAGCATCACCTTGCAGGTTCCGAGCGTCCACGATGTTGCGGCTCTCATTAGTGCGCGTGAAGGTGTTGACGAAGACAGCGCCCTGGTTGCTGCCAGGGAAGCACAGAGCCACATCGGTATGGCAACTCGCTTGGCCACCGATGAAGAGTCGCGCCGCCGGCGCGACGCCTACGTCCAAGCGGTCTTAGGAATCGGTTCGGTGTCACAAGCGATGGCGGCAGCAGCAACGCTCTTGGACCTGGCGAAAAGCGATGCTGATGCCCTGGTGACTAAGCAGGATTCTGACGAGCGCGATGCGCTCCTGAAATCCCTGGGGCTGCAACCAGGGGGCGCAATCCCGCCGGCTTTGCGCTCGCACGTCAAGGCCTTGGAAGAGGATCAAAAGCGTCGCTCCACACGCAGCCTGAGGGATGCGGTGGACCGGATTCTTGTTGATGTGATGTCGGTGTTGCGAGACGTATTGATGCTTCAGGTTGGAGCCGGTGTTGAGCTGGTGAACCAGAGCCACAGCGCAGCGATCGAGAACCGCGCCGCCAACAGCACGTCGTCTCTGACGTTGTCGGCTCTGGACGCCGTGAACCAGGCGCGAGTCCGCATGTCGAACAATTCGCCTCCCTTGCTGGTGCTTGAGTCGCTGTTGATCCAGGTCAGCGGTCGAATCCCTGCGGTGCGCTCATGAGGAGCACCGGTGTAGTAGCGGCTGTCGCCGCAGGCTTGGTGATTATTGCCGGATGCGCAAGCGAACCGGTGGAACCTCCAGACGCCTGGTCCTATTACTTTGACCAGGAGATCGAGTGGGAGGACTGCGACTCGGGCGCCGAGTGCGCGACCGTTCTGGTGCCGCTGAACTGGGACGACCTGGAAGCCGGGCAGGACATTGAGCTTGCTCTCTCCAGACATCAAGCCACCGGTGAAGCGCAGGGCTCGCTACTGGTTAACCCGGGTGGCCCTGGGGCCAGTGGCTTCACCTTCGTTCGTGATTCTGTGGATTTTGCGGTGGGGGCAGCGCTACGTGAGTCTTTCGACATTGTCGGCTGGGATCCGCGTGGCGTGAACGAGTCGACACCAGTGTCCTGCGCCACGAGTGATGAGGACCTTGATTACTTCTTCTTCGGAGAGCTCGAGGCGGAACCTGACACTCCCGAGTGGGAACAGGAACTCCTCGATGAGTCCATCCGTTTTGGTACCGAGTGCCTGGAGCACACCGGGGAGCTTCTTCAATACGTAGACACAATGTCGACCGTTCGTGACCTGGATCTATTGCGCCATCTTCTGGGTGATGACCAGCTCAACTACCTGGGCTACTCGTATGGAACATTGATCGGCGCGCTCTATATCGATACGTTCCCCGAGAATGTTGGGCGGTTGGTCCTGGATGGTCCAGTGGATCCTGCAGCAAGCCAGTTTGACCTTGTGCTGAATCAATACCGGGGGTTCGAAGAAGCCCTGATGGCCTATGTGGACTACTGCATCGAGATGGAGATGTGTCCTTTTGAGGGCGACCGCGATGCCCAATTGGCCTCGGTGTCCGAACTCTATGACCGTCTCGAGGAAGACCCACTCCGACACAGCGATGGTCGCTTGGTCGATCACTCGATGCTTCGTACCGCGATGGTAACCACCCTCTACTCGCAACAAAATTGGAGCTACTTGACCCAGCTGTTTGTTGAGGTTGAGCAGGGACTGACCGACACGGCAATGTTCCTGGTCGATTTCTACTACGACCGCCAAGATGGCGTCTACCAGGACAACTCGATGGAGGCGTTCATTGCCATCAACTGTCTTGATTACCCCGTCGAATACGACCCGGAGGTCATTGCTGCACAGGGTGAGCAATTACGAGAGGTTGCCCCGTATACGGCGAGACCCAGCGGTTACGGCGACCTGGTGTGCCAGAACTGGCCCTTCCCACCACGCCTTGTGAAGGGTCCGGTCAGTGGTGAAGGCGCAAACCCGGTCCTTGTGATCGGGACCACTGGTGACCCTGCGACGCCGTACAACTGGTCGCTATCTCTTGCAGAGCAGTTGGGCCAAGCGCGCCACCTGACTTTGGAGGCTGAGGGCCATCTTGCGTACAACAAGGACTCTGTCTGCATTAACGATGCCGTCGAGCAGTACTTTCTCGCTGGTGCCCTGCCAGCAGATGGGCTGATCTGCAGTTCGTAGGTGCGCCTGCCACTACCATTGGCCCGTGACTCCACCGGCCAGGCGCCTCCCCTTCGCGCTCCTTCAGGTCGCCAATTTCGCTGGGGCCTCTGCTAATGCCATGACCTTCATTGCCATTCCTTGGCTTGTTTTGGAGCTGACCGGGTCTGCGCTCAGCACAGGTATCGTCGCCGCCCTGGCAGCAATCCCAGCAATTGTGATGTCGCCCTTGGCTGGCCTCCTGATTGATCGAGTGGGCCGGGCAAAGGTTTCGATTCTCTCCGATGTTCTCTCTGGACTTTCTGTTCTGATGATTCCTTTTGTTGCTATGACCGGTCGCCTCGACTTGTGGGTGGTTGCCGCCGCAGCACTCTTGGGGGCAATCTTTGACCCTGCCGGATACACCGCGCGCAAAACACTGATTGAGCCCACTGCGAAGGCAAGTGGTGTGAGCTTGGCGCGGGCAAACTCTTTGCACGAAGCGCTCTTCGCGCTTGGCTTTGCGCTCGGTCCAGCCCTCGGTGCTGCGCTGATCGGTGCCGTGGGGACCATCATGTCCTTTGGAGTCATAACGGTCTTTTTTGGGCTTGCCGCCCTCGCCGTCGCGGTGATTCCTCCCGGGGCAACCACCGTTCGAGACGACGGGCTCGAGGAGCCAGGTGCATGGTGGCGGGATGCAATCGAGGGCTTCCGGGTGATACGAGCAGACACTGCCCTGCTGGTCATAACCGCCTTCATCGTGTTTGTTGACTTTGTCTATATGCCCACCGAAGTCGTCATCCTCCCCACCTACTTTGAATCAAGCGACAACCCGTGGGGGTTTGGTGTTGTGATCTCAGCCATGGCATTGGGCGGAGTGATTGGCGCCTACTCTTACGCGCCACTCGCCGCGCGCTTCAAGCTGCGCACCATCGTCCTCACCAGCTCGATTGCCTCATCGGCCCTACTGTTTGGCCTGGCGTTCTTCCCACCTGTGTGGGTGATGGCGGTCTTTGGCCTGGCGGTGGGTATGTCATGGGGGCCCATGGGCCCGCTCTTGAACACCCTCGTGCAAACGCGCTGCCGTCCCTCCGTTCAGGGCCGCGTATTTGGAGCCCAGATGGCGCTGTTTGCCAGCGGACCGCCAATGGGAATGGTGGTGGTTGGTGGTCTTGTTGAAGGCTTTGGCGTTGTGTTGGTGTATCCGTTCATCGTGTCGGCTGTGTTTCTCTGTGCTCTGGCGCTACTTGGTGTTCGCCAGCTCGCTGGCGTGGACCGGCAGAGCCCGCCTCAGTAGGATTTGAGGGTGGGTGATCGGGGAATCTTTGACTTGGTAACAGGTCTCCCCGTTCACGTTTTCGTCACCCATGCCGTGGTGGTCCTCCTGCCAATGGCTGTGGTCCTCCTGGTTTTGGTGGTGGCCTTCCCGAGACTTCGCCAGAACTACCGTTATCCGGCGGTTGGTCTCGCCATCATCGGCGCCCTCTCAGCGATCGTCGCCGAGCAATCCGGTGAAGCGCTCGAGGCGAGGGTAGGCGTTGCTGAGGAGCACTCCGAGTGGGGCGAAATGCTTCCCCCGGTTGCCGTGGCTCTCGCCGTTCTTTCAGTCATCTGGCTTATCGTTTCTCGCATGTCCTCATCGCGTGGAAGAATCCTGGCCGCTGTTATCGGTGGCATTGTCATCATCGTCGGCATTGTCGCCGTCGTCATCACCGTTCTTGCCGGCCACTCGGGTGCTGATGCCACATGGGGCGACCGGGTGTCAGAGACTGACACCGCTGTCGTGGAACCAGCCGACGAGGCCGCTATGCCAGAGGCTCCAGCTGAGGAGGCACCTGCGCCGAGTGCCGAGGCCAGTGTTCTCAGCCTGGAGATGGTCGCGATGAACGATTCGGAAGGCAGTTGCTGGAGCGTTATCAATGGCAACGTCTATGACCTGACCGGCTGGATTTCTTCCCACCCCGGTGGCGCGAGTCGGATTATTGGGCTGTGCGGCATCGATGGCACCTCTCAGTTTGAGGGCCAGCACGGCGGCTCCGCTGCTGCGGAGAGCGCGCTTGCTGGCTACCTTCTCGGAGCGATTGGTGACCCAGCCCCTTAGGCAGGGCTCGTTATCCCATGGCTGAGGAGAAGTGGCGCGGCAAGGTCCCTTTGTGGGCGTGGGTCATTGCTGGCTTAGTGATCGCCAGCACCCTCTATACGAGGATGCTCTCTTAAGGGCTTGCGCGAGTCGTACCGTAATCGTGGGTCCGGGCTCGCTCGTCACTGATTCGGCCGATTAGGCCCGTTTCGGGCTGTGCTGTCGTGGTTGCTTTCGAATCGCACCATCTTGAGCGAGGCGTTCAGGATTAGAGCGGTATAGACCAATATGTAAATTGATGTATAGTGATTTTGACCCGGTGGAATGTTCCAAGTCCGAACCTTGTGGCGAGAAACCAAACTGGGCATGTAATCACAACAAACGCTAACGAGGAGGAACGATGAAGTTCACGCGAGTGAAATCTCTCGCAGTTCTAGTTGCTGGCGTCATTGGTCTTGCCGCTTGCGCTGGTGGCGCAAGCGAGGAGACAGGTGGCGACGCCCCAGCAAGTGATGGTGCAGCGAACGCGCCCATCACCATCTGGCACATGGAAAACACCCCACAGCGCGTTGCGGCATGGGGAGCCATTGCTGACGAGTACAACGCAACTAATCCTGAGTACCCGGTTGAGTTCCAGGTTCAGGAATGGGATTCGATTTACGCGAACATCGCGGCGGCCGCGCAGTCGAGCACGCAGCCCGATGTCCTGTTTGCGATTCCCGACTTTGCGACGTACGTCCGTAACCTTGGTTTGGGCTACCCGGTGACCGAAACCGTTGACAGTCTCGATGCTGCTCACGGTCTCTACCCAGCATCGCGGGCCGCATACACCGATGCCGGAGAAGTCTGGGCGGTTCCACTCTATGGAATGGTTCAAGTCCTTTGGTACAACGCTCAGATGCTTGAGGCAGCTGGTGTAGAACCTCCGTCAACGTGGAACGAGTTGCTCGCCGCCGCTGAGACTCTCACCGCTGACGGGGTCAACGGCATAGCCGTTCCTGCAGGAAAGAATCTGGCCTCTGATCAGGTCGCCTACAGCTTCATGCTGACAGGCGGAGCGGGGAACTGGTTCACCGAAGACGGCCAGCCAAACTTCAATACGCCTGAAGTTATTGACGCAATTAGTTTCTACAACGAGTTGCTGCAATTCTCTCCTGCGGACTCCGCCAATTATGCATGGGGTGAGCCTCAGGCAGCGCTGAACAATGGTTCGGTTGCAATGGCGATTGAGAAGGGCCAGTACCTTCCGCCGTGGGTCGCGGAGTCAGGGCTCGAGCCGAGTGACCTCGGTTGCGCTCCGATTCCTGTGAAGGACGAGGGCGGAGAGCCAGGAAGCATCTATTACTCGAACGCTGCCATGATTCTTAGCGATGACGAGAACCGTCGCGCCGGGGCAGCAGCGTTCTTCACCTGGGTAATGGAGCCCGAAAACTACGCGAAGTTCCTTCACGCGGAGCCGGGGCTGTTCCTTCCTGTGACCGGCAATGCAGCTCACGTCGACGCGTGGCGGACCAATGAAGTCATTGGTACCTATCCAGAATGTGTCGATCTGATGCTTGAACTCTCCAGCGTCGGGGGCCTCTTCGGCTTCGTCGATGGGCAGTACATCAGCCGGATTGGAGACATCTCTGGCCAGAACATCCTGGCGCAGACCATCCAACGGGTCTACGTCGAGGGTGAAGCCGTGGAGAGCGCTGTCGCCTGGGCTCAGCAAGAAATGGAAACCGCCCTCCGATAAGGAGTAGGGTCCATCTCGACCGGGTCCTCTGCCCCACCACGCAAATGGTGGGGCAGAGGCCCGCTCTCCTACCGGTCAGTGTCGACGGAAGTTGCCAGCATGAAGAAACACCTTCTCGGATATAGCCTCATCACCCCAGTTGTGGTGATTATGGTCCTTGCCATCGGGCTTCCGCTAGTGAACTCGCTGTGGATTAGTTTTCAGAATCAGCGCGTTATTGGCGGCGATTCGGAATTCGTCGGGTTTGAGACGTACCTTTTCATCCTTGAGGATCCTGGATTCTGGTCCGCTCTGGGGAGGTCCGGCACGTGGGTTCTCGCCAACCTTGTGGTTCAGACAATCCTTGCCTTCGCGACTGCGTTGCTGCTCCAGAGCAAAGGTTGGTGGGCAAGCTCCGCCCGCGTTTGGGTTATGTTGCCGTGGGTCATTCCGACAATCTCTGTTGTCATCATCTGGCAGTGGATGCTCAACAGCAACTACGGCGTGATCCACTGGGCATTGAGAGAGATCGGTATCGATCTCGGTTCTCCGTTTAGCGACCCTGGTGTGGTCCTCTTCAGCATTATTCTTGTGAACAGCTGGCACTGGTTCCCGCTCGCGACCGTCGTGATTTATGGAGCGTTGGCTACCGTGCCGGAGGAAACACTCGAGGCAGCCAGAATCGACGGCGCCAACAACTGGCAAACTTTTTTTTCCGTCACGCTGCCAATCATTAATCCCATTCTGTTTGCCCTTGGCTTGGTCGGTTCGCTTTGGTCTTTCAACGTGCTTGACTCGATTTACCTGATAACAGAAGGCGGGCCCGTCGACGCGACGACTACGATGCCCGTCTACATCTACAACACCGCGTTTGGCGCTTTCCGGTCGAGCGAGGCCGCCGCGGCTAGCGTCTTGACCGTTCTTGTCCTCGTCATTGCCGCGTCACTTTTTGTCCGTTTTGCACGTCCAAAGGAGGACTAGTGAGGACAAAAACCGCTCGCAAGGACAAAAAGTCCGTGTTGCAAATCGTTGCGATGGCTTTTCTTACCGTTTTGGTCTTCGGGCCAATCTACTGGGTCACCATGTCAGCCTTCAAAGGGCCGGAAGAAATCATTCGACAGGTCCCCACGTTCTTCCCGGAGGATCCATCGGTCTCGAACTTTGAGCGCCTTCTTGTTGCGACCGACTACTCCCTCTTTTTGACGAACAGTGTCATCGTGGCGACTGGGACCATGTTTGGAACAATCGCGGTCTCGCTGTGTGCCGCCTACGGTCTCTACCGTCTGAAGGTGCCAGGAGGTGGAAAGATTGCGGGAATCATCCTGTTGTCCTACATGATTCCTGGAACGCTCCTCATTGTTCCGCTGTATGGGACGCTCAACAGCCTTGGTCTGATCAATTCCCATGCAGGTCTGGTTCTGGTCAACATTGCGTTCACCGCACCGTTTTGTACATGGCTACTTCGCGGCTTCCTCCTCTCGATCCCGGAAGAGATGGACGATGCTGCCGCTATCGACGGCGCTGGGCCCCTGCGAACCATGTTTCAAATTGTTTTTCCTCTCCTGGCGCCAGGGATTGCGACTGTCGCGGTGTTCTCGTTCGTTTATGCGTGGAAAGAGTTCGTTTTTGCTTCTCAATTCATCGTTTCTGACACCCTTTCGACCCTCCCGATTGGACTCAAGGGCATCATCGGGCAGTACACAGTGGATTGGGGGTTAGTCATGGCAGCAACTGTCTTCACCCTGTTGCCCTCTGTGGTGATGTTCATCCTTATTGGCCGCTTCTTTGTTGGTGGGCTCATGAAAGGTGCAACTAAGTGAAGCAGCTGAGTGCTGGACCCCAAGCAACGGGTCTCTATCTGTCCGCCGTTTCGGAGACGCTCGCTAAAGCGTTCGATAGTGAGCGCGTAGGGATTGAGCGGGCGGGAGAAATCGTTGCCGAATCTTTTTCCAGAGACGGTCTGCTCTACATTTTTGGTAGCGGGCATTCCCACATTTTCGCTGAAGAGGCGTTTTTTCGAGCAGGAGGGTCCGCGAGAATATGCCCAATCTTGAAGCCGAAGTTTATGCTGCACGAGGGCGCGTTGGAGAGCACGCGTTTGGAGCGCGAGTCGGGACACGCGCAATCGATTCTCTCGGGTTACGATTTTGACGCAGCGCGAGACGTGATGATGGTCGTTTCCAATTCGGGTAAAAATGCGGTCCCGGTCGAGGTTGCCCTCGAAGCAAAAAAACGGGGATTGACCGTGTTGGCAATCACCTCGCTTGAGTATTCTGCCTTGGCGGACCACGGAAAGACACTCGGTCAAGTCGCAGACGTTGTCCTTGATAACCATTGCCCACCCGGGGATGCATTGATTGAACTCCGGCCTGATTTGCCCAGAGTCGGGCCGGGGTCTTCGATTGTAGGGCTGACACTGCTGAACGCTGTGATTGTCAATGCTCTTGGTCGCCTTGCAGATGCAGGCGGAAGTCCTGAGATTTTCCGCAGCGCCGGCATGGAGGGTTCTGTGGCCCACAACACTCTCTACGCAGAGAAGTTTTCACCGCGGGTGCCACATCTCTAATCTGGGGTCGATGGATTGGTAGACCGTGACGGGAATCTTGGAGCGTCACTGGGAGATAGGAATCAGATGGCAATCAGCAATCCATCGTCCGTCGTTGTGGGCATTGACCTAGGTACGACAAAGGTCAAGGTCATCGCCTTTGATCCCGCGCTCGGCCGAGTCGTCGCGTCAGCCGAGTCAGAGTACGTCACGGTAGTGACTCCCGATGGAGGTAGTGAACAAAACCCAGATGACTGGTGGGCGGCTGTGGGGGCAACCTGTCGAAAACTTTTTGAGGACGTGCGGCCGGGTAGCGTTCAGGCCGTTGGGTTGTCAGGGCATATGCATGGCCTATTGCTGTTGGACGATGCCTTGGCTCCTGTGCGTCCGGCAATGACCTGGTCAGACCGTCGCGTCAGTGCGTTTAGTGCAGAGTTGCGGACCCACTCTCGTTTCCGAGAGCTGGGGGGAAACGATGTAGTGGATGCATTCACGGCCCCCAAACTTGCTTGGTTGGCTGCTACTGATCCAGGCGCTGTGGCCAGAGCCCGTCATTTGGTTCTTGCGAAGGACTACCTTGCACTAAAGCTCACGGGTCAACTTGGCACAGACATTACCGATGCAATTGGAACGCTTTTGTGGGATGTCGATAGAGGCAGGTGGGACGACGACCTGTTTTCCCTCTGTAACGCGACGTCGCGCATTGCCCCCTCAGTGATGGATTCGTCGGGGGTCAGGGGCGCAGTCACTGCGGAAGCTGCGCGGGACACTGGTCTGGTTGTTGGCACCCCTGTGGTTGCTGGGGCTGGCGACGTGTCCGCAGTGGCGCTGGGATCTGGACTCGTCGACTCCACGTTAATCTGCCTAAACGCCGGAACCGCAGCACAAGCTTTGGGCAGTATTGGCACGCTTAACCCGGGAAATGGCTTTCTTTTTGGTAACGCTCTGGGGCGCGGTTATTTGGCGATGTCATCGGTTTACGCCGCTGGAGCGAGCGTGCGCTGGGCGCAAAGCGTCTTGTTCCCGTCGCAGTCCATCGAAAGTTTGGCGAGTCAGTCCGAACCAGGAGCCGAAGGGCTCAGTTATCTTCCGTTCATGTTCGGTGCGGTCGTCCCCCGCAAGAACGATTCAGCCAGGGCCGCGTTTGTTGGACAAACGGGCAGTCACGATGCCGGACACTTGGCGGCGGCAGTACTTGAGGGAGTGGCATTTGCTTGCGCCGATGCTGTCGAGGCAGTTGCGCAGTTGACGGAGAGGCCGAAGCGGGTGCACGTGGTTGGGGGAGTAGCAAATTCCAGCATTTGGCAAAGTGCGCTGTCGAGCGTGCTCGACGTTCCGGTGCTTCGTCTGCCCGAGGGCGGTTCTGCTCTGGGTGCCGCGTTGTTAGCGGCGATTGGTGCTGGAATCAGCACTCAGGAGGATGTGTTGACAGCTGTCAATCGTCAAGAGTTAGTACCTCCGCCACCAGCGGTTGTCGAGATGTACCGCGACGCACGCGCCCGGTTTACAAGCGCACGTGACCTGCTGGTCTGATGTTTAAAACCGGAGAATCAGATTTGACTCAGACCTCCTGCCCACACTTGTTGCACTTCCCACTCCGCGCTGAGTAGCACCGCATCAGCGAGATACCCGGGACGCAGGTACCCCAAGTCTTCCTGTCGCCCGATTGCTCGAGCAGGAGTGCTGGTCAAGGCGGCGACCGCTTCGACCGGGGGAAGCCCGATGGTGACAAGCGCATACCGAAGTGCAGCGTCTTGGGTTAACGTTGACCCCGCCAGGGTGTCGGTGCCTGCAAGGACGGCTCGACCCCGATTCACGGCGACCTCTAGGTCTCCAAGAAGGTAGATGCCGTCGCCAGCACCCGCAGCAGCCATCGCGTCGGTCACAAGAGCGATGCGTCCTGGCGCCTGTCTAAATGCCAAACGGGCTGTCGGGGCCTCGACATGGTGGCCATCGAGAATCAGCTCAAGCGTTACGCGCTCATCCTCGAAAGCCGCAACGATCGGGCCCGGTGCGCGATGATGGATTGGAGGCATGGCGTTGAACGCATGGGTCAAAATGGTCGCGCCGCGGTCGAAGGCACGTTGGGCAAGGTGATAGTCGGCGGCTGTGTGTCCAATTGCAACGCGCACTCCCTGGGCAACGAAAGTTTCAATCCCAGAGAGCGCTCCCGGCAGCTCAGGTGCAATCGTAACCTGGAGCAGGGTGCCTCCTGCGGCGGAGAGCACGGCCTCGACCACCTCGGAGGTCGGGATTATCAGGGTGTGAGGATCGTGCGCACCGTGGTGATGCGCGGAGAGGAATGGGCCTTCGAGGTGAGAGCCCAGAACGAGGTCATCGCGCCGCGCTAACTCTGCCACCTCGCGGAGACTTTGCTCAAGAACATCGATTGGGAGCGCGACGAGACTGACCGCGGTCCTGGTGGTTCCGTGTCGGCGGTGGAGTTGGACCCCGGCAGCGATCTCGGCGGCGTCGCCCGTGAATGGGTGACCACCTCCGCCGTGACAGTGCAGGTCGATAAACCCGGGTGTCAGCCATTGACCGGCAGCGTCGAAAACCGTGTCGTCTGCAGAAACTGGAGGGTGGCCTATGCCGCTCTCTGTGATTCGCGACCCGACGAAGCGCACCCAGAACCCCTCGGCAATGCCGTCCGAGTCGACCTTTCGTGCATTGAAAATCACCGTAGTCATTGCGTCTGTTCCCCCACGGTTCTCACACTAAGCCAACGCCGGCGACGGGCACGGATTGTCTGGCCTTCGGCTAAAGACCGCCACGGCTCGGCGCCTCGATCCATTGAAAGGTCGAGGCGCCGAGCCGTTGCAGCGCTGGTTACTTTTTTTCGAAGTGTGGCGCTAGGAATTCGTATGCTTCTAGTGAGGCACGATCCATATCTGCTAGTCCCGCAGAGTCCATATCGCCCACACCTCCTGGTCCACCCTTGAACCAGCCTTCCCACTCAACACAGACATAACCGTCGTAACCGATGGCTTCGAGTGCCTTTGCGTATCGCGCAAAATTCACCATTCCACCGCCGTACCAGCACATGTTCCAGTTCCCGATAACGCCGGTGATGTCCTTGGCGTGCACGTGGTTCAGGTAGGGCGCAAACATTCGGAATGCTTCCTCAATCTCCATGTGGGGGCGAATACCAAGCTCCATGCCGCCAAAATCCACCGTGATTCGAACGTTGTCGAGCCCGACGCGATCGATGACCTCGAGCGTTACCTCCGGAAGGTTGATTAGCGTCTCTTGGTGGGGTTCGATGCTGAAGGTGAGGCCCTTCTCGCCTGCATACTCAGCGCATTCGCGCACCATGTCAACCATCATCTGCATGGCCTCTTTGCGAGACAGCAGCATGTAGGTCTGGGGAAGGTAGTAGCCAGCAATGTAGGCAACTACAGTGTTGGCACCGACAGCCGCGCTGAAGTCAATTGCCTTCTTGGTCGCCTCGATTTGCTCGCGACGTCGCCAGTGCTGGTTGGTGATTGCCAAAAAGTGAGCGCCGATTGACGCGATCTCCATTTTCTTGTCGGCGACATAGCCCTTCAGCTCCCTCGACAAACGGTCATACTCTTTCTGATCGAAATCCAAAAAGCGCGTGTAAAAGAAATCAACTGCGCTATAGCCATACTCCTTTGAGCGATCGATACACCATTCGATGGGTTTGTCGCCCCAACTGTTTATTGGCACACCGGTTACACCCATCTCTCCGTAGGGGTTGTTGGGCCAAATCTCGTTTGACAGCTTCACTCAAATCTCCTTTGTCTTGTGTGGTGTCCTGTTTACGTGTTCCCGCCGTTGGAAGCCTCTTGCACAAAGCGGGCTTCCCCGAGCCTGTGCTGGCCCGGTGCTTCGAATTGCCTTAATCTGTTGATTTCGACAACTAGCAATCAATATATAACACTTGCTATTTTGTTGTATAGCGAAATCGGCTAGACAGCCCTCGACAGGGCCGTCGTGGCCAAATTGTGATTTTCTTTTCGGTAAGTATTCTTGTTTCGGTGTCTGTCAGGCATCGGATGGTCCTGAGTGAGAGGCTACGTAGCCCAGTGAAACCCAATAGCCCTCGCTACGTCGCAATTTCAGAGGCCCTGAAGGACAGATACCGAAAGACTGCCGTCGGCACGCGGCTACCCTCCGAGCGGCATTTGTCCGATGAGTTTGGGGTTAGCGTCGTGACCGTGCGTCAGGCGCTGTCACTACTTGCGCAGGGTGGTTGGATTCGCAAGGCTGCCGGCAGTGGTTCGTATGTCGCGCGGCCTACAGTGTTGATTGGACCCTCACTGACCTCCTTCACCGAGGACATGAAGCGGCGCGGTCTCATCCCGTCGTCGCAGGTCTTGCGGGCCGAGACGCTGTCGACCAATGCCGATATTGCGGAACATCTTTCGCTCCGTGCGGGAACCAAAGCATTTCTGTTGGAACGGCTCCGCTCTGCTGACGGCGAGCCGATGTGCCACGAGATTGGTGTCTTTCCCGAGGCTATCGGCAAACTTTTGGAAGGCTCCGAACTAGAGGGATCAATTCACGCAGTGCTCGCCGCCAAGGGCGTGCCGCCTCAAAGCGCGCAACGGTCGGTGCGCGCTGTCGTTGCACCTGATCGAGAATGTGAGTTGCTTGAATTGCCTCCCCGATCGCCGCTATTGGAAATCGTTGACGTCTTCTATGACAGTTTTGGATCACCGATGCATTACGCCCGCTCGCGCTACCGGTTTGATCGCTATGAGGTCCGCTCAGTGATTGGAAGTATGGCCACGAGCTAGATTTCCCTCGAACCCACTGCGCTTGCGACGAGAGGGTGGAGGTAACCGAGTGGCTCCTACAGCTGTTGCCATTCAGGTCTGCTAGTCCAGGCGTGCCGATAGTAATCAATCTGACTAAGGCCGGCTGCCGCGGCTTCGTCAGCAATCACAGTGACGCGTGGGTGAAGCTGAATCGCAGATCCTGGGCACGCTGATGAGACGGGACCTTCGACCGCTCGGGCGACTGCTTCCGATTTGGTGGCCCCAAAGGCGAAAAGAAAGATTCGTTTTGACCGAAGGATGGTCCCGATTCCTTGAGTCACGCAGTGTGTCGGGACATCCTTGAGAGAGTCAAAAAAACGAGCGTTATCGACCCGGGTCTGCTCGGTCAATGTCTTCACTCGCGTCAGCGAGGCCAAAGAAGAGCCTGGTTCGTTGAAACCAATGTGTCCATTTGAGCCAAGCCCAAGCAACTGAATATCGACCCCACCCGCTCGTTCGATTTTCTCCTCGTAGTCTCTGCCCGCGGAAAGAACATCGTCAAAACTTCCAGGGGGGACGGCGACCAAATCAGGATTGAGGCCCAGCGGAACGACAACGGAAGTGTGGATCGTCGAGTGGTAGCTGGCTGGATGATCGGGCGAAAGCCCAACGTACTCATCGAGAGCAAAGCAGCGCAGCTGCGATACATCAATCTTTTCTTGTTTGATTCGCCGGGCGAGTTCCAGATAAACCGGTTGTGGGGAAGAGCCCGTCGCAAGACCTAGGACTAGGTCAGGCTTTTGCTGAAGAGCTAGCAGAATTGCTGACCCGACGAGCTCCCCCGCTTCGCGGGGGGTATCTACGATTACGACCTGAGCCACAGATGCCATCTTCCCGGCGCGCACACCGCACGAATTCAAACCAACAAGGCCCCTTAATTCTAGTGCCCCGAGCCGTGAGCTCACTCGCTACGCCACCGACCCACAGACTCAGTTACCATTGTGTGGTCCCCGACAGGGGTCTGCCGCCTTAGCTCAGTTGGTAGAGCGTCTCACTCGTAATGAGAAGGTCGCGGGTTCGATTCCCGCAGGCGGCCCGAGTCTTTCGCGTCGTCGTACCCAGCTAACTCCTAGCTCGAGGTGGTGTGCTCAAGTCATGACACGCAGACAAAGCACCTCAGTAGTAATCGGAGCGGTAGTTCTGGCGCTGGCCACCGGCTGCACCATCAACATCGGCGCTCCAGCCGCCCCCTCGAGCGACCAGGGGGCCTTGGCATATTCGGCCAATGACATCATGTTTGCCCAGATGATGATTCCCCATCACCAACAGGCCATCGAACTTTCTGACCTGGCCATCGAACGTTCCCAGTCGGAGGAGATCCTCGACTTGGCACAGCGGATTAAGGCAGGTCAAGACCCAGAGATAGAGAAAATGCAGGGTTGGCTCGAGCAGTCCGGTGCTTCGTCGATGATGGAAGGCCACGACATGGGAGCTCACGGCATGAGCGGAATGGTCAGCGAGGCCGATCTTGAGACGCTCGCGTCTCTAGCGTCGCCAGAATTCGACGTTATGTTCTTGGAGCTCATGATTGCTCACCATGAGGGTGCTCTGGACATGGTCAGCATGATTGATGATTCCGCGAACGCCGACGTGCGCGCTCTGGCCGAGGCAATCACGGTTGCGCAGCGAGCCGAGATCGACGAGATGAAAGCGTTGCTTGGCGTCCTTGCCGGATAGTGCCGAGATGCGTGCTGCCGGATTTTTGGATTAGGCGGAACTGATTTTTTGGAGGCAGGCGTGCCAAGATAATGGCCTGAATCTTTGAGGGGCAAGAACCTATGAACGCACAACCACAGGGCCTTCACCATGTGACGGCGATTGCCGGCGAACCCCAGAAGAACGTGGACTTCTACATCACGGGCTTGGGGTTGCGCCTGGTGAAGAAGACCGTCAATTTTGATGACCCTGGGACTTACCACCTGTACTACGGCGACGCCTCCGGGCAACCCGGGACCCTCATGACCTTTTTCCCGTGGAGGGGGGTGAAACCGGGTGTTGTGGGCGCTGGCCAGTCCACCCAAACGGCTTTTTCTGTTCCCTCGGGATCGCTCGGTTGGTGGAGTGAACATCTCACGGGGTTGGGCTTTGAACCGAGAATCACGAGTACATCCTCATCCGAGGAGCGCCTGCTGGTCATGGATCCAGACGGGCTCCAGATCGAGATTGTGGCAACGAACGAAGAGGACCCCCGTAGCCCCTGGGAATCAGCCCTCCACCCGGCGGAATACGCGATCAGGGGCCAGCACTCGTCCGTTCTGACGGTGCGGGATCCAGAGCGCACGATTGGATTGCTAGTTAATGATTTGGGGATGCGCGTTGTTGAGGAAATGGGCAACCGCACCCGTCTTGCAGCCGGAGCTGGAGGGCCCGGAGCGCTCATTGATGTAGTGGCCTCAAGCCTTGTGCCTCAGGGATTGACCGCGGGTGGCACCGTCCACCACATCGCCTTCCGCGTTCCCGACCAGGCAACTCAGGCGTTCTGGCGAGAGGAGCTGGTCTCTCGCGGTCACGCAGTCACTGAGATTCTTGATCGCAACTACTTCACCTCGATCTACTTCCGTGAGCCAGGTGGAGTCCTTTATGAAATTGCGACGGACACACCGGGGTTCGATGTTGATGAACCACTGCTCGAGCTTGGGCGTTCGCTCAAGCTTCCACCGTGGTTGGAGCCGTCCCGGGAGGCAATCGAAGCCCGGGTCGCACCATTGAGCGTTCCCGCGTCCAACAACCCGGACGGGTTGGTGGCGTAGTGAGTGCCATCGAATCGTGGCCTCACGTCTGGATTGATGGCGATCAGGAAACACCACTGGCGCTCCTCCTTCATGGCACTGGCGCGGACGAACATGACCTGATTCCCCTGGGTAAAGCCCTTCTGCCGGGCTCGCCGATTCTGTCTCCTCGGGGTCGGGTCAGCGAAGGCGGTATGAACCGGTGGTTTGCGAGGATGGGCGAGGGAATCTTCGATGTTGATGACGTCATTTTTCGGGCAGGCGAATTGGCTGAGTTCCTGAACGACGCTCAGGCTCACTACGGGGTCGGGCGCCGGCTGGTCGTTGCTGTGGGCTTCTCGAATGGAGCCAATATTGGTTCTGCCCTGGCCTTGCTGCACCCGACCTCGGTTCGCGCCGTGGCGGCGTTTTCTGGGATGTATCCATTTGGGGATCGTGACCCGGTCGGCGATGCCACCGGGGTTTCTCTCTTTCTCGCCAATGGAACCGACGACCCGATGGCGCCGCTGCCAAGCGTGACAAAGCTGGATGAAGTCGCCTCGTCACATGGGGCTCATGTGACGCGGTCGGTGCGTCCTGGCGGTCATGGGTTTGGTGAGAGGGACCTGGCCGATGCTGCACAGTGGCTGGCAGGTCTTTCCCTCACAGAGGTTTAGAAGCTCCTTCCCAGCGCTTCGCGAACGTAGCCTTCTACTCTTTGCACATGAAAAAGAACCTCACTGCAGTAGCCCTCGTCGTCTCGTCACTCGGTCTCACCGGTTGCGTGAGTAACCCGCTCTCCGAGTCCATTTCTTCACTGCAGGTGTGTAGCGAATCGGTGGGAATCCTCACCGAAATGCAAGAGGTTCTGCGCTTGGCGCTTGCGAACCCGCTAGCAGCCGACACTTACACCGAGCGCCTTACCGAGCTCTCTGACGAGTTCAAGGCACTTGCTCCGCAGGAGCCAACCTTGGCCACCGCCCACGGTGACTTGAGTGCCCAGATTGATGTAGTGCTCGAGACCGTCGAGAACCCCAGCATCTCGGGCGTTGCTGACCTCCCGACGGTGATTGCAGAATCCCAGATTGCCCTGATGGACTACACCGCCGCCTGCACGCCCGGGGGCTAGATCCAGAGAGCAAGCGGGTTCGGGACTTCTGTTCTCACGGGTTCTCGTGTCATCCACAGAACCTGGTGAGGTCCTAGTGCGTGATGCGCAACATGCTACAGTCCGCTATGATTGTCTCGATTCGGCACAAAGGATTGAGGAACTGGTTCATGAGCGGGAACGCGGGTGGCATCCAGCCTCATCACACTCAGAGACTGAGACTTCAGCTCAGCGCCCTCCACACTGCTCAGGAACTCACCGATATGGACATACCTGGCTGGCGCCTGCATCCTCTCAAGGGGCGACAGAAAGGCCGCTGGGCTATAGCGGTCGACAAGAATTGGAGGTTGACGTTTGAGTTTCAGGACCACAACGTGCACCTCCTCGACTACGAGGATTACCACTAATGAACGCTTCCCCCGTTATGTACAACCCTCCCCATCCCGGGGAGTTCATCGTTGAGGTCTACCTCCAGCCCTCGGGGATCAGTGTGCGAACTCTCGCCGGCAAGCTTGGAGTTACCCCCTCGACTGCCCAGCGGTTACTCTCGGGCAATCACGGGGTCAGTCCTGAGATGGCTTTGCGGCTGTCGTTTGTTTTAGGTCGCACCCCTGAGAGCTGGTTGGCAATGCAGGACGCTTATGACCTATGGAAGGTCCGGGAAACCCTTGATCTCGGAGATCTCGAACCGTTGGTGCTTACCGCCACGCCCTGAACATCAGCGTTTAGGAAAGATGAGTTCTTGTCGAGGGCAGCATCCAACTCGGCCGTGTTAGCGGAGCGAATAGCCGTGTTACAAACGGCTGCGCCAAAGTAACGGTCAGACCAATGCTTCCGAGCACCACCAGCACTAGGTGCCACCATGAAATAGCGCCCGAGAGCAGCTCGGTCGCTCGCAGTGGTGCCAGCACAAAGCTGTGGAGGAGATAGACGGTCATGGTCGCTCCGCCGAGGGCTGTGAACCAGGTGGTTCGCCTCGGGGTAAGAGCCACGAAGGCAGCAATCATGAGGGTTGCAAGCACGAAGACACCGAACCGACCGGCCCCACTAAACCACTGGTCAAAACCAGCATCGACATAGCTCATATCCGCGGTGAGAAGTTTGCGAAAGCCCACTGCTCGAAGGCGCTCAACATTCAAGGCCACCGCTGTGACAATCGCTGCGAATGTCACAGCCGCACCCACCCGGATCCAGACGTTGGTTGATTCCGAACGCGAGAGCCACCAATCACCAACGCCCCAATTCCTGGCCCGCCAACCGAGGACGAAGAACGGCAAGAAAGCGAGCGTTCTGGAGAGAGAAAGGGTCTGATCCACGCTCCAGTAACCAGAGAGCACGGCGATGGCCGTGCTCACCACCAGAGGGAAAGGAATCAGTGCGATGTAGGGGAGCAGTATTCGCCATGCCGCCAAAGACAGCAGGAACCACAGGGTCCATGATGCTCGCAAAGGGTTGAACAAGAACTCACCGGCGTTGATGCTCTGAATGATCGACCACACGGTTTCGAAGATCAGATAGGGCAGCAGGAGGTCAACCAGCACGCTCTGCAGTCTCCTCAGTGTTGGAGCATCGGCGGAGGAGAAGTACCCGGAGAGAAAAACGAACAGTGGAATGTGGAAGAGATAAATCACGGTGTAGAGCACATAAGCGCTATCGGTTGCAGCCGTGGTCTTGGTAAGCGCGTGGCCCAGCACAACAAGGGTGATAGCAAGAAACCTTGCGTTGTCCCAGAGGGGAATTCGAGTGGTGCTCACTCGGTAAGCATAATTCCAGGCCTTCGCTAGCCTTGCCTGGTGAGCCAAGCACATTCACCAGCCAGTAGGGGTGTTACCGCGCTTGCTGTCACCGTGAGCGTTGTTGCTGGAGTATTCGTTGCACTGCAGTCCCGGATCAACGGGGAATTTGGGCTTGCGTTGGGGAATGGGGCGCTTGCCGCCCTCATTTCTTTCTCCACCGGCCTGACCGTAATCACTCTTGTGATGATTGGCAGTCCCTCTGGCCGAGCGGGCTTGGCCACTCTGCGCGCCGCCGTAGTGGCGGGACGCCTGCCCTGGTGGGCAATGGTGGGTGGGGCTGGAGGGGCTTTCCTAGTGCTGACCCAGGGCCTGAGCGCTGGTGTGTTGGGCGTTGCTGTGTTCTCCATTGCTGTGGTGACAGGACAGAGCCTCGGGGCTGTCCTGATTGATTCCAGGGGTTGGTTTGGCGTGACGAAGGTGCCCTTGCGGCTCCAGCGAGGCCTCGGGGCACTCATTGTTCTTGTGGGCGTAGTTGTCGCACTCGATGTGACGCCAGGGTCGCTCACTGATGTGGGGCTCCTTTTTCTCCTGCCCTTGCTAGCCGGCGCTGGTACCGGGTTTCAGCAGGCAGTCAATGGTCAGGTGCGCAATGTGGCGGGGTCTGCGATCGCCGCAACCTTTGTGAACTTTGTCGTTGGAACAGTGGTTTTGATCACGGCGTTCCTGGCGTCCCTACCCGCCCTCGGGTTGCCGGAGAGCCTGCCTGGGACATGGTGGCTCTGGACTGGGGGGTTCATCGGCGTGGTCTTTATCGTGGTGCAGGTGACCGTGGTGGGAATCGTTGGCGTCCTTGGTTTGGGCGTCAGCCTGATTAGCGGTCAGCTAATCGGGTCCATCATTTTGGACGCCATCGCTCCGCTCTCAACATCCCACTTGAGCGTCTCCACGGTCATCGGCGCCCTGGTGACCTTGGCCGGGGCCCTCATGGTTACCCTGGGGCGTCGCACTCCTTAGGAGTTCGGCTCGAACTCCAGTGCCAGGGAGTTCATGCAGTAGCGCTGGCCGGTTGGGGTGCCAAATCCATCCGGGAACAGGTGGCCTAAGTGACCGCCACAACCAGCACAGACAACTTCGGTGCGAATCGTGCCGAGGCTTCGATCCTCGTGCAGCTCAATCGCGCCATCGTCAATAGCCGCATAGAAGGAAGGCCAACCCGAGCCGGATTCGAATTTGGTGTCGCTGGTAAACAGAGCAGTTCCACACCCAGCGCAGTGATACACGCCGTCACGCTTTTCAGCCAAAAGCTCGCCCGACCAGGGCGGCTCGGTTGCCGCTTGGCGAAGAATCGCGTAGCGCTCCGGCGGAAGTTCCGCCTTCCAGGATGCGTCGTCTTTCACAATCTTCTCGGCCATCTCTCCACCTCAGTCCGCTCGAATTACCAGCACTGCCTATTAAACTCGCGAGCATGCCCGAAGAATCGATTGTGGTCAAAACGTGGAGCGAATTCACACCTGACGATGTCTTCGAGATGGCGGTCCTGCGCAGTGAAGTCTTCTTCCTGGAGCAGAAGATTACCGAAGAAGAATTCGATGCGGCAGATCGTGACCCCTCCACCATTCACCTGTGGGTTGTTGATGACCGTGGGATGGCTGGCTATCTGAGAATCGTCGATTCCCCCGCGACGGCACACGCTCACGAAGGAATTGCAAAAAGCCTTGGTCGCATGGTGGTCCGAGCTGATGCCAGAGGCCAAGGATTGGCCGAGCGCCTGATGGCAAAGGCACTCGATATTGCTGGTGAGGAGCCTCTTTATCTCCACGCCCAGGATTACGTCACTGGCCTCTACGAGAAGTTTGGTTTCGAAGCCCGTGGGGGGCTGTTCATGGAAGCTGGGATTCCCCACCGCCTGATGGTCCGGGTTCCCGGTGCCTAGCTTCTCGGCCCTTGCGGTAGCGACCCTCCTGGCACTGTCTCCCACCCCCGCTACGCTGCTGGCCGAGGGCCAGTGCCAGGTGCTGGAGTCTGAAGTGACCTGGGGCTTCAAAGAATCTTTTAGGTCGTACATTTCAGGGTCCATTGCCCTTGGGCAATGGACCACTACGGGGGATGTTGGCTATGAGACCCCCTCGTTTATCTTCTCTGGCGGAGAGGGCGCGATTGCACCTGATCGCACGAGCGGCAGCCTGGCATTTGAGGGCGAGCTCCTCTTTGAAGGTCACGGTGGAATCCTCCGCACCTCGCTAGCGCGCCCCACGCTGGCGATTGATGGGGCGCGAAGCGCAACACTGGTCTTTGATGTGACCGGCGACACCATGGACATGGTGAGTGTGAGTGCGGAAGACGTCGAGTTTGTCACTCTCGCATGGTCAGCCGGTGATGAGAGCGTCGATGTCGCCGCAGGAGAGTGGGTCGTTACTGGAGCCCAGGCGACGCTGACGGCGGCAGGCTCTGAATCCTTTGGCACCTATCCAGAAGGGGAGTCCTTCGACCCGGTCGACATTCGACTTCTGGTTACACCCTCGTGCTTCACCGCTAGCGCAGTGAACCCCTGGTGGGTTGCCGGTGGCGTACTTGGCCTGGCTCTCTTGGGCGCTGGAATCGTCTGGATTACTGCTCGGGCGCGTAAATCGCCCGAGCAAGAGCGTCAATAACTAACGCCGTCCGCGGGCCAAAGCTCAGCACCTGAGAGTCGGCCATATCGACAAAGCGCAGGTTAGCTCCGGCTTTGGTGAGCCCCAAAGCCGGCTTGAGGGCGATGAGTTCTTCCACCCCGCCGACGCTCTCCAGTCCGCCGGTCATCACAAGAATCAGGTCGGGGTTGGCGGCGATGAGGGCCTCATCGGTCATCGGCCGAAGACCGACCCAGCCAATCTCGGTGGCGATATCAATGCCGCCAAGCGCGGTGATGAGCTCACCCGCTCCGGATTCTTCGCCAAAGAGGTAGTAGATGCCATTGGCTCCTCGCAGATAGAGAAACACCATCCGGAGTTTGTCCTCGCGCGCTTGTGGGGCGCGGGCGGCGATAACGTCGGTCACCGCCTTGATGTCGGCGCTAACCCGCGTGGCCAAGAGTTCGCCAGCATCGGGAGCACCAAAAATCTGGGCGACAGATCGAGCTAGCTCGGCGGGTTGCGACAAACCGGGTGCCACCCGAACAAACACAACCGGGATTCCCGCTTCACGCAGCTGCAGAACCACATCGATGGGACCGATGGTTCCATCGGTGATGATGAGGTCCGGCCGCAGTTCGAGCACTGACTCAGGAGAAATGGCGTGACCACTGCCCGTAACAACTGGCAAGTCTTCAACGCCTGGGAATGTCGTGGAGATATCGCGCCCAATTAAGCGGTCTCCAAAGCCCAGCGCCCACACAGTGGCGGCGAGGGAGCCTGACATGTCGAGTGCCAGCACACGATTGGTCGAGCTGATTGTGACGCTCAGGGGATCAGAGAGTTCATCTGATTCCACTGTCACTGGCAGGTTTTGTTCGCTCGAGCCCTGGACTGGCTCTATGGAGCTGGACTGGAGTAGCGCGGTGCTGGCTCCAACGTGGGCGCGGGGGTTTTCAAGCCAGTCAATCTCGGACAACGGTGCCTGAGCACCGAGATCTGCCGGGGCTTCCGCCGGAGTCACGTAGGAACCGGGTTGACAGGCGACGAGCACCAGTAACATCGCCAGAGTGAAGGAAGCCCTGAGGGTTTGGCGTGGGAAAGTCACAATGCGACAAGCCTAAAGCCCCCACCTCCGTGGGGGCTGTGTCGGCCTATCATGAAGGCGATATGGCTAACTCGACCGCGCCTTCCGAGCCTTTGTCGCCCGCTGACATCGAGATTCTGGAGTTTGAGCGAGCCTGGTGGGGCACTGTGCCAAATAAAGAATCTGCGGTGAGGGAACGCTTTGGCCTTACTCTCGCTCGTTATTATCAGCGTGTATACGCCCTGTGTGAGACGGCTGCCGCGCTGCAATATGACGCGGTTTTCGTTCGCCAGTGCAGGCAAGCACAGCAGATGCGCCAAACCGCACGTCGCTTAGGGCCAGAAGGAGGGGAGGCGGAGAATGGCTAAGCCAGGAAAGAACACCTACCTTCCCGACCGTTTCGACGATGTCCCGCCTGCTGACACTCGCTATGTGGGAACCCACCGTCGAGAGCGGTCGTCCTTGTCAATGTTTGCCCCCATTGGCATTGGGCTTGGATCCGTGGTCGTGCTGGTTCTCGCTGGACTGTGGTTTGTGGACCGCAGCGATGATTATCTAGAACTTGACCCCTCCGAGCTCCCCGTGGTTCAGGGCGAAGCGCCGCCCGATGAGCCTGCGCCGGAAACGGTAGAACTCAATCCTGAGGTCGCTGACCCGAACGACCCTGTGCTGGATCCCACCCAGATTGACCTCACGGGCTTGAGCCTGACAATTCTTAATGGCACTGACACGCAGGGCATGGCTGCGAGGGCAGCGGAGCGACTCACCGCGGTGGGGTGGCCCGAGCCCACCGCCACTAACGCTGACAGCACGGACGTCGCCGAGAGCACAGTGGCGTATATTGACGAGGCTGACCGTGGCATAGCGTTGGGGATTGCTCAACTTTTGGGTATAGATTCTGACCAGGTGGTTCAAACCAGCGCCTATCCAGGCGCACGGGTTACCGTTGTTCTTGGCGCCAACTATGTCGATACCCAATCGACCTAGAGCGTAGACTCCACAGAGATAAGCAGGGAAGGTCGTTAGTCATGGTGCGTCACATTCGTTCACTTCTGGCCCTGGGAGCTGTTGCAGCTCTCGTTCTGACGGGCTGTAGTTCTGAGTCCTCGGACGGTGGTGACGTTGATTCTGGCGGCGCAACCTCCTCTGGTGGCGAAGCCGTTGTTAGCGACGCGACCGTAGCCGCTCTGACTGGTGAGCCCATTGAAGCGGGAAGCCTTTCTCGCCCTGCGCTCTCCGCAAAGGTTGACAACCACCCCTCTGCCCGACCCCAGGTTGGTCTGGACGAGGCAGACATTGTTTTCGAAGAACTCGTCGAGGGTGGGATGACCCGCTACCTCGCAGTATGGCACTCGAAGCTTCCTGCTGAGATTGGCCCAGTTCGCTCGGTTCGCCCCATGGACCCCGAAATTGTGAGCCCCTTCGGCGGCGTCTTCGCTTACTCCGGTGGGCAGGTCCGCTTCATTCAGATGATGGAGGCCGCCCCCGTCTATAACGCGATTCACGGCCAGCCCGACACCGAGTCGACGTTCTACCGCACCAGCGCAAAGGTTGCTCCTCACAACGTTCTGGTCAAGGCCCCTGAGCTGATTGAGCAGCACCTCAATCTCAGCGCGCCCCCCAAGATGTTCGACTACGCAGCCTCACTGGCGGAGTCCACCGCGGTGCTCGAGGGGACCCCTCTCGCTTCGGTGAACACCCGCTTTAGCGGTTTCTCAAGCCCTAGCTGGGAGTGGGATGGAACGCAGAACAAGTTCGTGCGTTTTCAGACCAACGGCGCTGCTGATTCAGCATCCAGTGGCAACCAGCTCGCTGCCACCAACGTCATCGCCCTCTTTGTGGGCATCGATGTGATTGAGGACATCCCCACCACGCGTCTGGTCAGCCAGGGCACGGGTTATGTTGCAACGGGTGGTTCGATTATCGAAATCACCTGGATTAAGGCAAGCCCTGAGTCCCCGATCGTGTTGAGCACCCAGTCCGGAAACCCTGTGCTTTTGGGCATCGGGAACACATGGATCGAGTTGCTACCTAATGACTCGTCCGACGTGGATGCAGGCTCCGTCACCATCAATTAGCAAAGAAGTCTTACCCTCCTAGGCGTGTGGCTTGCACTCTCGGCCTGAGAGTGCCAAAATCAATTAGCACTCGTATAGTGCGAGTGCAAACAGCTACAGCACACTAGACGTCCGGGAGGGACGAGAAACTGATGGCAAAACTAATTGCTTTTAATGAAGAGGCCCGTCGTGGTCTCGAGCGTGGACTCAACATCTTGGCGGATGCCGTCAAGGTGACCTTGGGACCCCGTGGTCGTAACGTCGTCTTGGAAAAGAAGTGGGGCGCCCCCACAATCACCAACGACGGTGTGTCGATCGCCAAAGAGATTGAACTGAGCGACCCCTTCGAAAAGATCGGCGCTGAGCTGGTCAAAGAGGTTGCCAAGAAGACCGATGATGTTGCCGGTGACGGCACCACTACCTCGGTTGTTCTGGCTCAGGCGCTCGTTCGCGAAGGTCTGCGCAATGTCGCGGCCGGCGCTGACCCCATTAGCCTGAAGCGCGGAATCGAGAAGGCCACCGAGGCTGTCTCGACCTCTCTGCTCAAGATCGCCAAAGAGGTTGAGACCAAGGCAGAAATCGCTGCAACCGCATCGATCTCTGCTGCGGACACCGCCATTGGTGACTTGATTGCTGAGGCAATCGACAAGGTCGGCAAAGAGGGTGTTGTGACCGTTGAAGAGTCCAACACCTTTGGCACCACCCTGGAGCTCACCGAGGGTATGCGCTTTGACAAGGGCTTCTTGTCGGCATACTTCGTGACTGACCCCGATCGTCAAGAGGCAGTCTTCGAAGACCCCTACATCCTCATTGCTAACCAGAAGATCTCTGCAATCAAGGACTTGCTCCCGATTGTTGACAAGGTCATCCAGTCTGGCAAGCAGCTTCTGATCATTGCTGAAGACGTTGAGGGCGAAGCACTCGCCACTCTCGTGGTCAACAAGATCCGTGGCATCTTCAAGTCGGTTGCTGTTAAGGCTCCTGGCTTTGGTGACCGTCGCAAGGCCATGCTTCAGGACATCGCAATCCTCACTGGTGGCCAGGTCATCTCTGAAGAGGTCGGCCTCAAGCTCGAGAACATTGAGCTCGACATGCTCGGTCGCGCCCGCAAGGTCGTTGTGACCAAGGACGAGACCACCATTGTTGAAGGCGCCGGTCAGACCGACGCCATCGCAGGTCGCGTCAAGCAGATCCGCCAGGAGATCGAGAACACCGACTCCGACTACGACCGCGAGAAGCTCCAGGAGCGTCTCGCGAAGTTGGCCGGCGGTGTTGCTGTGATCAAAGCTGGTGCCGCAACTGAGGTTGAACTCAAGGAGCGCAAGCACCGCATTGAGGACGCCGTGCGTAACGCCAAGGCTGCCGTGGAAGAAGGAATCGTCGCCGGTGGTGGCGTTGCCCTCATCCAGGCTGGCGCCATGGCATTCAAGGACCTCAAGCTCGAGGGTGACGAAGCAACCGGAGCAAACATTGTCCGCGTAGCAATCGATGCACCTCTCAAGCAGATCGCCCTGAACGCAGGACACGAGCCCGGTGTTGTCGCCGAGCACGTCCGCGGCCTCAAGGTCGGTCACGGTCTCAACGCCGCAACGGGTGAGTATGTTGACATGCTCGCCGCTGGCATCGCTGACCCCGTCAAGGTGACCCGTTCGGCACTGCTGAACGCCGCCTCGATTGCCGGTCTGTTCCTCACCACCGAGGTTGTTGTTGCAGAAAAGCCTGAGCCTGCTCCGGCTGTTCCTGGTGGCGACCCCTCCGGTGGCATGGACTTCTAAGTCCACAATCCCTGTCTGTGGGGTGTTCCTCTTCGGAGGGGCACCCCACAGTTCGTTAGGGCTGGAACAGTCTGGTGTTCGCCGCTTCCATCTCTTGGTAGTGCCGACCAGCGTGAGACAGCGATTCACTAAGGCTGTGGAGGTTCTCTTCGACTCTCACCTGCGTCGCTTGCCATGTGGCATGAACCGCGACAAAGGCTGAGGCTGCTGGGCCGCTCCAGCTGGACGAGAGAGCGTGAAGGTGAGAGTTCAATGCCTGAACCTCACTGTGGAGGCGCTCTATGGTTGCGCGGGCCTTCGTAGAGGCGAGAAGAACCTGCTCACTATCGACGTGGTATCTGGTCATTCGAGGAGCATAGGGTTGCCAAGCCACCCACACCCTCGGCTACAACCAATTCCACAAAACTCAAGAACGAGATTGGCTGGGGACAAGAGGCAGAGACACCTTTATTGTTGCCCCGCCGCCTGGCGTATCTACCACCGAGATGGTGCCCCGGTGGCGTTTCACGATGGTGTCGACAATTGCCAGACCAAGACCCGACCCACCTGTTTCGCGGGCGCGTGATGTGTCTGCTCTCCAGAGGCGCTGGAAAATCTTGTCCCGAATCTGTGGTGGAATACCCTCGCCGTGGTCAATCACTGCAACGACGCCACGATCTGGTGCCCCTTCGGTGGAGACCTCAATCTCGACGTTGGTCCCCTCTGGGCTAAAGCGCAGCGCGTTTTGCATTAGGTTCGCGACCACCTGGCGAATCTTGTTCTCCTCTGCGCTCACGATGACAGGTTCTACGGCACTCGCGTCGGTCACTTGCACGCCACTCGCCCATACCGAGATAGTCCTGCCAGGAGCGCTTGCACCAGCATCGAGGGCGGCATCAACAGCCAGGCTCACGAGGTTAACGGGGCCAAGCTCCAGAGGCTTCGCTTCATCAAGCCTGGCGAGCTCAAGGAGGTCGGTGACGAGCGCAGTCATGCGCTCGGCCTCCTTCTCGATGCGCTCCATGGCTTGGGCAACATCGGCCTTCTTGGTGATCGCACCCATGCGATAAAGCTCTGCGTAGCCGCGCACAGAGGCGAGTGGGGTCCGCAGTTCGTGGCTCGCATCGCCGACGAAGCGACGCATCTGTTCGATTGTGTCTGCCCGGTCAGCAAACGCCCGGTCGATGCGGGAAAGCATCGTGTTGAGGGACCTGGTCAATCGGCCTACCTCGGTGTTGGGGGTCGCACCGGAGAGGCGCTGTGAATAGTCGCCACCGGCAAAACGAGCCGCGGTCTGCTCCACTTCACGCAGTGGCCGGAACGTTGTCGTCACCAGTATCTGGGTCACTCCCGCACTGAGAATGACGGCAACCAGGCCAAATATGAGAAAGATGCTGGCAAAGGTTCCCCGCGTTTCCTGGTTCTCTCGCAGATCGACGCCGATCACGAGGGTGGCGGGCTCGGCCACCATGTCCGCTTCGTGCACAATGCGCAAGGTGTAGGTGTGCAGGCGCCATTCTGTGCGCTGGTCAACGCTCGGAACCGTAATTGATCGGGCGTTGTTGAGCACCCACCCATAGGTCAGCTCGCTCACGTCAGGGCCGTAGCTGGCCTCCGAAGCGGGCAGATTACTCGCCAACACTTCACCATCGACCGAGACAGCCGCTAGGTAGTAGCTGCTTCTCGCTCCTTGGCCACCGGTTGGCTCAAAGGAGGCAAAGTCCTGGGTTCGAAGACTTGCGGGTAGCCCCGCTGCGACCTCATCAATCTTGCGATCAATCTCCGCCTGGAGGTAGTTCTGGACCGCCGAGATGGTGCCAATGCCGATGCCCATCAGTGACAACGTCACCACGATGACCGTCACGCCGGTGATCTTGGTGCGAAGCGACGTCGAGTCCCACCAACTCTGCAGGCGAAGGAGCATGAGAGCCGGTTTAGGCTTTTCCGGTCTTCAGGAGGTAGCCGAAACCACGCTTGGTCTGAATGATGGGCTCGTCCGTGTGCGGGTCGAGCTTCCGGCGCAGGTAGGAAACATAGCTCTCCACGATGCCGGCATCCCCGTTGAAGTCGTACTCCCATACGTGGTCCAAAATCTGGGCCTTGGAGAGCACGCGGTTGGGGTTGAGCATCAAGTAGCGGAGCAACTTGAACTCGGTGGGGGAAAGCTCGATGGGAATAGAGCCCAGGAACACCTCATGGGTGTCTTGATCCATCGAGAGGTCTCCTACCCGAATCAGCGCGTCATCCTCTTCGTTCAGAGTGCGACGAAGGATTGCCTTGATCCGAGCCACAATCTCATCGAGGCTAAAGGGCTTGGTGACGTAGTCATCGCCACCGACCGTCAGGCCGGTGATCTTGTCTTCGGTGGAGTCCTTGGCCGTGAGGAAAAGAATCGGGCAGGTGTAACCACTGGCGCGGAGGCGCTTGGTCACACCGAAACCGTTGATGTCGGGAAGCATGACATCGAGAAGAATGAGGTCTGGTTCTTCCTCAAGAACGGCAGAAATGGTTTGGGCTCCGGTTGCTACAGCCCGGACGGCGAATCCTGCAAAGCGCAGGCTCGTGGTGAGCAAGTCCCGAATGTTGGGCTCGTCATCGACAATAAGAATCTTGGGTCCATCAGCCATGAAACTATTATCTGGACGTTAGCTGGGCCTTTTCTGAAAGCATCGCTGGAATCTTCTGAGTGACTTCAGCAGCGTCCATGATCGTGTAGCCATAGCCCTGCTCCGCCAAAAACCGCTGGCGATTCAGCGCGAAGTCTTGATCAACGGTGTCCCTTGCCACCAGCGTGTAGAACACGGCTGGCCTGCCGTCGGCCTTGGGGCGCAGGATGCGCCCGAGGCGCTGGGCTTCTTCCTGCCTGGAGCCAAAAGAACCAGACACTTGGATAGCCACCGATGCTTCTGGGAGGTCGATCGAGAAGTTTGCAACTTTAGAGACCACAAGACGCATCAGCGCTCCCGTTCGAAACTCCTCATAGAGGCGCTCGCGCTCGGCAACAGAGGTCTGCCCTGTGATCATCGGAATCTCGAGTGAATCGCTCAAGTGCTCAATCTGGTCAACGTAGGTGCCAATAATCAGAGTCGGGTCGTCCGGGTGGAGATCAAGAAGTTCCCTCACCAGCTTGGCTTTTGACGGCGTGGTCGAGGCTAGGCGGAAGCGTTCCTGATCGGTGCTCGCTGCGTAGTCAAGGCGCTCTGTTGGGGGGAGATCCAATCTGATTTCCACACAGGAGGCCGGGGCGATGTAACCCTGGGCCTCAAGCTGCTTCCACGGAACGTCATAGCGCTTAGGGCCGATCAAACTAAAGACGTCGCCCTCGCGGCCGTCCTCCCGAACCAGCGTTGCGGTAAGGCCGAGCCGCCGTCTGGCCTGAAGCTGGGCGGTGAGCTGAAACACGGGTGCTGGCAGGAGATGGACTTCGTCATAGACGACAAGTCCCCAGTTCAGGGCGTCGATGACTCCCAGGTGAGCGAACTCACCCTTGCGCTTCGCCGCCATGATGCTGTAGCTCGCAATGGTGACCGGCTTAATCTCTTTGATTGAGCCCGAGTACTCGCCAATGTCTTCCTCGGTGAGGGTGGTTCGTGCCAGCAGCTCGGCCCGCCATTGCCTGGCGGAAACAGTGTTAGTGACAAGAATCAGGGTGGTGGTGTCAAGCTCCGCCATCACTCCAGCTCCCACTAACGTCTTCCCCGCGCCACAGGGCAGCACGACTACTCCGGATCCTCGCTCCACGAACTTGGCGATTGCCTCCTTCTGATAGTCGCGAAGCAACCATCCTTCGGGGGCAATATCAATGTCCTGCGGGGTTCCTTCTGCAAAGCCGGCGTGATCGGCTGCCGGCCAGCCCTTCTTCAGCAGTTCTTGTTTGATTACCCCGCGGGACCACGGAGCGAGAGGGAACCGACCCCTGTCATCCCGAGGGCCGAGCAGGTCCGCAATCTTGGCTGTTCGGGTGATTTCCGCCTCGATGCTGGCATCCGCGCAGGAGAGGAAAAGATCCTCGCCATCGCGCGTGATTTCGATCAGGCCATAACGACGAATGGTCTCGCGAATGTCGTCAACGATGGCGGGGGGAACGGCAAACTTTGAGAACGTCTCGAGTGTTCCGACGATCTCATCTGCGGTGTGACCGGCGGCGCGAGCGTTCCACAGGCCAAGCCTTGTGACGCGATAGGTGTGTATGTGTTCTGGCGCTCGCTCGAGTTCTGCAAAAACCGCCAGAGCGTGTCTGGCCTGTTCCGCATCGGGGTGTGCCACCTCGAGTAGAACAGTCTTGTCGCTTTGGACAATCAGCGGGCCATCGGGATTCATAGCCTGCCAGTCTAGGCTTGTTTGCTAGTGCTCTGCTGGAGATGACCACGGCGTAGCACTGCGGATCGCCGAAATCGGAACCGTCTTCTCCATCGAGTTCTTGAGTTCAACCCCGCGGAGTCTTCCGCCGGCCAACGAACGTGGCTCCATGATCAAGCTCACCGATGTGCCACCTGGCATATCGACCTCGATCTCTAGTGGGACCTTCGCAGCAATAGCGACTTCAAGAACACTGCCAAGCCAGGGGGGGACACCCTGGCTTGCCGCTGTGGTGATTGATGTGGCAAGAGCGCGAACAGCCTCTTCAAGCAGGTCCGGCCCAGGTGTTCCCAGAGCGACTCGCTCCTCAGGTGGCTGATAGATCGCGTCTTCCCCAGCGATCATTGCCATATGCCTGGCACCCAACAAGATGTCGTGCACGCGTTCAACCGGCAGTCTCGTCACAAGGGTGCGCTCATCTAGTTCACGCAGCGATAGGGGACCAAGGCTTGGGTCAGCGAGGAGTTCTTGGCGCAGCTCGGGTCTCGTGAGCGTGATTGTCGTGCCATTTCTCGTGCTGCTGAGCTCAATGTCCCCGGCCAGGCGACAGGTGTCATTGATGAGGTGGACCATGCCGCTGGGCAACGGAGTCTGAGATGTCGACTGAAGAAGGGGAACAATTTCCTCGGCACCAATACCGCCATGCAGCGCGCGGAGAACTGAACGTGACGTTAGGCGATAGCGGGGGACGAGTCCACCAAGCTCGCGGTGGGCAATTCGATCAAGAATCAACCTGTGCTCAAGGGTGAGGGGGCCGGGTGCCAAGAGCGTGAAGTCCTCAGTCGCATAGACCCCAGGGACTGCTGCGGGTAAGTACCGACCCAGGCCAGTGGCCTGGCCTGTGAAGAGTGCCTGCCCCCACGGAGTGGGGCAGCCAGAGGCAATGATGCCGAGCATGGTCGCCCTGGTCCTCGCGAGGTTCACAACGTCATCTGCGTGGAGTCTGGGATAGAGGAAGCTGATGAGGGCGGGAAGATCTTTGTCCCAGTGGGCCTGCGGATTACCAGAAACCACCCTCTGCAGCCAGGATGGCAGCGCTGTCCACCAGGCGCTAGCGATGTGGTGCCACTGTTCTTCGGAGTTGCTCTCGCGCCACGATAGGGCACTCGCGCTTGCTGACACGTGAGTCGCCGACGTGTGGAGAAGGCCCGCCTCGACCCCGACGTCCACCAGGGCTGGGATGTCATAGCCCTCACCGAGAATCTCCGCGAGAGCCTTGAGCCCCGTAACGCTGACTAGGCCCTGTCGCGTCGATGGCTGAGGGTGACGCGCGAGCGCGTCAATCACATCGCCCAATTCACAGAGAACGCTGGCGACCACGGTCGCCTGCTTGCCGAGCCCATCCTCGTTCCATGCGGGAGCGCCCTTGATAGCGGGCGCCTTCGCCCCGAGGGGAAGTTTTGCGAGGCTTTCGATGTGCTCAGCGGACACCAGAGCTAGGGCTGGGTCCTCTCTCTCATCCACAAGACCGAGCTCGGCGAGTTCGGCAAGTCCGGCTGGGGTCGCACCTGTGTGCAAGGAAGCTAGTGCCGCTAAGGCATCGCGGGACAGGGAATCCAACGTGTCCTTGAGCCCCCGGTCATCCAAGAGCTGTGTTGCGACACCGGTCAGACTTGCGACCTGAGGGGCACTGAGCCCCCGACGCTTCGCAAGAACCAGCAGTTGCTCTTCGGTCCGGCTGGCCAACCACTGAATGAGTCGAAGGGTCTCTTTACTCGGCAGAGCCATGGTCACCCGCGCCCCGACGACGTCTGGTGGACACAATGAGCAGGGCAATGATGAGAATGAACCCAACGGGAAGGCCAAACAACGGCATCAGGGTCACACTTGGCCAGAGACCGGCGGAAAAATCAGCGCTCTGCATCCCACTCCAGGTTCCAATGATGATGGCAAAAAAAGCCATGACGCTGAGTGCAATCACCGCGCCGATGATGGCGGCGAGGACGCGCTCGAGGCGGCTGGGCGGTGGAACTTCGCTCTCTGACATCCCTCCAGGATATCGGGACTCGGGAGAAGGTATCCTTCTGGTACGGCACAACTGTGCGAAGCCCCAGAGAAAGGCGAGTCCATGCCCACCGGCAAGGTCAAGTTCTACGACACGGAAAAAGGCTTCGGCTTCATCCACACCGATGATGGCGAGGAAGTTTTTCTGCACGCCTCCGCTCTTCCCGAAGGTGCTGTTGTGCGCGCCGGGGCCAAGGTCGAATTCGGTGTGGCCGAGGGCAAGCGTGGCGCCCAGGCGCTGAGCGTTCGGATTCTCGAGCAGCCCACCACTCGCGTCGGCCGCAAGGGTGCCGACGACATGGCCGTGATTGTTGAAGATCTCTTGAAGCTTTTGGATCGCACAAGTGGTGACTTGCGTCGTGGCCGCTACCCCGATGAGGACCACTCCCGGAAGATTGCCGCTCTGCTGCGCAGAGTGGCTGACGAGTTTGATGTCTAAAGCCAAAGCCACCACGACTAAGCCGTCAAAGTTTCAGGGGCACGCTGAGAGCGACCTGATTGCCTTGGCAACAGCTGCGCTCTTGGAAATCACGCAGGCTCACACCTATCGAATTCCGCCGGCGGTAATCCGAGGCGAAGGAATTGCCACGGTGACTTTTGCCTCCGCCGAGCGCGGTTATCCCGGGTGGTTTTGGACAATCAACCTCAGCGACGTTGAGGGCATTGCCCCCAGTGTTTTGGAGCTTCAATTGCTACCCGGAGATAAAGCTCTGGTTGCGCCCGAGTGGGTGCCCTGGGCCGATCGGATGGAAGAGTATCTCCTCCACGAGAAGGAGGTCACTGAAGCGGCAGGGGCGTCGGCGGATGATGACGATGATGACGATGACGACTTCGACGATGACGTCGATGGAATCGACATCGACCAGCTCGATATCGAGCTAGATCCAGCACCGCTCGAGATCCCAGAGGAACCCACGGATGTGTTCGACCACGTCGAATTCGACGAGGCTGATCCTCTAGATCCCTAGAGCCGCTCGAGCACGTAGTCGAGGCTCGCGATGAGCTTCTCGACATCGGTGTGATCAACACCGACGAAGGTCGCCACGCGAATCTGGTTGCGGCCAAGCTTTCGGTAAGGCTCGGTGTCGACAATTCCATTGGCGCGCAAAATGGATGTCACGGCAGTGGCATCGATAGCGTCATCAAGATCGAGTGTTGCCACAACTGGCGAACGGTGTTCGGGGTTGGCAACAAACGGCGTGACGTCACTGCGAGCCTCGGCCCAGGCATAGAGCAAACCGGAGCTGTGTGCGGTGTGAGCGGATGCTGCGGCAAGACCGCCACGCTCCATCATCCATTCAAGCTGTGCCTCCATGAGTAGTAGGGTCGACAGCGCTGGGGTATTGAGTGTTTGGTGCAGGCGAGAGTTATCAATCGCTGTCTTCAGGCTCAGAAACTCAGGGATGTAGCGATCGGTCGCGGCAATCTCTTCTGCTCGGGCAATCGCTGCCGGTGACATCAGCGCAAACCAGAGCCCCCCGTCACTCGCGAAATTCTTTTGAGGAGCAAAGTAGTAAACATCCATTTCCCGGGCGTCAAAATCAATGCCACCGGCAGCACTCGTCGCATCCACCACCATGAGCGCCTCGGATGCGGCTCCCGGCACGCGGGTGACGGGAGCGCTCACGCCTGTTGAGGTTTCGTTGTGCGGCCACGCATAAACATCAGCATCCACGATGGCTTCGAAGGCGGCCCTCGTGCCAGGTTCTGACTTCACGACGTGGGGGGTGCTCAACCACGGAGTGGTGTGCGCGGCAACACATTTCTGGCCAAATTCGCCGAAGCTCAGGTGAGCACTTTTGTTCCTGGCAAGACTCGCTGCTGCTACATCCCAAAACGCAGTCGAGCCACCATTCCCGAGAACGACCTCATATCCATCCGGAAGGCGAAAGAGTTTGTGAAGATGCCCCTGAACGCGAGCGACTAGATCCTTGACCGGGGCTTGGCGGTGTGAGGTGCCAAGAATCGCCTGGTTGGCAACCAGGTGATCGATTTGGCTGCGACGAACCTTGGAGGGACCCGAGCCAAAACGGCCATCTGTGGGAAGCAGTTCGGCGGGAATCGTAATGTCCGTCATACCAAAATCCTAGGCGCTCCCACGAGCGCCCCCTGCTGGAGTCCTGCGAGTAAGCTAAGCCTTACCTCATCGCCATCTGGTTCACGGAGACCCACCATCATGACTGATCTCGTCGATACAACGGAGATGTATCTGCGCACCATCATTGATCTTGAGGAAGAGGGCATCCCACCGTTTAGGGCACGCATCTCGGAGCGTCTCGGGCACTCAGGACCAACGGTCTCGCAGACCGTCGCGCGTATGGAGCGTGACGGACTTGTGGTGGTGGAAGCTGACCGCCAACTGGCGCTCACAAAGAAGGGCCGCACGAAGGCAATCCAAGTGACCAGGAAACACCGTCTTGCGGAGCGGTTGTTGGCAGACGTCATTGGGTTGGACTGGTCGCTCGTCCACGAAGAGGCGTGCCGCTGGGAACACGTAATGAGTGAAAACGTGGAGCGGCGTTTGATCGCCATGTTGGGCGAGCCTACTGAGTCGCCCTATGGCAATCCGATTCCTGCCATGCAGGAAATCGGTGGGCCCAAGGCTGAAGACTTCTTGGCCGGTGTGATTCGGGTCACCGACGCACTCACCGACCAGACCACCTCTGGAATCCTCCGTCGCATCGGTGAACCAGCACAGTTTGACCCGGACCTTCTCAAGAAGTTCAAGAACGCCGGTTTGATGCCAGGAGCCAGGGTCACCGTGAGCAGGGATGCGGGTGGCTACCGCGTGGAATCGGCCGCCATGGAGGGCGCTGTGGTCGTGTCAGCAGATATCGCCCACCACCTGTATCTCGCAGCCTAAGCACCACACTCCGGCGTTTCATAGCCGGTGGCGCTCAGGTCCCCGGGTTAGCCTTAGGCCACTGCGAGTCGCAACGAGCGGGGGTAAACCAATGTCCAAGCGAGTCAGTATCTCTCCCAGAGATACTCGCGCTCACTTTCGGATACTGGGTAGTCACCGGCCCTGCGTCAGTTGTCTGCGCCAAGGCCCCGTCACGACACCATCGATTTTCGATGGTGTCGTTTGTGTTAACAGGGGTTTCGGGGGTCTCGCATGACCAGGTCAGAACTCGCCCTCCAGGCGAGTGCCACCCAGGAGGTAAGTATGCGAACCCTCGTACTCAATGCCGGCTATGAGCCGCTCTCTGTTGTGTCGTTCCGTCGAGCACTGGTGCTTGTGATGAATGGCAGAGCAGTCATTGTCGAGAGCGATCAGCGCAATCCGGTGCGCAGTGCCGATGGCTCGTGGGAGAGACCCTCTGTAATTGTTTTGACCCGCTACGTGAAGATGCCCCACAACCGTCATGTTCCGGTCTCCAGGCGCGGTGTCCTTCGTCGAGACGGCCACCGCTGCGCGTACTGTGATGGATCCGCCAGCACTATTGATCACGTCATCCCGCGCTCACGCGGTGGGCGTGATGAGTGGGAGAACCTGGTGGCTTGTTGCTTGAAGTGCAACAACATCAAGGGCGACCGCACCCCCCAAGAAATGGGGTGGCGTCTGCTGAACGCTCCGAAGACACCCTTTGGTACCGCTTGGCTGGTCCGCGGTATCGAGCGTCCTCAGCCGCACTGGGAAGAGTATCTGGCCCAAGCTGCCTAGGTAGCAGGTCGCAGATCCTGCACGCCGGCTTCGGCGTCTTCAATGATCGCCAGCGCCCGCCCGAGCCCATCTTCTAGTGCCATGAACTCGGCCGCCTTCCGCACCGCATCACCACACTCGATTGCTCGCACCATCGCGCGCTTCACGGTGTTGGGGCTAGTGAGCGACTTTGATACGGCCCCAGGGCCAAGGCCCAAGGCTTTCAGCCGCGCTGCCCACCACGGCTGGTCCGCAACGAAGGGCATGATGACACTCGGTATTCCCGCGCGCACCATGGCGTGAGTGGTGCCAGCACCACCGTGGTGAAGAGCGACCGCTACCTGCGGCAACACCTCAGAGTGGGGCACTGCACTTCGCACCATGACGTCTGGGGCATCGACGTGGTCGCTGGAGGGTTCAAGCCCTCCCCAGCCGGTGACCAGCAGAGTCTTGAATCCAAGAAGCCTGGCAGCCTCGACAATCACCGCGGCTCGCTTAGCGCCGCGGGTATCTTTCATCGAGCCAAAACCCGCATAGACGATGGGACCACTGGCAAGGAATTCCTGAAGCTCGGCGTCGATTGATCCGACCGTCGGCGATGACCATTGCCCTGTGACCAGCGCGTGAGACGGCCAGTCCGCCGGCTGTGGCACGAGCGCTTCGCTCACGGGGCACAGCGTGAGGTCTGGCTCATGTCGAAGCACGCCAAGTTCCTTGGCGACCTTCTTGGCTGGCGCTGAAGCCGAAGCAAGTGCCAACTGAAGCAGTCCGAAGCTTCCACGGTTGAGGAAACCGGGGAGCCCGTGGGGAAGCCCGAGGGCGGGGAACTCAGTTGTTGGCGTAAGGGTGGGGAAAAGTTCGACGATCACTGCGATGGCGCCCACAGCGTGTGCTGCGGCCGGCGCGGTCACGAGCTTCGGGTGATAGACCACCACATCTGGTGAGATCTCCTGAATCTGCTCTACCACCGCCTGATACGCGGCCTCTAGCATCGGCTTCATCGTTGTGCGGTAGTTCAACACTGCCCGCGTAATCGACACGCCCTGGTCCGCGATTAGCGCCTCGAACGAGCCTGGCAGCGGGAGGGTGATGTATGCCTCGTTGGGGTCGGCGGGCAGATCCGCGGTGTGAGCAAAGAAGACGTCGTGGCCTGCGGCAGCCGCCTCCCGCGCTAGCGCCCTAAAGGGTTCGTTGTCTCCCCGGGAGCCGATGGTGGCCAGATAAATCTTCACCCCACAAACCCTAGTCAGGTGGTGCGACAACGAGCCATCGCTAGACTTATTTCCCACGCCTCTGTAGCTCAATGGAAGAGCGGTTCCGTCCTAAGGAAAAGGTTGGGGGTTCGAGTCCCTCCAGGGGCACCGTGTTCGAATGGTGCCGCTGACCCCTTCACTGCCTGAAATAGCGTTCTAAGGCCCTCGGCGTGGGATAAAGCCCGAATTAGAGCCTCAATCGTAAGTTTGGGGGGTGTGGCGTGCCGACAATTATGACGCTCCCACCCCGGTGGGACATTCCCTCGACACCACTCCGTGGTGGTCGGGAGATTTGGCTCACCAGGTGAGCGTGGGGGACTCTGGGGCAACGCCTGTGAATCAGGCCGCTGAAGCATGGGAAACCTGGCGCCAGGAGATCTCAGAACTTGGTGGCAAGAGCCCACTGATTCACTTCCAAGACCGCAGCGAGAACCGGATTGACCTCTCCCGCGGCCACCCGGGCGGCCTTGCCCGCTTTTTGGCAGGTTCGCCTACGTTGTTGGGCAACCTAATCCGCGACGATGTCGCCAGGCGCCCAGCCCACAAAGCCGCCCTGCGGCTTGTGGACCACGCGCTTGAACTTCACCACACCAGAGGCCTCGACACCATCGCACTCGGTATTGGACTTGTCGAGTGGCAGCACGAGGGTGTTGATTACGCAGGGCCACTGTTGATGCGCCCCGTGCGACTGCGTCGCCGGGGCCAAGATATTGAAATCACCCTCAAGCGCGCTCGCGTTCGCTTGAACCCGGGGCTTCAGCGTGCCTTTGCCGAGCAATTACAGGTGACTTTGGACGCAGCAGCGTTTGTCGCACTCACCGATGACGGGGGAGCGTTTAAGCCAAACCCAGCGCTGGATCGTCTGCGTGACCTCACCGCTCACCGCGGTGATGTTGCTGTCTCGGCACGCCTGGTGATTTCAAGCTTTGGGGATGTGTCGCAGGCGCTGCTGGATGACGCCAAAGACCTGGATCACCCGATTCTTGATGCGCTCGGTGGTAACTCTCACGCGAGAGAAACCCTGCGGGCGAGCCGGGTTCCGGTTGAGTTGACTGACCCTGACCACCGCGCAGCGGAAGCTGATCGGTTCGTCGTTGAATCAGACCCCGAACAGGACGCCATTGTCGCCAACATCGTTGGCGGTAACTCTCTGGTGGTCCGAGTGACCCCAGGGGCGGGTGGAACACAAACCCTTGTCAATGCACTGGGTGCTCTGGTTGCGGCGAACAAGCGCGCTCTCGTTGTTTCTCCTCGTCCGGTGACGTTGCAGGAGATAAAGGCTCGTCTTGCCGAAGCAGGCCTTGGCGGCATGGCAGCCAGTGTTGAGGCACCGGGTACCGATTTGATCAAGGCGATTGGTCGTAACGAGAAAACAAAGAAGCCAAAGCTCGCTGATGTTGATGCGGCGCTTGAGCGCTTGCGGAAAGTCATCCTTCTCTATCGCGAAGCCTTGACGAAGAAGGACGAGCAGTTAGGGGTGAGCGCGATGGAGTGCTTCACCCGCCTGGGAAAGCTCTCCCTTTTGCCCCAACCGCCAGAGACCACTGCACGCCTAGACGAAGAGTCGCTCGTGGCACTCGCGGGAGGGCTTGGCCAAGCCGCCGAGCTCTTGGCCCGTGCCGCGGAGCTGGGTGAATTCAAATACGGACCAGGTGACACACCCTGGTATGGCGTGAGCTTTGCCAACCTTGAGGACGCCCAGAAGTCCCAAGAGCGCGCCCGTCGCCTTCACGGCGACGCACTACCTCGCCTCAGAGAGCGCATGCAGGCGGTTCTCGCGCAAACTCCTCTGCCTCAAGCCACGACCGTTGGCCAAATGGGAATCTTTGTTCACTTGCTTGTCGACATGCGTGACAGCCTTGATCGATTCCAGCAGAGCGTTTTTGATCGGCCCGTTACCGAGCTGATCAAGGCCACTGGACCCAAAGAGATGTCCCGTGAAGTGCCCACCCTGCAACGCCGACGTTTGATCGCACTCGCCAAAGAGTATGTGCGCCCCGGTGTTCATGTTGGAGACCTGCACGATTCGTTGGTCAAGATCCAGCAGCAGCGCGAGATTTGGAACCGCTTTGTCGACACCGGTCACCCACCCACTCTCCCCGGTGGGTTAGGCGACGCACACGTCGCCTACCAGCAGGTGGAACAGGACTTGGCTGAACTCGACCGGGTGCTAGGCACCGGCGGTCCTGGAACACGCTTAGCCGATATGCCGATTGCGGAACTCCATGAGTTGCTCGGGAAGCTTGCGGAAGAATCCGAGATTCTCCAAGGCCTCGAGCAACGCCAAGAGATTGTCGATCACTTAGCAAACTGGCACCTCCAACCCCTCTTTGATGACCTCGCCACCCGCCACGTTGGCGGAGAGCAGGTAGCGGCGGAACTTGAGTTGGCGTGGTGGCGAGGCGCCCTAGAGACCATCCTCACGAGGGAAGATGCGTTGCTGGGTTCAGACACCGCAGTGCTCGAGCGCTTGGAAGCCGACTTCCGGCTGGTTGATGAAGCACACACTGCTGGTAACGCCCAGCGCGTGGCATGGCAGCTGGCGGAACGGTGGAGTCTGGGCCTGATGGATTGGCCGGAAGAGGCTTCAGCCCTCAAGAAGATTCTGAAGAACCAGACCGCGAGTGTTCATAGCGTCACCTCTCTGGCACCACACCTCGCCAAAGCACTCTCACCAGTGTGGCTAGCGAGCCCCTATGACGTGCACCACTTGCCAGACACCCTGCGCTTTGACGCTGTGTTTGTCGTTGACGCCGGGTCCCTTCGAACCTCCGAAGTGGTCGGCGCCCTGCGCCGGGCCCCGCAGGTGGTGGCAATGGGTGACCCTGTCACCCAAGCCCCCACGCCCTTCGAGGTTGGGCTCCGCTTCGATCGCAACCCGCCAGAGCGTGACTTGGATGTGTGGCACGAGAACTCACTCATGGCAGACCTCGATGGTTTGGTTCCCTCGCTCTCACTGACCAAGAGCTATCGACCCAGTGGCGACGATCTTGCCGCCCTGGTCAATCGGTCGTTCTACTCTGGCCAGCAGGAGGGCATGCCCTGGGCCGGAAGTTTCTTGGGCCACCCCTCGGTGGTCCTCGACGTCGTCGAGGACGGCCACGGCCTCCCCGATGCTTCGACAGGGATCGTCGAGAGTGTCGATAACGAGGTTGCGCTTGCCGTTCAGCACGTGATCGATCACGCTCTGAGTCGCCCGAACGAATCCTTGATGGTCATCACCGCGAGCGCCCTGCATGCATCACGCGTCCACGAGGCTGTTGCCACCGCAGTCGCAGCCAGAGCAGACCTTCACACCTTCTTTACCCAGGATTCTGCTGAGCCCTTCACCGTGTTGACCC